>NZ_JBMSDT010000008.1:0-377276 GCF_049445795.1 Larkinella sp. VNQ87
GAGTAACGCGCAACTCACGGACTAAACGGGGCCGCCCGGCGGTCCGTGGGTACAGGAGGTTTTACAAAAAAGCAATGAGCTTTCCGGGCACTGAGGCTTTAAATCGAACGACATCTGTATACGGTTTATTAGGCAATTCCAGCGGAAAAATGCCATAAATAATCGTTCCATCCTGCACCGAGACGTATTTGGTCAGATTTGTCGAAACGTTTTCCGGCCCAATCAGTGCAACGTTCGGTGGGAAATTGCGGATCAGCCATTTGCCCGGAATGAAATAATACACGTGCAACGTTTTCTGATTTGCCTTTCCGTCAAATCGCATGTAAAACGACGTTTCGGCTGTTTTTGATGCCTTAAACCGCTGTTTCTTCAGTTGAATGACTCCCGGGGCTTTGGTGGCCTGCCAAAGCATGTGTTCAGCACGTGTCAGCGTCTCCGCTCCGCGCTGAAGCAGATTTGGGGCTGTTTGTGCAGCAAGCCCCTGGGACAGGATAAGTCCAAGGGCGCAAATTAAGAGCTGTCGTAAACCTGAATAGGGCATAGTGGTCAGATTGAATAGCTACCTGCCACTATAACAACATTAATTATATATTATTGTATCTTATATATTAAATTGAATACCTGTACCCACGGACCGCCGGTTTGTCGAGGAACCAGTGGATTTCGCCTTCGGCTTTCCGCAGGAGTTGGGCCGGGTGATTTTCAATGTCTTCCGGGCCATTCAGCACGGCTTCGACCGCTTCGGCTTTCCCTTGCCCGTACACCAGATACGCCAGCCGACGCCCAAGGTTGAGCAACGGGGCCGTCATCGTAATCCGGTACACGTTCTGGTCGGTCAGAAAAACCGCTTTCACCGAAACGGAGGTATCGTGCAACACCGGCGTGTGCGGAAACAACGAGGCTGTGTGCGAATTGTCGCCTAATCCCAACAGAATCAGGTCGAACCGTACAGCCTCGGCCTGGTAACGGTTTCGGATGGTTTGGGCGTATTGCTCGGCGGCTTCGTCGGGCGGTAAGCTCGTATCGACCGCAAAGATGTTCTCCGCCGGAATCCGCAGCGGATCGAACAAGGCTTTTTTGACCATCAGCGCGTTGCTGTCCGGATGATCGGCGGGCACGTAGCGTTCGTCACCGAAGAAAAAATCGACTTTGTCCCAGTCGATCCGACGGCTATACTCGGGTGTGGCAAGCAGTTCATAGAGTTTCTTGGGCGAACTGCCGCCCGAGAGCGAGACGGAAAACCGCCCGGTTTCGGCGATGGCCATTTTGGCAGTTTCGACAAAAAAGTCGGCCAACGCCACCAGGGTAGCGTCGGCCGTTTCGTAAATATGAAGGATGGGTTGGCTCATCAATGTTTCCCGTTTAGCGGAAGCGTAAACCAGTGAAAACCGTCCTGGGCAATGAGGGCTTCGGCGTTTTCGGGCCCCCATGAACCGGCCGGGTAATTCGGGAAACTCAGGCTTTTCTTGCTTTCCCAGGCCCGCAGAATCGGCATAATCAACTCCCAGGCCGCTTCGACCTGGTCGCTGCGCATGAACAGCGTCTGGTCACCCAGCATGGTGTCGAGCAGCAGCGTCTCATAGGCTTCGGGCGGTTTGCCGGAATAGGTGCCGCTGTAATCGAACACCAGATCGACCGGGTTCAGCGTCATGTCCAGGCCGGGCCGCTTGGCCTGCATTTGCAACCGAATGCTCATTTCGGGTTGAATGCTGAAAATCAGGCGGTTTTGCTGCCAGTTTTCGGCCGCTTCCGGCGGAAAAATGGAGTGCGGAACGTTCTTGAACTGAATCGAGATCACCGAAGCCGACTGGCTCAGGTGCTTGCCCGTACGGACGTAGAACGGCACATTCTGCCACCGCCAGTTGTCGACAAAGAACTTCACGGCCGCGAAGGTTTCGGTGTTCGAGTCCGGGTTGACCTCCGGTTCCTGCCGATAACCGGGAACTTCCTTCCCTTCGATCCAGCCGTGCGCGTACTGGCCCCGAACGGCCGAAAACCGGATGGCGTCGGCATCGAATCGGCGCATCGACCGCAGCACGTCCACCCGGCGGTTCCGAACCTCGTCGGCATCCAGGTTAATCGGCGGTTCCATCGCAATCAGGCAAAGCAATTGCAGAATGTGATTCTGAATCATGTCGCGCATGGCCCCGGCGCCGTCGTAATAACCACCCCGGTCTTCGACGCCGAGTTGTTCGGTCACCGAAATCTGGACGTGGTCGATGTAATTCCGGTTCCAGATCGGTTCGAGCAGCGAGTTGGCAAACCGAAACGCCATGATGTTCTGAACGGTTTCCTTGCCGAGATAGTGGTCAATGCGGTAAATCTGCTTCTCGTCAAAAATGCCCTGCAACTGCGCATTCAGGGCTTTGGCCGACTCCAGATCGTGCCCAAACGGTTTTTCGATCACGATACGCGTGCGGTCCAGGCCGGTGTTCGGGCATTTCTTCGCGATATTATCGGCAATGATCGGGAAGAAGTTGGGCGCAACGGCCAGGTAGTAAATGATGTCGGCTTTCTGCCCCCATTCGCTTTCGTAGGCGGCAAACCGCTCGCCCAGTTCCTGGTAGGTTTTTTCCTTGGTCAGATCCGACACCTGGTAGAAAATGTTTCGGCAGAACGTGTCCCACTGTTCCGGTTTGGCTTTTCCGCTGCGCGAGAATTTGTTAATTCCTTCGAGCAGTTTTTCCCGAAACTGGTCGTCGCTGAGCTGCGTCCGGCCGGTGCCGATGATCGAAAAATGCTCGGGCATCCAGCCGTCGAGGTACAAGTTGTATAGAGCCGGGGCCAGTTTGCGCCAGGCCAGGTCGCCGGTCCCACCGAAAATCACGAAAACGGTGGGTTGCGGAGTGAGCGTTGATTTCATGGTTTTCCGGGAAGTGGCGTCCAGTGGGTGTGGAAAACGCCTTCTTTGTCAATCAGTTCGTAGGTGTGAGCGCCAAAGTAATCGCGCTGGGCCTGAATCAGGTTCGAGGGCATGCGTTCGCTCCGGAACGCATCGAAATACGTTAGCGAAGCGGCAAAAGCCGGAAGAGCAATCCCCGCCGAGATAGCCGTCGAAATCACTGAGCGGGCACCCGACTCACTTTCTTTCACCAACCCCGCCACCGATTCATCCAGCAGCAGGTGCTCCAGACTCGGCGCTTTTTCGTAGGCATTGAAAATGTCGTTCAACAGCGTAGCCCGAATGATGCACCCACCTCGCCAGATTTTGGCAATTTCGGCCAGATTCAGGTTGTAGCCGTACGCAATCGACGACCGATACAGCAAATCCAGCCCCTGGGCGTAGGTCATGATGGTGCTGAAATACAGCGCCTGTTCCACCTGTTCCAGAAATTCGGCTTTGTCGACCGTCAGCGCAGCTGGTAGGTCGCCGTACACCGTGGCCGCTTTGGTCCGCAGCGTTTTGTATTTCGACAAATCACGCATCGCCACCGCCGTGTCGATGGTCGGAATTGGCACCTCCAGGTCCATCGCGACTTGCGAGGTCCACTTGCCGGTTCCCTTCGACTTGGCCTGGTCCTTGATTCGATCAACCAAGTATTGGTCGGAACCATTTTCCCGGAAATTGAAAATATCGCGGGTTACTTCGATCAAAAACGATTGCAATCGGCCTTCATTCCATTGTTTGAAAAGCTGGTAAAGCTCTTCGTTGCCGAGTTGCAGACCCTTGCGCAGCACTTCGTAGGTTTCGGCAATCAATTGCATCAGACCGTATTCGATGCCGTTGTGGACCATCTTTACAAAATGACCCGAAGCGCCCGGGCCGATGTGGGTCACGCACGGCGCGCCATCGACTTTGGCGGCAATGGCTTCAAAAATGGGTTTCAGTGTCAAATACGCCTGTTTATCGCCACCCGGCATCATGCTCGGGCCTTTGCGGGCGCCTTCTTCCCCGCCCGAAATCCCCATCCCAAAAAAGTGCAATCCTTTCTGATCGAGGTATTTATCCCGGATGACTGTATCCGTAAAATGCGAGTTTCCCCCGTCGATCATGATGTCGCCGGGTTCGAGCAACGGGAGCAGGTTTTCAATCACATTGTCGACCGGTTTTCCGGCGGGCACCAGCATCATGATCGCCCGGGGTTTGGACAGGCTTTGCGTCATGGCCGCCAGATCGGTAAACCCTTTGACGGGTTTGCCTTCACCTTCTTTTTCAAAACCGGCCACCTGATCGGGGTTGATGTCATACCCCGCCACGGGAACACCGTGATCGGCCATGTTAAGCAGCAGATTCCGGCCCATCGTACCGAGGCCAATCATGCCAAAATTATACTTCGTTTCAGCCATTTGAGTCGTTTAAGGTTTGAGGTATAACGTTTAAGGTTTTTGGCAACGTCAAACGTTAAACCTCAAACCTTAAACGGCAGATCAAGCGTGTTCGAGCGTTTTCTTTTGGGTATTAATGGCCGCGAGGAGTTTTTCGTACGGCTTGTTGAACTTCTCGATGCCTTCATCTTCAAGTTTCTGGGTGATTTCGTCAATATCGATGCCGACGGTTTTCAGCTTCTCCAGAATCTCGGTCGATTTCTCCAGGTCATTTTCCAGCCGGTTTTCGGCCACGCCGTGATCCCGGAACGCTTCCAGCGTTTCCATCGGAACCGTATCCACCGTATCGGGGCCGATCAGTTCTTCGACGTATTTCGTGTCGGGAATCGCCGGGTTTTTGCTGCTCGTGCTGGCCCACAGCAACCGCTGCGGTTTGGCCCCTTTGGCTTTTAGTTTGGCAAACCGTTCGCTGTTGAACACGCGCTTGTAGATTTCGTAGGCCTTGCGGGCCGAGGCAATGGCCACCTGCGCTTTCAGTTCCGGCGCGCCTTTTTCATCGAGCAGCGGGTCGACCATCACGTCGATGCGGCTCAGAAAGAAGCTGGCCACCGAGGCAATGTGGTCGATCGGTAAACCGGCTTCAGCCCGGGCTTCCAGGCCCGAAATGTAGGCATCGGTCACGGCTTCGTACCGATCCAGCCCGAACAGCAGCGTCACGTTCACGTTGATGCCTTCGCGAATGGCCGTTTGAATAGCGGGCAAACCGGGGGCCGTGCCGGGGATTTTGATCATGACGTTTTCGCGATCCACGGCTTTCCAGAGTTGGCGGGCCTGGTTGATGGTGCCTTCCGTATCAAGCGCCAGAAACGGCGACACTTCCAGACTCACGTAGCCATCCGCACCCCGAATTTCCTCTTCATACACCGGTTTGAACAAATCGGCCGCGCGCTGAATGTCGCTGACCGCCAGTCCGTAAAAAATATCTTCGTCACTTTTGCCTTCCTTCGCCAGCCGTTTGATGTCCTCGTCGTAATCTGAACTGCTGCTGATGGCTTTTTCGAAAATAGCCGGATTGGACGTAATGCCCCGGACACCGTCTTCGTCGATGAGCTGTTGCAGTTGGCCGGAATCCATGATTTTCCGGTCGATGAAATCCAGCCAGATACTCTGCCCGAACTCGTGAATCTGTTTTACGCGATTTGCCATTTTTCGTTTGAGGTTTAACGTTATTCCCTTCGTTATTCTGTGTTCGCTATTCGATATTTAATGATCGGTTAATATCGAATATTGAATAGCGAACATCGAATAACGAAATCACTTCTGTTCTAATTCAATCACTTTGTTCAGTCGCCGGAGGTGTCGCTCGGCTCCGCTGAAGCGGGCTTCGAGGAAGGCGCGGATGAATTCTTCGGCTACCCGGTTGCCGGTGATCCGTCCGCCGAGGCAAATTAAGTTCATATCGTCGTCTTCTACACCCTGGTGGGCCGAAAAATGATCGTTGATCAAAGCCGCCCGAACGCCCGGAATCTTGTTGGCGACAATGGCAGCCCCCACTCCGCTCCCGCAAACCGCCACCCCGCGTTCGACTTCCCGGCGCGAAACCGCCTGCGCCAGCGGGATGATTTTGTCGGGATAATCGTCGGTGCTTTCGTAGGTATGGGCCCCAAAATCGACGACCTCATAGCCCAGGTCGGTCAGGTACGTGTGAAGGGTTTCTTTCAGTTCGAAGCCGCCATGATCGGCGGCAATGCCTATTTTCATGAGTTTTTGGTTTTTACTTCGCTATTCGGTGTTCGTTATTCAATATTCGATATTAACCGATCATTAAATATCGAATATTGAATAACGAACACCGAATAATGAAATTCAAGAGAGTAATTTCTTCGCCCGGCTGACAACATTTTCCACCGTAAAACCGAACTTCTTGAACAGATCACCCGCCGGAGCCGATTCGCCGAAGGAGGTCATACCCAGGATATCGCCTTCGTCGGTGACATATTTGTACCAGCCCAACACCGCCCCGGCTTCGACGGCCAGCCGTTTTTTGATGGCTTTCGGAAAAACCGTCTCTTTGTATGAAGCATCTTGACGGTCAAACAGTTCCCAGGAGGGCATACTAACCACGCGGGCGGCAATCGATTCGGCTTTCAGTTGCTCCTGCGCCTGCAACAACAACGACACTTCCGAGCCGGTCCCAATCAAAATAACATCCGGTTTTTTGTCTGAATCGGACAGAATGTAGGCACCTTTTTCCAGCGCGTCGGCTTTGGTATATTTTTCCTGATCGATGACGGGCAAGCCCTGTCGGGTCAGGATGAGGGCAACGGGGCCACCGGGGTGCTGGATAGCCACCCGCCAGGCCTGGGCGGTTTCGTTGGCATCGGCGGGTCGGATCACGATCAGGTTCGGAATCGCCCGCAGCGCCATCAGGTGCTCGATGGGCTGGTGCGTGGTGCCGTCTTCGCCCAGCCCGATGCTGTCGTGCGTAAAGATAAACACCGGCCGGATTTTCATGATGGCCGCCAGCCGGATTGTCGGACGCAGGTAGTCGGAAAACACCAGAAAGGTCGCGCCATAAGGAATAATGCCTTTCGTGACGGCCAGCCCGTTCAGAACGGCACCCATCGCGTGTTCCCGAATCCCGAAATGAAAAATCCGTCCGGCCCGGTTTTCGGCCGAGAAGGATTGATAGTTCTTCAAATCCGTATCGGTCGAAGGCGACAAATCCGCCGAGCCGCCGATCAGATGCGGCAAGTCGTCGGCAATGGCGTTCAGAACTTTGCCGGAGGCTTTGCGGGTCGCTATTTTTTCGTCCCCGGCCGGAAATACCGGTATCTTCTGCTCCCACCCATCCGGCAGTTTCCCGTTGGTAACCCACTCAAACTCCTGCGCCAGATCGGGGTATTTCGCTTTGTAGGCGTTGAACAGATCATTCCATTTTTCTTCTTTCTTCCCCCGCTCCTTGCCGATTTCCCGGTAAAAATGAAGCACATCTTCTGGTACCACAAACGATTCGTCGGGATTAAAACCGAAATTTTCTTTCACCAGCCGGAGTTCATCTTCTCCCAATGGAGAACCGTGGGCTTCAGCGGTGTCCATTTTGTTGGGACTACCATAACCGATATGCGTCCGGACTTTGATCAGCGACGGACGGGTGGTTTCCTCCTGAGCGGCTTTCACGGCCTGATAAAGCGCTTCCAGGTCGTTACCGTCCGGTACCACCTGCACATGCCAGCCGTAGGCCTGAAACCGCTGAGCGACGTCTTCCGTGAAGGTCAGGTCGGTGCTGCCTTCAATGGAAATGTGGTTATCGTCGTAGAAATAAATCAGGTTGCCCAGTTGCAGATGGGCCGCCAGCGAAGCCGCTTCGGACGTAATGCCCTCCATCATATCGCCATCGCTGCACAAGGCGTAAATTTTATAGTCGAATAGGGGGAATTCCGGCTTGTTGTAACGGGCGGCCAGGTGATACTGCCCGATGGCAAATCCAACGCCGTTGGCAAAACCCTGTCCCAAGGGCCCCGTCGTGATTTCTACCCCCCGCGATAAGCCGTATTCCGGGTGGCCGGGCGTCAGGCTATCGAGTTGCCGAAACTGCTTCAGGTCATCCAGACTTAGTTCGTAACCCGTCAGGTACATGAAGCAATACTGCAACATACAGCCATGCCCCGCCGACAGAATAAACCGGTCGCGGTTGGGCCAGTCGGGATTCTGCGGGTTGTAGTTCATGGCTTCCGTCCAGAGGATATGCCCAATCGGGGCGGCTCCCATCGGTAAACCGGGATGGCCGGAATTGGCTTTCTGAACCGCATCGGCGGCTAATACCCGCACGGTATTGATGCTCAATTGCTCAATCGACTGCGTTGTGGTTTTCATCGAAACAGGGGATTAACATACAAGATCGTATTCAATAAAGTAACCCGCTGGTCAACGGTTTGTTCGTACGCCGGGGTTTCTTCTGTGCTTACCACTTCCAGCATGCGTCGCTTCTGCCAGAGCCATTCCCTTTCGCTCGGAAAACCGTCAGCACCCCGGATTTTGCAATCTTTTTTTCCACCTTTGATTTATTCTAAAATCTATTTGTATTGACGACTTACCCTTTTTCCATGTCGAACCAAAACCCGTTTTATTCGTTCTGGTGGGCGGGGTTTGAATGCACCGACCAACTCAACTGTTTTGGAAACCGGGTTGATTTTTTGCCTCAGACCGGGCATTTGGCCATGCTCGAAGCAGATTATCGGCAATTGAACCCGTTTCAGATCCGAACCGTTCGGGAAGGCATCCGCTGGAGCCAGGTGGAAAAAACCGCCGGACAATACGACTGGCGTGTCGTTGAACACATGCTTACGGTTGGCCACCGCGAGGGTATTCAACAAATCTGGGACTTGTGTCACTTTGGCTACCCCGACGATCTGACGCCCCTCCACCCCCAGTTTGCCCGGCGGTTTGCAGCGCTCTGCCGATCATTTGTACACTTCTACCGCGATCGTTATCCCGACGACACGCTGATTGTCACACCGATCAACGAAGTAAGCTTTATGTCGTGGCTAGGTGGCGAAGTGCGGGGCACCACCCCCTACTGCATCGGTCAGGGCTGGGAAGTGAAGCGGGGGCTCATGCGGGCCTACATCGAAGGGGTGGCCGCCCTGCGTGAACTAGACCCGTCAATCCGGATTTTGACGACGGAGCCGCTGGTTCAAATGGTTCCTCCTCTCGATGCCTCCGACGAGCAGGTTCTTCGGGCTGCCCGGGCCGACGAGGATCAGTTCCAGGCTATCGATATGCTGGCGGGCTACCTGGCTCCGGACCTCGGCGGGTCGCCCGCGTACCTGGATTTGCTCGGGTTGAATTATTATTACAATAACCAGTGGATTGAGGGAACGGAGACGTTTCTGGGCTGGAACGACCCGGTTCCGGACCCGCGCTGGGTGCCACTCCGAAAGCTGTTGCTCAAAGCCTACCGGCGTTATAATCTTCCCATTGTGCTGACCGAAACCAGCCATCCGGGCATCGACCGGCCGCTTTGGATCGAGATGATTGGGCGCGAATGTGCGGCCGTGCTTCAGACCGGGATCCCCCTTTGGGGCGCTTGCCTCTACCCCATCATCGACCGCCCGGACTGGGATCATCCTGACCGATGGCACCATTCTGGGCTTTGGGACGCCGACCTGTCGACCAACCCGCCCGGACATGTCCTGTATGAGCCGTATGCCGAAGCGTTGGTGCGGGCACAGGCCGGGGTGGAATTTGTCCGTAGCCGGGTTGAATCGGTCGTGGTGAAGCAGCCTGAGTTATAGGGATTTGTTATTACACAGAGTTAATCAGAGGGCATCAGAGTTTACCAGAGAAAAACTCTATTGATCCTACTCATGAAATGGTGTGGTACTCTTGTTTACATAGGGCTTCCGCTGCGTCAGGAGTCCGGCCCCGATCTCGAAAGCGCCAAAAATGACATGCGGCAGGTACACTCGATTGGCGAAATCGAAAAGCCAGGGCGAAGCCACCATCACGATTCCACTCAAAACGTCCATCGTTAAATGCATCGGCATCGGTAGCCGCCGAATCAGCCCTAATTCGTAGTCAGTAAAAATGGAATAAATGATTGCCATTACCCCCAGAATAATCGGCACCCACTGAGCGGCATCGCGATCGGCAAAGCCAAAAATCCAGGGGGATATAACGAAAAAAGACCCGGCGACATAATCGATTACACCGTGAACTTTGGTTGAAATGATATTCATAAGTAGTCTGTTCCTGTTCGGCAACCTTGAAGTCCGGCCCGCCTGTACGTAACCGTATATCAATCGGTTAGCCACCGTCGATATACCGGTTTTGGATGCTTAAGAATTCAGTGCCATCTGATTCACCTGACTGGTCGCAATGACGGTCAGCTTCTCATCGGTTGCTTTCTCTTTTTGCAGCGTTTGCTGAAGCAGTTCGACCACCTGGTCCTGACCAGCCTGCTGCGCCAGCGTCCGGGCGGTTCCGTAGGCCGCGATCTCGTAATGTTCCATTTTCTGAGCCACCCCAATGATGGCGGCATCCGCCGGTTGGGCGTCTTCCAACTGGTCAAGCAAATCCTGCGGTTCCTCAATCAACCCCTCCCTGGCTACGCACACCTCACCGTCCGGATCGATGCCCACTTGCATGGCAATCGGCTCCATAAATTCTTCCATCGTCTTCATCACAAATCGCTTTTACTGGTTTACATGGTTTTTAACGCTTCCGGATTTACCACGGCGGTTTCAAAACGGGAAGCCCAAAGCCACTCGTGGCTGCTGTTCGGTTTGGCTACATGACTTCCAGCCTGACAACCCGCCAGCGTAAAGAAGGAGAAACGAGTATCCTGCAAAGTAAGCTTTCGGCCCACCCGAACAACATGCCCAGCGTCCCCTGCCCCATTCCCTTGTTTGCTTAAACCCTACCTTCTTTTTCAGGTTACGTGCTTGGGACATTACTCTAAATTTTCAAAAAAAACTATGTTTTGTTCAATCATTTACCAGCCAAGACTGAACATCATGCTTATGTCTGTTCAAAATTAGACTATTCGGTACTCCACTTCCTGATAACCAGGCACCCTGAGTATTCAAACCCCTTTCATTGAGCGTAAAAACACTTATTCATGAAGTATTACCAAAGGTTTCAATTTATGGCCCGATTCAACCTCGATAACCAGTTTCAATCTGTAACCCGTTTAGCACACCTTCTATGAGAAAGACTATATTGTTTCGCACTCGGCGAGTTTATTCATCGCTTTTTTGCTGCGGGCTGGCGGTTATGCTGGTAATTCTTCCGTGCTTTGGCCCGAATGCTATCCTGTACGCCCAAACCCGCGCAACGCTGCAACCGATTACGGGGCGTGTGGTCGACGAAACCGGGCAACCGCTGCCCGGAGTCACGGTTTTAATCAAAGGAACAACCAACGGAACCACCACCAACGGCGAAGGCATTTACACGATCAATGTCCCGGAGGGCAGCAGCGTGCTGACGTTTTCGTTCATCGGCTATGCGTCGCAGGATGTACCGATCAACAACCGCAGCACGGTCGATGTGACGATGTCGCCCACGGCCACAGCGCTGGACGAGGTTGTCGTGATTGGGTATCAGGCGGTCCGGAAGCGGGATGTTACCGGGGCCAATGCCGTGATCAGCCCGACCGATGCCAGTAAGGTTACGGCACAGTCACTGGCTGAGTCCATTCAGGGGTTGTCACCGGGCGTGACAGTTCGGAATACCGGCGTTCCCGGCCAGCAGGCATCCATCCAGATTCGGGGGGTCGCCAGCTTCCTGAACACCGATCCGCTCTACATCATCGACGGCATGATTGCCGATGCCAACCCGACCATCAACACCAACGACATTGAGTCGATTCAGGTACTGAAAGATGCATCGGCGGCTGCAATTTACGGGTCACGGGCGGCCAACGGCGTCATCATCATCACGACCAAGCAGGGCAAGGAAGGTCCGGTCCGGATTTCGTTTTCGGGTAAATATGGGATTCAACAGGTGGCCAAACGCTGGGATCTGACCGATGCTGCCGGGTTTGCCGCCCTGCAACGCACCCAGTACCAGAATGCGGGTCAGACACCTCCGGCCAGCGTCGCCACCGGCACCTTCAACCCAAACATCGATACCGACTGGCAAAACGAGGTGCTTCAGACCGGCAACCTTCAGGATTACAACCTGAGCCTTTCGGGTGGGACCAAAACCGGCAACTACCTGATCTCGGGCAGCTATTTCGACAATACCGGCTATGTCCGGGGAACCGGTTTCAACCGGGCCAGCCTGCGGATCAACACCCGGAGCGAATTTGGCCGGTTTACGATCGGCGAAAATCTGGTCCTGACCAATTCGAATACCCGAAACTTCCCGGCGGGTAACCCGATTTACGACATGGCCAGCAACCTGCCGGTTATTCCGGTGCAGGACCCTCGCTACGTCAGCGCCACCAATCCCGAAGGCTGGGGAATCGGTTCGTATCCCGATGCGGTTACGTATGCCTTCAACCCGGTAGCCGCCCGCAACCTGGCCTCGAATAAAAGCAATTTTGCCAAACTGGTCGGTAACGGCTATCTGGAGTTCAAATTTGCCGACTGGTTGAGTTACCGCTTCAACGCGGGGCTGGAGGTCAGCTTTGATTACATCCAGAGCCTGCGCCGGATCGGGGTATATCAGTACAATGCCGCCGTGGTGCCGAGTTCGGTTTCGGAAGATCGCTCCCGGTATTCGAGCCTGCTGTTTGAACATACCCTGAACTTCAACCGGACATTCGGCCCGCACAACCTCAACGGCGTCGTCGGAATCAGCCAGCAAACCACCCGACGCGAAATTACGACGGGCGGACGGACCAATCTGGCCTTTGCCGGGGGGCAATACTTCAACACCATCGGAGCCGCCACCGGCGTTTCGACCTCGGCCGGGGGCATTCCGGACTTCTACCGGATTCTGGGTTACCTCGGCCGGATCAATTACACCTACAAAGACAAATACCTGCTGACGCTGACCGGCCGGGTCGATCAGGATTCGCGCTTCGGAGCCAACAACCGGACCGGTTTTTTCCCTTCGGTGGCCGCAGCCTGGCGCATTAGTCAGGAAGATTTTTTCAAGGTGGATTGGGTGACCGATCTGAAACTGAATGTATCCTACGGGAAGCTGGGTATTGTGGTACCCACGCTGGGATCTTTCCCCTACACGGCGTTTATCAACAACAACCCCCGGGCGATTTTTGGTGTTGATCAAAACGAAAATGTGGGTGCTTACCAGGCCCAGCTTGCCAACCCGGATTTGCGCTGGGAGGAACGGACGCAGCAGAATTATGGGCTGACGGCCAGTTTCTGGCGCAACCGCCTGACGGCCGAGATCAATGTCTACAACTCGCTGTCGTCGGATGCGATTCTGAACCTGACAGTGCCGGGTTACCTGGGCAACCTGCGCGGGAATCCGTACGTCAACACGGCGTCGATCCGCAACCGGGGCGTTGAATTTTCGGCCACCTACCGCAACAACGAACACGCCATCAAATGGGATGTATCGGGCAACTTTACGACCATCAAAAACCGGGTTGAAAACGTTGGGAACCAGGGCCAGAACATCAATTACATCCTCAGTGGCAACACCCGCTCGCAGGTCGGCAATCCCGTCGGGCAGTGGTATGTCCTGAAAACGAACGGGCTTTTCCAGAACCAGGAAGAGATCAACAATTACCGGGGACCGGATGGACAACTGGTACAACCGTTTGCCAAACCGGGCGATGTGCGGTACGAGGACACCAACAACGACGGACGGATCGACGTGAACGATCGCCAGTTTGTGTCATCACCCTGGCCCAAATTACAGGCCGGCGCGCAAGCCAACGCGTCGTACAAACAGTTCTCGCTGAATATTCAGTTTGTGGGCGTGTTTGGCTATACGGTCTATAATGACGTGCGCCGGACATTGGATACCTACCAGCTCACCAACTTCCGGGCCGATATCAACCCGTGGACTCCGGAAAATACCAACACCAGCGACCCGCGCCTGGGGCTGGAAGCTGGTGATCAGGGCATCATTTCGAACAACCTGGGGTATACCGATCGGTGGCTGGAAAACGCATCGTACGTCCGGCTGCGGAATATTGAAATCGGCTATTCCTTACCGGCCAACGTCCTGAACCGGGCCAAAATCCGGGGAGCGCGGGTGTATGTCAGCGGCCAGAACCTGTTCACGATCACAGGCTACAGCGGTCTCGATCCGGACGTTACCGGGGCCAACATTCAGGAACGGGGTGTCGACAACGGCCACTGGCCCACCCCGCGCGTCGTATCCCTTGGCGTTAACTTCGATTTTTAAGACCAACCTCTGCTATAAAAACTCCATGAAGAATCGTCTGATTTTACTGGCAGTCGCAACGACGATCGCCTTTACCGGTTGCGACCGGAATCTGGACATTGTCAATCCCAACCAGGTGACGACGCAGTCGTTCTGGAAAACCGCAGATGATGCGCTGGCGGGCGTGAATGCCGTTTACAGCACGACGCACCGGGGCGGTATTTCGCGCTGGATGCCGTTTTACTACATCATCCGCTCCGATGAAGGCCAAAGCCTGAGCCCGGCCACGGATATAGTCAATAACATGGATCAGTTTCTGATCACCGACTACAATTACGGCAATGCCTACGGTGTCTGGAATGATAATTACATTGGCATCAACCGGGCGAATCAAGTCATTGCCAACGTCCCGGCCATTCCGATGGACGAAACCTTGAAGCAGCGGTACGTCGGCGAAGCCAAGTTTCTACGGGCCATGTTCTACTTTCACCTGGCCACGCTCTGGGGCAATGTCCCGCTGATTCTGGAACCCTCGGTCGTGGGTGATCAGCCTGCCAGCGCGACCCAGGCGCAGGTCTGGGCGCAAATCGAGAAAGACCTGACCGAAGCTGCCACCGGTTTGCCGACAACCTATGGACCGAATGACCTGGGCCGGGCGACTAAAGGAGCCGCCTTCGCCTTGCTGGCCCGCACCTATTTGCAACAACGGAAATACGCAGAAGCCATCACGCCCCTGCAATGGCTGACCGAAGGCGAAGGCAAAGGCATTTACAGCCTGATGCCCAATTACCGCGACAACTTTCTGGTGACAACCGAAAATAACCGGGAATCGGTTTTTGAGTGGCAATTTGAACTAAATCCTGCCGAGTACACGGACGACGATACCGAAACGCCCAATCAGAACTACGGCACCTCCATTGCACAGTTTTTCGGTCCAAGCGGCATCGGATGGTCCGACGGCGAAGCCCGGCGCTGGGTGGTTCGTGAATTCAACGAACGAACGACGACGGGTGCCCGCGATCCCCGGCTGGAAGCTTCGTTTCTGTTCGACTCCACCGATGTGCGTGGCCCGGCCTTCACCCAGATTTACGGTCAAACGTTTCTCCAACGGTATGGTACGAATAACCAGCGTGTCTGGTTCCGGAAGTTTCAGAACGACCACTGGAAAAACGAGGAAGGTTACCGCTCGCCCAACAACTGGCGCTATATCCGCTACGCTGATGTCCTGCTGATGTACGCCGAAGCGCTGAACGCAACGGGAAAAACCGCCCAGGCTTATTCATTTGTGGATCAGGTGCGGCAGCGCGCCGGATTGCCCCGGCTTTCGACGGTAAGACCGGGGTTGACGGCGGAGCAGTTTCTGGGTCAATTGAAGCACGAACGGGTAACAGAACTGTCGGGGGAAGGCTGGCGCTGGAACGACCTGGCCCGTTGGGGCGACCTCGGCCCGCAGCTTGCCAACCGCGATCCGGCCTTTTCAACCTTCGTTCGGGGGCGCAGTGAGTTGCTGCCAATTCCGCAAACCGACCGGGATTTGAACCCCGGCCTGACCCAAAATCCGGGGTATTGACGGTTTGGGATGGATACTAGTTGCTGGATACTGGATGTGGATTGTAGACAGGATATCCTGAACTGCACACAACGTGCGGCTGCATTCTTTATTCGTTTTTTTTCGTTCTCTATAATTTGCCCCGAATGACTTTATCGACAATTCGTTGTCTGCGTGTGTTTGGCGTCAACGAAGGATTAACCAATTTTTTATGACTGGAATACGTGTGAATAGGCGGAAAGTGAATTACCTGATCGTTCTGTTCGGTTGGGTGTTTTTAGTGCAATGCAAAACCGACCCCGGTGGCTCGCCCACACCCGAACCGCCCACTGACTCGTCGGCGGTTGCCCCGGACGATCAGCCCCCGGTTGACAACACCAACCCTTCGCTGTCCATTACCTGGGATAAAACCGCCCGGAAGCTCTCGCATGAGGTCTATTTTGCGGAATATGGTCGCATTCACCGGATCATGGGCGATACCTTGCTACTGACGTACCATTGCGGGGATGTCGAAAATTACTGGGACAACATTGCGATCCGGCGCAGCACGGACGGAGGCACTACCTGGTCACCAGCCGAAATTCTGGTGCCCGACAACGATCCGAATTACTACGGTTTTGCCAATCCGGAACTTTTGGTTCTGCAAAATGGCACAGTCATGCTGGCCTACACCGGTCGGGGAAAACCGGATGACAACACCCACGGAAACATCCAGATTCGCATTAGTCAGGACCGGGGCTGGACATTCGGGGCGCCCCGCATCGTGGCCTCGGGCCGTTCCTGGGAACCCGCCATGATCCAGCTTCCCGATGGCGAAATTGAGCTTTTTTATTCAAGTGAAGCGGTCTGGTGGCCGAGCAACAATCCGCAACAGGAAATTTTGCTGGCGCGCTCCACCGACAGTGGTCAATCATGGACGACGCCCGAGCATGTCGCTTACACCAACGGAATGCGCGACGGCATGCCAAGTCCGCTGCTACTGCACGATAACAAAGGCCTGGTATTCGCCATCGAATCGGTCAACAATACGCAATCGCCCTGGGTGCTATGGTCGTCGGTTTCAGCCCGGTGGCGGTATGCCGGGTTAGGGACTCCGGCCAATAACCGCCGGTGGCTGGCGACCACACAACGGATTTGGGGCGGAGCGCCCGATCTGATTCAACTACCCACCGGCCAGACACTGCTCTCCACCCAGGATGCGGGTGGGCGATCCATCAGCAGCGACTGGCGTAAGAACACCATGCTGGTACTGGTCGGCAATAGCGTTGCCAAAAACTTCGGTTCCATTTCTTACCCCTGGCCGGATTTGCCGGTGACGGAAGGGGCCTATTACAGCTCTCTGTTTTTGAAAAACCCCACGACACTGGTGTTGATCACAACCCGAAATTTTGCGGACGGCCACAGTGAAATTTATTGGAAAGAAGGGCAACTAAACTATTGATCAATATCCGGTTTGCCATGTTGCCCCGAAAACGAAATGCCGTTGAAGTTTTAAGAGACTGTCAGAAAATAGGTCTTACCCATTTCTGACAGTTTTTTTACCAATCGCTAATAAATCGGATCACTTCCGACGTTTGTCTCTTCATCCACCTGGCTAATCAGCAGACTGGCCAGGTGGGCGGCATGGGCACTGTCGGCAGCCACCGTCGGGCCGTGCTTGACCATGATGTGAAATACATGTTGCAGATTCAGGATATGCAACGTGCGGTTTTTTGCGTCCCAAACTGCTTTTTCCGCTACTCCCGGAACACTTTTCGGACTATTGCGCTGTTCCTCATTGTCGTCCAGTTGCGCCCGGATTCCACCGGGTTCGCTGTGTCGGGCTGCGGAGTCGTTGGGCGCACCGGCCGGGGCTCCGTTGCCGGGCGATGGATTATTGGCGGCTCCGCTTTCTGCCGTCGCTCCAGGCGCGGGTTCAAGGGTTTTAGCCAAACCGTCGGCCGGTCCCTCAGCTCCCGTACCCATCGGATCCGGACCGGTGTAATATTGTTTACGACCCCGGTCGGTCAGATCTTCGGGTTTAAAAAGCCGGTCGAAATAATATTCAGCATGAAAAATCGATTCGAAGGGCCGTCGGGCCGTTGTCGAAAGCGACACTACTTTCTTATTATTCAGCACAATATCACAGGTGCTTTCCGTTTCCATCCAGGTTAACACAGTGCCTTCCGGGAGGTCAAACATTGTTGAAATAGCCGATTCACTGATGTAATTACAGGGCTGATCGTACTGGTAATATTCGCTCAACTGTCGGCTTCCACTCACAAAACGGCCCAGATCTTCGACACGACGACCACCTTCATCCCGACCATCTGCACCCGAATTTCCACCTCCGCAAGCCAGCAGCGCCGACAGCGGTAACACGGTCCAATAGCTTTTCATCTGATTTAAAGATTAACGTTGCTAAAATTTAGGGACATCCCTCGCGAGCGTAACTACGAAGTTGCAGAAGAGTTGGGCTACCCCTTCAAAAACAATCTCCCGGGGGCATCCCCGGGAGATTGTTTCATGCATTGATATCCAAAATTTAGCCATGATTCGTTCACCGCTTCTCACCGGCATCCTGCATTTGTTCGGTCTGGGCGAAGGCTTCCTTCGCGGGAGGTCCCAGCATCGGTTCGTTGCCGTAAGGCCGGGCCGGTTCTTCGCGAAAAGTCGACCTTCCGTCGATCGAGGGCCCTTCAGTCCAGCGCCGGTTTGTACCTACGGAGGCTTCCTTGTCCAGGTTAGTGTTCACAAAAGCGTAGCTAAACTCCTGCTGTTCATTGGCTTGCGGGAAACTGTTCGGAATCGGGTGGACGTTGCGCAAATCGCCGTGTCCAAGTTCTTCCAGAACCGCCAGCCACTGGTTCTGGTGCATGGTATCGCGGGCAATCAGAAAGGACAGCATATCTTTCATCCCCGCATCGTTGGTTAGGCTATACAGACGCGTTGCCAGCAGCCGTCCCGTCGATTCGGCCATTACATTGGCGTACATATCGGCGGCCGTATTGCCCGAGCTAACCACCCAGGAGCCATTGAAGGGAACGCCGTTGGCATCGGCAGCCATCGCACCCAATCCTCCCGAGAGGTAGTGCCGGGGGTCCATCCCCCCCATAATGGCTTCCACGACCGGGTTTTTTCCCACCAGATCGTCGATCAGGTCGTTGGAAGCGCCTTCCAGGTTCAGGGCTACGGCCGTCGCCAGCATTTCAATGTGGGAAATCTCCTCGGTTCCGGTATCGAGCAGCATATCGCGATACCGAACCGGCCCCCGCGAATTCCAGGCCTGGAAGAGGTATTGCAAACATACCCGAATCTCTCCTTCGATCCCCCCGATGGCTTGCTGAAGCGCCCGGGCAAAGGTCGGGTCCGGTTTTTCGACCCGCACTTTGTACTGCAACTTTTTGTCGTGATAAAACATAAGGCAATCGTCTGTTTAGATACTATTTACTTTGGGGAGAACCCGGCGCTGGCGCGTCTGGCGAACAAGAGGCATTAAAAATGAGGAACCGGCCCTGTCATTCTTTTCGACAATTCCCTGAACCGGCGCCCCTGTATCGGGTTCGTTACGAGCGGTTTTGCGGGAACTGCTCGGCAATTCGGGCCACCTCCCGGGTAAGTTGATCGTTGATACGCGACGGATTTCCGATGGCGTTCTCGACCCAGCCCCGCCAGATAAGCTGTTTGGTCCGGGCGTCGACCATATCGACTACCACCGTTCCGGCTTCGTATTTCTCCTGGGTATACATTGGGCCCCAGCTACGCCAGCCCCACCAAGATGGCCCCCATCCCCGCCATCCCCAGCGGCCCCAACCATAAAAAGGTCCGTAAAGTCCAACCGGCCCGGCCTGCTGAGCAACCGTCCGGGTTTTCTGTTCGACGAAAAAATGGTAGCCGACAAGCAGGTCAGGACGTCGTTTCGAGGCTCGCAAGCCACGCTGATTCAGCGCCCGCTCGATGGTTTGCTCGACGTTCTGGGTGGCAATGTGATTATAATAAAGCGGATTTTCACCTGCTTTCACATCCGGTTCCATCCAGGCATAGGATCTGTACCGGGAAAAATCAACGTTCTGTGCGGTGTCGACCCGTACCTTGGGCGCGCAACTCATCAGACCCATAAACAGGCCCATCACCAGAATTCCAGGTTTTTGCCAGTTTTTCATATTTTTCATAAGGCAGTCCGATTTTTTGTTCAGTCCCGGGTAGTCGAATCAATTGTTCGGACCCGGGCATACCGGTTTTAAACTACAATTGGTTCGTAACAAAGAGGTTTCCACCCAGATGGTGAGGTTCCGGACCTGCGGTTTTGTGTTTTCGCCCCTCACATCCGGTTCAGCCAATACCGAAACTCTTCCATCGTTAGTCGTTCAGCCAGGTACGATTCCAAACGGTATCCCTGCTTCCGAAAACAGAACTGTCGGAATGCCAGCATGTCCCGACAGGTACCGAGCCCCATCCAGCGATAGATTTCCTGTTCGGTCGGACAAAGTGTTTGCAGCCAGGCTTCTAAATCAGCCTGAACCGGTTCAAATGGCATCGATCCGTAGTACTCCAGAACAATCCGGCGGATCCGTTGCTGCATTGGATCATTCACCAAAGTAGTCTCTTTCACACGTCAAGGAGTAGGGTCAAACGGATAGGCGGCTACTCGCTTGCGCTTTTTCTTCCGTGTTTTTTTGGGAGCACGTTTTTTTTCCGTCGACAACACATAAAGCAGGAGTAAGCCTGCTGCGAGTAGCAATCCCAGCAACGGGTAAAATAAAGTTTTGATCTCTTCCATTGATTCAACCGGGTTAGGATTTGAACCAATAGAACTATCTTGAACTCGGCATACATTTCCAACCCATTATCCAATGAGTATTTGGACCAACGAATAAAATAAGTGGCATAATCACCCAACCTCCTCTCAAAAAGAGTACTACATCTATCGTTTCATTTAATACTAGACCGAATCCTAACTCTTTTCTTTTTTTCACATCGTATGTCTGATGCAGTCGGTTTACGGATAAAGTCACCAAAAAATTAGAAAAACTCAGCGATGAAAAAAGTATTAATCGTGGCAGTGATGCTCATAGCAGCGACTACAATCGGATCGCAGGCCCAATCGACTTCCAGCAGCAGTTCTTCCAGCCAGGAACAGACCGGTGCCAGCGGGAGCGGTCAAACCAGCGGTTCAACCGGGGTTACTTCCGGTGCCAGCGAACAATCCGGGAATTCAGGACGTACTGTAACCGGGGCCAATGGCCAAACTTCCGGCACCAGCGGTCGGCAGGGGGCGGGCAGCAACACGCAGGGCACCACGGGACAACAAAGCCGGAGCCGTCGGTCGAGCGACCAGTCTTCGGCGGGAGTCGAATCTCCATCTGCCAGCGGTTCAGGTGCGCAGGGGATGTCCGGTAGCGGTTCAGGCAACAAAAAAGCGAAACGTTCACAGAAAACCGGTAGCTCATCGGATTCTGCAAACTCTCCGAACCAGAACGGTTCACAACGGTAAGTATGAGGTGTAATGATTGGTAAAAAGTAATGAACGTAGCCGACCAAGTGGCTACGTTCATTCTTTTATACCCCCGGCTCTCCATCAAATGTTAAAGTTCTTCGAATCGCAGTCTCATTTCCTATAAAACCGGGAACATTTCCGGTTTCATGAGTTTTCCCTTGCACCTAGGAATTTGTGAACATGAAAATGATCGACATTCGCGCCCTGAGAGGACCCAACTACTGGCCCACGCGCTGGCACAAGTTAATCGTGATAAAGTTGGACCTGGAGCAACAATTGATGACGTTTTTAATAATACGGCCTTTGCCCACTCCTGCACGAACGCTACCTGGCCGAACCACTGGTGATCGCCGGGACCAGCGCCGGAGTGGGCAAAGGCCGTATTGCATGTTAGTCAGCCCACCCGTCGAGGTTGCCGAAGCCAGGTTGCCCCGGCTGTCGAGAGCCACGGCCCCGACGGTTCCCCTTCCGGTGTTTTTACGGCTGTGATCCAACCGGGTGCGGTTTTCGGCCTGTGCTTCCTTTACTTGCTGAAACTGGTGTTCGGTGGAAAAATAATCGTCTGGTTCGAACGGTAACTGGTGTTCGCGGGCAAAAACTTCGGCCCCCGTTCCCAGCAGAAAGACGTTTTCCGACTGTTCCATCACGGTCCGGTTGATGGTCCCCGAACCACCGTGGATCGCAATGGTGTACATAGGTGTTTCGTCAATCTTTCTTGAAATCGGCCAGGGTGCCCCGGATGACGGTGTTTAGCTGGCTGTTCTGAAACATGGAATTCCCTCCTTTGTCGATGATCTTGCACCGGAATGTCACCAGAAAAGGCGTGTCCTTTTTGTCAAACACCATCTTGGGCAACAGCCCCAGGGTTTGGCCGGGTTTCACCGTCATTGGAAACACCACCGGGGTTGTCGCCTGCTTTTTGATCAGAATCGGTTCGGGTTGATCGCTCTCGGCGATTTCTTTCCCTTCAATCATTACCGTGTAGTGGGTATCGGTAAAATTGAACGGAAACCGGTTTTTATTCGTAATGCTGACTTTAGCGGCTACCTCGGTTTCTTTCAGGCCCAGTTTGGCCAGGTCCAGATCTTCCACGTTGATTTTGGGCAGAAAAAACGTCGGCAAACGCTTTGTAATGGTCTGTTCAAACGTCCGGTTGCCCAGAATCGGCACATCCAGATCAAATGTACTTCGAACGGTGTACGTCGTGCTGTCGACATCGTTTTGTTCCAGCGTCTTAAGTACGGTAAGCAGCTTTTGATTGATCAGCTCGACCGGCAATGTTACCAGGGTACTATCACCGGATTTTACTTCGATCGGCTTCTCGTAAGCGTCTTCCGCGATCGGCGTATCGGCCATCAGAATAGTGTACTTCAGCCCTTTTGCTTTGAAGCCCACCGGCAAGGGATTATCAATCAGCAGTTTGACATTCATCCGGATCCGGTCGTCATCAATGCTCGTAATCTGGAGCGTACTCATTTCCAGCCGGGGTTTGAGCGTTCCGTTGTAAGCGCCCCCTTCGTCCTCCGCCCGGTTTTTCAGTCGGCTATACCAGACATACGCACCGATAAAGCCAATGAACAGAATTCCGAGCGCAATAAGCCATCCCTTTTTCATATCGTTCTCTTTTACAGTTCGTCGTCAGGAGTTTGAGCGGAAGAAATTCGTTTTCAATCCGTTTCATCGGCTGCACCACAGTTCTTTTCACAAAACCAGGATTGCTTTTAGATGTTTACAACCGTACCGTGATCTTCAGGGAACAAATTGCCGCCGTAACTAGCGATTCAGACCGGCCAGCCCAGGGCACAAGACCTATTCGTTGCTACTGGGCTGATCGAGCTTATTCCGAATCTCCCACTTCAGGTCGGCCCCGGTATACAAAAGGTTAGCGGAATCGCCTAGGCGCTGACATCCAGACATCTTCGTACAGGCATTCCATCAGATCATTCCGGGTGGGTATCTGAATCTCTCGCATCCGGGCAGTACCAGCTACAATTTTATGGTGTACAAGTAACCGCCTGGTTCCGGCCTGAAATGAGGATTCGGCCAGACGACCGCAGCCTCATTTCGGCTCTCCCCCCAAAACTATCCGGCCCAAACGTTGCTTTTGGTTTCACAGAAGTGAACCGGATTTGCCGGTTCGTTGTAGCACCAGAATTCACGAACTTACCCCGCAAGCCCATGAAAATCGGAAACCGCTTACTGAAACACCTAACCAAAAAATACGAACCATCGAAACTGGTGTCGTTCAGATTTGGCCGCTATGACGTCGCCCTGAAAACGGATGAGGAAGGCAATGCGGTACTGGCTTTTGTCGGACAAGCCAACGAGCAGGGCATCATCCGGGGCGATCAGTTCACCCGGCGGCTGGTGAAAGATACTTCCGGAGCCTTCATCAAAGACCACTGGGATTACAAAGGGAAAGTTTGACGGCAAACGCTCCTAGAACGGTAAAATTTTCATCGTTTCGTATGTCGGGCGTTAGCTTGCAGGTACAGGAAATGTCCCATGATTCCGTGCAGGTTGCTCACAAGTTGGTGGGCCTCCGGAAAGGTTTCGGCGTTGATCAGCACCACCACCATCGAAACCGCATGGCCTTTGAGAAAACACAAAGGTGCCAGCGTGCCGCCTTCGGGATGTCCGGGCAGCGAGTTTGACCAGCGAATACAGCACCGTTCCGTCCTTGCCGCGTCGGCTGTACAGGTTCTCAACCGATTGGGGCTGAATCTGATTCGTTGCCAGGCGGTCACTTTAAAAGAGTCCTGAACTGTTTCCGCGTGGTCCATACGTGTAGTTGTTGATCCGTGATTTAGCTTGGCAGCAGATCCGGCAGCACGTGTTGACCAAAATCATCGATAAACCGCTCCTGTTCCCGGTTGACGTTGTGCAGCATCAGCCGCTCGAAGCCCAGGTCCAGGTCCTGCCGGAGCCAGTCCAGATGCTGACGAAGGTCGGCCGAAATCCGCACCATCCGGTCGACTTCCTTCAGATTGACGAACTGACCAGCCGCATCGAACTGCTCCGGCATCCGCAGTTCCGTCAGCATATTGTTTGGAAAAATGTTGGCCCGCCATTGGTCGTAAGCTCCCTGACGCGCCCGCTCCTCCGTTCGATCATACGAAAGCTGGACTTTCAGGTACATCGGTTTTCCCTCGCCCCCACCCCGGCGAAACGCTTCCACCACCTTCCGCAACGCATCGGGCGGCTGCGAGATCGTCAGTAAACCGTCGGCCCAACCGCCTACCCACTCGGCGGTTTTGGCGGTTACAGCGGCCCCAATCAGCAGCGGTTTTATGGCAGGTAGCGTATACAACCGGGCTTCATCCACCGTGACCAGGCCCTTGTGCGTGACGGTTTCGCCCTTCCAAAGCGCCCGGATCACGTCCACGCACTCCTTCAAGCGGGCATTCCGCTCGGCTTTGTTAGGCCATCGTTCACCGGTAATGTGTTCGTTGAGGGCCTGTCCCGAACCCACGGCAATCCAGAACCGTTCCGGAAAAAGCTCGGCCAGCGTAGCCGCTGCCTGAGCAATGATGGCGGGATGATACCGCTGTCCGGGGGCATTGACCACCCCAAACGGAACCTGTGTCGCCTGCAGAGCCGCTCCGAGCCACGACCAGGCAAACCCGCTTTCACCCTGCTCTTCGGTCCACGGATGAAAATGATCCGAGCAGGAAGCGGCCGTAAAACCGGCCTGCTCGGCCCGTTGTACATTGCTCAGCAAGGTGCTGGGCTTAAACTGTTCGTGCGATGAATGATACCCAATCTTGAGCATAGTTGTTTTGACGCCGGAAGCAGTTTCGGTTGCCCAATCCCGGTCTTCGTGTTGGTGATCTGACTGGTAAATCCTATTGGGTCATTGTATCGAAAGAATCCGGATCGACTCCGGTGCCAGCAGCCAGGCTCTGTCGTCCGGCGATTGTCCCGAGTGGGAGTCCGGGCGAGTCGGTGGTTGACTGCCTGATCCACCCGGTGTCCATTGCGGGTCCGCCGAGTCGAACAAGGTTTGCCAGCCTTCGCTCTTCTCCGGCCGGGCCACCTCCTGCGGTTCCGTCGAAAAATTTAACAGACAAAACACCTGCTGATCGCCATGCCAGCGGTGCAGCCGGATGGTTTGCCGGTCTTCATCCACACGCACGTCGAGTTGCAGGCGACTCAAGTGCCGCAGAGCAGGATGTTGTTTCCGAAGGGCAATGAGTGTCTGGTAATACCGAAACAGCGTCTGGTGCGGTTCTTGCGACAATAGCTCCCACTGTAATTTGGATTGCTGAAACGTAGTGACTGCCACCGGGTCGGGCACCTCGCCTTCGTCGTGGAAACAAGCAAATTCCTGCTTTCGGCCCTTCCGGACCGCTTCGACGAGTTCGGGGTCGGTATGGCTCACGAAGTAAAGAAACGGGTTCGATTCGCCCCACTCTTCGCCCATGAATAGCAGCGGCAGAAACGGACTCACCAGCACGGCCCCCGCCAGCAGTTTCTGCATTTCGAAACTGACCAACTGGCTGGTTCGTTCGCCGAGCATCCGGTTGCCGATCTGGTCATGATTTTGGGAGAACACTACAAACTGCGCACCCGAACGCTCCGGGGCTTTCCGGCCGAAGTGCCGTTTGCGGTGTGCCGAAAACTGCCCATCGTACACGTAGGCATCCCGATACGATTTGGCGACATGGGCAATTCCTTCAAAATCCGAGTAATAGCCCCGTCGCTCCTCCCCGGAGGCTACCCGTAACGCGTGGTGAAATTCGTCCATCCACTGTGCATCCATGCCAAAACCCTGCTCGGTCAGCGGATTGATAAACCGGGGGTCGTTCAGGTCATTTTCCACAATCAGGTAGTGCTGCCGACCCGTGGTTTCCATCAGCCGGTCGACCTGCTCCCGGATTTCCTGAAGAATATGCACCGGGCTAAAGTCCTTGATGGCGTGAACCGCATCCAACCGCAGGGCATCGATGTGGAAATCCCGGAGCCACATCAGGACGTTTTCGATAAAAAACCGCCGGATGCCGTCAGACCAAACATCGTCGAAGTTAATGGCGTCACCCCAGGGCGTGCAGTATTTGCTGGTCAGGTACGGCCCGAAGTCGGTGAAGTAATTTCCTTCGGGGCCGAAATGGTTGTACACCACATCAAGAATGACGGCCATACCCTTCTGGTGGCAGGTATCGACCAATTGCTGCAACCCAGCCGCCCCCCCGTACGAATCCTGGGCCGCGTAAGGCAACACCCCGTCATAGCCCCAGTTGCGGTCGCCGGGGAATTGGGCAATGGGCATGATTTCGATGGCGTTGACGCCCAGAGACTTCAGGTAATCCAGCTTCCGGGCAATGCCTTCAAAGGTTCCTTCGGGGGTAAACGTCCCGACGTGAAGCTCGTAGATCACATACTCTTCCAAGGGCAGATTTGGCCAGTCCGGATCGTTCCAGGAAAACCGGGTGGTATCCACGGCTCCTGACGGCCCATGAACCCCTTCCGGTTGCGCCAGTGACGCCGGATCGGGCCGCACTTTTTCACCGTTCAGCCGGAACTGGTACCGATCGCCGGGCTGGAGCCGTGCGGTGCTCAGTGTCCAATACCCCTGCGTTTGCTTTTCCAGCGGCAGACAATCCGATGGGTCAATCAGAAGCAAATCGACCGATTCGGCTAACGGAGCCCAGACGACCACCTCTGCCATCCCGTCTCCGGTAAATGTGACACCGAGTGACCGTCGGTGTACGTCCAGTTCGGGTGTAAATTGCTGTGTCAATGTAGAATTCGTCGTATTCATATGATTAAATAACCTTCCGTTTGGGGAAGAAGTTTGATAAGCTGAACCTCATTTTTGATCCAGCATCGATTTTTTCAAAAATTTCCTTCGGAAAAGTATAACTGGATCATCGGCACCGGGAAGACACTTTCCGCAAACAAATTTAGGAAGCGGCCGGGTATTGAGACACTGATAAAAGCACGTCGATTCCGATCAGGCAAATGCGGATACCAGCGGCCGTTCGGTAAGGGGGCTAAAAGGGGGCCACAGCCGAGTGGAGCAGTCCGGCAATGAGTTGGTTGCCCAAGTCTTGCAGGAAAGCCATTCAGCTGTCGGCCCATCGCCAGCCGGGCCGGTCAAGTTCCTCCTGGGGATAGTGCGGTTACTTTTGTTTACTCCAACAAATGGGAGACCGTGTCTTGGAATGTAAAATAATAAATGTAAAATGCTGAAAGTAAAACCGTGGATTATGTAGCGGCAGCGCTTTCCTTTTACATTTAGCGTTTTACATTTATTATTTTACATTTCCTTTTTTCACCGTCTTGCCAGCTTTTTGGTATCCCGGCTCAGCCAGGCGATCACGACCGTAGCTGCCAGCGCCCCTACGGCTACTTTCTGAATCAGCCCTCCCCGGTTGTGTTTCCACTCCGCTTTCCAGCCTTTTTCAGCGAAAATATTCGGAACATGGCCGTGCTTCAGGTCATCGATGATGCCTTCCACCACGTTGACCCGGTCGGCCAGCAACAACGGCAGCCAGTGGCCGTAGCTGGACTCACTGTACTTGAAGGCATACCGGCGAATGGCTCCGCTCAGGCCCATCGGCGGCACCGAAGTTCCGAAAACCGCCGTGACGTACGGGCGTTCGTTGGAATGCAATACCTCGACGGTTTCCGGCTGCTGCGGGGGGCGATCCCACCGAATGCGCTGGTGATCGTCGCCGGTATAGTGTTTGATCGGGTAGGTGGGTTCATTGCGCGGATCGGCGTCAATGCCCCAGCCGTTGATGTGCGAATAATCGTTGGGTTTATTTTCCATGAAGTATGATTCGTTTTTACAGTTTATAGTTTACGGTTTATAGTTTATAGTTCCTGATCAACAACAACCTATTGATCATTAGCACCTTATTCCAAAAATCCATAAACTGTAAACTATAAACCGTAAACTATTTTAGCTTCGGGCCATGGGCGGAATCAGCACCGGTTTGATGCAATTATCGCGTTTGGCCGAAAAAATATGGTACGCATCGGCGGCTTCCTCCAGCGGCACCCGGTGTGTAATGATGCCTTTGGGATCGATCCGACCCGCCCGAACGTGCTCAATCAATCGGGGTAGCAAACGCTTCACGGACGCCTGGTTGGCCCGAATCGTGATGCCTTTGTTGACAACGTTGCCGATGGGCACCAGGTTGTCGGTCGGGCCGTAGACGCCTACGATGGACACGATTCCGCCTTTTTTGACCGAGTTGATTGCCCAGTGCAAGGCTGTCGCCGAACCCGCCTGAAGCATCATTTTCCGGCCAGTAATCGTCTGCATGGCGTTTCCGGCGGCATCGCCCCCGACGGCATCAATACAGACATCCGCACCGAACCAGTCGGTGGTTTTCTTCAGGAACAAAACCGGGTCTTCCAGTGACCGGAAGTTGTAAGCTTCACACTGGGCATAGCGCCGGACAAACTCCAGCCGGTATTCGAGGTGATCGATCACGATGACCCGCCCGGCCCCAAACAACCAGGCCGATTTAGCCGCCATGATCCCGACCGGTCCGGCTCCGAACACAACCACTGTATCGCCGGTTTTGATGCCGCCCATTTCGGCCGCCTGGTAGCCGGTCGGTACGACATCCGTCAGCAACACGGCATCGTCGGGGTCCATATCGTCGGGAATCACCGTTGGGCCTACATCGGCATACGGCACCCGGACGTATTCGGCCTGCCCGCCGTCATAACCGCCCGCCGTGTGCGAATACCCATAAATACCGCCAACGGCCGTTGCCTGGGGGTTCGATTCGTGGCAATTTCCAAACAGGCCCTGTTTGCAAAATGCACATTGGCCGCAGGCAATGTTGAAGGGAACCAGTACATGATCGCCCACTTTCACATTTTGCACCGACGGTCCTACCGCTTCGACGATGCCGGTAAATTCGTGCCCGAACGTCATGCCCACCCGGGTGTCGGGGACGAGCCCGTGGTACAGGTGAAGATCAGAACCGCAGATGCAGGAACGGGTAACGCGCACGATGGCGTCGTTGGGGTGAAGGATTTCGGGATACGGTTTCCGGTCGACCCGGACCCGAAACGGCCCCCGGTAATTCATGGCTAACATAGGTGTTTTCCTTTCGTGTTTATTCGTGAAAAGTCAGACCAAAATGGTCTATTAACGGATCGGTCCAGGATTAACCGTTGACCGAACCGACAAAGAATTGGGGGCATTCAAATGCGCTTGATGATCGACACCAACACCCAGGCGATCAACGAGTTCACCCCCGAGCCAACCCGTTACGCCCGAGAGCAGAAAACCCAGCAGTGACACCACCACGGCGGCTGCCGACGGCATATAATCCGGTTCGTTTCGCCGGAAGAGCCAACTCAGAATAAAAAGCGCCAGGACAACGACATTCCCGATCCCGTGAATGGCTCCAACGCGCCTAGCGCGGGTATTCGACGGGATAGCGGCCCAGTCGATAACGCCCGGTACAGCCGCGACAAATCCGCCAATGATGCCCGAAACCGTCATCCAGTACGATACGACAGACATTGTAGGATTATCGTTGAACAAATACACGAGCATGAAGATGAAAGAGGTGAACAGCAATCCCAGCGGGAATACCACAAGAATCTGATGAGCCGGGTGGCCCAGTAACTTAGCTTTGCTTTCCATATTCAGGTTTTGTTTACAGCGGAGAATGGCGAACTGAAGCGGCTTCAGCAACCATCAAACGTGCTGGATCGGCTAAACCCTTCCTACATCTTGGAAACCTCAATACTGCGGAAGTTTATGTTTGCTGTTTTAACTGGCTTTTTCAGGAAGGGGTCTGATGAGCCCGAGGAATAGTTAGGGAACGGGGCAATCCAAAAATGGCCCGGTGCGGTCAGGGCGTTGCAAACACGGTTTTGGGCAGGTGAGTGATCCGGCACACCAGATCGGCTTCGCCCGAAGCCACGATGTAGTGATCGCCCGCATCGAGGATCCCGGTCGTGAACACCACATCGGTCAAATAAAGCTGATCTTTGACGGGTTCCGTGATGACCGGATTGGCTTCCAGAATTGGCTTTTGGTCTTCCCATCGGAGAATTCTGCGGGGATCGGCCGCATCGAGCAACGCCCAGAATGTCCGGTAAATACCCACCAGCCCGCGTAGTTCGACACCGTGATACAGCAACAACCAACCCTGATCGGTCAGAATGGGTTGCGTTCCTCCGCCGATTTTCAGGGTCGAAGCCGAGCCTCTCCGGGCGCGGATCAGGGGTTCATCGACTGGTTTCCAGTGCAGCCCATCGGGCGACGTGGCCAGGTTGATCGACGGACCGGGGTAAAACTCACTATCGGGCCGGGCGGCAAAGTACAGATCGCCCAGCGGGCGGGTGAGGGCATAAAACCGCCCGCCGATTTTGCCCTCAAAAAAAACCATGTCCTTGTTCTGGTGGTCCAGGATGATGCCCTGCAAGCGGTAGTTCAGTCCATCCGTCGAGGTATACAGCGTCGTGCAATGCCGCTCCGAACCGACCGAGCAGGTTGTCATGTAGTAGGTATCCCCAATCTGTGTAATCCGGGCATCTTCCACGCCATACTCCTGATAGCTTCGTTCGGGCGCAATGATTTTGTCATAATGCACTCTGACGACCTCCGTCCCATCCGGCGTCAGTTCGACGGGCAGCAGCCAGGAAAGCGACGTGAGGGCCATCACCTTGTAGGGATGGCCCAGCACCTGAAATTTGCGGGGATCGGCCGCGTTGACACCCGCCAGCGGATACGAATCGAGCACGTAGCCCCGCGTATCGTCCCACCGAATGGCGTGAATCTGTTCCCCGACAATGGGTTGCTGAAGCGCTTCGGCCACCCGAACGATGATCAGCAGGTTCCCGTTGGGCAACCGCGCCAGACCCGGATTGAACGCCCCCAGCACGTAGGTTTCAACCTGGATCGATCCGCGCAAGGGCGAAAACCGCAAGTCAATATCATTCGGCGAGAAAACCCGCCGATCGGTTGCGTACTCCATCGTGCGTCCGTTCTTAAATCAACTGAAGGTGGGGCCGAATCTGAACGGCGACCACATCGCAACGCAGCGGTTGCGTCAGAATGTAATACACGCAGACGGCAATATCCTCGGCTTTCAGCATTTCGCCGGTTTTTTGTTTCGCCCGTTCTTCGTCGGGAGCCGTGTTCTGCATGTCGGAGCCAACGGCCCCCGGTTCCACCAGACTAACCTTGATTCCGTCGGGGTTTACTTCTTTTCGCAGACTTTCGGCAAAGCCCTGAATGGCGGCCTTGGTCGCGACATACACCGAACTTCCCTCCTCCCGGACATCGGCGCTCATCGACCCGACCAGCACAATGTGTCCGCGTTTCTGGGGTTGCAGTCGGCTGAGAGCTTCTTTTGTGGCAGCCAGATAACCGCCCAGATTGGTTTGAAGCACATACCGCCAGTCGGCATCTTCCATCTCACTCAAGGAACCTGCTGCCAGAGCGGCACAGTTTATGAGAATGTCGAGCCCCCCCAGCTTTTCGTCGGCTTCCTGAAAAACCCGGCGGATATCGTCCCCACTGGCACTGTCAGCCACGGTGCCGTCGACCAGTCCGCCCGCCTGGCGGATGGCGGTCAGCGTTTCGTCCAGTTGTTCCTGATGCCGCCCGAAGGTGAAAATATGCGCCCCGGAGGAGCCTAGCAGTAGTGCAATAGCGCGCCCGATTCCGGTCGTTCCTCCCGTGATCACAATTCGTTTCCCCTCCAGCGTTTCGAAGGCGGTATGCCCATTTGACTGTTCCATAACGTTGCGTTTTTGTTGAGTTTGTTAGTTGGTTTCCCCGCCGACCATTCCATCCGGAGTTGCTGATGCCCCTGCACCCGGTAATCCACATATTTTTTGGTCTTCTCAACCGGTTTGAGCGCCGGGCTATCCGGTTTGTCTTCTTCGAAAAGCGAAACGGTCGGTAACGTTTTTCCTTTTGCCAGCAACCGGACCCGACAAGTGAAATCTGCCGTTCCGGCCAGTCGGATCACCACGTAGCCGCTTTCCTTGTCAAGCAGTTCGTACTCGGCATGGTAAATGGGATAATCCGAAAAAACAACGACCGGAATACCCTGAAACGACTTATATGCGTAGGTGGTCAGAATGTAGGCCAGCGCCCCACCGTATACTTCCTGCCCCACCTCACCGGCCTGTTTCCAGCCGACCGAAATATCTTCGACCGGAATGGGCAGATCCCGGATCAACCGCCCTTCCCGGGGTTCCTGACAGAGCATTTCTTCCGGTAATTCCGAAGGGTAATAAAACCGCCCCCGGTGCAGGACGTATTTAAAGTATTCCGAAAAAATAAGCCGAACCGGTTCCGGAACGTCGTAGCCTACTTCTTTCAGGTAATTCAGCATCGTCGCCAAAATCTCCGCTTCTTCGTAGGCCGCCAGGTAGGGGGCGTCTTTGAGGGGCGCAACACCCAGAAACGTGCTGCGGGCTAGCCCATAGCCAAAATTACACTCCCACATCCACATGCGGGCCACAACGTTGGCGATACACAGCCGACTCAGGTCAAAGTAGAACCGATTGCCGGTAATTTTCCAGAGCTTGGCCAGCGTCAGGGCGCTCATGACGGTATTATTGGTCTGGTAGAGGAGTTCGAAGCCCTTGCCCCGCAACCGCTCGGCGGATCGAATTGCCTCCTCCAGGTAACGGGATTCCCGCGTCAGTTCATAAGTCTGAAGCAGGACGTGGGTGTAGAGACCGGCCACATCCAGTTCTCCGCCCTTGCCCTCGGTGGTTTCGGCCTTGACAACCTCCAGTGTTCGGATATCGTAAAAAACCGGCCAGTCATAATCAAAGTGGTGAGCCGCCCGGATTACGAACTCCAGCGACCGGAACAAGAGGTCTTTCGATTCCGTATCGCCTTTTTCGGCCAGTCGCCCGAGATTCATCAACGTGTGCAGCAAGTACCAGGAGTCGATTTTGTTCGGGTCCTGTTCTTCACTGCGGTCTTCCTCTTTGAAGGTACCCCCCGGTAGCCAGCGCATGAATGTCTCGTGCTTATCGTCGTAAAACGAGGGCAGGTTTTTTTGCAATTGTGCCACCAGATCGACAGGCTTTCCCAGCCACTCCTGGTATTCCCACAGCGGAACCAGAATGGCGAGCTGCACCATGCTCTCGGGCGGTTTTTGGGTTGCATCGACGTACGCATTGACGTAGTACTTTTTCTGGATCGTCCGGCCGCAGTGCGAAGATTCGGTTAAGGCCTGAATGCTTTTTTCGGCGGCTTTCGGCCAGTCGTAATAGCCGGTCTCGGGCCGGGGTATATACCGGTAGACACAACTGATGGCTTCCAGGAATTCGTCGGCGGCTTCAAATTCGCTTTGGGGGATCGATTCGCTGAGGTAAACAAACGCATCCGAAAGCACCAGTTCTTTGCCCGCTTCCAAAGGTTGATCCGATGCGGGGAGGGCAAAACCGGCTTCCGGCCACTGCACACTGACGGTATCGGAGGGTTCGGTCTTTGTGGCTTCAAAATACGGATTCAGCGCCGTAAAGTTCTGAAAATAAATGACCGATGCTTCCGTGGGTTCAATCACCGACAGGTACGCCAGCCCGGAGGTCGGGCCGCTCTGGGTCACGTAGGTGATGCCTTTGGTCCTAAACGGGTTCCAATTTTGGTCAAGGATGTATAAATCACGGGGGAAAGCCTGTAGGGTAAAGTTCTGTCGGGGAACCAGTGAGGTGGTGTACCGGATCATTGGTTTGTCCTCCTTGGGTCGCTCAATGGTCACCCAAAAAGTCCCCAGCGTTCCTTCGATGGTGTATTCAACGGTTTTTTCATCCCCCCGGATTCGTTTGCAGCTTTTCAGGCCCTGCGGGTCGAAGCAGGTTCGGATCGCCAGCCGGGCACTTCCTCCCAGCGGACCGATCAACCAGAACGAGTTGGCGGTCAACCCCAACTCCGGTACCCCTCCGGGCAACTCAAAGGGAAGTTTAGTGCGGAGAGAGAGATGTTTCAACTGTTCATCGAGACCGGCTACCCATTGGGAGCTGTCGTTGGATTCTGTAAAGGGTTGCCAGTAGGTTGCGCTGTTGTAGGTTTTGGTACGCATGGTTCACGCAAATTTGAACAGAATGAGTCATCACGACTTCCTGGTTGACAAACTACCTAAATGAAACTCACGCTGTTTTATAGCATCAAAAAGTAAGGCAGTGGGCCGATTGGGTTGCCGAAATCCATCCAGACCAGCTATCGATTCAGTCTTTCTGTTCCGGATTGCACTTAAACGGATACTTCCCTACGCAATCTATTGCTTCGAAAAATAGGAATCCAACGAGGCTGCAAACCGCCCATTTTACCAGGGGTCCGTTGCCTCACTACCCGGAACATAAACGTTTCTTCATGAAACCTTTGAAAACAGAAGCCGTTCAAAATGGCATCCAACAGCGACGAACCGAACAAACTCGGGCAGCACTTCCTGGTGGACTGTCACGCAATGAATAGAAGATTAGCCTTAATCAGCGAACACGCATCTCCCCTGGCTACCGCGGGTGGGGTTGATGCCGGCGGGCAAAACATTGCCGTTGCCGAACTGGCCCAACACCTGGCAAAACTGGGCTATGAGATCGACATTTTTACCCGATGGGAGCACGCCGATGTAGCTCTACTGGTCCACTGGAAGCCCAACATCCGGGTCATCCACCTCAAAGCCGGGCCGATCGAATGCCTGCCCAAAGAAGAACTATTACCCCATATGCCTGAGTTTACGGACAACTTCATCGCGTTTGTCCGCTGTCAGGATGAACCTTACCAACTCATCCACGCCCACTTTTTTATGTCGGCGCTGGTAGCCGCCGATGCCCGAAAAGTCCTGCATATTCCGTATGTCATTACCTTTCACGCGCTGGGCAAGGTCCGGCGCATCAGCCAGGGCGATTCCGACAAATTTCCGGCCGACCGGTTTGCGATTGAAGAACGCGTCATCCGGGAGGCCGATCACCTGGTGGCCCTGTGCCCGCAGGACCGCGACGATCTAATCACCCTATACGACGCTGACCCTGAGAAAGTTACAATCATCCCTAACGGGTTTAATCCCTACGAATTTTACGCCATCGACCGCACGCTGGCCCGAACCCTGCTGAAACTCGACCCCGACGAAACCATCATTCTGCAACTGGGCCGGATTGTGCCCCGCAAAGGCATCGACAATGTGGTTCAGGCCGTTAGCTGTTTGAAGAAAAAATACGGTATCAAAACCCGCTTACTAGTCGTTGGGGGCGAATCGGACTGCGCCGACCCAGTGACCACGCCCGAAATCGGCCGGTTGCAACACCTGGCCGAACAGGAAGGCATTGCCGACCGGGTGACCTTCGTAGGTCGTCGCGACCGGAACCTGCTGCGGTACTATTACAGCGCGGCCAATGTGTTTGTCACCACACCCTGGTACGAACCCTTCGGGATTACGCCCCTGGAAGCGATGGCCTGCGGAACGCCCGTGGTGGGTGCCCGGGTCGGCGGCATTCAGTACACCATTGTCGATGGGCAAACCGGGTTGCTGGTTCCGCCCAAGGCACCCGACCTGCTGGCCGAAAAACTGAAGCTACTGATTCAGCACCCCCGCATTGCCCATGCGCTGCGGGCGCGCGCCTTGCGGCACGTTTACCGCGAATTCACCTGGCTGAATGTGGCTCACAAAACGGCGGCTCTTTACGAGAAGCTGGGTGTAGCCAGTCCGGCCAACCGGGGGACGTCCGTCCGGGGCATTGAGAAAAGTCTGCGAAACCCCTTACCAGCCACCCAACTCAGCCGAACGGCGTAAGGCATGAAGGCGGTTTTTATCGACAAGGACGGCACGCTTATTCCTGATATCCCGTACAACGTTGAGCCCGAACGCATTACGCTATACGCCGGAACAGGACTTGCTTTGCAACGGCTTCAGGAAGCAGGATACGCGCTCATCGTGATTTCGAACCAGTCGGGAATTGCACTCGGTTATTTTCCGGAGCTTTCACTGGAAGGGGTCAGAAACCGGCTGACGACCCTGCTCGAACCTTACGGCGTTCGGCTGACCGGTTTTTACTATTGCCCTCATCACCCGGCAGGAACGGTTTTGAACTACGCGATCACCTGCAACTGCCGAAAACCGGCTCCGGGGCTGCTACAGCAGGCCGCCCGCGATCACGGAATCGACCTGTTAAATTCCTGGATGATCGGGGACATTCTGAACGATGCCGAAGCCGGAAACCGGGCCGGATGCCGGACCATCCTGCTCGATAATGGCCATGAAACGGAGTGGCTTTCAGGCCCCTACCGCCAGCCAACCCAAACCGTTCGGGATTGGGACGACATTCCAAACCTGATTCTGGGACAAGCCAGCGATAAACAACCACCCAACGCCGAACAGGCTCTGTATGAAACCAATCAATCATCGTGAGGGGATCATCCAACCGGCCGGATCGGATTGGCAGACGTTCAGAAATATTCTCTGCGTCAGGCCCGACAACCTGGGCGATGTGCTAATGACCACCCCGGCATTTCGCGCCCTGAAGGAATCGGTACCCGACCGGAAGCTGACCCTGCTTACGTCGTCCGCCGGAGCCGGGATTGCGCGATTGATTCCCGAAATTGATGACGTGCTGACGTTCGACCTGCCCTGGGTGCAGACCGCTAGTGGCAACGGCCCCGCTGCCATACCGATTTTAGCCCGAACCTTGCAGGAGAAGCAGTTCGACGCAGCCGTTATTTTCAATGTACAGAGCCAGAATCCGTTGCCCTCGGCCCTACTTTGTTACCTCGCCGGAATTCCCCGGATGCTGGGCTTCTGCCGGGAAAATCCCTATCAACTAATGACCGATTGGGTACCCGATCCCGAAATTTTAGTCGCTACCCAACACGAAGTAGAGCGGCAATTGGCCCTGGTCAGCACCGTGGGTTGCACAACTTCCAACAAACGTTTGTCCTTGACTGTCAGTTCCGAAGCGCGTCAACAGGCGCTGACCCAATTGGCCCAGGCCGGGATTCGGGCCGACGCGCCCTGGCTGCTGCTCCATCCGGGCGTCAGCGAAGCCAAACGGCGCTATCCGGCCGATCAGTACATCCGGGCGGCCCGGCAACTCATCGCTAAAGACGGTTTTCAGCTCGTGTTGACCGGCAGTGCATCCGAACGCGACTACGCCGAAACCATTCGGCAGGCGCTGGGCGAAAAAGCCTTCAATGCGGCTGGGCGGTTTTCGCTGGAAACCTTCGCCGGACTCATTGCCGAAGCACCACTGCTGATCTCGAACAACACCGGACCGGTTCACATGGCCTCGGCCGTCGGAACGCCCGTGGTGGTGCTCTACGCCATGACCAACCCGCAGCATACGCCCTGGCTGGTTCCAAACCGTGTACTTTATTTCGAGGTACCAGCCGAGTTGCGTTCCCGGAACCGGTTGCTCCAGCAGTTTCCGGAACCAGCCGAACCCCGGGCATCGCCGGAAGCCATCGTTCAGGCTGTCAACGAATTAATCCAAACTAAAAAAGCGGTTTTAGACCATTCCACGGTATAATCTCATTTCTCATGTACACGTTAGGTATCAATGCCGCCTTCCACGATCCGGCGGCTGTTCTGGTGAAAGACGGCGTCGTGCTGGCCGCTGCCGAAGAAGAACGGTTTACGCACGTCAAGCACGGCAAACGCCCGATTCCGTTTTCGACGTACGAACTGCCGTACAACGCCATTGATTTCTGCCTGAAAAAAGCGGGTATCCGGCTGACGGAACTCGATCACATTGCCTATTCGTTCGACCCTGAACTCTTGCTCGACGGCCACCGCGACCGGCTTACGGTCGAGATTCCGTTGCATCCGGGCATCGAGTCGCTCAATGGCTGGTCGAATCCCTACGACGGGTTGTTTCTGTCCTCCATTCTGAACGCGCCAGGGCATCTGGTGGATGGCGTGCCGCTGCACCTGTCGAAGCGGTTTACGGAGGCTCGGCACGACGGGCCGTACCAGTGGCATTTTGTCAACCATCACCGCGCCCACGCAGCCAGCGCCTTTCTGCCCAGTCCGCACGAAAAAGCCGCGGTTTTGGTGCTCGACGGCCGGGGCGAAACCGTTTCGACGAGTTACTGGCTGGGCGAAGGCAACCGCCTGGAGTTACTGGGCGAAGTAGCCCTCCCCCATTCCCTGGGCCTGCTCTACGAACAGATGACCACCTACCTCGGTTTTCTGCATTCGTCGGATGAATATAAAGTGATGGCGCTGGCGTCGTTCGGAAAACCGGTCTACGCCGATTATTTCCGCAACCTGATTACCGTGCAGGACAACGGCCAGTACACCATCGATCCCCTTGATCTGGAAGGGCGGTTTGGTCCGACCCGCGATAAAGGCGGCCCGCTCGAAGCGCGGCATTTCGACATTGCCAGCTCGGTGCAGACGGTTTTGGAAGAAACCGTCCTGCAACTCATCTCCTGGCTGCACGAAAAAACCGGGGCTGAAAACCTGTGCATGGCGGGTGGAGTGGCGCTCAACTGCGTCATGAACGCCCGACTGCGCGACCGGGGGCCGTTCAAAAACATCTGGGCGCAACCCGCAGCCGGGGATGCCGGAACCGCCCTCGGGGCTGCCCTTTGGATCGATGCCCAAAGCCGCCAGTCCAACGAACGCCGGTATGTCATGGAGCATGTTTACCTCGGCCCGGCCTTCACGGATGCCGACATCGAAGCCTTTCTGAACTGGTCGAAGCTGGATTACAAACGGCTCGACAACGTGGCCGACGAAGTGGCGGATTACCTGGCCGAAGGCAACGTCATTGGCTGGTACCAGTTTGGGTGTGAGTTCGGGCCGCGCGCGCTGGGAGCCCGGTCCCTTTTGGCGGCTCCGTTTCCGGCCGACATGCAAAACCGGCTCAACGACCTGAAAGACCGGGAAGACTTCCGGCCCGTAGCTCCGGTCGTGCTCGAAGAACTGGCCGACACGTTTTTTGTCAATGCGCGACCATCGCCGTTCATGCTGTTTGTCAACGATGTCCGGCCCGAAAAAGCCGATCTGATCCCGGCCGTCCGGCATACCGACGGAACCGCCCGGATTCAGACCGTCAACCGGCAGCAGAATGGCATCTATTACGAGCTGATTAAGGCTTTTTACGAAAAAACCGGCGTTCCGGTTTTGATCAATACCTCGTTCAATACGAGGGGTGAACCAATTGTCTGTACCCCGCGCGACGCCATCGAATCCTTCTGGACTTCCCCACTGGATGCGCTCGTCATTGGGTCGTTTATGCTGACCAAATCGGACAAGCGCAGCGAATCCAGCCGCTGGCAACGCCGGGAAGTTCAGCAGGAAAGTCAGGAATGGGCCGGTATTGAAATTCAGTGAACATGGTATTCTCAGTCGTTATTCCCACGTATCGTCGGCCCCACCTGCTGAAGCGTTGCCTGAATGCCCTGCAACGCCAAATGTTCGATCACGCTGAGATGGAAGTCATTGTCGTTGATGACGGAGCCGATGCGGAAACCCGCCAGACGGTGGAGGAAGCCAGCCAGTCGGGCGATTTGTCGTTTCACTACCTGACCCAGCCCGAAAGACGCGGCCCCGCTGCCGCCCGAAACCGGGGCTGGCAATCGGCCCGGGGCACCGTCATTGCGTTTACTGACGACGACTGTCTTCCGGACGAAAACTGGCTGAGCGCGGCCTGGGAAGATTTTGCCCACGGTGCCCAGGTCGTTTCGGGGCAGGTTCGCGTTCCCCGGCACGACCCGCCCACCGAAACCGAGCAGATCGTGGCCCTGCTCGAAACGGCCGAATTCGTGACGGCCAATTGTTTCTGCCGACGATCGGTGCTGGAACAGGTCGGTGGGCTGGACGAGCGGTTCGACATTGCCTGGCGGGAAGACAGTGAGTTGCAGTTTAAATTTCTGGAGAAAGGCATTCCTATTGTCAAAAACCGGGAGGCCATCATTGTGCATCCCTGCCGGGAAGCGCCCTGGTGGGCCTGCCTGAAAGACGAGCGAAAAAATGCCTACGACGCCCTATTGTACAAGGAGCACACCCGGTTATTCCGCGACCGGATTCCCCAATACCGGGGGTTGGTCACCGTGTATTACCTGTTTGTCGGCAGTTTTGGGCTGGGGCTTGGCTTGTGGTTGTTCGGTCAAAAACCGGCGGCAACCCTGTTTCTGAGTCTCTGGGCGGTTGCGTTACTGACGCTGGTCATTCGCCGGTTGCGGGGTACGAGCTGGACGCTTAAACAGCTTGGACAAAACCTATTGGCCGCGGTTTTGACGCCGTTTCTATCGGTCTACTGGCGGCTGTATGGGGCGGTGAAATACCGGACGTTGTTCTTTTAGGATGGGAACACGGATTGAACGGATAAAATGGATTGAAACCGATAGATCTGTTTTTATATCCGTTTCATCCGTTCAATCCGTGTTCCCATCAACCTTAAAAACTGCACTCAATTATGAACAAAATCGAGAATGCGCTCGGCGAAGTGCCCCAAAACATCGCCGTTTTTCGGGCCATCAAACTGGGAGATTTGCTGGTGACTGTTCCGGCCCTGCGGGCCTTGCGTCGGGCGTTTCCGAAGGCGCACATTGCCCTCATCAGCCTGCCCTGGGCGCAGGATTTTGTGAACCGGTTTCCGGCGTATCTGGACGAATTTATCTCCTTTCCGGGTTGGCCGGGTTTGCCCGAACAGCCGGTTGACCCGGCGAAAACGACGGAATTTCTGCGGATGATGCAGCAGCGGGCCTTCGATTTAGTCATTCAGATGCAGGGCAATGGCACCTGTGTGAACCCCATGATGCCGCTGCTCGGTGCGCGGCTGACGGCCGGTTATTATCCAGCCGGATTACCCCAATACCGGTTTGATGAGAATTTTTATAGGGCTTATCCCGAAAACCAGCACGAAATCCGGCGGCATTTGCAACTGATGGACTATCTGGGCCTTCCGGCGCAGGGCGAAGAGCTGGAGTTTCCGCTGACCGAAACAGACACGGAACGGGCCTCTCAGGTGGATGAAGTCGCAGGTCTGGAACCCCGACGGTATGTGTGCATCCATCCCGGTGGCATTTCGGCCCGGCGCTGGCCCGAATCCCACTTCGCGCAGGTGGCCAACGCCCTGGCCGAACAAGGCTATTCCATCGTCATAACCGGAACGGCCACCGAAGCCCCCATCATCGAGCGGGTTCAGCGCCAACTGCGCACCCCCGCCATCAGCCTGGCCGGCAAAACCGACCTTGGCATGGTGGGCTGGGTACTGAGTCGCACGGCGCTTCTGGTCAGCAACGACACGGGCGTTTCGCACATCGCTTCGGCCCTCAGAACGCCCAGCGTGATCATCTATTCCACCTCCCGACCCGACGAGTGGGGACCGCTTAACCGGCAGTTGCACCGGGCCGTCGGCGAAGCCGACGACGCCCGGCGGGTTATTGACGAAGCAATGTCGGTACTGTCGCGCTGACGACTTCGTTCATCACCCGGTTCCAATCGCGTACAAACCGGTCCAGCCCAAAGCGGCTCTGGGCCAGTTCGCGGGCGTTGTCGCCCATGCACCGGGCTTCGTCGGGGTGGTCCAAGAGCCACTGCATCCGGTCGGCCAGTTCGTCGGGGTTGCCGGACACGAAGCCGTGAACTCCATTCTCGATCACCGTTGGCAGTTCCGTCGTGGCCAGGGCCACAATCGGCATCCCGATCGTCATGGCTTCGATCACGGCCAGCGGCAGGCTGCTGTAGCGCATCGGGCTGAACAAAAACCGGTATTCCGCCACGCGTTCGTGCAGATACCGGTAGTGAATTTCACCAATCCCGCCGATTTCGGCCGATTTCATGCCCGCGACCGTCAGTGGCACCCTCTCCCGGAGCATTTCGAACAAATCGAACCCGGCCATGCGCCCCCGCCGTTGCAACTCATTCACGACAACGATCCCTTCCGCCCGATGGCCCCGGTAGCGCACCGCCGGGTCGATGGCGACGCTGTGTTCGATGACGGCACTGGGAGCCTGTCCGTTGTCCCACATCAGCCGATTGTAATGGGTCACATGAACGAGAAACACGTCGGGGTCGTCGGCCACCGGGTGGCGCGAAAAAGTCGGGTGTGGCTCCGGCGTGTTGTGTTCCAGGTAAATTTTGGGCAATTGTTGCTGCTTCGGCGACAGAATTTCGTACTGATCGGTTTGGTAGTTTTGCGGGGTTTGAAAAATAATTAAATCCAGGTCGAGCTTGCGGATTTCATCCGCCGGGATTTCCCGAACATAGTCCGGCAGTGACGAATCGACACCCCGCCCGGCGTATCCTTCCGGATGGCCCGGTTTGGTAGGTAAAAACCAGTTGTGTTCCGTTTGGGCAATGGCCGTCAGGTAGGCTCCGTGAATGTGCCAGATGAGAATATTCAATTTTTGCATGACGTGATGATGACTACCAGAAGAACTTCCTGGCCCCGGAATCATCATTCAGAAAAAACCAAAGTAAGGTAACGGTCCGGCATTATCAGACAGGCAACATAACCCATGCCCCCCGGAAACCGGCTGTTTAATAAGTTTTCTCCTAGAACAAGCCGAAAACTTAAATTATCCCGTATTTTTCCTGTAAGAATTTTCGGTACCTTCTCACTCCATCTGTCTCGTTTCCCGGGATAACCAAGCCTAGAAATTGGCTTTTCGCGATGGAAAAAATTAACACTGTCCTACCAAAAATCATGGAAACTTTCGGTCATCTACGGGCTTGCTTCCTGTACTTTTTACTTATGCTGTCCGTGATATTAACCAACTGCAAGCGGGAGCGTGATAACCCACCAATTCCGGACCTGGATGCCGGTTTTTCGGTGACTAACTTCTCGAAGTCCCCGATCCTGACCATCCGCAAAAACAGCCAGCAAGATGGCGCGGCTATGCGGATGAGCTATTCGGTCGACCAGCCCGAAGCGGAGATTGGCACTACGGAACATTTTAAAATTGACAAAGGATTTGAAAGCACGTTTACCTTTTCCGGAAAGGCTCCGTATTACCTGCAGATCCGGCTCTTTGCCCAGGATGGTTCATTGTATAATCCGTACGGCATCAGCACGGCTTTTGATCAGAATGTGTTCAATGTCGGTCACACACAAACCAACATCAAGACAGACTCCTTGATGCCTTCCCTGTTCGACGGTAAGAAGCACACCGTACGGATTCAGGTTAGAAACCAGTCTGAATCGGGGCTTGTCACGACCATTTTTGTCGACAACCTGAACCAGGCCGTTTTTGAGGCAGCAGACACCACCGCCTTCGCCCGGAAGGAGTTGTACGGTTCGGGCCCGCGGGCCAACCGACGCGTCAGTCTGCTCTTTTTTGGCAACGGACCCGCATCGGGTGAAGCCATGATCTACGATTGGTCCTTCAAACCATTGTAGGCGTTTTTCAACAGCCCTGCGTTGATCTTACCCGATCCGGCGGTACCAAAACCGTTGCCAATCGATCCTGAAAGACTGGGGCCAAATCCTCATTTTTCAGTTCCTTCCTGCCAATCTCCAAAAAGCATTGCGTTCATTCAAAAAGTTCAAAACGGATATGCTTATGGGAGTTGGTATTGAAATGATCTTTTTCGTCCTTCTGCTGGCTGCAGGCGGTTTTATTATTTACCGGATGGGCTTCCGGGGCAAATCCCGGCTCCGGCGCTCTGACTTTACCCGCCCCGGGTCAGGGCCACTGCGGGTAGCGACCATAACGGCGGCTGTCGCGTTGATCGTTGCCATTGCCCTGACCCTGGAATTTTGCAGTGAACAACAAAACCGCATGGACAAAAATACGCACGAAGATTCGTCCCTGGATAACGTTGGCAAGGGCGAAAACGAGCCGGGTGCCGGTGATGAACAGGAACCTCAATAAACGTATGGTTCGGACCGTTACCTCACCGCACCAAACCCTCTGTTCCTGCTCTGGTTTAACAGTTTTCACTTTTAGCAACGGAAACGTATGAGTTTTATAAATGATTTGATTGAATCTCCGGCAATGATCAGCTTTCTGACGGGTGCCAGTAATTATACCTGGCTGACCGCTACGAACGGAAAAAAGGAGTTGATCAGTAAGCCGCTGAGTTTTTTCGAATCCCGTTTACCCAGGTTTATTCGCATTCACAAAACCGCCCTGATCAATCCGGAGTACGCGGTCGTCTGGGAGGCTCCTCCACGTGCCAAAATGGCCGGATCGGTACAAATGGGTTGCGGGACAGTCTTGCCGGTTGGCCGACGACGCTGGCCCCAGATCGCCCGACTGTTTCCGGACACCCTCCAGGAATCGACGCCATCTGTGGATAAAAAAATTGACCGTTCCGTGGTTTTTGTCTCCGACAGCCAGCCCAAAGCAACATGGGTTCGGAAAACCCTGAAAAGCCAGCATGCCGACTGTCTCGTCAGCCATGTCAGTCAGGGCAAGCTGTTACCGTCTTTGCTGAATCAATTGTCGGACGATGAATTGCCAATGCTTATTTTGCTCGATGCGAGTACGTCGGTGCAGGACCGGATGAAGGCGCTTCAACTGCTCAAGCATGAACCCCGGATGGCGGCAATCCCGACGTTGTTGCTGGTCGCCCAGAATGAGTCCGAAATGGTGCATCAGGGCTACGCAGGCTGGGCAAATTCAGTCGTTACGATCCCGGATGACCCTTCGCTTTTTTCCCAAACCATTTACCGACTGAGCCGTTTCTGGTTTAATCAGGCGGCTTTGCCCACCCGAAATAAAGGCTGATTTTCAGCCGATCGATCGAGCTGGATTCTTACTAATCCGGCCCCACCCCTTCGTCCTAGCCAACGTTCAATTCAAACCGGTATGGAACGCCTGCATCCGCGCGACTTACTAACACTCTAACCGAAACGTGTAATGAACAGAAAACCGATCACCCGAAGCCGTAGTCTTCGCCAGGCCCGCATCCTGGTCATCGAAGACAATCCTGATCAGGCTCTGATCATGGAAAACGTCATTCAGCAAAGCTTTCCGGATGTACAATTAATCCAGGCCTCTTCCTCACAACAAGCCATCGACTTCCTGCAATCGTCGGAAAGTTGCGAATGGCAACTTCCCCAACTGATTATTCTGGACTTGTATTTACCAGAGCGGGAAGATGGCTGGCAGACGCTGGAATGTATCCGGCAATTTAAGCTTCCGGTTTCTTCCATTCCGGTGATAATGCTAAGCGCGTCGAGTCAGCCGGATGATATTTTGGAGGCCTACCAACGGGGAAGTTCCTGTTACCTGGTCAAACCGCTCAAATTCGAACAATGGCTGGAGAGCTTCAAGGCTTTGCGGGAATACTGGTGGGATACAGTCAACCTGCCTTCCGTCCGCTACATTTTTTGATTTCACTCAATTCAGTTTCATGATAATATTCTCATAATGGATTGGCTACCCATGCCCCAAAATTCCTCGTTCAAAAGTGTGTGGATAGCCGTGCATAAAGCTGACTTTACTTCTTGCAGAAACCCGGCCCGTTACTCCATTTAATCGGGAAACGGACCGGGTTTTGCTTGACGCTGGTTACCATCCGTTTACGAATGGGCCACGTCCGTTAAATCCACCATCGCCCGGCATTCATCGGCGCACCGGCGGCAGGCTTCGGCGCACAGTCGGCAATGTTCATGCTTATCCGCGTGTTTCTCACACTCAGCCGCACAGTCTTCGCAGATTCTGGCACATAACTCACAGACCGAACCGGTATAGCGGCTGTTCGACGCCATGAAATGAACGGCCATGGAGCAGATGCGGGCGCACTCCCGGTCCAGCCGAATGCAATCGGTCAGCATAGAAACTTCCGGTTCATACAAACAGGCTTCGGCACACTGGTCGCAGGCAACGACACAGGCCTGACAGGCTTCCAGACAAGCCTGGTACGGATGTTGATTCATCATGTCAGAAAAGTTTAACGAGTGGAACATACTTAACTAAATCATTCTCTTTCAATACCCCGGATTCTGCTGCAGCAAGGCGTTGTTGTTGATTTCGGTTTGCGGAAACGGGAACAGCAGGTAATTCACATCCCGCGAACCCCGCTGTTGCTGAATGAGATCGAGCGCCGTGACCGGATGATCGACGTTCGGGCTGGCCTGTTCGTGCCGGGCGTACCGGAGCAGATCGAACCAGCGTTCCCCTTCAAAGGCCAGCTCGAGCCGCCGTTGCCGGTCTACCTCCACCCGAAAAGCCTGTTGGGTTGCCACGTTTGCCAGCGTTAGGACCGGTAAACCCGCCCGGGTCCGAACCGCATTCAGCGGAGCCAGGGCCGCCTGGGTTGGCCCGTTCAGTTCGTTCGAGGCTTCGGCGTACATCAGCATGACATCGGCCAGCCGCAGGACGTAGTAGTTGTCCGGGCTGTTGAAAGCATTGGGGTTACTGCGCCATTTGTAGACAAAAAAACCGTTGTCGTTCGCATTGGTCGACGTTGATACCACAAAGCTGGCGTGATTCCGGCCCGCCGACGTCACCTCGCCGGTGAATTTCCAGCGCAGATCCCGATTGGTGTCCGCCGATTGAATCAGTTCATTCGTCGGAATATTGAATTTGGGAAAGGAATACGTGGCCGGAGGAGAAGGCAGCATCAGGTCGGGCAGGATAAAACCGCCATCGGCATTTCCCGCAAATTGCACCTCGAAAATCGACTCCGGTTTGTTCTCCGGCGGAAAAAGCGCATTGAAGTTCGGCACTAGTTGATACCCATCGCTGTCGATCACGTTTCCAGCAGCCGTCAGAGCCTGCGCCCACTGCCGCTGCGTCAGGAAAACCCGGGTCTGTAAGGCATTCACAGCGGTTTTGGTCACCCGCACCGGACTGCTAGCCCCGGCGGCCGTCCACTGCTCGGCCTGTTGCAAATCGCTCACAATCTGCGCATACACCTGATCAACCGGCGATTGCGCCAAATTGACCACGCTGTTCTCCCCCGACTCGGTCGGTTGCAGCCGTAGCGGTATCGCGCCGTATAACCGCACCAGATTGAAATAATGCAAAGCGCGCAGAAAGCTGGCTTCGCCCAAAATCTGGTTCCGGCGCACGGTATCCATCTGAATGTTGGGTACGTAATTCAGCACTACGTTGGCCCGGTTGATTCCGATGTAAGCCGCCTGAAACACGTTGTTGACCTGGCTCGTCTGCGGAGTCCAGAGAATGCGTTCCATCGCGTTTACATCCCCGTTCGTGCTCGTTACGTTGTCGGACGGCATCTCCCCCACCACGTTCAAATCCTGGCCGTAGGACCCGGTTTGTTGCAGGGCGTCGTAAGCCGCCGTCAGGGCCGATTCGGCATCGTCGGCATTTTGAAAAAAGTTTTCGGGCGTAATGCTCGGCAGGGGCGTTTTGTCGAGCACCTGACAACCCGCCACGAACCCGAACGCCAGCAAAACAATAAGACTATTTTTCATGAGGGCTTCGATTAAAAATTGAGGGTGATTCCGGCGGTGAACGTTCGGGCCTGGGGGTAAACGCCATAGTCGCGGCCAAAACCGACGGACGAGAAAGGATCGGCGCTCACCTCCGGATCATACCCGGTGTAGTTCGTGAAGGTCAGCAGGTTCTGGCCCGTCAGATACACCCGGGCGTTGCTGATTTTAGCCCGCTGCAAGGGTTTGGCCGGAAGGTTGTAGGCCAGCGTCAGGTTTTTCAGGCGGGTATACGTCCCGCTTTCGACAAACCGCGTCGAAAACCGGTTATTCTGGTTGGGGTCGTAGCGAACCGCCCGGGGCATATTGGTATTGGTGTTGTCGGGCCGCCAGCGGTTTAGCACCCGCGTCGTCTGATTGAACGGATCGGCCATGCCTTCGATGCTCTGGCGGTTCTGGTTGTAAATGTCGTTCCCAAAACTTCCCTGGAACAAAAAGCTCAGTTCAAAACCCTTGTACGTAAACGTATTGGTCAGACCGGCGAAGAAATCCGGGTTCGGATTGCCAATCACCGTGCGGTCGTTGGCGTCGATCACGCCGTCGTTGTTAAGGTCGGCAAACCGGATATCGCCCGGTTGCGGGTTGTTGGGCTGGGTGGGAGCATCGGCAATTTCGCTGGCCGACTGAAAAATGCCCTGGGTCACGTAACCATAAAAAGCGCCTAGCGGCTGGCCTTTGCGCGTGATCGTGTAGGCGCCGATGATTTCTCGGTCGACCTCCTGCCCCTGTTCGTTGCGCAGCGTACCGATGTCGAGCACCTCGTTCCGGTTGAGGCTGATGTTGAAGTTGGTCGTCCAGTTCAACCCGGCCCCCTCGCGCTGGATGTTGGTGCTGTTGATCGAGAATTCCAGCCCTTTGTTCTGAACATCGCCGATATTCTGAATAATCTGCGGATTCTGCGCCCCGGCATTGAGTGGCAACGGCACGTTCGTCAGCAAGTTGGTGGTTCGTTTCAGGTAGGCATCCAGCGTAGCTGTCAGACGGTTATTGAACAAACCCGCATCCACCCCAATGTTGAATTGTTTCGTCGTTTCCCACTGCAAGCCGGTATTGCCGATCTGTTGGGGAGCAATGCCGCCCTGAATCCCGCCGATTCCAGCGTAATTGAAGCCCGATCCGTAGGTGCTAAACCGCTGATAGGCCCCAATTTCCTGGTTGCCGTTGGCCCCGTAGCTTAGCCGCAACTTCAGGTCGTTGACCACGTTTGATTCCGGAAAAAAATCCTCCCGGGAAACCCGCCAGCCCACTGAAATAGCCGGGAAGTACCCAAACCGGTTGCCTTCGGCAAACCGACTGGAGCCATCGGCCCGCAAACTCAGGGTCGCCAGATACCGTTCCTGGTAATTGTAAATGGCCCGGGCAAAAAAGCTCAGCAAACCCCATTGATCCTGGTAACTCGACGGGGCCGTAAACTGCGTCCCGGCGCTTAGATACGGCACGGCATTCGACGGAAAACCGGTCACCGACGCCTGCGACGTAAACCGGTCCGACGCCTGAACCGACTGACCGGCCAGCAACGTCAGGGTGTGGTCGTTTCCCAGATTCGGGTCGTAAGTCAGCGTGTTTTCCCAAAGCCAGACCACCTGTTGATTGGTGGCCGTACTGGCGCTCCCCCGGGTGGCCGGGCTGGCATTCTGCGAACCCGGATAATCGCGGGTGATGAACTGGTTTTCCAACTGGGTCCGGAAATCGATGCCCAGGGAACTCCGCAGCGACAGGTTCGAACGAATGTCGAGTTCGCCGTAGACGTTACCGATGACCTGGTAAATGATGGCCCGGTTGTTGGTTTCGAGCAGGTTGCCCACCGGGTTGTCGAGTTGCTGGAACGGGTTGGTCCCGTAGCTGCCGTTGGGGTTCCGAACCGGAATGGTTGGGATCTGGGCCAGCGCGCCCAACACCGTTCCGGAGTTTTGCAAACCGAGTTCACTCCGCACGCTGGTGTTGTTATTGGTCCGGCTCAGGTTAAGGCTGGCCCCCATCCGAAACCGGTCGCCCATCTGCTGATCGAGGTTCAGTTTGAAATTGTAGCGATCAAAACCGGAGTTTAGCAGAATCCCGTTTTGCTTGAAATAACCGCCCGAAACGTAATATTTCGTTCGGTCGGTACCACCACTCAGGCTGATCTGGTAGTTCTGAATCGGTCCGGTGCGGTAGACGGCATCCTGCCAGTCGGTATCGTAGGGCAGGTTGTCCAGGTTCGTGAAAGCAGGCGGATTTCCGGCAGCCACATTGGCCTCGTTGAAATACTCGGCAAACTGCCGGGCATTGAGCATCTCGATTTTCCGGCGCAACCGCTGGCTGCCATAGTAGGCGTTGAAACTGACCTGCGGTTTGCCGGTTTTGCCCCGTTTGGTCGTAATCACCACCACGCCGTTGGACGCCCGAAGTCCGTAGATGGCCGCTGCCGCACCGTCTTTCAGCACGTCGATGCTTTCAATATCGTTCGGATTCAGCGTGTTGAGCGGGTTGGGGCGCTGGTTGCCAATGCCAAGCTCCTGATCATAAGTCGGTAAGATCTGGACGCCGTCGATGACATACAGGGGCGAATTGGTCAGGCTGATCGAGTTGTTGCCCCGAATCCGGATGTTGATGCCCGCGCCGGGCGCGCCGGTTGGGGCCGTGACCTGAATACCGGGTGCCTGTCCCTGCAAGGCCTGATCAAAACCCGCCACGGGTTGCCGCTCGATGGCCCGTGCCCCGACCGACGAAACCGCGTTTGTCAACTCCTGCCGACGCTGAGTTCCGTAGCCGACCACCACGACCTCCTGCAAGGCCTGAATATCGGTTGCCAAGGTAACGTTGATAGTAGACCGTCCGCTGATGGGAACCTCTTGTGTCTGAAAACCGATAAAGCTGAAAACCAGCGTTTCATCGGTATTGGGTACGGTCAGACTGAAATTCCCGTTTACGTCGGTGGTTGTACCGGTGGTGGTGCCCCGAACGAGGATGCTGACCCCCGGCAGGGTTTCGCCGTTTTCGCTCGTCACCTTTCCTGACACGGTTTGGGCCAGGGCACTGCCAACGGCCCAAACCATCCAAAAGCCAGAAAATAGGCTGATGCGCGCAAGGTTAGTTACCACCCTGCGCCTGAGTAGCTGGTTTTTCATAGATGTTAATTCTTTGAGTCAATCGGTTATACGATCCGTAGCCCTTCGCTGCTGTCTGTTCTCCATCCGGTTTGCCAGGGAGTATGCTGAACCGGACGCGTATGCAACTTGAAACCCCACCCTGGGAGAAAAGTTGACTTCAGAAAAGAAAAAAGAGTGTATGGACCGGCTATGGGAAGGCAAAAAACGCGTTTCAAGCCCCTGGCGGACCAAATCCTAAGTTCCATCCAACCAGATCTAACCTTCCCGGCCCTGGTCTCTTTCATGGAATAGAAAACACAAATTGACTTAATCAACTCCTCCCATGCGTCATTATCACACCGGCATTGAATCGGCATTGCCCGCCGAACTTCCTAAAAAAGTAAGCTCCGGACGGGCAGGAAACACTCGAAAAAACACGGACCAACCGACCGATCTGCTGTGTTTTTCTCACTTGCGCTGGGCGTTCGTGTACCAACGTCCGCAACACTTGTTAACCCGGGCCAGCCGTCACTGGCGGGTCTGGTTTTGGGAGGAACCGCTCTGGGATGACAATGAACGGCTGGAAATTCGGGCCATTTCGGAGCAACTGCACATTATTATTCCTCATCTTCGTCCCGGCACCGACGAAGCCCGTGCCAACACCCAGCAGCGGCTTTGGCTCGACGAATTGATGAGCCAATACGCAATCAATCAGTACCTTTCCTGGTATTATACTCCGATGGCCTTACCGTTTACGCAGCATTTACAACCCCAGGTTACCGTTTACGATTGCATGGACGAACTCTCGGCGTTCCGCGGAGCCCCCCCGCAATTGCGGGAGCGTGAAGCCCGATTGCTGCAGCGGGCCGAACTGGTGTTCACCGGAGGGCACAGCTTGTACGAATCCAAGCGAAAGCATCATTCAGCAGCTCACGCGTTTCCCAGCAGCATTGATTACGAGTTTTTTGTGCAGGCCCGTACCGGCCTTCCTGATCCCGATGATCAACGCCATCTGGCCGGCCCGCGGCTGGGCTTCTGCGGAGTCATCGATGAGCGGTTTGATACCGAACTGCTCGGCGAACTCGCCCAGCGTCGTCCCGACTGGCAGTTTATTCTGCTGGGACCGGTTGTCAAAATCGACCCGGCCACGTTACCCCAGGGCCCCAATTTGCATTACCTGGGCATGAAGCGGTACGAAGATCTGCCCGCCTATTTCAGCAACTGGCAGGTTGGCCTGTTGCCCTTTGCTATCAATGAAGCTACCCGGTTTATCAGCCCAACCAAAACGCCCGAGTACCTGGCGGCCGGTCTGCCGGTCGTCTCGACGCCCATCCGGGATGTTGTGGCGGTGTACGGAGACTGGGAACCGGTAGCGATTGGCGACTCCGCCCAAACCTTCGAAACAGCGATCGACACCTTTCTGCAAAATCGGAATGAACTGAACTGGGATGAACTGGATGCCTGGTTGACGCAGCATTCCTGGACGCAAACCTGGCAGTGCATGCACGAATTGATTCAAAATCAACTTAAACTGGTTTCGGTGCCCGGGACCCGGCTGGGTCCGTCCGCTTCCGCTGCCATTGTCCACTAATTTAATCACTGTCAGGTTCTACGACCGAGCAAAGGCCTGGCGCTGCCCGATCATTTTGGTTGGCACCCGCAGTTTGCGGGTGCCATTTTTGCTTTTTACGATTTATTCACCGCGCACAGCGCCCCCAAATCCAGCTCTTCCGAAGGCCTGACATCGGCGCTCAGCACACGCTCCATGTACGCCAGGGCGGTTTTCGTGTGTTCGTCCGAGCCGGAGGCCACGCAGTCGGCGGGAATGAACAGCTTGAACTCCCGCATGTAGGCGTCGCTGGCCGTAAACAATACGCAGACATCGGCGCTCAGGCCGGTAATGATCAACTGACTGGGTTTCAGGTATTCCAACAGTGTTGCCAACGTGGTGGCATAAAACGCCGAGTGCTTGGGTTTCAGCACAAAATAATCATCCTGGGCTGGATGCAGCAACTCGGCCAGCCGTTGCCCGCGCACCCCATCCTTCAGCACATGCTCGACTACTTCGCTGAAATCCGACCGCCATCGGCCAAAATTGTCGTTGACATACACCACCGGGATATTCTGTTTCTGGGCCCGTTTTTTCAGGGCAGCAATTCGTTCGGCTGCCGCCAAAGCCGGTTTTAGAAACCTTTCTCCATCCGGAAAATCCAGGTCATTAATCATGTCGATAATCAGCAGCGCGACCGGAAAGGAATCCGGAACGTTGCCGTGCAGGTCTTCGCTCATTGTCGTAAAAAAATAGATCCGATGCAAAACCGACGCCCTGGAACTACGCTTACGCCGATTCGGCCGGTAATCAGCGGGTTATCGGCAAAAAGAGTCGCAGACACCATTGGGGCATTCACCAACTGCTGCCCCAAAAGCTAACCGATTTTGCTTCGTTAGAAACAAAAAAACGGCTTCACGGTTGGAAAAACCGTAAACCAACTAGCAAAAAAGTCATGGCAAAGTCAAAAGAAACGACCGATCAGAGTGAATTGAAAGAATTGTTCGTGGACGAGTTGAAGGACATTTATTGGGCGGAAAAACATTTGACCAAAGCCCTGACCAAGATGGCGAAATCAGCTACCTCGGATCAGTTACGGGGAGCATTCGAAACCCACCTGGCCGAAACCGAAAACCAGGTCAAACGACTGGAGCAGGTGTTTGAAGCCGTGGGGGAAAAAGCCTCGGCCAAAAAGTGTGAAGCAATGGAAGGGTTGATTGAGGAAGCCGAAGAACTCATCAAAGACACCGAAGACGGCGGCCTGACCCGCGATGTGGCCCTCATTTCGGCGGCCCAGAAAGTGGAACACTATGAAATTGCCTCGTACGGAACGCTGAAAACGCTGGCTGGGGTGCTGGGCTATCCCGAAGCCGTCAAACTGCTGGAAGCTACACTGGGCGAAGAGAAAAAAACGGATTCCCTCCTGACCGACATCGCCGAAAGTTCCATCAACGAAGGAGCCAAAGACGAGTAAATCAATCAGGAATAGCACGGATCGGCCAGTTCTCTTTCCGGGGGCTGGCCGATTGTTTTTCGAATAGTGCCAACGGACCACTTGCTCATTCCCGGTTTGAAACGCCAAAACCTTTGACCCTCTATTTGGCTTATTACTGTAAACGGCTCGTCGATTACCGGGGGATGATTTGTAAAAGCCACATCACTCGAATCAATCGGACATCGTTTTCATAGAAACTATCCACAAGCTAGCACGAATCAATTGAACATGATGAATCCCGTTACCACGTACCGCATTCAGTTCCACCATGAGTTTACCTTCCGGGATTTTGAAAAAATAATTCAATACCTGCACACACTGGGTGTTGTCACACTCTATGCATCGCCAATTTTCGAATCGGTACCGGGCAGTCTGCATGGGTATGATGGCATCAACCCCCACCGCATCAACCCCGAAATCGGCACGGAAAAACAGTTTCGAACGCTCAGTAAGCGATTGAATAAACTGGGTATAGGCTGGCTTCAGGACATTGTGCCAAACCACATGGCCTTTCACACCAACAATCCTTGGTTGATGGATGTGCTCGAAAAAGGCCCATTGTCGCAGTATATTTCGTTTTTTGATTCGGCCTGGACAAGTGAGCTTTTCCACGGGCGACTGATGGTTCCGTTTCTGGGTGCTTCCCTGCAAGAAGTAATTCAGAGTACTGAACTACAGGTAATTATCCAGGACGGGCGACTGATGTTGAGGTATTTTGACGCCCGGTATCCGCTGCACCTCCGCTCGTACGCAACGGTTTTGCAGGCCGGGGCGGACCCGGTTCCGGAAGCCATCCGGCAATTGCTGGACCACACACACCTTATTCACCAGGTCGAAGACCCCAAAGCTTACGCCCTGGCGATGGACGAATTCCGGCAGCAACTGAAGTCTTTGTTGCAAAACGATGGTATTAAAAAGTACGTTGATCAAACGCTGAAAACCCTCAACCGAAAACCGGATTTGTTGCAGCAACTGGCCGACGAGCAGGTGTACCGGCTGGCGCACTACGCCGAAACCGACCAGCGGATCAATTTCCGGCGGTTTTTCACGGTCAGTAGTTTGATGGGCCTGAACATGCAGAATGAAGCGGTATTCAGCCATTTTCACGCCTATATAAAAACGCTGCTCGACGAAGGCCTTTTCAGCGGGCTGCGCATCGACCACATCGACGGGCTCTACGACCCAACCCGGTATTTGGAACAACTTCGCGAACTGGCCGGAGAGCAAACTTACATCGTAGTTGAAAAAATTCTGGAACCCGGCGAACCGCTGCCCACCGACTGGCCGGTGCACGGCACGAGCGGGTACGACTACCTGGCGCAGGTAAACAATGTGTTTACCCAACCGGCCAGTGAGGAACCGTTCACCCGGTTTTACGACCAACTCGTCGGCGACAACACGCCTGTTCCGGAGCAGATTCTAACCAAGAAAGCGCACATTCTGAACCAGCACATGCGGGGTGAACTGGACAACCTCTACCATCTTTTTCTGGAGCTGAATCTGGTCGATGAAAATGAACTGGCGTTGTTACCCCCGGATACGTTGCAAGCGGCCATTGGCGCGTTCCTGATTCAATGTCCGGTGTACCGGTTTTACGGTAACTGCTTTCCGCTGAATGAACCCGAAGCCCAGGCGGTTGCAACTATTCTGGATAATGTCATCAAAGCCCACAAAGAGCTTTCCACGGCGGCCAACCTCCTGAAAACTATTTTTCTGCAAAAACCGCAGAACGGCGACGAAACCTACAACCAGCGCGTTACACGGTTTTACCAGCGGTGTATGCAGTTTACGGGTCCGCTGATGGCAAAAGGCGTGGAAGATACGCTGATGTATACCTACAACCGGTTTATCGGTCACAACGAGGTGGGTGATTCACCGGACGTGTTTGGGTTTACGCCCTCGGATTTCCACCGGGCCATGCAGGAACGCCAGCGCCACTGGCCGCTGGCCCTCAACGGCACCTCGACCCATGACACCAAGCGCGGAGAAGATGTGCGAGCTCGGCTGAATGCGCTGACCGACCGGCCCGAACGCTGGATCGAAACCGTGCGGGAATGGCAGCGGATGAACATCGATCTAAAGCAAAACGGCGCGCCCGACCCGAACGACGAATACTTTATTTACCAGACATTAACCGGAGCCTTTCCAATGCCCGGTCAGCCGGAAGATGATTTTGAAAACCGGCTGGCGCAATACCTCGAAAAAGCCTTGCGGGAAGCCAAACGGCATTCGGATTGGAACTCGCCCAACACCAATTACGAGGAAGCCGCCAAAGCCTTCGCGACTGGTTTGCTGGACAAGAAACGACCGTTCTGGAAAAGCTTCCAAAAATTCCACCGCGAACTGGCCGACTTTGGCATCATCAATTCGTTGGCGCAATTGGTGTTGAAAACTACCTGCCCCGGCGTTCCCGACATCTACCAGGGCTGCGAACTGTGGGATTTGAGCCTGGTCGATCCCGACAACCGCCGACCGGTCGATTACGAACAACGGCAGCAGTGGCTCGACGAACTGCTCAGCGCCGAATCCGAGCCGGTGGAAACGCTTTTGCAACACCTGTGGGAAAACCGCTACGACGCCCGCATCAAACTCTGGCTGACACACACGCTGCTGAACGAGCGCAAACAGCAACCCGATCTGTTTGCCGAAGGCGACTACCTTCCCTTGTCGGTGGAAGGTCGTTATCAGGACCATGTGCTGGCGTTTGCCCGGCGCTACCGGCAGTCGTGGGCCGTGGTGGCGGTTCCGCTGCACCTGGCCGTCATGAGCCAACAGCAGAAACGGAGCCCGGTCGACCTCGACTGGAAAGATACGCGCATCGTGTTGCCCGCCAATGCACCGGACGACTGGAACCATGTGCTGCTCAAAACCAGCGGTCAGCACGAACATACGATTGCTGTCAACGACCTGTTTAAGCACCTGCCGCTGGCGGTGTTGAAGCTCCAGCGATCCACCACCGACCGCAGCGCGGGTGTACTGTTGGCCGTCAGTTCGCTGCCGTCGGCCTTTGGCATCGGCGATCTGGGGCCGGAAGCGTATGCGTTTGCCGATTTTCTGAGCCGGAGTCGACAGAAATACTGGCAGTTGCTGCCGCTCAATCCGACCGAAGCCGGGGCCGGGCATTCGCCCTACAGCACGTACGCCAGCCTGGCGGGAAGCACACTCCTGATCAGTCCGGAAGCCCTGGCACAAGACGGTTTACTGGACCCGGAAGCCGTTCAAAAATACGCTCTTCCGGCCTCCCATCGGGTCGATTATGACGAAGCCGAACGCATCCGGACGGAATTATTCGAGCAGGCGTTTCGAACTTTTTCGCTGGGTGATTTTCCAGAATTAAAAACCGGTTTTCAGGTATTTTGCCAACGGGAGGACCACTGGCTCAACGACTTTGCCCTTTTTGTAGTCCTCAAACAGAACCACAACGGCCAGCCCTGGCACCAGTGGCCGGAACCGTTCCGGCTGCGAAATCCGGATGCCTTGGCCCGGTTTTCGGAGCAACAGGCCGACGCGCTGGAAAAAGTCCGCTGGCTGCAGTTCATCTTCGCCCGGCAATGGCACCGGCTTAAATCGTACTGCAACAACGTCGATATTCATTTACTGGGGGATATTCCGTTCTACGTCGGCTACGACTCGGCCGATGTCTGGGCGCACCCGGATTTATTCAGCCTGGATGACAAAGGGCGTCTAACTACAGTTGCCGGAGTTCCTCCCGACTACTTCAACGCCAACGGGCAATTATGGGGCATGCCGGTTTTTAGCTGGGACCGCCTGAAAGAGCAAAACTACGAGTGGTGGATTCAGCGCATCCGGAAAAATGTCGAGTTCTACGATCTCGTCCGGATCGATCATTTCAGGGCGCTGTCGTCGTACTGGGAAGTACCGGCCGACGAAAAAACCGCCATCAACGGCCAGTGGCAAACCGGGCCGGGCGCGGATTTTTTCCGGGAAGTTCAAAAAGAACTGGGCAACTTACCGTTCGTGGCCGAGGACCTGGGCGACATTACGGAAGATGTGTATGAACTCCGGGATCAGTTCAGTCTGCCGGGCATGAAAGTCATTCAGTTTGCCACGTCCGACCTGGCGCGTTCACCCCACAGTCCGCACAATTACAGTCCTAATTTCGTCGCCTACACGGGTACGCACGACAACAACACGACCCGGGGCTGGTTCCGGGAACTGTCCAAAGCCGAGCAAAAAAAGGTGCAACAGTACGTCGGACGGCCGGTTTCGGAGCAAAACGTCCATCAGGTGCTTGGGCAACTGGTCTATGCGTCGGTGGCCAAAACCGTCATCCTGCCGGTGCAGGACATGCTGGGGCTGGACGAAACCGCCCGGATCAACACCCCGGCGGCCACTGAAAACAACTGGCTCTGGCGCCTGCTGCCCGATCAGCTTACCATCGAAGCCGAAAATCAGCTTCGGCTGTGGGCAACGCTGTATAACCGCTGGTAAAACCGGTTTTGACTGGCATCGGTTCGGGTTACTTCCCGAGCCGATACCAGCCGTAGCCGTAACTTCCGAGCTTCATCGCAAAGGCACCGTCTTTTTCGACGGACAATTTACCTTTATTCTTCAAACTGGTGAGCGTTTGCCCGGTTTGGGTTTCGGGATTCAGGCGGAATTGCTGCGGCTCGGGACTGAAGTTATGGACCATCAGCAGCGAGCGACCCTGCCAGTCGTAGCGAATCGCCAGCACGTGCGTGGAGCCGGTATCCAGTATGTGCCAATCGCCCCAGCCGATCTCCGGACATTGTTTCCGCAACCGAACCATCCGCCGGATGTGGCTCAGCAGCGAGGTCGAATCCGAAAGCTGCTGTTGCACATTGATTTTGGAAAAACCGTACTCGCCCTGGTTGATCACCGGCCGCACGGTTTGGGCCGCCGTCGAAAAACCGCCGTTCGGCGCGTTCGCCCATTGCATGGGCGTCCGGACCGATAGCCGTTCCTCAAGCCGCAGATCATCACCCATGCCGATTTCTTCGCCGTACCGAATCACCGGCATCCCGGGCAGTGAAAACAGCATGCTGTAGGCCAGATCGATCAGCCGACGGTCGCCGAGCATGGGGGCCAGCCGACGCCGGATACCCCGGTCGTAAAGCTGCATGGTGCTGTCGGGACCAAACCGGGCGTAGACCTTGTCGCGTTCGTCATCGCTGAGCCGCCCCAGGTCAATTTCGTCGTGATTCCGCAGAAACTGCGCCCATTGGGCCGTGGGGGGCACCACTTTCGTATCTTCCAGCGCTTTCGAAAAAAGCTTCACCTCGCCGGTCGCCATCGCGTAAAACAGGTGTTGGTTGGCAAAAAAGTTGAACATGGTCTGCATCCCCTGTCCGTCTTTCCCGAAATACGGTTCCTGTTCCTTCGGATCGACGTTCGCTTCGCCGAGCAAAATCGCGTCGCTTTTGTGCCATTGAATGTATTGATGCAATTGGCTGATGATATCATACTGATGTTCAGGACTATCCGGATCAAAATCCGCGTTGGCGATTTCTATCAGAAACGGAACGGCATCGACCCGAAACCCGGCAATGCCCTTGTCGAGCCAGTGCTTCACGATCTTCCGCATTTCCCGCAGCACGGCCGGATTCTGCATGTTCAGATCAGGTTGAAACTCGTAAAACCGGTGGTAGTAATATTCCCCGGCTTTTTTATTCAGGGTCCAGACACTTTCCTGCACGCCGGGAAACACCATGCCGGAATCCCACTTTTTGGGCCGTTCTTTCGACCAGACGTACCACGATCGGTAGGGCGAAGCCGGATTTTGGATGGCCTGTTGAAACCAGGGATGCTGGTCGGAGGTGTGGTTGGTCACTAGATCCATCATGACCCGGATGTTTCGCCGACCGGCCTCCCGCATGAAAGCGTCGAAATCCTGTTCGGTGCCCAGGTTGGGGTCGATGCCGTAAAAATCCGACACGTCGTAGCCGTCGTCGCGGTTGGGTGTGGGCTGAAACGGTGCCAGCCAAAGGGCATCGACCCCGAGGTTTTTCAGGTAGTCCAGTTGTTGGGTCAGGCCGTTGAAATCGCCGAAACCGTTGCCGTCGGAATCCTTGAATACCTCGACATCCACACTGTAGACCAGGCTGTTTTTATACCATAATTCCTGAATAAAATCCGTCGGAACGGGGGTTGGGGGCGTTTTCTTTTCCGAGGTGGTTTCAGCCGGATTGTCCCGACAGGCCATCAGGAGGCTGAGCCCCACCAGCAGCAGGAGGTTTTTCATGGACCAAAACGGTTTTGTGAACAGCTAGTGAGTCCATAACGCAGTGGGCGGTTTTCCCTCTTATTTTTTCATTTTTCCCGATTGAGCGGCCTTAAACCGGATCTTTCGCTCACTAATTTCCTTTTTGGGCCAGAACTTAAATCATTCGGGCGGGGCCTGCGGTTTCTAAACCGCATCATTTTTTTGAAGCTGAATGAAGAAAGAAGCTATTTTTTTTGAAGACTGGCAACGGATTCTGATCGGGAACGCCCCCGTTGAGTTCATGCTCGAAGTGTTTTTGCGAACCGTGGTGATTTACCTGATCCTGCTGGTGGTTTTACGGTTGTTGGGCAAACGCATGAATAGCCAGTTGACGAACCTGGAAATGGCCGTCATGCTTTCAATGGGGGCTATTTTGGCCCCGGCCATGCAATTACCCGACCGGGGGGTGCTGTCGGGTATCCTGGCCATGTTCTGCGCCCTGCTGTTTCTGCGTCTGACCAATCTGTTGGGGTTCAAAAGCCGCAAATCCGAGCAGCTCATTCAGGGTACAGAAACCATGTTGATCAAAGACGGTATTATCCAGTGTAAGACCATGGCCAAAAACCGGCTTTCTCATCAGCAGGTTTACGCCGTGTTGCGGAAAGAAAACATCTACAATCTGAGTAAGGTAAAACGCCTGTACCTGGAAGCGTACGGGCTTTTTAGCTTATATACGAATGAAGAAGACCGCCCCGGCCTGTCGGTTTTGCCAGCCCCCGACGACGAAATCCACACGCTTCACCGGATGCCCGACGAACCGCTGATGGCTTGCTCCAATTGCGGTTTTACGCAGTCGGCCACCACCCGGGATAAGATATGTCCAAGCTGCGGAGCTGGTGAATGGGTCAAAGCGGTTATTTAATGAATTATGGAAAAAGAGAACATTCATATTTACGACTGGCAACGAATTCTGCTCGGCGAGGTTCCGGGCGTCTTTTACCTGGAGATTCTGATTCGGATTGTGGTCATTTACCTGATTCTGGTGGGTTCCATGCGGCTAATGGGTCGGCGGATGGCTTCACACCTTAGCCGCAACGAAATGGCGGCCATGATCTCGCTGGCAGCGGCCGTCGGGGTGCCGGTTTTGGATGCCAGCCGGGGGCTGGTTCCGGCCATCATCATTGCCCTGGTGGTGATTTTTATCCAGCGTGGCATTTCGGCCTGGGCCGCCCGCAACGAAAGGTTTGAGGGCATCTCGCAGGGCATTGAAAGCACCATGGTCGAAAATTCGGTCATCCAGCTTGACAACTTGCGCGAATCCCGCCTGACGCGGGAGTTGCTGTTTGCCCAACTCCGGTCGAAGGGTCTGCCCCATCTGGGCCACGTCAAACGACTGTACATGGAAGCCAACGGGGCTTTCACGCTGATTAAATTTCCGGAGCCGCAGCCGGGGCTTTCCATTCTGCCGGAATGGGATTCGGATTTTACCCTGCAACAGCAACTAGCCCCTAACCAGTATGTCTGTTACCACTGCGGAAATCTCAAAAAACTGGATATTCCACATGCACAGGACACCGAAACCTGCCCCAACTGCGGCAAGCAAAACTGGGTTCGGGCACTTCTCTAGTACCCACGGACTTGAGTCCGTGATTTAGATTATCCTAGCTCAAAAGCTGGCTCTTAAAACACGGACTCAAGTCCGTGGGTACTCAGATTGATCGGAGGGCCGACGCTTTTATGGCCGTATTTCTGCCGGAATTTGTCCTTTTCTTCGTCGGTCATGTTTTTGGTCACCCCTTCGCTGATTTTCCTGAAAAATTCTTCCATTCGACCGGCTGGCTGAAAGAACATCAACAGCCGGGCTTCCCCTTTGCCTACTTTGGCAAAGCTATGAGGCACATTTCTTGGCCCAAAGAAACTGTCACCCGCTTTCCCCCGGTACAGTTCGTCCCCGATTTTAAATAGAAACTCGCCCTTTAGGATATACCACCACTCATCCTGCTCTACATGCAGATGATGCGTCGGTCCGCCTTCCTTGATTCGAACGGATTCAAATACATAAATGCCCCCGTCGTTGTCGCTACCTGACACTTTGGTGGTGAATGTGTCGCCCTCAAACAGCGAAATAGGCTTGTCAAAGCGGTCTTTACCGGCTTCAACTTTAAACCCTTTCCCCGGCGCCAGGGGCGGTAACCCAAATGCCGACAAGGCAGAAAGCCCCATCGGAAGTTGAATAAAGAGACGACGTTTCATCTGTGCACTATTCGTTGGTTATGAAGCAGTTACAATAATATCTTGAGGAAATGCATTCTATTTCACCTCCAGGGGAGGGCCGACCACCTGCATGTCGTTGTCACGGAAAAGCTTTGCTAATTCCTCTTTCGAAGGATCGTGATTCAGACCGGAGAGGTTGACAAAGAAATCCTCCAGTTTACCGGCCGGTTGCAGCATCACGATCATTTTGCCTTTGTCGGCCATTTGCGTCCAGGCATGGGGTACTTTGCGGGGCAGGAAAATGGAGTCGCCCGCCTTTAGGTGGTATTTTTCTTCGCCTACCTGAAAATAGTACGCCCCCTCGAGCACGTAAAAAATTTCATCCTGCGCCGGGTGTACGTGCAGCGGGGTTCCCCGGCCCGGAGAAAGGGAAGTTTGCTCGAAGACCGCCAAACCACCATCGGTGTCGCTGCCCGAAATTTTGACATCAATCACGTTGACATTGACCCCTTTGAGTTTCAGGTGGCCGTGCTTGCGGCCTTCACCCGCCTTTGCAACAAAGCCTTTTGCGGGCAGTAAAGCGTTTGTTAAGCCGGAAAAGGCCAAAGACGGTGTGGACAACAGGCAGGAGAGCGCTGAAATAAATCGATTTCTGTTCATAGCATTAACGAGTAGCTGGTTGTTTTCCAGGTTAAAATTGGCACAACCAGCATCGGGAAAATAGAACAGAATTAAGGAGGAGTCACTGAACCAGTTTTCGAAAGGCGAATGGCGTGAAACCGGTATGTTTTTTGAAAAGTCGGATAAAATGGCTCTGATCCGAAAAACCGCAGTCGTAGGCTAATTCCGTCAGCGATACCGGTTCGCGGCTGATCATTCGCTCAATGGCTTTCTCGAGTTTGATCTTGCGGATATACTCCCCCAGCGTACATTGAAATAACTTGGGAAACTGCTGACAGAGATAAACCGGATGAAGTTGCAGTTCAGCCGCAATATTGCTCAGACTGAGAGGCTTGTCATAATTGGCATACAGCAAAGCTTTTAGTTTCCCCAGCCAGGCGGGTTTGTAGTCCGAATACTCCCGCAACTGAAGCAAATTGCTAAAGGCCAATACCACCAGGCTTTCCGTTGCCACTTCTTTCTCGGTGCCACCCAGCCGGGTTTCCGCCAGTAGCCGGGCAAAGGTAATTTTCAGGTCAGGAGATTTTAGCTCCCGCAAGCCTTCCGGTCGAACCTGCCGGAGGTCGCAGCGGTCGAACCAGCCATCGTCAATGTCTACGTGCAGGCTCGAAACATACGAGGAGTACCGGCTGTTTCGATGCGGTTCCTGGCTATAGTGATAGGTCAGCGAACCTGCGCTCAGGGCAATCTCCCGGTGTTTGTACGATTCGAGCAAGTGGCCACCGGTAGTAAAGGCAAAGTAGGCGTTTTCGTGGTAATGCCAGGGGCAGCTATGCTGGTTGTGATAAACGGACTGGACCAGCGACAGCCCATTCACTACAAGCTCCTTTCGTGACTGGCCAAAAAACTGCCCTTTCGTTAGCTTATCCATATACCTTCGTAGCTTGAAAAGTAATGTACTACTTTTCGGTATCGGATAAGCATTCCTTTTACTAAGCGGTTTGTTTTGACGTACCCACGGACTTTAGTCCGTGTTTTTTGAGCTGGACACTCGAATAGTCAGGAAAAAACACGGACTAAAGTCCGTGGGTACGGGCTTTGTACACGGTCGCGCTGGATGGGGACAGCGTCACGGTTTGGCCGGGTACAGGTTGGTCGGGCAACGGCTCACCCTTGGATTCGGCGGTTTCCAGCCATTGGCTTTCCTTCGAATCCAGCAGTTTTTGATACGAATCCAGCCAGGTCGGCAAGGTATAGGAAACCGCTCCGTCGGAGAAGTTCAGCAGGCAGAGGAGGTGTTCCTGCCCGTCGGGGGTTTGCCGATCCAGCACCAGTCCGGCCTGGCCGAGCACCGTCGCCCGGATGTCGGTTTTGGCAAAATTCTGCAAAACCGGTTCGGTCCGGCGCATACCAATGAGGGTCCGGTGCCAGTCCAGGATAATACGGTGCTGACCGGTCGTGCGCTTCTCCCATTGGGGCCGGGAGTTGATAAACGTCTCCGGATCAAAAGGGTCCAGCGGCTCCTGCTCGCCCCCGAAAGCCGCGAACTCGGCTTTTCGTCCCTCTTTCACGGCCCGAATCAGCGCTTCTTCGGAATGATCGACAAAATAGAAGAAGGGCGTCCGGTCGGCATACTCCTCCCCCATGAACAGCATCGGAACGTACGGAGCCAGCAGCAAAGCCGCAGCCGACACTTTCAACTGCTCAAAATCAATGAGTTGACACAATCGCTCCCCACCGACCCGGTTGCCGACCTGATCGTGGTTCAGATTGAACGCCACGAAATGCTCCCCCGAAATACCGGCCGACGACGCGCCGAATTTCCGTTTTCGGAAGGGAGCATACTCCCCGCTCATCACAAAACCGTCGGTGTAGGCTTTGGCCAGTTGCTCCATCCGGCCAAAGTCCGCGTAGCGTTCCCGACCCGCTTTGTCGACCATTGTATACAACGCATGGTGAAAATCGTCGAGCCACTGGGCGCTAAAACCGTATCCGCCCCCATCGGGTCGTTTGACTACCCGGGGGTTGTTGAGGTCGGATTCGGCCACCAGGTGTAGCGAACGGCCCAACCGCTGTTCCAACTGCCGGACGTTGTGGTGAATCAGTTCCCATATCGAAATGGCGCTCCTGTCGAACACCTCGTGGATGGCATCGAATCGCAGCCCGTCGATGTGGTAATGCTCAAACCAGTGCACCGGGTTATTGGCAAAATAATCTCGCACACCATCGGCATAATCCCCGTCGAAGTTGAGCGCTTCGCCCCAGGGGGTACAATACCGTTCGGTAAAATACGGGCCAAAATGTCCGAAGTAATTTCCTTCCGGACCTACGTGGTTGTAGACCACATCCAGAAAAACCGCCATGCCACGAGCGTGGCAGGCATCCACCAGTTTCTTCAAGCCTTCCGGCCCTCCGTAGGAATTTTGCACGGCATACGGAAAAACACCATCGTAGCCCCAGTTGCGGCTCCCCGGAAATTGACAGATTGGCAGCAGTTCCAGGGCGTTGATACCCGTTTCGGCAAGGGCATCCAGGCGGGGAATGATGGCTTCAAAGGTACCTTCCGGTGTAAACGTCCCGACGTGCAGTTCATACAGGATCAAATCCCGGAACGGCAATCCCCGCCAGGATTGGTCCGTCCACGTAAAACCGGCCTGATCGACCACTTCCGACGGCCCGTGGACGCCCTCCGGCTGGCAATGCGAAGCTGGGTCAGGATAATCCGCTTCGTCGTTGGGTCGAAAAAAATACTGCACTCCGGGCTGAATGTCCGTCAGTTCGACCCGAAAGTATTCCCGGTCGACGCGTGGCATGGGAATCCGACGGTCGGTCGGATGGACCAGATGCAGCGTCATGGATTCTTTCTCCGGTGCCCAGACGGTAAACACACACCGCCCCTCGCCGGTGTAGGTTGCACCAACACTATTCATGGTAAGCACGTTTCGTTAGCTATTCAGCCGCACGACGATGCCCTCGTCGCCAGCCAGGTTGATGGTTTCTCCTATTTCTTTTCCTTCCTGTTCCGGATAGGTTGCCAGCTCGATGATTCCGGTCTGTGTAGTCTCTTTCGGTTTGAAATACGCCGGTCGGTGGCTTAGGTTTAGCACGATCAAAAACCGGTCATACCCTTCCGCCTGCCGGATGAAGGCAATCAATTGGGTGTCTGTGTAAACCGGGGCGTACTCGCCCACTGCCAGCGACGGTTCCTGCTGCCGGAGCTGAATTAGTCGCCGATACAACGACAGCATGGAGTAAGGGTCTTCTTTCTGGATTTCCACGTTTTCCCGGGCGTAAGTTCCGGCCAGCCTCAGCCAGGGCTTCCCGGTCGTAAAACCGGCGTTGGCGCTGCGGTCCCACTGCATGGGTGTTCGGGCGGGGTCGCGGCTGAGGTTCTTGTCGGGCATATTCAATCCCTGCGGGTCCTGGATTTCATCGAACGGAATCGGCACATCGCGCATCCCGATTTCATCCCCGTAGTAAATTGTGGGCGTTCCGCGTAAGGTCAGCAGCAGCATGGCCGCGACCCGGGCCTGATCCCGGCCGACACGGCTCGTAATCCGGGGCTGGTCGTGATTGCCCAGCACCCAGTTAGGCCAGCCACCGGGCGGTAAAGCGCCTTCGTAGGTATCAATGGCAGCCGCCAGTTGGGGCGCTTCCCAGGGCAATTGCAGCAACTGAAAATTGAACGGCAGGTGTGCCCCTTTGCCATCGATGCCGTAATAGGCCATGAGTTGATGAATCGGCAGGTAAATCTCGCCAATCATCAGTCGTTCGTCGTAGTTATCGAGTACCCGGCGCATTGCCAGCACTAGTTCGTGGACCTCGGGCTGATCGGTCGAATAGACCGGCAACAACTGTTCGTAGGTAGCCATGTGAGGCAGATAATTGGGGTTGGGCGGGTTATCGCGTAACTGTTCGTCCTTGATCATGTGCCACATGACGTCGACCCGGAAACCGTCGACGCCTTTGTCGAGCCAAAACCGCATCACATCAAACATGGCTTTGCGGACCTCCGGATTGCGCCAGTTCAGATCAGGCTGCTCTTTCAGAAAGGCGTGGTAATAATACTGCCGGGTAGTTTCGTCCCACTCCCAACCGCTGCCGCCGAACACGCTCAGCCAGTTGTTGGGCACAGCACCCTCGGGACCGGCGTCGTGCCAGAGGTACCAGTCGCGCTTCGGGTTGTCGCGCGACGAGCGGGATTCCCGAAACCACGGGTGCTGGTCGGAGGTGTGATTGGGCACCAGGTCCAGAATCAGCTTCATACCGCGCCGATGGACCTCATGCAGCAGGGTGTCAAAATCCTGTAAAGAACCGAATATAGAATGAATGCCCTGGTAATCAGCGATGTCGTAGCCAAAATCGGCCATCGGCGAGGGATAAATGGGTGACAGCCAGACCGCCGTTACGCCCAGCCATTGCAGGTGATCCAGTCGCCGGAGAATGCCCGGCAAATCGCCGATACCGTCGCCGTTGCTGTCTTGAAAAGAGCGGGGATAAATTTGATAAATAACGCCATTTTGCCACCAGAGGTGGTCGTTCTGGTTGTTTGCCATACGTCGTAGGTCAACTGAAGTTTCCGAATGTCCCTCGTCCGGTGATTTGCACCTCAATTCTGGAGGGAGGTTCCGGAATTTTAACCGCTATACGTCGCTGGTGGCTGAAAAACCGAGTGTGTGGCCTAACTGCCTACGATGGGCTGTGCCTCAATGGGCGTGCCCCGGAAGCGGCTCTTGTACCGTACTGACTTTCAACTGCCGGATTTCGCCCTGTTCCCAGGCGTTGGCCCCCGGTACGAGGGTTGGTGTGGGAATATCGGCCCGGTTTTGACGTTTTTCGGGCGTAGATACCTCAAACCGCTGATCGCGCTGCCGGACCAGGCTGTCGGCCAGTTGGCCATCTTTGGTAAAACCCATCATCAACAGTGGGTGGCCGAGCGGCAGTTCGAGATCGCGGTCGGTATGCCAGGTGTGGTAGGTTTTGCCGTAAGTCGACACCAGCTTTTCCATCAGCTCGTGTTCGGCCACCAGCGGCAAACCGGGGGCAATCAGCGTGCCCGACTTTACCTCGTGGTGGTGACTGTGCCAGAGTTTCTTTTCTTCGTCGGGCAGGGTTTTAAACAACCGCTCGGACACAATGTATTCGACACCCATGATCCGGGCGTCCCGGCCGTTACCGTCGAAAATGGTACATTGAACGAGGTCTTCGTTGAGTTGGGTACAGTAGTGATGAGCCTCCATCTGGCCCTTCAGGTTGCCGCTGTAAAAATGAAACCCGTCAAGGTACATACTCATGGCCTTCAGCGGAGCCTTGTTCTGAATCACATCCGCCCCCGCTTCGAGCACCTCGGTTTTGGCGGTTTTGTCGGCCCCCGGCGACTCGACGTTCGAGGACGTGTTTTTGCCCCCGCAACCTGTCAGCAACAGCAATGCCAGGCCCACCCGGAGCGAATGACCGGTTTTCAATTTACGCATTGTTCGAGGTCAGTTTGGCACCCAGGTATTCCCGGTTGAGCCGCGTGATGTGATCGAGCGAGATTGACGCCGGGCACTCGACGGAACAGGAGCCGATAAAGGAACACGCTCCGAAACCCTCGGCGTCCATCTGGGCCACCATTCGCTCAACGCGGAGCTGGCGTTCGGGTTCACCCTGGGGCAAGACCGCAAATTTGGAAACCTGAGCCGCCGTAAACAGCATGGCCGAGGCATTTTTGCAGGCGGCTACACAGGCCCCACAGGCAATGCAGGCAGCCGCGTCCATCGATTGTTCCTGTTTCTCGCGTGCTACCGGAATTTCGTTGGCGTCGGGGGCCGCGCCGGTATTGACGGAAATGTAGCCACCGGCCTGCACAATCCGGTCGAAAGCCGAACGGTCGACGGCCAGGTCCTTGACAATCGGGAAGGCCCTCGCCCGCCAGGGTTCCACCACAATGGTGCTTCCATCTTCAAAACTCCGCATGTGGAGCAGGCAGGTGGCCCCGCCGGTCTGGGGGCCGTGGGCCCGGCCGTTGATGAACATGGCGCAGGAACCGCAGATGCCCTCGCGGCAGTCGTGGTCGAAAACGATGTTTTCTTCACCCTTATGAATCAACTGCTGGTTCAGGACATCGAACATTTCCAGAAACGACATACCCGGATCAAGATCCGTCAACTTGTATTCGACCAGTTTGCCGGGCGTTTGAGCGTTCTTCTGCCGCCAGACTTTCAGCGTTACGTTCATCGTGTTGGGAATTCCGTTTGCCCCCATTACCCGGCCACGTATACAGATGTTGGTTAGGACTAAAAAAAATAAGGGAATGGCCCCGGCTTGAGAAACATTCCCATGAACACTATTTCAGCCCTTTCTGAGCAACAGACGACTTTTTTGCTGACCATTTACCGTTGAATAACGTACTGTTGAGTCTGCACGAGAGAGATGGCTCCACTTTTCTTGTTTAATACCAGCGAAAGGATACTACTTTAGAGTTTCAAATGGCGAGATGTTCTTTCCGGCCCAATGAAGTATGGCACAACGTAAACCTCAATCCGACTCTACCCCCCAACCGATTCCGGTGGTTGCCATCGGAGCCTCAGCCGGAGGGCTCGAAGCAATCTCGACGCTGCTGACCCGGCTGTCGGCCACCACCGGTTTTGCCTATGTTTATATTCAGCACCTGCCCCCCGACCGCGACAGCACCCTGGCGCAGGTCCTGGGCCGTTATACCAGCATGCCGGTTTTTGAAGCGCAACCCATGCAACGCATCGAGCCCAATCAGGTTTACATCATTCCGCCCGACAACGATCTGGAAATTATCGATGGGGTGCTGACACTATTGCCTCGTCAGGAGTCGATGAGCCTGGAAAATGAAGTCAAGCACCTGCCGATCGACCGGTTTTTCATCTCACTCGCCGATCGCCAGAAAGCCGGGTCCATCGGTATCCTGCTGTCGGGCATGGATAACGATGGCACACAAGGGCTGAAGGCGATTAAATCGGCGGGCGGGATTACGATTGCCCAGGACCAGACCGCGCTCTACCAGGGGATGCCCCGCTCGGCCATCGCCGAAGGCGTGGTCGATCTGATTCTGTCGCCCGATCAGATTGCGCTCGAACTGGAGCGGCTGAGCCTGCGTCCGGACATTTTTCAGCAAACCGCCCTGGCCGAAGAACAGGAAGATCACCAGCCTTCGGACGAAGATCTGAAGCCCATTCTGGCCTTTTTGCGAAAAACCGTGGGGGTGGATTTCAGCCAGTATAAGGTAACCACCATCCGGCGCCGGATCATCCGGCGGATGCTGCTGTATAAACTCGAAACCCTGCGCGACTATGCGCAGTACATCCGCCAGCATCCGCAGGAAGCCGGTTTGCTGTACAGTGATTTGCTGATCAACGTAACGGCCTTCTTTCGGGACACGGAGGTCATGGAATACCTCAAAAAAGTGCTCCTGCCCCGCCTGCTTCACGAGAATCACCCGGGCGAGCCCCTGCGAATCTGGGTTCCGGCCTGCTCGACGGGGCAGGAAGCTTATTCGCTGGCGATGTTGCTGCTGGAGGTGCTCGGCGACCAGGCTTCGCAGCGAATCATCCAGATTTTTGCTACAGACCTGAGCGAAACCGCCATCGCCAAAGCCCGGCTGGGGACGTATTCACGCTCCGAAGTGCTCGACATATCGCCCCGGCGACTCAGCCGCTTTTTTACGAAGCAGGACGATGTCTACCGCATCAACAAGGTTATCCGGGATTTGTGCGTGTTTGCACCCCACAACATTTTTAAAGATCCGCCCTTTTCGCGGGTTGACCTGGTCAGTTGCCGCAATCTGCTCATTTATCTCAACAGCAGTCTGCAACGTCAGGCACTGACCATATTCCACTATGGGTTAAATCCGCGGGGCTATCTGTTGTTGGGCAAATCGGAAACCGTTGGTACGTCAACGTCCCTGTTTACCCCCGTCGAGAAAGCCTACAAGGTGTTTGCCCGGAAGAACGACGTAGCCCGGCGCGCCAGTTTCGAGCTGCAACCCCGGTCCATCGAAGTCAATCCCGTCACCCCGGCTCCCCGCCGACTGCCGGTCAACCGTCCCGCTTCGACGCCGGGCCACGACCTGGAACAACGGGTAGATGCTATGCTGCTCAGCCAGTATATTCCGGCCAGTGTGGTGGTCAACCAGGACCTCGACATCCTGAGCTTTCGGGGCTCGACGGCATTGTACCTCGAACACTCGCAGGGACGCGCCAGCCTGAACCTACTGAAAATGGCCCGGCCGTCGCTCTCCTTCGAGTTGCGGAATGCCGTGCATAAGGTGCTCAAGTCGGGACAACCGGTGCGCAAAACCGGTTTGGAAATGAAGGTGGGCGGAACAACGCACTACGTCGCCATCGAAGCCACTCCGCTTGAAAGCGATGCCGAAGACCGGCTGTTTCTGATCATTTTTCAGGAAACCAGTCCGCCGATCATTCCCGAAACCGGCCCGGTCAAGGCCCGAAACCGTCGGATCAAGGAACTGGAGGAAGAACTGGCGACCGTCCGGCGGGACATGCACTCGCTGATCGAGGAGCAGGAGGCCGGTAATGAAGAGTTGCAATCGGCCAACGAGGAGATCGTCAGCAGCAACGAAGAGTTGCAGAGCATCAACGAAGAACTCGAAACCAGCAAGGAAGAGATCGAGTCGACGAACGAGGAACTCCTGACGATCAACCAGGAATTGCAGGTTCGCAACGAGCAGCTTTCGGAAGCCTACGAATTTGCAGAAGCCATTTTTGCCACCCTGCGCGAAGCCACGCTGGTGCTGGATGCCGACCTGCGGGTCCGGAGTGCCAACTCGACGTTCTACGAGATGTTCCGGTTACGTCAGGAAGATATTGAAGGGCGTTTGCTGTACGAGGTAGGGGGCCGTCAGTGGGATAGCGAACGGTTGCGCGAACGGCTGGCGGGTGTCATCACGCAGGACATTCATTTTCAGGGATTTGAATTCACCTACACGCTGCCCGATGGCCAGGAAATTGTGCTGTTGCTGAATGCCCGGCGCGTCGTTCGGCAGCTCCGCAAAGAAGCGATTCTGCTGGCCATCGAAAACATCACGCAACACCGGCGCGCCCAGCGGTTGTCGGAGGAACGCGAAGCCTGGTTCCACGCGATGGTCGACAATTCGCCCGCGCTGACCTGGGTGGCCGGAACCGACGGGCGGTATACGTACCTGAACCGCGCCTGGCTGGTGTATACAGGCCGAACGATGGAGGAAGAAGTCGGTCAGGGCTGGGCGCAGGGCATTCACCCCGACGACCGGGTGCTTTACCTGGCTACGTACCACGCGAATTTTGCCGACCGAAAACCGTTCAGCGCCGAATACCGGCTGATGCGCCACGACGGTCAGTACCGCTGGATGCTCGAACACGCCCAGCCAACCACCTCGCCCGAAGGCACCTTCAATGGCTATATCGGGACCTGTGCGGAGGTGCATCTTCAAAAAGAACTCCAACAGGAACTTGACCGCCGGGTAGAACAACGTACGCAGGAACTGGAAACCGCCAATACGAACCTACAGGCTGTCCTCGACAGTTCGCCGACCTGGATTGCTTTTTTCCGGGCGGTTATTGACTACCAACCGGCCCAATCGATCATCGACTTCCACCTGGCGGTTTGTAACCAGAAATTTGCCGATCTGTTCGGACAATCAGCCCTGGCCATCAAGGGACAGTCGGTGACCCAATTTCCCAACCTGTTCTATCAAACTCCCCCGCTGGAACGACTCCGACACATTCAGGAAACGGGTGAACCGTTCTATCAGGAAAACCCCAACCCGGACGATCCGGATGTCTGGACGGCCGTGTCGGCCAGTCGTTTTGACGGGGGCGTCGTCGTAACGGGTCTCGACATCACCGCTCTGAAACAAGCCGAGCAGCAGCAGCAACACTGGCTGGAAGAAGTACGGAACTCGAACGAATCCTTCCACAAGCTGGAAGAACTTCAACAGTACCTAAAGCAACGGGGACAGTTTCTGCGCGAAACCTCCCACGATCTGCGCGGCAACTTTGGGGTCATTTCGGGGGCAGCCTCGCTGCTGGCGATGGTTTCTTCGGAAGAAGAGCGCAGCAGCATCCTCGACATGCTGAAACGCAACATCTCCCAGGCAACCGAAATGCTGACCCAGTTGCTCGACTACGCCCGGCTGGAAGCGGGCCAGGAGCACCTGCGGCTGACAAACTTCAATGTGAGTAATCAGATCCGGCAATTGTGTGAAAAAATGCAGCCTTTGGTAGCCGAAAAAGCGCTTTGGCTCCGAACCGACGGTCCGGACCAATTGCTGGTGGAATCCGATGCGGTGAAAATTGAACGAATCATTCAGAATCTGGTCCTGAATGCCATCCGGTATACCCAGCAGGGCGGTATTCTGGTTCAGTGGCACGAAACCGGCGATCAGTGGAGCCTGCGCATTGAAGATACCGGGCCCGGATTACCCCCCGAAGTTGTTCAGCGGTTGCGGCAATCCCTGAGTACGGCCCAGGACCCGGCAAGTCTGGTCGAAGAATCCGGCAACAGCCGAATAGCGGTGCCCGGTGAAGGCATTGGACTGTCGATCGTCCGGCAGCTTTGCAAACTTCTCTCGGCCCACCTGGAGGTACAGACCGAACCGGGCACGGGGACGGTTTTTCAGATAACCTGGCCCCGGTGGTATGGAAGTCCGGCTGCGGGGGGTGCTGACGGTTTTGCAAACATCGGTCACTAAATGTGGTTAGATAGATAGCCCGTTGATTCATCGGCTGGCTCTACGCCTTTTTCTATGACAAAACGCGACATCATCGTGATCGGAGCCTCGGCCGGGGGCGTCTACGCCCTGAAAGAACTGGTGGCCAGTTTTCCGGAGGATTTTAATGCGTCTATTTTTGTGGTCCAGCACGTATCCCCGCACGCGCCGAGTCTGTTGCCGGATATTCTGACCCACGCCGGTCCGCTCCCCGCCCGACACCCGGAAGACGGCGAACTGGTGGAACCCGGTACCATCTATGTGGCTCCCCCGGATCACCACATGCTGATCGAGTACGATCAGATCATTGTCAAGAAAGGGCCCAAAGAAAACCGGTTTCGGCCCTCCATCGATGCGTTGTTCCGGTCGGCAGCTTACCGCTACGGTTCGCGCGTAATCGGCGTTGTGCTGACCGGACTGCTCGACGATGGCACATCGGGCTTATGGACCGTCAACCGGCTGGGTGGCCTGAGCATCGTGCAGCAACCGGAAGATGCGATGTATGATAGTATGCCCCGGAGTGTGCTCGAATACGTGGATGTCGATTACAAGGTACCCGTGGCCGACATGGCCAATCTGCTTGTCGAGTTAACGCAGCAAACCGCCCCCGATCATTCGGGCCTAAGCGAGGACGAATCCATTCGACTGCAAACAGAACTCAACATTGCCGCTCAGGACAACGCCTTTGAGATGGATATCCTGAAAATGGGTGACCTCACCCCGCTAACCTGCCCGGAGTGCAACGGCTCGCTGATCAGCATTCGGGAGGGCAAACTCATCCGGTACCGCTGCCACACGGGACACGCGTTCACCGCCAGTTCGCTGCTGGCGGAGGTGACCAAAACCGTGGAAGATAATCTGTGGAAATCGGTAAAGAGCATGGAAGAAACCATCATCCTGCTCGAACAATCGGGCAAAGTATTAACGGAAGGCCAGAACATTGACGCTGCGGAGGCCTATTTCGCCAAAGCGCAGGAAACCCGCGAACGCTCGAATCACCTCCGCTCATTTCTGTTCCAACAGCAACACCTGTCCTAAGCCGAGTTGTCCTGGCCGGAGTGAAAACCGCAGCCAGGGCAACCTTCCGTTCTCAGCGGTTCATCAGGTCTTCGATTTCCTCAATTTCCACCGGAATAGACTCCATCAGGTCGATGTTGCCGGTTTCGGTGATCAGGATGTTGTTTTCGAGCCGGATGCCCAGCCCCTCCTCGCGAATGTAGATGCCCGGTTCGCAGGTAAACACCATCCCGGCTTCGAATTTGCGATATTTGTTGCCGACATCGTGCACATCCAGGCCCAGAAAGTGGGAAGTTCCGTGCATGAAATATTTGCGGTACAGCGGGTTGTCCGGGTCCTGATTGGCAACTTTCTCTTTATCCAACAGGCCCAGGCCAATCAGTTGCGACTCCATAATTTTGCCGACCTCCTTGTGGTAGTCATCCCACAGATTGCCCGGCACCAGCAGCTTTTTTGCTTCTTTCATAACGTGCAAAACCGCCTGATACACCGCTTTCTGCCGCTCCGTAAACCGGCCGTTCACCGGAATGCTCCGCGTCAGGTCGGCGTTGTAGTTGGCGTATTCAGCAGCCACATCCAGCAGGATTACCTCCCCGTCCCGGCACTGTTTGTTATTTTGAAGATAGTGTAAAACGCAGGCATTCGCCCCCGACGCAATGATGGGTTCGTAGGCAAAACCGCGCGACCGTTGACACACAAATTCGTGCAGCAATTCGGCTTCGATCTCGTATTCCCAGACGCCCGGTTTGACCACTTTCAGCAACCGCCGGAAACCGTCTTCCGTAATCCGGACCGCTTCTTTCAACAGGTCGATTTCTTCCGGTTGCTTGATGGCCCGGAGGTAATGCATCAGGGGTGCCAATCGTTCGTAGCGATGCAGCGGGTAGCGGTCTTTGAACTGCCGGATCGTCCGGGCATCGCGCGTTTCGACCTCCGACGAATTGCGGGTGTGTTCGTTCGTATTCAGGTAGATGTGTTCGGCTTCAAACACCATCTGGATAAACACCCGTTCGTATTCGTGGGTCCAGAAAATCGATTTTTTCGAAATACCGGACGTTTGTTCGGCTTCGTCTTTCGTCAGTTTATGGCCTTCCCAGATTTCGATCAGCTCACTGGTTTCGCGCAGAAACAGCACCTCCCGAAATTTTTCATCCGGATGATCGGGAAACAACACCAGGATCGTCTCTTCCTGATCGACGCCGGAGAGGTAAAACAGGTCGTTATTTTGCCGAAAACCCATCGTACCGTCGGCATTGGTCGGCATGATGTCGTTGGCGTTGAGCACAACGATGGATTTTGGTTTCAGGAGGTCCGCCAACCGACGGCGGTTTCGGGTAAACAATTCGTTGCTGATGGGCGTATACTTCATACAGTTTGCTATTTCAACGGACACCCTGTTCGGTAATGTCGCGATCATTTTGTAGATTGTTGCCTAAAATTGATGCTTTCGTTTCAATGAAAAAAATTGTTGCGCTTCTTTTTGGGATCATGGTCGGCTGGACCGGCGTCTCAACCGCCCAGTCCAAATACTGGATCACGCTGAAAGACAAACCCCTGACCGAAACCCCGGCTCTTTCTCCCCGCACGCTCACCAACCGCCAGGCAATGGGTCTTTCCGTCGATGAAACGGACCTGCCCCTCAACCCGACCTACCTGCAAGCCTTGGCGGGCCAGGGCATCCGGCCGCTGTTCCGCTCGCGCTGGCTCAATGCGGTTTCGGCCGAACTGAGCACGCAGCAACTCGATGCGGTGAAAGCACTGCCGTTTGTGAACGAGATTGTGCCGATCGACCAGCGGATTGTCATCAACAGCCTGGATATCGACATTACCAAAACCCAGATGGCGCCCGTCATGTCGCAGATTCAGGCCGAGGTGTTCGGCCGGGCGGGGATGTCGGCCAAAAATGTAACCATTGGCGTTATCGATGCCGGTTTTTTCGGGGCCGATTCAGCCAGCGCGCTGAAACACATTTTCCAGCGAAACGGCATCAAAAATGTACGGGATTACGTGAACGCCAACCGGCCGAAAGACGCGTTTTTCCGCTCGCTCGAAACCCTGTCGGATTTCCACGGCACGGAGGTGATGGCAGCCATTGCCGGACACGATCCCAACGAAAATATTCAATACGGTTTGGCCACCGACGCCACCTTTTACCTGGCCCGCACCGACCACGGTGCCCGCGAATTCCGGGGGGAAGAAGATAACTGGATTGCCGCGATGGAATGGATGGACAGCCTGGGCGTCCGAATCATCAACACCTCGCTCGGCTACGCCAAAGGCTTCACGAATCCGAAAGAAAATTATCAGCCCAACCAGATGGACGGCCACACGAGCCTGATCAGCAAAGCCGCCCAACTGGCCGCTGACAAAAAAGGCATTTTGGTGATCGTGTCGGCCGGAAACGAGGGCGACGACCGCTCCTGGCGCATCATTTCCACCCCCGCCGACGCACAGGGCGTGCTGGCCGTGGGCGCTACCAACAACAAAGTCTGGAACCGCATCGGCTACAGCAGTATCGGGCCGGAGTTTTTGCCGTACCTCAAACCGAACGTTTCGTGTTTTTCGCTCTATGGCACCTCGTTGTCGGCCCCGGTCATCACCGGTTTTGCCGCCTGTCTGATGCAGGCCAATCCGAAGCTGACCAATAAAGAGCTGATCAGCATCATCGAAAAATCGTCGCATTTGTACCCCTACGGCAATAATTACATCGGTTACGGGGTTCCACAGGCATCACGAGCGCTGGCTTTAGCCAAAGGCCAAACCGTTCCGACAACCGCCCGTTCGATCAAGGCATCCGGGAAAACCCACACCCTGCCGCTGGCTGATTACACAGATCTGTCGATTTCGATTTTCCACAAAAAAGACGAATTCCGGGTGTTGCAGCAGGAGTCGATGCGGGTGCAGAACGGCGCAATTACCCTCAAGCGCAACCACGACGAAAAACGCACCACGGTGGATTTGAAAAAAGAAGTCGTCGAAATTATCTGGCAATAGTACCACGGACCGCCGGTCCGTGGCTCTTTTTGTTCATTTCGACACAAACGCCCTGATCCCGTCCGTCGCCGAAACCGCCAGTTTCCCCTGTTCGTCCTGGTAGATCAGATAGGCGTCCAGATCCCGGCGACGGGCCAGAAACTCCCTTGTTTTTTCCAGCCCCATAACCAGGAAAGCCGTCGCCAGCGCATCGGCCGTCATGGCGTCGGGGGCAAAAACCGTCGCGCTCAGCAAGGCATCCGGTTTTGAAAACCCGGTTTTGGGGTTGATGATGTGCCCGTAAACCTGACCGTTCTGCCGGTAAAAGTTTCGGTAATTACCAGACATCGCCATGGCCCGATTGGCGAGTTGAACCGTCGTTTGCAGACCACCCGGCCGGAGCGGGTTTTCGATCCCGACCGTCCACCACTTGCCTTCGCTGCGCGCTCCCCGGCCGCGCACTTCCCCTCCTACTTCCACCAAATACCGGTCGATACCCTGTGATTCCAGAAAAACCGCCAGCACGTCGACCGTGTAGCCTTGCGCCAGGGCGTTGAAATCCAGCCGGACATGGAGTCTTGTCTTTCGTACTGAAACCGAGTCAAATTTAATATACTGAAAACCAACGTACTGCAACAGGGAATCCACATCAGGCAGAACGGGGTCGCGGGACTTTTTAGCCTGTTCGTACGCATCCACCAGCGGTTTGACCGTCGGGTCGAAAGCTCCGTCAGTAGCCCGATAGATCTCGACCGATTTTTTCAAAACCGGGTAAAAATAAGGCAATCGAAACCGGTGGGCGTTCGAGCGGTTGAACTGCGAAATTTCGGAGTCAGTGCGGTAGGTCGATAAACACTGGTCGATCCCACGCAAGAGCGAATCAATGGCGGTTTGGAAGTTTCGTTGCTGGCGGTCGTGGTATGTAATCTGATACGTTGTCCCCTGCGCTTCGCCCGACAGCCTAACCAACGGAGTTTCGGGCACGGGCTCAGGCTGGAGCCGGTACGGATTCAGGGCGGAGAGGAGGGCGAGCAGACCGCCGAACCAAGCAGTAACGGCATTCATCCCCAAAGATAACTCCTCCGCTTTTGTCCGAAAACCATTATTTCAACAAATTCATCATGAAGACATTGACGTCCCACTGGCTCGTCACCGGCATTTGGGTGTACGGCAAAACCGGCATGTAGGTGGCGGGGCCGAATTCGGTTGTCACAGTCAGAACGGTTCTGTTTTTGCGGTGAAGGGCTACAACCTGCTCCCACCAGTTCAGGTGCGCAGCCAAAGTCTCGGCCCATTCCGGTGCGCGTGGGTCGTTGACCTGGGGGCCTTCCGGATGGCCAACCCGGCTGTGGATATGATCGGTATGCTGAATCGCCAGCGCGACAGCTTCCGGCTGGTCGGCCAGCAGCGATTCATGCACGTTGCACCAGTGCGAAATATCGAGCGTCAGCCGGATACCGGGCATTTTTTGCAAATAGTCGCGGGTGATGTGGGCGGCAAAAAACGCCTTGCCCCGGTGCGTTTCGTGAATGATTTTCACCCCGGTTTCGGCCGCAATCCGGTCGGCTAGCTCAATCAGCCGTCGGTTTTGGTCGAACGAAAAAAAGTCTTTTCCGGTCTGGCAATTGATAAACAGCGGCCGGGCTTCCGCCAGATGGCGGAGGTATTTCTCGTAATGGCGGGCGTGTTCGTCCCAGTCTGCTTCGAGCGACTGCCAATACTGGCCGATCAGTGTCAAATCATGTTTAGCCAGGCTCGCCAGAATGGCCGCTTTTTCGTCCGGTTCAAACGGCAACGCCATTTCTACTCCGTCGTATCCAGCGGCTTTGACATTCCGGCAAAAAACATCGAACGGCAGCGTGTTCCCCCAGGCCGGGGCAAAGAATTGAATGGGCATCAGCGCAGGAAATAAATGTTGAGTCACGTAAAGACCGGCCTTCACGTTCAACCTTAAAAAGGCGGTTTCACCTTCGTTCTAACCGCTGGGTCCGTGACCCGATCAGGATTTTACCAGAAAATCGGCCGTATCCGTAATTCCGGCCTGTTCTTCGGCCAGCAAATCACCGTAGAAAGGCTCAACGGGCGTGTAGCTGCTCTCGTGGACATCCTTGTACGGTTTGTTGCTCGCCAGGTTGTAGGCCGTAATGATCGACCAGCGCGGTTTGTCGGACAAATTGGCCGCCGACGCGTGCAAGGTATTACAGTGGAAAAAAGCCGTATCGCCAGGTTCCATGTCGAGGTATTCCAACGGCATGATTTTCAGCGCTTCGTTCACTTTTTCCAGATCGGCCCCGACCTGCTCCCCGGCAAAACCGTGTTCGACCCGCCCCATTTTATGCGAACCTTTGATCATTTGCAGACAGCCGTTTTCTTTCGTGGAAGGCGTCAGCGCCGTCAACACCGACAGCATATCGGGGAACAGAAAACCGTTGTTTTTGTACCAATAGCCGTAATCCTGGTGCCACTCCCAAGCCCCGCCGGTTTTGGGTTCCTTCTGCATCAGCTTCGAGTGGTAATGCGCCACGGGTCCGCCCAGTATTTGACTCACGGCGTCAATGATCCGCGCCGAGCGGGCAAACTTGCTGTACAAACTGTCGTCGAGCGTATACCAGAGGGCCAGTTTCGTTTTCATGCCCGACGCATCGACCCGGTCGTAGGTTTTCGTACTCAACACTTCATCGCCGACGGCCAGCGCATAGAGCCGGTCGACTTCCGCTTTCGAAAACAGGTTGCGCACGATCACGTAGCCGTCACGCTGGTAAATCCGAAGGTGTTCGCTGGTGAATTCCATATGTATAAAGTGAAAATTGTGGTTCAGAAACTGGCACCGGCCCTTGGAATAGACGTCGTTCGCGACACGCGAGCAACAACAGAGGCCGTTAACTTTAAACCATAAACTAAAAACCGTAAACTATACATTAGCTCCCCCGCTTCGCCAGGCGGTTTTTGTAGTGTTGAATCACCGCCATCGTATTGCGCAGATTGGTCAGTTTGTCGCCTTTCATCGCGTAGCACTGCACCCCGATCGGCCCTTTGAATCCCAAATCCAGAACAGCGTAGCGGACGAATTCGTAGGTATCGAACGTGCCCGTTCCCAAGGGCAGAATGTAGTCATTCCAGAGGCCACCCGGCTGCGTCGGGGAGGCATCCACGTCGTTGGCCCCGGAAATGGTGATCATTTTCAGGTGCGGATTCAAGGTGGTCAACAGCCCTTTCCAGTCGGTTCGATCGGCCTTGGGCGTCGTCGCCAGCCAGTGGCAGAGGTTGAAGGTTAGCCCGACATTCGGCCGATCGATCTGCTGAACCAGCCGCAGGGCGTGGTCGACGCGTTCGACGTAAAAGTAGATGTGCGGGTAAATCGCTACCTGCAAACCGGCTTTTTCGGCCCAGGCGCTAATTTGCCGGAGATGAGCCACCGCGCTGGAGTCGCCCTGGGCCGAGGGTGTCTTAAACCGCTTGCTGTCGCTGACAACAAATGGGGCCAGGATGGTTTTCGATCCTTTCAGGGCCTGAATAGCCGGTTCGATCCGGGCATCCAGCGGGGCGTCGAGGTCCATTTTAAGGTAGAAATACGAACCGGTAAACCGGTGTTTGTCCAGCGCGGTTTTCATTCCTTCAAATGAATCCAACTGGTTGATTTCAATACCGTCGAAACCCAGGCTTTTGACCAGCGCCACCTGTTGATCGAAGGTCTTGTAAGTCGAATCGCCCCGGATGGCATTGTGCAAGACAAAGAAATCATTCGTAGGCTTGCGTTGTGCCAGCGAGTAAACCGTTACGAATAGCAGGCAAACAAAAAAAGCTATCTTTTTCATGATCAGGCGGTTGTTATACAATCCACTCTTTACGCGCTAGTGGAGCCGTCAGCAACGCATTGGCCGCATTGTTGCCCGTGAATAGTTCTTTTTCCGGATTCCAGGTCAACTTCTCGCCAATCTGGCAGGCAATCAGTCCGATCTGTGAAATCGAAATCGTGCGGTGACCTACCTCGATGGGTTCGAGCGTTTTCCGGCCGGTTTTTACGGCTTCCACAAAGTCGGTTTTATCCCAGAGCGTTTTCGACAAGTCCAGTTCGTCGCCCGACGGTTTTGAACCCAGCAAAGCCGGGTTGCTGGCGCTGATGCTACCGGGATAGCCTTCGACGAGAATCCAGCCTTCCGAGCCGGTGTATCGAATGCTGGGCTTGCTGGTGGGCGTTTGCTGGCAGGTCATCTCAACGCCGTTCGCGTAGCGGTATTTCACCGAAAAATTGATCATCGAGTTCCAGAGGCTTTTCGGGAATTCGCCTTTCCCCTCGATCTCAATCGGTCCGGAATACTCGCTGTTGTTGGCCCACTGCGCCATGTCGAAATAGTGTGCGCCCCAGTTGGCAATCATGCCCTGCGCGTAGGTGTCAACCCGCATCCAGTTCGGGCGTTTCAGGATGTCGAAGGGCGTGTGAACCCGCATGTCGGTGTACGGCACATACGGCATCGGGCCAAGCCACATCTCATAATCCAGTTCCTTCGGCACCGGCATATCGACCTGGGGCGGCACGGGCGTGGGGTCCGACGGAAAGACAATCTCGATCTTCTGCAAGGTTCCGATTCGCCCGTTCCGTACCAGTTCAACCGCCAGGTTTTGGGGCCGGATGGAGCGAAACTCACTATCGGTTCGGTTGACAACCCCGTACTTTTTCAGGGCATCGACCAGCGCCCGGCCCTGGTGGACGCTCATGCTGAGCGGTTTTTCGCAACTGATCGGTTTTTTGGCTTTTGCCGCCAGAATGCCCATCGGCACATGCCAGAAATCGGGCGTCGAGATCATCACGGCGTCGATGTCTTTCCGGGCAATCACTTCCCGAAAATCGCGGTGGGTCGAACAGCCTTTGTACGTTCCGTTCGGCGCTTTTTTCGCGTAATGGGCTTCAATAGTCGTTTTGGCTTTGTCCATCCGCCAGCTATCGACGTCGCAAACAGCCGTGACCTGAACATCGGCAAGATCCAGCAGACCCGGAATTCGTGCGACAATCGCTTTTAAATCAGCGCCTTGCAGGTTTTGCCCGTAGCCCTGCCGACCGGTTCCAATCAGGCCAACCGTCACGCGGTTGGACGGCGCATTTTTGCCAAAAACGGAAGCCGGTACAAGGGTCGGAAAACCCAGCGCGGGTACGGCCGAAGCGGCCAGCGCACTATGTTGTAGAAACTGTCGGCGGTTCATGGTAAGGTTTTGATTTTCAGGTTTCGGAAAGCAACGCTGTGGCCGTGGTCCTGGAGCAGAATGTGGCCCTCCGGTATTTTATCAAAATCCGGGTACGTGCTGAATTTACTTTCGGTAACGCCCCGGCGGAACGCGTCGGACGCCCGGTCAACGTCTAGCACTTTCACCCCATCGAGCCAGTGTTCGATGCGGTTTTTATTCACAACGATCCGCGATCGGTGCCAGGTCCCGACGGATACGTCCGGTTTCTGAGCCGCCACCACATCGTAAATGGATGCGGTTTTCAGGTCAGCGGGCAGCTTTTTGCCGTTATAGATGTAATTCGCATCGTCGATGAGCTGATACTCGTACCCGGCCTGGGAGCCTTTTTCGGGTTTCGGCTGGCGTTCTTCGATAAAATACTTCACCCCGCTATTGCCGCCCGGGCCTAGTTTCCAATCGAAGGCAAATTCAAAATGACGGTATTTTTTGACGGTCACAATATCGCCCGCATCGCCCGATTCGGCCCCCTCGTGGAGTTCACCCCGGAGTTCGCCGTCTTTGACGACCCAGCCCCGGGCCGGAAACTGCGTCGCGTAAGCGCCCCGCCAGCCGTGGGTGGTGGCACCGTCAAAGAGCAACTGCCAACCTTCCCGCCGTTCGGCCGGGCTGAGTGTGTTGGGCGGCTGCGTCAAGCCCGCAGAACTGGATACGGCGATGATACTGACGACGGTTAGGAGTTTGGTTATGGATTTCATAGCAGCAAAATTCCGCTATTTTCTTTCATTATTCTGACAGGACATTTGCCACTTTTGTTGTTGATTTTGCATTATTTCGAATTTTTGAAAAAACATTGCAAATTTCAACTTCCTTAATAAAACTAACTCTGTTCGTATGCCCAACCGCCCCGACCGGCTTCTGGTGCCGCAGCAACCCAACCGCTCCTTCGATTTGCGGCACGAGCGCGTCGCCGGCTTTCTGAACCCCTGGCATTTTCACCCCGAAATCGAACTGAATTACGTCGTTTCGAGTGCCGGGATGCGGTTTATCGGGCACAGCATCGAGCGGTTTTCGGGGGGTGAGATTGTGCTGCTGGGGTCAAATTTACCCCACTACTGGAAGAATGACGCCGTTGCAGGCCAGCCCGACCGGCCGCTTCTGGCTGAGGCCATCATTGCTCGTTTCGCGCCGGAATTCGCGGGTGAAGCTTTCTGGGAATTACCCGAAATCAAACCGATTCAGCGGCTGCTCCAGCGGGCGGGCGTTGGGCTGAAGTTGTTGGAACCGCTTCGCACGGAGGTCGCGCAGCAATTGGAAGGACTGTTGTCGCTGAGCGGTTTGGCCCAGTTGACCGGGCTGCTGCATATTCTCGATCGGATTGCTCATTCCGACACCCTGGCTCCCATTTCGCCGGGCTACTTGCCGGAATACCACCAAAACCGGCAGAGCGAGCGGCTCAGTCGCGTGATCGGCCATTTGCTGCAACACGTCAGTCAGCCGGTTTCACTGGACGAAGTGGCCGGTCTGGCCAACATGAATCCGGCCGCTTTTTGCCGGTATTTCAAGTCACAAATGGGCCAGACGCTCACCCAATACGTGACGGAATTGCGGATTCGCTACGCCTGCGACTTACTGACCCGCACCGACGAGAGCATCACGGTCGTCAGCGAGCAGGCCGGTTTTGAGAATGTGTCGTATTTCGTGCAGGCTTTCCGGAAAAAACAGGGCGTCACCCCCGCCCGGTTTCGGCAACAGTTTCGAAGTGTGTAAGAGGGCGGAGTGTTCGGTTTACGGTTCTGTCATCCCGAGGAACGAGGGATCTTCGGGTGAGACAGACATTCCCTCCGGCACTCGAAGATCCCTCCTGTCGTCGGGATGACAAACCGTGACAAAAACAGGACCGTAAACGGATCAAACCGCAGCGCTTACATCGTTTTCCCCGGAACGAGGTAGTTCTTCACATAGTCGCTTATACCTTCTTCCAGCGTCTGAAAAGGTTGGGAGTAGCCAATCGAACGCAGCTTGCTCATGGTGGCCTGCGTATAATACTGGTACTTATCGCGAATGTCTTCCGGCGTATCAATGAACTCAATCTGGGGCGTAACGCCCATGGCGAGAAACGTATTATGGGCTAAATCCAGGAAGGTGCGGGCTTTTCCGCTGCCGAGGTTGTAAATGCCGGAATTCCGGCGGTGATGCATCAGAAACACGCAGACATCGACTACATCCTTGACATAGATAAAGTCACGCATCTGTTCGCCGTCGGCAAAATTGGGGTGGTGCGACCGGAACAGCTTCATCGCCCCTTTCTGCTGAATCTGGCAAAAGGCGTGGTAAATCACCGATGCCATGCGGTCTTTGTGGTATTCATTCGGGCCGTACACGTTAAAGAACTTGAGTCCGGCCCAGAAAAATGGATGCTGCTCCTGTTCCAGCACCCATTTGTCGAATTCGTTTTTCGACTCACCGTACGGATTGAGCGGTTTTAGCTGCGGAATCAGCGATTCGTTGTCATCGTACCCTAGTTCGCCCAGGCCGTAGGTTGCGGCCGAGGAAGCGTACACGAGCGGAATCTGGTAGTCGATGCATTTTTGCCAGATTTTTTTCGAGTACTCAACGTTCAGATGCTCAAAAATACTACGGTCGAATTCGGTCGTATCCGTCCGGGCGCCAATGTGAAACAGAAATTCAATTTCGTGGTAGTTTTCATCCAGCCAGTCGAAAAACTCCTCCCGGTCGACCCGTTCAAGCACGCGTTTACCCTCCAGGTTTACCAATTTATCCTGCCGCGAAAAATCATCGACAGCAATGATCGCATTGAAATTTTCCTGATTCAATCGAGAAATCAGACAGCTTCCGATGAAGCCGGTTGCGCCCGTAACAATTATCATACTCCGTAGAATTGAGCAACGATTGTTTTAGGTTAGAGAAAAGTAACGAAATCTTTACAATAAGCAGGGTGTAAAGTTAGAAGAAAAGACTACATCAACCTATCCACCATTTGACGAAAAAATATAATTATTCCAACAGAGACTTGCCAACGGGCACGTTCCGGGCCGGTGCGTTGTTCATGACGAAGACAGCGCAAGCCGGTTACATTCGGATTTTTATAAACGCTGCGAAGACTGTAATTTTGCGGTCAACAAAATGGTCCGCCGTGGCCCCAAACGCGGAATCGCCCAAGCGATGGTATACGTCAGTCGAAAAGAGCATTTCAATGCCGCCCACCGGTTGTTCAATCCGGCCTGGTCGGAGGAAAAGAATAAAGAAGTTTTTGGTCCGTGTGCGAATGTAAACGGACATGGGCATAACTTTGAATTAATCGTTACCGTAAAAGGAAAACCGAATCCCGATACCGGTTTTGTCATCGACTTGAAAGTGCTGGCCGATGTCATCAAACGGGAGGTGATTGACCAGGTCGATCATAAAAATCTGAATCTCGACGTCGATTTCATGACGGGTAAAATGGCGAGTTGCGAGATTTTTGTGGTTGAAATATGGAAAATTCTGGAGCGGGCACTCGACCAAATCACCGAAGCCCGGCTGCATCAGATCCGGCTGTTTGAAACCCCCAAAAACTACGTGGACTACTACGGGGAATAGCCTATGACGTACTACCTGATTGCCGGAGAGCGCTCCGGCGACCTGCACGGCGGCAACCTCATCAAAGCCATCCGACGCCATGATGCCGACGCCCGGTTTCGGGCTTGGGGCGGTGAGCAGATGGAAGAAGCCGGGGCAACGCTGGTGCGGCATTACCGGACGATGGCGTTCATGGGATTTCTGGAAGTAGTACAAAACTTGGGCACCATTCGTCGGAACCTGCGCGACTGCCAGCAGGACCTGCTCCAAACCCGCCCCGACGTGCTGATTCTGATCGATTACGCCGGGTTCAACCTCCGGATGGCCCGGTTTGCCAAACAGCACGGGATTCGGGTATTTTACTACATTTCCCCGAAAGTCTGGGCCTGGAACCAGAAACGGGCGCTGAAAATCAAAGCGTCGGTGGACCGGCTGTTTGTCATTTTTCCGTTCGAAGTTGATTTTTTCCGGAACTATGAGTACGAAGTGGATTACGTCGGCAACCCGCTGATGGACGCCATTGCCGGGTTCCAGCCGGATCCGGATTATCGGGAAAACCGCCAATTGAGCGACAAGCCGATCATCGCCCTGCTGCCTGGCAGCCGTCATCAGGAAGTGGCTAAAATGCTCCCGGATATGCTGGCGGTGGTATCGTCCTTTCCGGATTATCAGTTTGTAGTATCGGGCGTCAGTAACCTGCCCGCTTCGCTTTACAACAGCCTGCTTGCCGGTTTTCCGGACATTCCGATCGTGATGGATGATGCGTATAACCTACTCACGGTGGCCGATGCGGCTCTGGTCACGTCCGGAACGGCCACGCTGGAAACCGCCCTGCTGAACGTTCCGGAAGTGGTCTGCTACAAAATGTCGTGGGTGACGTTTCAGGTGGCCCGGCGATTGATTGCGGTGCGGTTTATTTCGCTGGTCAACCTCATTCTGGATCGGGAAGCGGTCCGCGAACTGACCCAGCATTTGCTGACCACCGACAACCTGGTCCGGGAGCTGAAGCGAATCCTGCCGGGTGGCCCCGACCACCAACGCCAGCAAACCGACTACGCCGAACTACGCGGGAAAGTCGGCGGCCCCGGCGCATCCGACCGGGCTGGAGAACTGATGGTGACGTATCTCCGTACCCACGGGCTTTAGCCCGTGTGAGCCGGTATCACCTTTTAGTTGGTACCAACTCCGAATCATAGAAGCTTACACGGGCTAAAGCCCGTGGGTACTTAACGAATCTGCCCGGTTTGTTCGTAGCGTTTCAGCCACGTTTTCTTCTTGCCCTGTATCTGGCTGAAAAAGTCGTAAATCGGGCGCATGTCCGCTTCAAAATTGCCCGTCATGTAGAGCGGCTCACTCAGGAAGATGGTTTTTCGGGGATAATCGAAACCGGTCAGAATGAGCGGCACGCCGGAGTTGAGGGCCATGTAGTAAAACCCGGTTTTAAGCCGCTCGACGTCGGAGCGGGTCCCTTCGGGCAGGATACATATGTGCAGGTACTCGTTCTGATTGAGCACGTCCACGATGGCATCGACCAGGTTGGTCGACCGGCTGCGGTCGACCGGTTTTCCGCCCAGCAGCCGGAAAAGCCATCCCGAATACCAGGTGAATAGCTCTTTTTTAGCAAGGTACTGAATCCGTACACGGGTCATGGCCCGACCACCCAGTCCAACCGGAAAATCCCAGTTGGTCGTATGGGGGGCCAGCACCCAAATGGCTTTGGGTAGCTTCGGCACCGGCCCAACCAGTTTCCAGCCTGCCAGCGTATACAACCAACGGGCTATTGCACTAAACATAGGGTTCAAATACCATCTACACGGGAAGTGTTCAGGTAAAAATAAAGGGTTTGGGACTCAAACAAAGCACAAAAATAAGCAGCGTCAGCCAGCCCAGCACCACCCGGCCGGTGCTCAGCGGCTCCTGATCATGGGTTTCGGGGTGGTAAACGCCCAGAAAGCGCCCCAGAATCAGGATAAATAATAGAAAACCGGGATACCCCTCGGCGGTTGGAAAAATGAGCAATACTACAAATTGCGTAGCCACGACGCTTAATGCCAGCAACAGCACCGTGATCCGATTTTCGTGAATACGCTGAAAACTAAGGTACAAGCCGAAAATGTACAACGCCAGGTAGCCAAGTTCATTGACAAACTCCTGATCGTTGCCCAGGACGAAATCCGACGGTTTGATGAACCCCAATCCGGCGTAAAACGCAAACAGGATCAATAAAATCGGTGCCACAATCCGGAAAGCCCGCTGACCAATGAGGCTGTACAAGACATGCCCCCCGTCGAGTTGCCCAATCGGAATCAGGTTCAGCGCGGTAAAAAGAAGGGCGAAATACCCCGCCATCAGGTAGGGATAATGAATCATTTCGTAGGGATGCGGCAACCGGGCCGGATCGGCCACGTAGGTTTTGAAGAACCAGAAGATAAGGTTGTCGCCCAGTTGGACCACACTTTCCGGTGGCAGGTTTTTGTAGACGTGTTGCCCAAATGCCAGGCCATACTGCTTGTATTCCGGGTGAATGGAGAAGATATGCTCCGGGGGTGGCAAATGGGTAAAACCGTACCACAACACCACCAGCGCCAACACAAAACCGGCCAATGGTCCGGCAATACCGATGTCGAAAAATTTTTTCCGGCTGTTGATGAAATCCTGAATCCGAATGAAGGCTCCCAGGGTGCCAATGGTCTGCCCCAGTCCGAACCAGAGCGGAATGTAATACGGCAGCGTGACACGAACTTGGTGGTAGCGGGCCGCAAAAAAATGCCCGAATTCGTGAACGGTCAGGATCGCCAGGAACGGAATCGAGTAATGCAGCCCTTGCCAGAATTCCGGCCAGCCAATGCCGTGTTCCGGGTCCAGAAAATAACGACCGTACATCCATTCGGCCCCGGCCGCCGTCGTTGAAAACAGGGTGAGAACAAAAAGGCTAGCTTGCAGGAGGTATGTCCTCGTTTGTGGATTCATCACGAAGGTAATCAAGAATCGTCAGGGGTGGTTGAACCTGCACGGCCCGGATACCTAACTCCGCAGCCGCCCGAATGTTGTGCGGGTTATCGTCCAGGAATACGGTTTCTTCCGCGTTTAACCCTGAGGTACTTAAGACATGCTGGTAAATTTCCGGCGATGGTTTCGCCAGTTTGACCTCGTAGGAATAATAGACCCGTTCGAAGATCTGCTCGAGCGAAGGCTGTCCGAGTGCCGCCAGGATTTTATTGACACCTGCAATGTGAATCGGGCTGGTGTTGCTTAACAAAAACAACCGGTATTCGCCCGTTAACTGACGAACGCGCTCAACGCGCTCAACCGGCAGGTCCAGCAAAACCGTATTCCAGGCCGTGTCGATGACCTCGTCGGCCCAGCTATCGTTCCTGAGCAACTGCCGAACGTGTTGCCGGAAAGCAGCATCATCGATCAACCCGGTTTCGTATTGCAGCGTCAGACCGTGTTCGCGCCAGAGCGACTCCACCTCGTCTTCGCCCAGGCCCGACAAAGCGGCAAAATTACGAATCGGCGCACGCAAGTCGATGGGAATAATCACATCGCCGAGATCGAAAATGATATTTTTGATACCGGGCTTTAAAACTCCTGCCATCCGTGTTAGTGCCTATTCGACAACCACGCCCATCGAACAGAATTTCTCGATCCGCTGATCGATGCGTTGTTCGGGCGTCAGTTGGTTGAGTTCAACGATTGTATCCAGAATTACTTTTTTGATTCGACGGGCCATTTCGGCGTGGTCGGTATGAGCACCTCCCTCCGGCTCCTCGATGATGCCATCGACAAGTTTATTTTTTTCCATGTCGCGGGCGGTCAGCTTCATGGCTTCGGCGGCCTGTTCCTTGTAGTCCCAGCTCCGCCAGAGGATGGTCGAGCAATTTTCGGGCGAAATCACCGAATACCAGGTATTTTCGAGCATCAGCACCCGGTCGCCGATGGCAATGCCGAGCGCCCCGCCCGACGCCCCTTCGCCGATGACGATGCAAACAACCGGCACCTGCAACATAAACATCTCTTTCAGGTTACGGGCAATGGCCTCACCCTGGCCGCGTTCTTCGGCTTCCAGACCCGGAAACGCACCCGGCGTATCGATCATGGTCACGATGGGCTTGTTGAATTTCTCGGCCAGCTTCATCAGCCGCAGCGCTTTCCGGTAACCTTCCGGATTTGGCATGCCGAAGTTTCGGTGCTGGCGTTGCTTCGTATTCCGGCCTTTCTGCTGTCCGATCAGCATCACGGTCTGCCCGTCCATTTCGACAAAACCGCCCACCATCGCCGGATCATCCCGAACGGTGCGGTCGCCGTGCAGTTCGATAAACTGATCGCACATCAGCGAAATGTAGTCGAGTGTGTAGGGCCGGTCCGGGTGGCGGGAAAGCTGGACACGCTGCCAGCGGGTCAGGTTGTCAAAAATCTCCTTGCGGAGTTTCTCAATGCTGACTTCCAGCGAGGCAACCGCTTCCGTCACATCGACGTTGCTGGTTTCGGCCAGTTTTTTCATTTCGACCAGTCGTACTTCTAAATCGGCTATCGGTTTTTCGAAATCCAAGTATGTCCTCATCCAAAAATTGTGTCTCAAGGGTCCGGCACCGGTCCGTTTCCGAAGTCCGATCAGCAGGATTCTGTTCCGTCACAATGCAACGGCCCTTTTTTCAATTGGCAAAGTTAGCGGAAAATCCGGTTCGGCAACCGTTCCGGCTCACAACTCGTACGTTTGGCCCCGCATCGGGATTTCCACCTGGGTGAAACCTTCCTCGGCTAGTGTTTGCTGAAAAGCCGCCATGCTGGTAAGTTCGCCGTGGACCAGAAAGAGTTTTTTCAGCTTTTCGGGCGACTGGGTTTTAACAAACCGGACCAGATCGTCGCGGTCGCCGTGGCCACTGAACACATCCGTCCGCTCCACTTTTGCCAGAACCGGCACCTCTTTGTCTTTGATCGAAATGGTCGGTTGCCCGTTCAGTAACCGCCAGCCCAGGGTTCCTTCCGCGCAATACCCAATAATCAGGATGGTGCAATACGGATTGCTGATGTTGGCGGCTACATGCTGCTCGACACGCCCACCCTGGACCATGCCCGAGGAGGAAATGATGATACAGGGTTCGTTGTAATTCGACACTTCCCGGCTGGCTTTCGAGCTTTCCAGGTATTCAAAATTGGCAAAGTCGAACAGGGATTCGTTTTCCTCGTAGTACTCTTTGGCCTCCCGGTTGAGCAGTCGCAGATTTTTCTGGTACACCTTCGTGCTTTCCAGCGCCAACGGACTGTCGGAGAAGACCTTAATGTTCGGAAATCCCTGTTCGGTATACAACCGATTGAGTGTGTACAGCAGCGCCTGCGTCCGGCCGACCGAAAACGATGGAATGATCAGCCTTCCCGGAATGTCGATGCAGGTTCGTTTGATGACATCGGCCAGCGTAGCCTCCGGCGTAATGGTATCAACGTGCAACCGGTTTCCGTACGTCGATTCACAAATCAGGTAATCGACCGGTGGAATCGGTTCTGGGTCAGCCAGCAACGGATATTTCCGGCGACCGAGATCGCCGGAAAAGCAAATGCTTTTTTTCTGGCCGTTTTCGTAGACGTTGATCAGAATGTGGGCTGCCCCCAGCAAGTGACCGGCTGGAATGAATGTCACATCGACATCATCAGCTAGTTTAAATTTTCGGTTAAACTGGATCGGTACGACGTTTTCCATCGACTCGCGCACCTGCTTTTCCAGAAACAATTCCTTCTGAAGCCCCGCCAGCTTTTTCCGAACCTTCGATTTTTTGCTTTTTCCAACCTCACTGAGTCGGCGGTAGTTTAAGGCAGCCGCATCCTGTAGTAATAAATTCGTCAGCGAATACGTCGGATCGGTGCATAAAATCTGCCCCTCGTAGCCTTCCCGGTACAGGTTGGGCAGGTTGCCGCTGTGGTCGATGTGCGCGTGCGTCAGGAGAACCACGTTGATCATGGAAGCCTCGAAGGGAAAATACCCGGCTCCGGGGTTCGACGTTTCAGCGCCTTCGTCGGCCTGGCCATTCAGGGCGGCCTTCTTGTCCATATCAGTCCCGCAATCAATCAGGATACGGTATTGATCGTCCGTTTCCAGAAGAAACATACTACCGGTTACCTGACGGGCCGCCCCCCAAAATGTTAACTTCATTCGATTTGATTAATGTCCCCGGCAGCCGACTGTCGCACGTCAACCACCCTGGGAAGCTTTAAAATTGTTTTGTATTTTGATCAGAACAACAGAAACGGGCTTAAGATTCTGGTAATTTTGCAATATTACAGAAATACACTTTCATAAACTACCGGTACTTTTCGGACTTCCATGCGCAGGCCCCAGTCGTTGCTTTTTGGCTTTGTTTTCCTGCTGTTTTCCTATCATCGGGCCTTTTCATCCGCCGATTCCCTGGCCCTGCGACGCTTACAAGCCACCCTTAGCCAGCTTCAAAGCAGCCCGGCGGTCCGGAACGGCACGGTCGCCCTATCGGTTCGCCGGGTTCGCGATGGCGTTCCGCTTCTGGAGTTTAACGCCCAACTGAGCTTACCCTCGGCCTCCACGCTCAAACTGGCCACGACGGCCACGGCGCTGGCGGTGATGGGTGAAAATCATTCGTACCAAACCACGCTGGAATACGACGGCAGCATCCGGGACAGTATTCTCCATGGCAATCTGTACATTCACGGTTCGGGTGATCCCACGCTCGGCAGCAGCCGGTTTACCGAATTTGCCGACGCGCCCACCCTGCTCCGTACCTGGACCGATGCCGTGCAGGCGGCCGGAATCAGGCAAATCCGGGGTTCGGTCATTGGCGATGCCTCGGCGATTCAGACACAGCCTGTGCCCGATACCTGGGTCTGGGGTGATATCGGCAACTATTACGGTGCGGGTATCCACGGTTTAAACTTCAACGAAAACCTGTATCGGGCAGTTTTTAAACCAGCCAAAACCGTCGGGCAGCCCGCTCCGCTGCTCCGGACCGAACCTCCCACGCCCTTTTTGCAACTCCAAAATAACGTCCGAACCGGACCGGCCGGGTCGGGCGACGAAGTGATTATTTACAATGCGCCCCCAGCCACCCAGGTCTTTCTGGAAGGCACTGTCCCGGCAGGTGTCAGTGAGTTTGGCGTAAAAGGCTCGCTGCCCGATCCGGCTTTTGTAGCCGCTTTTGCCTTAAACGAGCGGTTACAACGAGCGGGTTTTATCGTCCACAATGCTCCGGTTTCAGTCGGTCCGGGCCGTACGTTGGAAACCCGGAATCTGGCAATTGCTCCGGGAACCAGGCGCACCCGGCTTCACCTCCACACCTCGGTTCCACTCGGCGAAATTGCCCGGCAAACCAATTACCACAGCATCAATTTGTATGCCGAAGCCTTACTGATCCTGGCCGGAAACGCCCTGGCAAAATCACCCGTCAGCACCGAGCAGGCAATTCGACAAATGATTCAATTCTGGCAGGCTAAAGGCCTTGATCTGACCGGGTTCCGGCCCAAAGATGGGAGTGGTTTATCGCCCGTCGGCGCGCTGACAGCCGCCAGTCTGAGCGGGATTTTGGCGGCCATGTCGAAGGAAAAAAGTTTTTTACCTTTCTACGACAGCATCCCGGTGGTGGGCGAATCCGGAACGGTCAGAGGGCTGGCCCGGGGCAGCTCGGCGGCTGGCAATGTCAGGGCCAAAAGCGGCACCATCGAAGGCGTCCGGGCCTATGCCGGGTATGCCACATCGGCCGATGGTGAGTTGCTCAGCTTCACGGTTTTTGTGAATAAATACCAGCCGGGCACGATGAAAAGCGTCATGAGTTATCTGGAAAAAATCATGGTGCAACTCACGACGCTCAAAGTGGGTGAATGAGCGGCCTACGGCCGCCCGGTTTCTAGTTCCGACCGCTGACTTTCACCACATTGAACCAGTAATCGCCAATCGTCCGGATGATGTCCATCAGCTTTTTGAACGAAGCGGGTTTGGTAATGAAGCTGTTGGCGCCCCACAGATACGAATTATCGACGTCCACGTTGGCATCCGATGTGGTCAGAATCACGACCGGAATATGGCGCAGGTCCCGATCCGACTTGATTTCCTGCAAGGCTTCCCGGCCATCTTTGCGGGGCATGTTCAGATCGAGCAAAATCAACTCCGGCAGGGCATGCTCCGAGTTCTGGTAGCGGCCCGATCGACGCAGAAACTCCATTAATTCTTCCCCGTCTTCCACGATCGACATTTCGGTTACCGGGAATTGCTGGCGAAACGCTTCACGCGTCAGGAAGCGGTCGTCTTCATCGTCATCAGCTAAGAGTATATGCACTGGTTTCGTGAGTTGCTGCATTGTCGTGAACAGACTGGGTCTGTTTTTTCGGGTAAAATAATGATAAAGGTCGAGCCAACGCCCGGTTGACTTTGGGCCGTAATCAATCCTTTATGGTTGTATACGATGCGTTTACAAATGGCAAGGCCAATGCCGGTTCCTTCGTAGGTCGTTTTGCCATGAAGCCGCTGGAAAATTTTAAATATGTGATCAAGGTATTTTTCATGAAAGCCAATTCCGTTGTCCGATACAGTAATTCGGTAGTATCTTTTACCAGGAATCAGTTCGTCGTACGCATCCCCATCGACGGTCCGGCCCTGAATGGTAATCAAGGGAGGCTCATTCGGTTTGGTAAACTTCAAAGCGTTCGAGATCAGGTTCGAAAACAGATGATCCATCTGACTTTGTACGGCTTCGATAGCCGCCAGACTTCCAATCTCAAACCGGGCTCCTGCGGCTTTGATTTTAAGTTCCTGATCTGTCAAAATACCCTGTACGACATCGCCCAGCCGAACCATTCGAAACGGCTCCTGCTTGTTCGAAATCCGGGAAAAATTCAGCAGATCCTTGATCATCTTGGACATCCGCTCCGCCGATTGCAGAATCTTGTTCAGATACATGACACCCTCCTCCGAAAGACCCTGCTGGTGCCGGTCACGCAGCAAATAGCCAAATGACTGGATCTTTCGCAACGGCTCCTGCATATCATGGGAAGCAACAAATGCAAACCGTTCCAACTCTTCGTTTGAAACTTCCAGCAACTGAATTTTCTCCTGTAACTCATCCTCATACGCCCGAAGCTGGTTCTCACTCATCTGGCGCGTATTCAACTCATTTTCCAGCAAATTGTAGGACACAATCAGGGTAATTAAAGTCAGTAGCGAAACCGTAAAAATCCCAATCAGCGTATTCAAAAAGGAATCTTCAGCGGCTTGCGAAAACCGGTCGAACTTTTCTTGTTCGAGGGTATTCATGTCGGTCAGCACCTTCCGAACCTGGTCCATGTGGGTCATTCCGAGCCACATATACGACCGGACAATGGAGATCGGCACCCGGTTTTTCATAGCGTCGATCAGTTGACGCGCGGTTACCAATTTGATATCGATTCGCCGGATCAATGAATCCAGATTCTGACTTTGTTGGTGATGATCGGCCACCAGTTCCCGAATTTTTTCAAACTCTTTCGGAAACTGCGGAACAGCCGCATCGAACGCTTTCAGGTAATTGCCATCTCCTGAGGAGGCCACATACCCACGCTCGCTCGTCTCCACATCGGTAATCAGCGACAGCACTCGTGTCAACCGGTTGATTACCTGCTGACTATCTGTAATTTCGGAACTTGCCTCCCGGTATTGCTGGTAACTGTATAACGTAACTCCGAACCCCAAAACAATCAGCAAAAGCGCTATTCCGAAACCGAATATAATCCGTTTTCGAACTGCCTTTGGCAAAACTGATCGGATGGCTCTCATTGGGTTTTGTAGTTGGAATTCAACGTCCTTTTCAGACCGCTTTTTACGTTCGATATTCGTTATTCGCTATTCAGTATTCGATATTTGTTCAATCGTTTTAATATCGAATATTGAACACCGAATTACGAAGTAACGAGCCGGTGATGATAAACCTAGCGGATCGTCTCGACCACCAGATTATGGTTGGTATAAATGCAAATGTCGGCTGCAATATGCAAACTTTCCCGCACCATTTCTTCGGCGGTCAATTGCGGAGCGTGTTTTTTCAAGGCAATGGCCGCCGACTGCGCAAACATGCTGCCGGAACCAATGGCGGCAATCTGCTGATCGGGTTCAAGGACATCACCGGTGCCGGAAATCACCAGCATATCCTCTTTGGAAGCGACAATCAGCATGGCCTCCAGTTTACGGAGGTAGCGGTCGGTGCGCCAGTCTTTAGCCAGTTCGATGGCGGCCCGTTTCAGATTGCCACCGTAGGCATTGAGTTTTTCTTCAAACCGCTCGATCAGCGTGAAGGCGTCGGCCGTTGATCCGGCGAAACCGGCCAATACCTTGCCATTCAGCAGACTGCGTACTTTTCGAACGTTACTTTTGGCAATTGTATTGCCCATCGTGGCCTGGCCATCCGCCCCGAGCGCGATTTCACCGTTGTGCATAATGCCGACCACGGTAGTTGCATGAATTTTCTGCATTCGATTGATGATCTGCTATTCAATGTTTAAAGGTTTACAGGTTAACCGCCGGGGATCCGAATTCGTCCCCAAAACCGTTAAACCGTAAACCTTAAACGTTAAATCTCTTGTGTTTATACCAGCATGCCGAACGGATTTTCCAGCAGCCCTTTAAAAGTTTGCAGGAAAGCCGCACCTGTAGCCCCGTCAACGGACCGGTGATCGCACGAAAGCGTCACTTTCATGACATTGGTCGGCTTGGGCGTGTCACCGTCGAACACAACGGTTTGTTTGATCGCCCCAATCGCCAGAATACACGAGTCCGGCGGGTTGATGATGGCCGTAAACTCATCGATACCGAACATGCCCAGGTTGGAGATCGAGAACGTGCTGCCTTCCCAGTCTTTCGGCTGGAGTTTTTTGTCCTTCGCCTTCCCGGCCAGGTCCTTCACCTCGGCGGCAATGGCCGAGATCGTTTTCTGATCGGCATTCCGAACGACCGGCACGAGCAGGCCTTCGTCGACCGCAACGGCCACGCCAATGTTGACGTAATGGTACCGGCGGATTTTGTCGCCCAGCCACGACGAGTTGACGGCCGGGTGTTTTTTCAGCGCCAGGGCAGCGGCTTTCAGCACGAAGTCGTTGAACGACACCTTCACCGGGCTGACCTCGTTGACTTTGCCGCGCAGTTCCATCGCCTTGTCCATGTTGATTTCCATGGTCAAATAGAAATGGGGCGCGGTAAACAGGCTTTCCGACAACCGGCGGGCAATGGTCTTTCGCATCTGCGTCACCGAAATATCTTCGTAGCTTCCGGCTGGGCTGGCAGCCGCAGCAGACTGGGTAGCCGGAGCCGGTTGAGCCGCCGTAGCCGGTTTTTCGGCCGGTTTGGAAGCCGGGGCCGGTTGAGCCGGAGCAGGCTGGAAGGTTTCGACATCGCGCTTCACAATTCGCCCGTCGGGGCCTGAACCCTGCACTTCGGCCAGGTTGACGCCTTTATCTTTGGCGATCTGCTTGGCTAATGGCGAGGCAAAAATTCGTCCTTCATGGTCGCTGCCGGCTGCGGTTTCGGCCGGAGCTGCTGGTTGGGCTTCGGCAGCTTTCGGCACTTCAGCCTGCGGAGCGGCTGCGGGCTGTCCACCCTGCAGCAACACTTTGAAATCAGCGCCTTTTTCACCCACGACCGCAATCACTTCATCGACGGCCACCGAGTTGCCTTCTTTCACGCCGATGTAGAGCAGGGTGCCCTCTTCATAGGCTTCCAGATCCATCGTTGCCTTGTCGGTTTCGACTTCGGCCAGCACATCGCCCGATTTCACCGTATCCCCTTCTTTCTTATGCCAGGCCACGATGGTTCCTTCGGTCATCGTATCGCTCATTTTCGGCATCCGGATCACCGTCGCGTTGACGTTGGCAGCCGGTGCTGCCGAAACCGCTTTGGCATCGGGTGTCTGGCTGGTCGATTGTTCGGGAGCGGACCCGTTCGGACTGGGAGCCGGACTTGGTTTTTCGACCGGAGCTTCGGCCGCGCCGTTCGATGAACCGTCCAGTAACGCTTTGTAATCTTCACCGGCTTTCCCAATCACGGCAATGACACCATCGATCGGAACTGCCTGACCTTTTTCAACTCCAATGTATAACAGCGTTCCTTCGTCGTACGCTTCCAGGTCCATCGTCGCCTTATCGGTTTCGACCTCGGCCAGCACGTCGCCCGACTTAACGGTATCGCCTACTTTCTTATGCCATTCAGCGATGACACCCTCAGTCATGGTGTCGCTCATCTTGGGCATGCGGATTAATTCTGCCATATGCGGTTTTGTACGAGTATATCAAAGAGTTCTGCTTCGAGTGTCCAAAATTAGAAGAAACCGGGGAAAGTTGGTTAACCTGATGCGAAGTTTCCACTTATCCGCTTTGATTTGCAAATTGCCGCCAGAAATCAACCCACTTCTCCTTTGTCATTGTTTTGTTCATGAATCGAAGAAATTTCATCGAAACCGTTACCCTGGGCTTTGCCACGGCGACATCGGTCTTTTCCGGTAGTATCCCGGCTTCGGCCGCAACGTCAGCCCGTTGGTCGAATCGGCTGCATACGGATAACGAATTTTCGGCGGATGTGGTTATTGCCGGGGGCGGATTGGGAGGCTGTGCAGCCGCCCTGGCTGCATTGCGGGTGAATCTGCGGGTTGTCCTGACGGAAGAAACCGACTGGATCGGCGGGCAAATCAGCCAGCAGGGCGTTCCGCCCGACGAGCACCAATGGATTGAAACCCACGGCGCTACGCAGCTTTACCGGGATTTTCGAACCGCCGTTCGAAACTACTATATTCGGAATTACCCGCTGACCGACGAAGCCCGCAACCGGAAACACCTGAACCCTGGAGATGGTGCCGTGTCGCGGCTTTGCCACGAACCCCGCGTCGCGGTGGCGGTTTTGCAGGACATGCTCGCTCCCTACCAAAGTACCGGACAGCTAACTTTATTGCTGGAACACAAAATCGTGAGCGCGGACACCACCGGTGACCGGGTTCGTGCGTTAAAAGCGCTCAGCCTGCGTTCCGGGAAAGAAGTCGTGCTGACCGCTCCCTATTTTGTCGATGCCACCGAACTGGGCGATTTACTCCCGCTGACCAAAACCGAATTTGTAACCGGCACGGAATCGAAAAAGGAAACCGGTGAACTCCACGCCCCCGACAAAGCCGACCCCACCAACCAGCAGGCGTTTACGGTTTGTTTTGCGATGGATTATGTGCCGACACTGAACGGCAAACCCGCCAGCCACCTGATCGAAAAACCGGCGGAATACGCATTCTGGCAAAAGTTCATCCCTCAGTTGACACCCGCCTGGTCGGGCAAACTACTCGATCTGACCTACTCCAGCCCCACCACCCTGGACCCAAAACAGCTTGGCTTTCATCCCGAAGGCATCCCGACCGGCTCGGCCCTCAATCTCTGGAATTACCGGCGGCTAATTGCCAAAAATAACTTTAAACCGGGGACGTTTCTCAGTGACATTACGGTGGTCAACTGGCCTCAGAACGATTATTTTCTGGGTAATCTGGTTGGTGTGAGTGACAAAGAGTTTAAGAAGCAGGTCGACCGGGGCAAACAACTGAGTCTGTCGCTGCTCTACTGGTTACAAACCGAAGCTCCGCGTCCCGATGGCGGGCAGGGCTGGCCGGGGCTGCGGCTGCGTCCCGACATCATGGGCACCGAAGACGGCATGGCCAAGTACCCGTACGTGCGCGAATCGCGCCGGATCAAGGCGGTTTTTACGGTTTTGGAAGAGCACGTCGGCGCGGCCAACCGGGCGCTGATTACCGGACAAAAAACCGGCAATACGGCGGCTGATTTTTACGACAGCGTCGGCATCGGCTACTACCACATCGACCTGCACCCAAGCAGCCGGGGCAACAATTACATCGACTTCGGCTCGCTGCCGTTCCAGATCCCGCTCGGGGCGCTATTGCCCCAACGCATGGAAAACCTGTTACCCGCCAACAAGAACATCGGCACCACACACATCACCAACGGCTGTTACCGACTCCACCCGGTCGAGTGGAGCATCGGTGAAGCCGTTGGTCATCTGGCCGCTTTTGCGCTTCAGAAAAACGTCATTCCCCGCACCGTCCGGGAGCAAAAACCGCTGCTGGAGGAGTTTCAAAACCGGGTCCGAAGCAGCGGCATTGATACGAATTGGCCCAAAGCGTGATGGGCAACGCCCACTTCGGTATTCGGTGTTCGTTATTGAGTGTTCGCTATTTGCTTAAAAATTTTAATAACGAATATCGAATGTTGAACACCGAATAACGAAGTAAAAAAGTAGCGAAAAGCCGCCGGAGCAAACACTGAAGCCGGTTTTTGGGTTAGTCAGAGAACATTATGAGCGAAGATCAGCACAAGAAACGAGACCCGGAACAATACGTTGATCTGGGCCATTTCGACCTGGAAAACCACCTCAAGACGCAGGTGGCTTTGTACGAAAAACGCTTGAAAGAGGGAACGGCTGCCAACAAAGTGGCCGCATTTTTTGCAACCAACCTGTTAGGGTTTGCCTATCATTACCTCAAAAGCCGGTTTGGCCCCAAAGCGGCCTATCAATATTACCCCAGCAACGGCGATGACGGCATTTATCGGCTGCATACATATACAGAAGCCGTAACCATTGCGCTCGTGTCAGACTGGGCGACGGACACGCCCGAGTCGGACCTGATCGGCAACCTCATCCGGGACTATGATCCCGATTACACCATTCACCTCGGCGATGTGTATTTTGTTGGAACGCCCGAGGAAGTGGCCACCAACTTTACAAATCCGGATGCGTCCTGGCATTTCGGCAAACACGGAAGTCTGGCGCTGTCGGGCAATCACGAAATGTATTCCAACGGGTCGGCTTATTTCAAGAAGCTGCTGCCCGCCATGAAAATCCGGAAAGGCGACCAGATTGCGACGCAGCAGGCCGGTTTTTTCTGCCTGGAAAACGAACACTGGCGCATCATCGGCCTCGACACAGGTTACAACTCCACCAACCGGCCGCTGCTGGAAGTGTTGTTCAAACCCGACTGTAACCTTCGGGATGAGCAGCTCAAATGGCTAACGGATATCGTCAAACTGAACGATCCGAACGACAAACGGGGCATCATTCTCCTGAGCCACCACCCCTACTTTTCTTCGTTTCGCGACGATCATCCGGTGGTCGGTCGGCAGCTCAAAAAGGTCTTCGGAGCCGCCGAACGACCAGTTTTGTGGTTTTGGGGGCACGAACACCGGCTTTCGTTTTATAACCAGTTCGGTTTTCCGGACGGTATCAAAGCCTGGGGGCGCTGCGTCGGCCACGGTGGCATGCCCGTCGAAACCGATGCGCCCGACCGGGGCCACCTGGGCCAACTGCTGTTTTACGACCAGCGCATCCGGGAACGCATCCGCCGACGCAACGTCGGCTACAACGGTTTCGCCCTCCTGACAATCCAGGGGCCCGCCATCACCGTTCAGTACATCGACCAGAAAAAACAGACCGTCATCACTGAACGCTGGACCGTCGACCCCACCGGCCAGCTCACCACCGAAATCCTGGAGATCCACCCGGAAGTGACCAAATATTAGTTAAGAGTGAAGAGTGAAGAGTTGGCTCCGCCGTTTCCCATAAAGTGGCGAAGCCAACTCTTCACTCTTAATTCTTAATTCTTCCAGCGCCAGAGGTAGCGGGATGCCAGGGAACGGTGGGGACGCCAGGCTTCGGCGATGGCGTGAAGGCGTTTATAGAGGGCGCGGCCGGTTTCGGTCAGTCCGTAGGCATTTACCATTTTCTGGCGAATGACCAGGTCATCGACCGGAAATACATCGGGGCGGTTGAGCACGAACAGCAGCAACATCTCGACCGTCCAGCGGCCTACGCCCTTGATCGGCAGCAAGTATTGGATGATTTCCTCGTCGGTCATGGTTTCGAGGAAGTCGCTGGTCATGGGGTTTTGGAGCGCAAACTCGGCCACGCTTTGCAAATAGCGTGCTTTCTGGCCCGAAAGTCCGGCGCTTCGTAACACTTCCGGAGTCTTGGCAAGCAGTTGGTCCGGGTGCGGATACCCATCAGCGAACAGGGCCAGAAACCGGGTGAAAATGGAATCAGCGGCTTTGACGGAAATTTGCTGCGATACAATACTTTCCAGCAACGCCAGATACACCCGGTTTTTGGCCGGATCGCGGTCGTACGCGAACGCGATTTTCGGCTCGGGCGTGCAGTAAATAATCTGTTTCAGAACCGGGTCCTGCGAAAGGTGGGCCAGTGGCATGGGCAATTTTCTATAGTTTACTGACTGAATATCGGAAAAATCAGTGCCTGGTACTACGGTTTTTCCAAAAATCAGGCAGGGTCATCGATCAAAGGACCTGAAAAAGCCAATTTCGGCAAAAGTCTATGTATCTTTAGAGGATCATTTGAGGCTCTTTTATGAAAGAGTGGTTACGAATCAACCGCTACGATGTGCTTGTCATGCTGGTCAATTACCCGGCCTTATTCGTCGGTAATTACCTGGTGCTGGGGCAAGCGTATTTCAATAACTTTCCGACTTTTCTTCCCCTCACGCTGGCGCAAACCGGTTTATTCTTTCTGTTTGCCCTGATCATGGATGTGTGGACCAAGTATATGCACCACCGATACGGTGGACTTGACCAGGCCGTTCGGCGGCTCACCTTCTGTCTGGTCTTTTACATTGTTGTTACGTTCGTGTTCGTTTGTCTGCTTTACGGCCTGTACGACTGGCTGGAAGCACCGGGTTACCGGTTTAGCGCGACGGTTTTTGGCTGGACGGCCCTAATTGGCTTTATTACCAACATTGTCTCCGTTGGCCTGCTGGAGTCCGTTCATTCCTACCATCAATGGAAAGAAAGCGTCGAACGCGAATACGGGCTGAAGCAATTGAACATGCAACGGCAACTTGACTCACTGAAGCAGCAGGTCAACCCGCATTTTCTGTTCAACAGTCTCAATTCGCTCACGGCGTTGATCGGTGAAAACCCGCAGCAGGCCGAAACGTTTGCCGAAGAACTCAGCTCGGTGTACCGGTATTTGCTCCGTAGTAACGAAACGATCCTGACGACACTCAGCAGCGAACTCGACTTTATTCAATCGTATTTTCATTTGCTGAAAACCCGGCACGGCGCGGCATTGAGCCTGGTTATCAAGATTTTTCCCGGCACCGAGCAGATGAAACTGCCCCCGCTCACCTTGCAGTTGCTGGTCGAAAATGCCGTCAAGCACAATGTCACTCTGGCCGAACAGCCCCTGCAAATTGAGATCGAAACCGATGAACGGGGAGCGCTAACCGTTCGGAATACCCTGCAAAAAAAGAAGTTACGGGTTCTTTCCAATGGCGTCGGTTTGAGCAACATTCTGGCCAAATACCAGATGTTAGGTCAACCATCGCCCTCAGTGCAGGAAACCGGCGATCAGTTTGTGGTAACGTTATCACTCATTGAAGCCGACGCCGTTTTGGCTGCCACTCCCCTCGGGTAACCGGCGCCCCCCTCCTTCCACAGCCGGTATTTCGCGCGCAGGCAATGGCCACAGGGCCGGAATCCGCTGGCAACAGCCTCGTCTTCCGACGAAAAGAAAACCCGGTTTTTCCGATGCATCCGTCGGCCTGACTGACAACGCAACGTCCCGTAGGTTTTCAGAACCGCATTGCCACCGAAGACGATCTGCCCGGTTTTTATCAACTTCCAAAGCTCGGCCAGACCGGTTTCGGTGTCGGCAAAGTCAGTGTGACAAATCATGCCGCATCGTGAAAAATGATGCCGAGCGTATACCGGTTTCCCGATCGGACCGCGCTGACGCCGTGCTTCATGGCGACCCGGTAATAGCCTTTGGAGCCTTTTTGCGGACGAAACTGCGTGGTAAACAGAAGCACATCACCCTGCCGGGGTGTCAAAACCGTTGCCTTCGACTGCGCCCGGGGCACCTGCTCCGACAGGACAAACTCCCCACCGGTGTAGTCTAGGCCTGGTTCACTTAGAAACAGCACAGCCTGCAACGGAAAGTACACCTCACCGTACAAATCCTGATGCAAGGTGTTGTGTCCTCCTTCGCCGTATTTCAATAACAGGGGTGTCGCCAGGTACTGGCCGTTCTGGTGGCATTCGGCCAGAAAACCGGCGTGGTCGGCGGGGTATATCAATCCGGTCCGCAAGGCTTGCATCCACTGATTCGCAACGGGTTGGAGTTCTGCGTACAGGACCGTCCGAAGGTACTGGATCCGATCCGGCAGCGGATAAGTAAAGTATTTGTATTCGCCCAGACCAAACCGGTAACGCTCCATGACAATCGTTTTCCGGAAATACTCTGGCTGGTCATACAAGGCTTTCAAGGTCTGGCACTCGTCCGGATTCAACACCTGCTCCAACACAGCAAACCCATTCTGGTCAAGCGTTTGCCGGACATCCAGCCAATTTACAAGATCAATCGTCATAAAAATGAACTGAAGATGATAACCAGAATTTTCGCTCTTTCACTATTTCGCTCTTTCGCTCTTTTCAAAAAAAGCCGCTTCCCAGCCCAGCAAGGCGGTTTTTCGGGTGGCTCCCCAGCGGTAATTGCCAAACAACCCGGTTTTTCGGATCACGCGGTGGCACGGAATCAGGTAGCCGACCGGGTTGCTGCCGATGGCCGTTCCGACCGCCCGCGACGCCGACGGCATTCCGATGGCGATTGCCACCTGATCATAACTCGCCACCTGTCCTTCCGGAATTTTAAGCAGAGCTTCCCAGACTTTCAGTTGAAATGGGGTAGCTTTGACGGCAATCCGAAGCGGTTTTCGGTCCGTCAGGGTGAAAATGCCCTCGGCTATGGGTCGCAGTTCTTCCAATCCGGGCAGCAGCCGGGCTTCAGGCCACTCAGCGGAAAACCGGGTCGCCAGGCTGGCGGCATCGGTAGCGTCGGCTTCGTCCAGAAATTCCAGTTTACAGATTTTGTCGCCAATTGCCCCGAGCAGATACGGCCCGAACGGGCAGTCAAACAAACCGTAGCGAATCGCTACGCCTTCTCCACCCTGTTTAAACTGGCCCGGCGTGATGCCCTCCAGCACCACGAAGAGGTCGTGCAATCGGCCGGTCCCCGACAGCCCGGCGGCATCGGCGGCTTCGGCCAGCGTCTGCCCGTTGCGCAGTCGTTTCTTGGCAAAATCAAGGGTCAGGTATTGGAGGAATTTCTTGGGACTGACCCCGGCCCAATCCGAAAATAACCGCTGAAAATGGTATTCACTCAGGTTGGCGCGGTCGGCTACGTCGGCCAGGGAAGGTTGCTGCCGGAAGTTCTCGGTTAAAAACTCAATCGAGCGGGCAATTTGCCCATAAATAGGATTGGTTTCGGTCGTGTTCATGCTTGTTGTCGTTTGCATGAAACAAAGATACCGCTGGAAAACCGCTCCCAAAACCCGATTCTTGCGGACTTTTTTGTTGTACCCACGGACTAAAGTCCGTGTGAGCAGGGATTACCTATAAGTTTATATTACCTAATGAACCAAATAAGCTCACACGGACTAAAGTCCGTGGGTACTATTTCACACCAACCAACGCACCGTTCTTGATCTCTTCGACCACCGCCGGATCGAGCAAGGTCGAGGTGTCGCCCAGGTTTTCGGTTTCGCCTTCGGCAATCTTGCGCAGAATCCGGCGCATGATTTTCCCGGAACGAGTTTTGGGTAAACCGCTGACGAACTGAATTTTATCCGGTTTAGCAATTGGCCCGATCACCCGGCTAACCGTCGCCAGAATATCCCGCTTCGTCAGGTCGGCATCCCCGTGCGACATCTGCTGCTCGGTAATCACGTAGGCATAAATGCCCTGGCCTTTAATGTCGTGTGGATAGCCCACTACGGCGCTTTCCACGACACCCGTGTGCATGTTGATCGCATTTTCGACCTCGGCGGTTCCGATCCGGTGGCCGGATACGTTCAGTACGTCGTCGACCCGGCCCGTGATGCGGTAGTAGCCGTCTTCGTCGCGCAGACAGCCATCGCCCGTAAAATACAGTCCTTTGTAGGTGCTGAAATACGTCTGGCGGCAGCGCTCGTGGTCGCCATAGGTGGTGCGGAGAATACCCGGCCACGGAAACTTTAGGCAAAGGTTTCCGCTGACGCCGTTTCCTTCAATTTCCTGTCCATTCTCGTCCACCAGCATTGGCTGCACCCCCGGCAGCGGCAGGGTGGCGTAGGTCGGTTTTGTTTTGGTAACCCCGGCGATCGGCGAAATCAAAATTCCGGCGGTTTCGGTTTGCCACCACGTATCGACAATCGGGCAGCGGTTTTTGCCGATATGATCGTCGTACCAATGCCAGGCTTCCTCGTTGATCGGTTCGCCCACCGAGCCCAGCACTTTCAGCGAACTCAGGTCGTGACTTTCCACTTTTTCCAGGCCAAAACCCATCAGCGACCGGATGGCCGTTGGGGCCGTGTACAGAATATCGACTTTGTACTTATCGACAATATCCCAGAACCGTCCGCAATCCGGCCAGGTCGGAACGCCCTCAAACAGCAGACTGGTGGCTCCGCAGGCCAGCGGGCCGTACACAATGTAGCTGTGGCCCGTGATCCAGCCGATATCCGCCGTACAGAAATGTACTTGGCCCGGTTCATACTGAAACACGTTCTGGAAGGTATAGGCAGTATAAATCATGTACCCGCCACACGTGTGCACCACCCCCTTCGGCTTGCCCGTCGAACCCGAGGTATACAGAATGAACAGCATGTCTTCGGCGTCCATTTCTTCGGCGGGGCACTCGGCCGTCACCAGCTTCAGTTCCTGCTCCATCCACACATCCCGCCCTTTGAACATGGAAACCGGAGTGCGCGTCCGTGTCAGCACGATCACCTTCTTGACGCTCGGACATTGCACGAGCGCATCATCGACGGTTTCTTTCATCGGAATTTCCTTGCTGCCCCGATACGCACCATCCGACGTGATGACCAGTTTGCACTGCGCGTCGTTGATGCGGTCGGCGATGGACTGGGCCGAAAAACCACCGAAGACTACGGAGTGAATGGCCCCGATTCGGGCGCAGGCCAGCACGGCAATCGCCAGTTCGGGCACCATCGGCATGTAGATACAGACCCGATCGCCTTTCACGACGCCGTTGCGCTTCAGCACGTTCGCCATCCGGCACACCTGATCGTGGAGCATCCGGTAGGTGAGTGTTATTCCGGCTTCGTTCGGATCATTCGGCTCCCAGATGATGGCGGGCTGATCACCCCGTTCGGCGAGGTGGCGGTCCAGGCAGTTTTCGGTAATGTTGAGCTTGCCACCCTCGAACCACTTTACATCGGGCTCCTCGAAATTCCACTGGAGCGCTTTCTTCCACGGTTTGCGCCATTGGAAGTTCTGAGCAATTTCGGCCCAGAATCCTTCCGGGTCTTCGACACTGTAGCGATACGCTTCCTGATATTCTTCAAAGGTTCGGATTCGAAAATTCATATTTTTACATACGATCGTTCAGACCGCTAAACTACGATTATTTGCGGTTTTGCGGTAAGCTTAGAGGAGAAATGCCTGTAAAATCGGCCACCGACGCAAGTATTCAACGGGGTCAAAAACCGGGTTAGCGCCAGCCAACTAATCCTATTTATCGTATTCCCCCTGCCAAGCATACCGCCCAAACAACGCCAGCCCAAGGGTGATGGGCAGGAAAATTACGACGATCACGAGCCAAAACACGAAATCCTCCGTGCTGGCCGTTTCAGAAGAAAGTTGCCGGATGGTTTGGTACGGTAAGCCAATGAGTAGAGCCAAACCGACCAGCATCCAGACCAGTCCAAGTAGTTTTTTAAGTTGATTCATCACGATAAGGGCTTAGTCGTCAGCGGTTTTATATTGTTTTTTGTCGATATACAAGGCCCCAATAACCAGACAGACGGCGGCAATCCCGATGGGATACCACAAGCCTTGCAGGTAGGCATCCGGCGAGCCGGTTTTCTTCGCCGTTTCGACCAGGCTGGTCGCAATGAAAGGCGTCAAACCGCCAAAAACACCGTTTCCGATGTGATACGGCAACGACATGGACGTGTACCGAATCCGGGTCGGAAACAGTTCGACCAGAAACGCGGCAATCGGGCCATAGACCATCGTGACATACAACACCTGGACCAGCACCAAAACCGTCATCAGCCAGAAGCTTTCATTGCTCAGGGTGACTTCTTTAATCACCGCCGTTGACGCCGACCCGGCCGGGGGCTGGGTTTCGCGCAGGATGGTGCCGTCTTCAAAATGCCGTACCGTTGCGGTGGTTGTCTTAAACTCCTTCGTTCCTTCGATCCGCTCCTGTTTGGTTTCAATGGTCCGCTGGAACGTGTACTCGGTTTTCTGGTTCACGTCGGCCAATGTGTACATGGCTTTGTAAATGGGTCGATAGGTGAGTACACCCAGGAACATCCCGGCCAGCATGATATTCCGGCGACCGATGCGGTCGGACAACCCACCGAAGATGACGAAAAAGGGCGTGGCCACCAGCAAGGCCAGGGCGATGATGTAATTCGACTGAACAAACTCGACGTTACAGATTTTCTGGATGAACGACAACGCATAAAACTGCCCGGTGTACCAGACCACCCCCTGCCCTGCCGTGGCCCCGAACAAGGCCAGCAGCACCATTTTCAGGTTCGCTTTTTTGCCGAAGCTTTCCTTCAGCGGGTTGGTCGATACCTTACCCTCTTTCTTGATTTTCTGAAAAAGCGGAGATTCGGACATCCGCAGCCGGATGTAAATCGAAATGCCGACCAAAAAAGCCGACAACAGAAACGGCACCCGCCAGCCCCAGGCGTTAAACGTATCGGTTCCCATCGCCTGGCGCGTCAGCAAAATGACGCCGAGCGACACAAACAAGCCGAGCGTGGCCGTCGTCTGAATGAAACTCGTAAAATAACCGCGTTGGTTGTCGGGCGAGTGTTCGGCCACATAGGTAGCCGCTCCGCCATACTCACCACCCAGCGCCAACCCCTGCACCAGCCGGAGCAGCAACACGAGCGCCGGTGCCAGCATGCCGATGGCTTCGTAGCCCGGCACACAGCCGATGAGAAACGTCGAACCACCCATGAGCACGAGCGTCAGCAAAAAGGTGTATTTCCGGCCCACCAAATCGCCCAGGCGACCAAAAACCAGCGCCCCGAACGGCCTGACAATGAAACCGGCGGCAAAGGTGGCCAGGGTGGATAAAAAACCGGCGGTCGGGTTGTCTTTGGGAAAAAACTGGGCGGACAGAATCGTCGCCAGACTACCAAAAATGTAGAAGTCGTACCACTCGATCAGGGTGCCGACGGAGGAAGCCGTAATGACCCGCCAGACCCCGCTTGTTTCGGGGGCTGCGGATGGTTTAATGCGCATGTACTATGAAGGGTTTGTTGGAATACACCCTAAAAAAGCAACATAAACCGCGTTTTTCCTACAACCAGAAGGAATTAAGAGTTAAGAATTAAGAGTTATGAGTTGGCTCCGCCGTTTCCAGGAAAGTGGCACAGCCAACTCATAACTCTTAACTCTTAATTCTAGTTAACAGCCGGATATCCGTCGTCAGTGACTTCGCCAGGCCGTCTTTGGTGCCCAGTTCCTTCACGATGTCAACATGGGCCTGATCTTCCGACGATAAGTCGATGATTTCTTTTAGCTGACCGTTTCGCATGTCGAATACCCAGCCGTGAAGCCACAATTCCTGCTTCCGGTTCCAGGCATCCTGGATGATCGACGTTTGGCCAAGGTTATACACCTGCTCACGGGTGCTGAGTTCTACCAACCGGTCGAAACGGGTAGGCTCGTCGGTGATCTGGCCCAGTTCCTCGGCATACTTCCGTTTTACGATCTGAATGTTCTGCAACCAGTTGTCGATCAGCCCAAAGCGTTTATCCAGCAAAGCGGCCTTTACCCCGCCACATTCGTAGTGTCCGCAGATAATCACATGCCGCACTTTCAGCACCTCGACCGCGTATTGCAGCACGCTCAGCAGGTTTAAATCCGAAGAAATAACCTGATTGGCAATGTTCCGGTGAACGAACATTTCACCCGGCATCGTGCCGGTAATTTCCTCCGCCGACACGCGGCTGTCGGAACAACCGATCCAGAGAAACTGTGGTTTCTGATCGGCCGACAGCGTATCGAAATAAGACTCGTCAAGTTCCAGTTTATCCAGCGCCCAGGCCTTATTCGCTAATAGTAATTTCTCGTGTGCGTGCATTGCGTAGGCTGCGTTTTTTGAGTGAGATATTCTTTAGCTCATATTTAATATTCTGTGTATGAGCGGTTTCCTTAAAATCCAGCAAGATATTGTAAATATCGTGGTCGATGAACGACGCATGCGTACCGTCTACCAAGACCTGATCGCCAGGCTGCAATTCACGCAGAGTTTGTTTCAACTGCGGTTTAATCAGAAAATAGAGATCTTTCTGAATTTTAATCAACACCTTGTTGCCATCCCGAACCACCCGGAATGCCGTCTGGAAGTTGGTAAATAACACAAACAGAATGCCGACCACCAGCCCGATGCCGATCCCGATCAGCAAATCGGTAAACACAATCCCTAAAACCGTGACAACAAATGGAATAAATTGATAAACACCTTCCTGGTAGGTTTTCTTAAACACCTGAGGATTAGCCAGTTTATAGCCAACCATAATCAGCAAGGCTGCCAGACACGAGAGTGGTATCAAATTGAGCAACGGAGCCCCCAGAAAAACCGCCAGCATCAGGAAGATTCCGTGAGTAATTGCTGAAACCCGCGTTTTGCTCCCGCTGTAGACGTTGGCCGAGGTCCGGACAATAACCGATGTCAGGGGCAGTCCTCCGATCAAACCCGAAATCGTGTTGCCGATACCCTGAGCGACCATTTCCTGATCCGGTGACGAAACACGTTTTTCCGTATCGAGTTTGTCGGCCGCTTCGAGGTTCAACAGGGTTTCCAGACTGGCAACGATAGCAATTGTAATGGCCGTGACATAGACCTTCGGATTACTTAATGCGCTGAAATCCGGGAAAAAAAAGATTGAAAAAATACTCTCCCCGGGTTCGATCGCCGGGATTTGTACCATGTGCTGATGGGCGGAGGTCCCAAGATACCAGTCGGGTTTAACCACACGGAATAACTCATTCAACCCAATACCGAGCACCACCACCGCCAGCGCACCGGGGAAATTCCGGAAGAAGGAAACGCCTTTTTTGGCCGCTTTTTCCCAAAAATAGAGTAATAGAAAAGAGGTTAGGCTAATAATAACCGCTCCGGTGCTGGCTGTTTCAATCGCCCGGTAAATTTCAGAAATTGTGTTTTCACCATCAGCCAGTTGCTGAAAAGCAAATTCGCCTTCAAAATCATTGTCACGACCAAGTGCGTGCGGGATCTGTTTCAGAATAATAACCAGCCCAATCGCAACGAGCAGCCCGCGAATAACACTATCGGGAAAATAACCGCTAAATTTACCAGCCTTGAGCAGGCCCAGGATAAACTGGATAATCCCGGCAAGGACGACTGCGGTTAAGAAAACTTCGAAAGCGCCAAGGTTGTTGATGCTGTCCGCAACAATCACGGCCAGTCCGGCCGCCGGACCACTTACGCTAACTTCAGAACCCGACAGAAACCCAACAATGATTCCGCCGATCATCCCGGCTACCAACCCGGCAAACAAGGGTGCGCCCGACGCCAAAGCAATACCCAGACAAAGAGGTAAAGCAACCAAAAAAACGGATAAACCGGCTGGCAAATCGGATCGAAAGGTAGCAGGCGAATACCTTGCCAGTGTCTTTAGGGGACTAAAGAGTTTCATACAAAAAGTTATGGATTAGATTGTGTGACGTGTTAACTAAAGCTTTCGTTGTTAAACAAAAACTCTGTATCAGCAAAAATCGGAATTAATTTTAACCCTTTTTTAATCTGACCTGAATAATTTCCACAATTTCTCCCGTCCATGATCGATATTACGCCTGCCGAACAGGCCTTCATCCTGACCCACCTGCACGATGACCCGCATACGTTCCTGCTTCGTCAGGCCCTTACCGACGGCATTCGCCCCAAAATTGTAGCCGCCCAACTGGTTGCCCGGCAAAAAGCCCGTACTAAACTGCCGACCTGGTATGCCCATCCTGATCTGGTCTTTCCGCCCGCCTTGTCCGTCGAACAGGCTTCTTCGGAACGGACAGCGGCTTATAAAGCGTCCATTTTATCCCAAAACACGCCAAAACCAGCGCTGGTGGTCGATCTGACCGGCGGCATGGGCGTGGATGCGCTGGCTTTTTCGCGGCAGGCCCATCGGGTCGTTTACGTGGAGCAACAAACCGAACTGGCCGAATTGGCGGTTCATAACCTGACCCGTCTGGGCGGCACCAACCTTGCGTTTCCGAATCAGGAGCAACCCGGTGTGGACGCCAGCGGTTTTATGGCTACGTTTGACGAAAGAGCCGACTGGCTGTATCTGGACCCCGCCCGGCGCGACCGCCAGGGGGGCAAGGTGGTCCGGCTGGAAGATTGCGAACCGAACGTGCTGGATTGGTACCACGATGGAAACAAAACCGGTTTTCGGAACAAAACCACGGCTATTTTGCTAAAGACCTCGCCGTTAATCGATATTGAATCCGTGCTGCGGCAATTGCCGGATGTGGCCGCCGTGCATGTTGTTTCGGTCGACAATGAATGCAAAGAAGTGCTCTTTGTACTTCGGGCGGAACCGTCCGAAGACGTGGAAATAGTAACCGTAAACCTGCGTTCAGCCGGCCAGGACGACCAGTTTATTTTCCGCCGAAACGACGAACGAACCGTTCCTGTGCATTTCAGCGATCCATTGCGTTACTTGTACGAACCCAATGCGTCTATATTGAAAGCAGGGGCTTTCCGGGTGCTGGCCGAACGGTTGGGCTTGTCTAAATTGGCTCCTAACAGCCATCTCTACACCAGTGAAAAATGGTTGCCCGGCTTCCCGGGTCGCAGTTTCGAGGTGCTCGGAAGTTGCAAACCGGATCGAAAAGACGTGCACGCTTTTTTACCGGACGGCAAAGCCAACCTGAGCGTCCGAAATTTTCCGGAACCGGCTGAAACTCTGCGCAAAAAATTACATGTTGCTACGGGGGGCGACCTCTATCTGTTTGCCACCACGCTGTTCGACAAGAAGAAACGAATTTTAATTACACGAAAACCACTTTATCCATCGTTATTAGAATGAAAACGCTTGTATTTCGCCCGTTCTTATCCATGTTGTTTTGTCTGGGGATTCCGGTCTTTCTGCTCGCTCCGATTTCCGGCCGGGCCCAAACCGTGTCATCGGCCACGGAAAAAGTCGATCAGATTTCACTCGTTGGGCTTTCGCTGAATGTGCCGATTGAAGGGAAGTTTGTCGAGAAAGAGTGGGAAACCCTCGTTAAATCGTACGGCAAGGTGGCAACGGGCCGCAACGGGGTTTACAAAATTCCGGCAGCCAACATACCGGCTCTTTCCAACGAACCGCTGAATGTCGCCAGCCGGGTTTCAACCGAGCGTAACAAAGCCACGGTTTTTGTGGCTGTCGACAAAGGAAATGCCGATTATGTCAAACCCGGCAGTCCGATGTACGACCAGGTTGAAACGTTACTAAAGGATTTTGCGGAACGAACCCGGATTAATTACGACATCAAATTAGCCGATGATTCGTTTCAGGAAGCCCAGAGAAAACAGGACAAGCTGGTCAAACAAAGCGAAAAGCTGGTTCGGGATCTGGAGCGAAACAAGAAAGAAAAAGACAACCTGGTGAAGCGGATGGACGAAAACGCCCGCGAACTGGAACAATTGCAACGCGATACCGAAACGAACAAAACCGATCGGGAAAGCGCGGCCAAAGAACTGGAAGTAAAAAAGCAGGCACTGGAAGCCGCCAGGGTCAAGCTGCCGAAATAGATTTTTGAGTAGTAAGAAATTGTCTGTTTTACCTCCCCTAAAGGGGCTTAATGATCCTGATTTGAGAGCCCGGCACCGGCCGTCCAGCCTTTAGGGGGTTGGGGTATTATAAAAGAAACCGGGATGGAGAAGCAGCACGCTTCCCGCCCGAATGATCCCTGTGAGAGCGGTTTGTGGGGACAGATGAGGCCCGTCAGTCGGAATCCGGCTGGCGGGCTTTCTTTTTGTCAGGCCCGGTAAAACACGCGTTTCACGCGTTCGCTGACACCGGTCAGGATTTCGTACGGAATGGTACCGATACGGGCCGCCAGTTCGCCAATAGGAATCTGAGTTCCGAACAATTCGACCTCATCCCCTTCCTGAGCCGCTGCTGCTGTGACGTCGATCATCGTCATGTCCATGCAGATGCTGCCAATCGTCGGGCACAACACGCCATTCACCCAAACCTGGCCGACACCGTTGCCGAGTCGCCGGTCGTAGCCATCGGCATACCCAATGGCCAGGGTCGCAATCCGGGCATCGTGCGTCAGCACTCCGCGACGGCTGTAGCCCACGGTTTCTCCGGCTTTCAATTCTTTAATCTGGCTGATGACGGTTTTGAGCGTACCCACCGGCTTCACCTGCTGCGGTTCGAGTTTGCTGGCTTCGACGCCGTACAACCCGATGCCGAGCCGGACCATGTCCAGCTTGAATTCCGGCAGACGAACGATTCCGGCCGAATTAAGCAGGTGACGCAGCGGTCGATAGCCGAGGTACTTTTCGAGCAACACCGCCCCTTCCATCAAACGCCGATGCTGTTCCTGGGAAAAAGGCGTATGTTCGGCCTCATCCGAACCAGCCAGGTGGCTGAAGATCGACGCCACCCTAAGCGTTGGATTTGCCTTGAGAAGTAGCCCCAGCCTTTCCACTTCCTGCGGTAAAAATCCCAGCCGGTGCATTCCGGTATCCAGCTTGATGTGTATCGACGGAAGGTCGGCTAACGATGGCTCGCCAGCCAGAAACCGGTTCCATTCGTCCAGAATCCGGAAGCTGTAAATTTCCGGTTCCAGTTGGTAATCCAGCAGTTGCCGAAACGCCTGTACCGACGGATTCATGACCATGATCGGCAACCGGATGCCATTTTCCCTTAGGGCGACGCCTTCGTCGGCGTAGGCCACGGCCAGGTAGTCGACGCGGTGGTGCTGGAGCAAACTGGCTACCTCGGCGCTCCCGCTCCCGTAGGCAAACGCCTTGACCATCACCATGATCCGGGTCTGCGCTCCGACTTTATTCCGGTAAAAGTTCAGATTATCCGTCAATGCATCCAGGTTGATTTCCAGCACCGTCCGATGCGATTTCTGCACAAACCGGTTCACAATGCCCTCAAACGAAAACCGCCTGGCACCCTTCACCAGAATGACAGCGTCGGTCAGTTCGTTCAGGAACTCCGATCCCAGCAATTCTTCCGTGTTGGCAAAAAACCGGGATGGAATGGTAAAGACCGTCCGATGCCGTCCTATTTCCGGCCCTACCCCAATTAGTTGTGTTACGCCTTTTTCGGTGACCAGACGCGCAATTTCGGCGTAGAGTTCATCCGGTTTCAGTCCCGTTTCGAGCATGTCCGACAACACCAGTACTTTCTGGCGGGTCTGATCCTGTTGATTCAGAAAATCAAGGGCGATTGACAAGCCCGCCAGATCGTTGTTATAGGTATCGTCAATGAGCAGATTGCGGTGAATGCCCTCTTTCAGTTCAAGCCGCATGGAAACCGGTCGCAACTGTGCGAACCGACCCTGCAATACGTTTTCGTCCGTTACGCCCAGTACCAGCGAAGCCAACAATACGTGCGTGGCGTTTTCGAGCGAAGCCGAATCGGAAAACGGCACTCGAACATGGTAATTCCGGCCTTCCCAGGTTACCTCTAGTTGAGTCCCGGCAGGCTGGGGATTAAAGGAAACCGGCACCCCGGTGTCATCTTCCGTACTCCAGTCAATCAGGCGAATCGAAGGGTTGACGGCTTTGAGCAGCAAATGAATTTCTTCGTCGATTTCGGTGTACGACTTCCGGTAAATCAGCGTTTCGGACTGCCGGAACAGCCGTAGCTTTTCGGCCACTTTCTGTTTCTGGCTCCGAAACCCTTCGTCGTGGGCCGAACCGACGTTGGTAAATATCCCGATGGTCGGACGAATAATCGACTGAAGCGCCTGCATTTCAGCCGGTTTTGAAATCCCGGCTTCAAAAATACCCAGCGTATGCTCTCCATTCAGCGGCCAGACCGACAACGGTACGCCCAGTTGTGAGTTGTAGCTTTTCGGGCTTTTCTGAATCCGGAAATCGGGGGCCAGAACCTGCGCCAGCCACTCTTTCACAATGGTTTTACCGTTACTGCCGGTGATGCCCACCACCGGAATGTCGAACTGGCTACGGTGTCGGGCGGCCAGATCCTGCAAGGCTCTCAGGCTGCTGCTAACCTCCCAGATTCGGGCGTCGGGCATCCGGGCCAGATCGTGTCGAATCTCAGGTGTCAGGGCGGACGTTTCAACCACAAACTGCCGGACGTTTTTTCGGTACAAGTCCGCAATAAACTGGTGACCATCGTGGTGTTCGCCCCGAATGGCAAAAAAAAGCGGTTCCGCCGATCCGCTCCGGGTCACCGACGGCACCTGCCGACTGTCGGTCAGCGGATACACATCGGAGGTATTGATGTCGAATTCCTGAATAGTCATGAAATACTTAAAAAACCGTTTGAGGTTTAACGTTTAAGGTGCGGACGCATTCTTCATCCGCGACCTTAAACGTTAAACCTCAAACCTTAAACGTCAGACGTTAAACCCAATTAAAACCACCGTCGTCGCCGGAAATAGACAACCATCAGAACCGTTAGAACGGCCATGACTGCCAGAACGACGTAATAACCGTTACGGGTATGCAGCTCAGGCATATTGTCGAAGTTCATTCCGTAAACGCCGACGATGAACGTTAAGGGCATAAAAATAGCGGAAAAAATCGTCAGTGTTTTCATAACCGCATTCATCCGGTTGCTGTTGGTCGAGAGGTAGACATCGAGCAAACTGGTGGCGAGTTCGCGGTAGGAATCGATGCTGTCGAGCACCTGCACCACGTGATCGTAGAGGTCCCGCATGAACGGCATGGTCGTCGGCCGGATCAGTTCGCTTTCTTCCAGCAACAGCCGGTTGATCATTTCGCGCACCGGCCAGACCAGTTTCCGCATCAGCGTCAGCTCGCGCCGGAGGGTATACAGTCGGGTCAGCGTCTGCTGACTGGCAACTTGTTCTATGATGCTGTTTTCCAGCACTTCCAACCTTTCGCCGATTGTGTCCAGAACCACAAAATAATGGTCTACGACCAAATCCATGAGGGCATACAGCAAGTAGTCGGGGCCGTTGCGCCGGGTTTTACCAGCCGAAGCCTGGATACGGTCGAGGATGGGTTGAAACAGATCCGCTTTTCGTTCTTCCTGAAATGAGATCAGGTAGTTTTTACCCAATACGAAACTCAGGTGTTCGCTCTCCAGTTCCTGCCGTATTTTATTGAAATACAGCATTTTCAAGGTCGCAAACAAGTAGGAACCGTCGTACTCCTCGAGCTTCGGCTTTTGCTGCGAATTCATCACATCTTCGAGCAACAACGGATGCAATTGATATTGCTGCCCAATGCCTGCCACAACCGCTGGCTCGTGAATGCCATCGACATCCAGCCAGGAAACTACGTTTGCTTCCTGAGTCGGAATTCGGCAGGCACTCAGGCGTTTGACTGGTTCAATCTCGTATCGGGCCTCATTGTACTCAATCCGCTGAATCTTGGTTTTGTAGTCAGTATCCTGCCCAACGTAGATCAGGGTGCCCGGCGAAGCCCCAATTTTCTTCTCAGAATGTTTGTACCGGCGTCTGCTCATAGTCATCTCGTACCTACGGACTTTAGTCCGTGTGAGTCTTCAAATCCAGTAGTTGATACCAACTTAAAGGTTCCCTAGCCCACACGGACTAAAGCCTGCGCGGCCCGGTCCGTGGGTACGTTAGTAATTTTCTTTAGCGTGATAGACCAGCACCGGCACGTCCGAACTCAGCACCATGCGTTTGGTTAGACTCGGGTTTAACAGCTTGCTCAGAAAATCCCGTTCGCGGGTGGCCATCACGAGCAAATCGACCTGATGCCTGTGAATGTATTTCGTCAATCCTTCGGCGACATTGTCGGCATCGACAGTGTCTTCTGCAAACCGGTTTCGGCCAAACTCGGCTTCAATCTGATCCAGAAACTGGCGGTCGTCATAGACGTTAGGCTGATTCAATGCCTTGATTTTCACCAGTCGAAGATTGGACTGAAACCGCCGGGCCAGATCAACTACCGGACGCAGAATGTGGTTTTCGTCAAATTCAAGTTGGGTCGCATACGCAATCGTTTCCAGCCGAACCGGGTGGTGTTTCCCTTCCTCCAGCGTCGGAACAACCAGTACTGGGCAATGCGCTGTCATGGCCACATCAGCCGCCGAACTGCCCGCCAGCCAGTCGAAAAAGCTATCAATGTGACTCCGGCCCATTACAATCAGGTCGGGTTGCAGCTCGTCGGCCACCTCCACAATTTCGCTGTCGATGGAACCAAACCGGGTTTCGATCCGGGTTCGGAAGCCCTCCCGCTCCAGTTGTTCGGCCAACTCGCGCAAATTCAGTTCGCCGACGTCTTCCATTTCCTGAGCGGCCATGATGCCCGCACCCACCTCGCCGGTTGGGAGTGTCGTATCCGGAATATACGGTTGGGTAACATGAGTCAGCACGATCGTGGCCTCCAGGCCATCGTTCAGGTAATTTTTGGTGATGTATTTTGCCCAGGCCAGGGCCAGATCGGATGTGCCGGTGAAATCAGTGGGAACCAGAATATTTTTCATTGTTTGAGGGATTAGTGATTCAATACTAACAAAAAAACCGGGCTTCCTTCCCGAAAACCCGGTTAATTCTTTGTTATGAGCTGTTCCGCATTTCGTTATTCGGTGTTCGTTATTCAATATTCGTTATTGATTTAAAGGCTTTACTATCAAATATTGAATAACAAACACCGAATAATGAAGTAACCCCTGGTCAATGCGCGTCCAGCCAGTTTTCCCCAAAACCGATGCCGGTTTCCATCTTCACGGCCAGCGGAATGGCATTGGCCATCAACTGCGAGACGTTTTCTTTCAGAATGTCCAACTCGTCCTTGTGGGCGTCGAATACCAATTCGTCATGCACGGTCAGGATCATGCGTGATTTCAGGCGGTTTTCGCGGATAAACTCGTCAATCTTGATCATGGCAATCTTGATCATATCAGCCGCCGATCCCTGGATGGGCGCGTTGATGGCGTTGCGCTCGGCAAAACTCCGGTCGGTCATATTCCGGGAGTTGATGTCGCGCAGGTAGCGCCGACGCCCCAGAATCGTTTCGGCATATTCGCACTCCCTGGCTTTCTCGATCGACTGGTCCATATACTGCTTGATGGCCGGGAAACCTGCAAAGTATTCCTGAATAATTTCGGCCGCTTCCTTGCGCGGAATCCGGAGCCGCCGGGAAAGCCCGAAGGCCGAAATCCCGTAAATAATCCCGAAATTGACCATTTTAGCCTTCCGGCGCATGTCGGAATCGACCTGATCGAGCGGCACTTTGAACACCTTGCTGGCGGTTTGCGTGTGAATGTCGATGCCGTTGTTGAACGCATCCAGCATCGTCTGATCTCCACTGAAAGCTGCCATGATCCGCAGTTCAATCTGCGAATAATCGGCCGACATGATCAGAAATTCGTCGCTGTGGGGTATGAAAGCCTTCCGGATTTCACGGCCTCTCGGCGTCCGGATTGGGATGTTTTGCAAATTCGGGTTGGTCGAACTCAAGCGACCGGTAGCGGCCACGGCCTGGTTGAACGACGTATGAATCCGGCCATCGCGCGGGCTGATCAGCAACGGCAGGGCATCCACGTAGGTGTTTTTCAGCTTGACCAGCTCGCGGTAATCCAGAATTTTCCGGGCAATTTCGTGGTCAGCTTCCAGTTCGGTCAATACCTCCTCACCCGTGGCATACTGCCCGGTTTTGGTTTTCTTCGCCTTGTTGTCGAGTTTTAGTTTATCAAACAACACCTCGCCCAACTGTTTTGGCGAACCGATGTTGAACGGCCCGCCCGCCAGTTCGTAGATTTCGGACTGCACCTGCCGCATATCGGTTTCGAGCGTGGCCGACAGTTCTTTGAGGGCATCCAGATCGACCTTGACTCCGCCCAGTTCCATCTCACCGAGTACCCGCACCAGTGGCATTTCGACTTCCTCGAACAGTTTGTTATGCTGGTTTTTTTCCAGCATCGGCGCAAAAATATCTTTCAGTTGCAGCGTAATATCGGCGTCTTCTCCGGCGTATTCGACCACTTTCTGCACTTCCACATCCCGCATCGACAACTGCTTCGGGCCTTTTTTCCCAATCAACGATTCGATCGAAACCGGCTCGTAATTCAGGTGGGTCATCGCCATGATGTCCATGTTGTGCCGCTGCTCAGGTTCGATGAGGTAATGTGCCACCATCGTGTCAAACAGTTTGCCCTGCACCTCCACGCCGTACTTTTTCAGCATCAGCATGTCGTACTTCAGGTTCTGGCCCACCTTCGTAATTGCCGGATTTTCAAAAACCGGCCGGAACTCGTCCACGATAGCCTGGGCCGCTTCGCGATCCGGCGGCACCGGCACATAAAAGGCTTCACCCTTCCGGTAGGCAAACGACAGCCCCACCAGATCAGCCTCGACCGGATCGGTCGAGGTAGTTTCCGAGTCGAAGCAAAGGGTTTCCTGCTGGTTCAGGTAATGCACCAAAGCTTGCCGCAAGTCGGGCGTATCGACCAGCCGGTAATCATGCACCACCGAGTAAATCGTCCGCCGGGGCTCGTGTCGACGCTCGTCTGATTCGGTTTCGGTCCAGTCGGCCTGCATGTCCGCTGTATTAGGGAGCACGGCCGGTTTTGCCTGTTTTTCAAAAGCCGCAATGGCCCGTTTTCGTGACGAATCCGACTCATCGACAAAAGGCAAATCGTCCGCGCCCGACGGGTTGGTCGCGCCGGGCTGAGACGCAGGAGCCAAAACCGCTTCGTCGAACAGGCCCATCTGGCCTTTGGCAGCCGGTTTTGAAGCCGGGAACGGATTGGTATCCGGTTCGTCGTCGCCCACCAGCCTTTTCCGCAGTTGCCGGAACTCGAGTTCATCCAGCAAAGCCGACAATTCGGGCTTATTGGGTTCGGTGTGCAACAAGGCGGTTTCGTTGAAATCAATCGGTACATCCAGGTGAATCGTCGCCAGTTGTTTCGACAACAGCCCCTGCTGGGCAAACTGGACTACATTTTCTTTCAGTTTACCTTTCAATTTATCGGCATTGGCGATCAGGTTCTCGACCGTTCCGAACTCGGCCACCAGTTTCTGGGCGGTTTTCTCGCCAACGCCCGGAATTCCGGGAATGTTGTCAACGGAATCGCCCATCAGGCCCAGCATGTCGGTGACCTGGCTAATCTCCTGAATTTGCCAGCGGTCCAGCACTTCCTTCACGCCTAGCTTCTCAGCCGCTTTGCCCATAAACGCGGGTCGGTAAACGTAGATATGATCTTCCACGAGTTGGCCGTAGTCCTTGTCAGGCGTCATCATAAACACCTCAAAACCGGCTTTCGACGCGCGCTTGGCGAGGGTTCCGATAATGTCGTCGGCTTCGTAGCCATCGAGCATCAGAATCGGGATGTTCATGGCCTCGACCAGCTTTTTGACGTACGGAATAGCAATGCTGATATCTTCCGGCATGGCCTGTCGGTTAGCCTTGTACTCCACAAAGGTTTCGTGCCGGAAGGTCTTTTTGCTGGTATCGAACGCGACACCGATGTGGGTGGGTTTTTCTTTCTGAAGAATCTCCAGCAGGGCATTCGTGAAACCAAATACACAACTGGTATTCAGGCCCCGCGAGGTGATGCGGGGGGCTTTGCTGAACGCAAAATGCGCGCGGTAAATGAGCGCCAGTGCATCCAGCAAAAACAATTTTTTCTCGGGTTTACTCATGGATCAGTCGTCGGAAAACAGGCGGCACAATGGCCGAATTGGACCCGCGCAAGTAACGAAATATCGTCTCCGGATCAAAATGATAACGTCTGCGAACGGGGATTGATTCCGGTTGCTACTGATTCCGAATCGCGTTCAAGTACAGTTGTTTCAGGGATTTATAAGAGGCTGTCGTACCCGAAATTATATCCAGAACTGGTCCCGGCTTGTCATTAGAAAAGAAACGAGTTCTTTTATGAAGATCAATTTCATACGGGCTATAATTCCACGAAAAAATATCGAATTCGCTGGCGACTTCATCATTCAGCCCCCATCCGGCAGCCATAGTATATTTTCCAATATCCCCTTCGATGGATTCCAACAGAGAATCATCGGTATGAAAAAAGAGATGAAACCCCGCTAAAAAACCGGAATCCGGTAAAACATACAAGCTGACGGTTTTAATTTTCAATCCATAGAGAAAAAGATTGTTTGCCGCCAGTTCTTTATTCGATAAGTACAGCAACATGTACAACCCATTTCCAGACACAGGACGCACGCTGGAATCGTTTTCAAAGTCTATCTTTTCGAGGTATGCAATGCTTTCACTCAGGCTTTTAAAGTGCATCACAAGGGCAATTTTACAAGTTAACGCGAACTATGAGATTATTGATCTGACTTGCAAGCCGTTTTAGTGCCATCGGCAAGGAATGTTTATAGAAAAACCGCCACGATCTGCCGATCAGCGTGCCATAGGTACGCCATTAACCCTAGGTTGCGTACCTACGGCACTCGTAGAACACATTGAACAACGGTTTTCTACAATCATTCGACCCCGATGGGGTCAAAAAAACGCATAGTATATGAACAGGTTAAAACTGAATGTCAATCAAGGGAAAGACACAAGGCGGTTTTTAAATGAAAAAAGAGCGACTAAAGCCGCCCTTTTACAAAAAATCAAGTTGTCAGCGACAGCACGCTACAACTCCCGAACCCAGATATTCCGGAAGCTGATCGGCTCGCTCGGGTCGCCGTGGGCCTGCAACTTGATCGGAGCCGAATCGTATTTTTTGTACTGCGGCTGGCCGATGTACACCGTTTCGCCTTTCAGTTCGAAATTATTCTGAACCACTACCCCGTTGAAGATCACCGTCACCCGGGCCGGAGACTGCACCGAGCCGTCGGCATTGAACGTCGGCGCGTTCCAGATGATGTCGTAAACCTGCCACTCACCCGGTTTTTTGTTGGGGTTGGCCAGCGGAATAGCTTGCTTATAAATGCTGCCCGCCTGTCCGTTGGAGTAGGTTTTGTTTTCGTAGGAATCCAGCACCTGCAATTCGTAACCGGCATCGCCCGGCCCGGTCGATGCCAGGAAAATCCCGCTATTGCCCCGGCTCTGGCCCGTCAGCGTGATTTTTTCCGGAATCTTCCACTCGATGTGCAGTTGATAATTCTTGAACGACCGTTTGGTTTCGATGTTGCCTACAGCTTTGTTGACCGTCAGCACGCCGTTTTTCACCGTCCACTGCGCCGGTGATTTATCCTTGACCGATACCCACTGATCCAGGTTTTTGCCATCGAACAGAATAATAGCATCAGATGGCGCATCGGCCGTCGTTTTGCCCGGCGTCACCACTTTTGGTACCGGATCCCAGACTTCGGTTTCTTCAGGTTTCATTTTTCGCTGGGCGGTTGCCGTTCCGCCCCCTTGTTTGGTAAATGTTCCGTTCAGTTCCGAACCGTTGTAATCGACAGAAAGGTACAGTTTCTCCCCCTCCACCCGGCCTTTGACCGGAAGCGTACTGCCCTGGTACTCGGTTTGAAAGGCAAATTCATTGCCGGTTACCTTTCCATTCTTAATCGGCAGATTTCCGTCGGAATTGCCAATCGTTCCGGTCAGTCCGGCTCCTTCGGTTTTGAGGTCCAGTGTCAGGGCGTAGTCATCGGCGATTTTGCCGGTCCATTTCCCATCAATCGGGCTTTGCGCCCAGGCCATTGTTAGGCTAAAAAGGAGTGTAAATAGCGAAGTAAAGAGCTTTCTCTTCATAGGGTTTTGTTGTAAGTTGGGGTTAAAAATCTTTGAATTGTTCGTACATTTCTTTCAGTTTCGGATCGCGCTCGCTCAAACGAATGTCTTTCCGCATGGATTTGACGCCCTCGATGTCCTGCAACAACCCCAGAACCTGATAAGCACCAAACCGCACGAAATACGCCGGGCTGGTCCGGGCCATCACTTCCAGCATCGGAACAGCCTGCCGTTGAAGGTCTCCACCGGATCGAATGAGGTATTTTCCGAAAACCTGCAAAAAGTTATATAAATCCTGCGACTTCATGGTGTTCATCTTGTTGGTAAACCAACTGTAGCGGCTCGTATCGGGCGAACTAGCGTAGTAGTTCGCTACCGCCGTTACAATATCGCCGTTGGGTACATTCTCGAACCGGGTCGCTATTTCGGCGGCATCGCCAGGTTTTGACAGCAAATACGAATCCAGCGCCGACGAGACCACCGCATAGGATGTATCGTTTAGAGCCTCGCGGAACAACGGGTCATTGACGTTATCGGCGTACGACGCCAACGTGTTAATGGCTTCCTGCCGCACCAGCGAACGCTCGTCGTTCCGCGCCTTACTCTGCACAATCCGCTCCACTTCGGCGAACTCATACCCATCGTACTCGGCAAAATTTCCTATGGCAACCTGACGGATTTTCCAGAACTTATCCTTCATGGCGTCCATCATCATGTGCCGCACGGTCGAGTCGAGCATGTTCGATTTGTCTTCCAGGCGCGTAATCGACTCGTATTTGTCGAGGTAATTATCGGTGTGGTAAAACTGAAAGACCAATTCCGGTTTGTTTTTTTCCTGCTCGACCGTGCCCACAATCCGGTGGTCGGCGTCGAACAGCACCAGGTCAGGCCGTTGTTCCACCGAAAACGTCAGCGTCTGTTTGGCCTTGTCGATGACCACTTCGTACGTTTTTTTCTGGCCTTTCACCCACACATCGACTTTCACCGGCAGCCGGTAAACCGGCGTCCGGGTCGAGTCCTGCTGCTGCAAAACCGTCAACTGCACCGAACCCGGTTTATATTCTTTTTCGACCTTGATGACCGCATGACCCGGTTTCAGGAACCACTGGTCGAAAAACCAGTTCAGGTCTTCGCCGGTCACTTCCTCGAAGGCTTCGCGCAGATCGCTCAATTCGGCGGTCTTAAAACGATAGCTTTTCAAATACCGGGTCAGCGATTCAAAAAAGGCTTCATCGCCCACGATCCGGCGGAGCAAATGCAGCACCCGCCCCCCTTTCGCATACGAATGGCTGTCGAACATCTGCTCGCGGTCCGTGTACCGGTAGCGAATCAGCGGTTCCTGCTTGGTTTCAGCTTCGGCGATGTACTGGTTCAGGTCGTCCAGACCGTGCATATCGGCCGAGTAAACGCCTTCCTTGTGTTCACGCCAGAGGTATTCGGCGTAGGTGGCAAAAGCTTCGTTCAGCGTCAGGTTGGCCCAGGATTCGGCCGTGACGAGGTTGCCGAACCAGTGGTGCGACAGTTCGTGCGCGATCACATCGTCGGAATTGCCATCGACCAGTTGGCGGGCGTCCATCTGAACGCCTTCGCCGTGGACGGTGGCCGTCGTGTTTTCCATCGCGCCGGTTACAAAATCCCGAACGGCGATCTGGCTGTATTTTTCCCAGACGTACGGCACGCCAAATTTTTGCTCGAAAAACTGGATCATTTCGGGTGTACGGCCAAAAATAGCCCGTGCCGACTGCTCGTATTCCGGTTCGACAAAGTAACTGACTTCCAATGGCCCCCGGTCGGAAGTGGCCGCCAGCGAATCCTTTACGTACGCAAACTCACCCACGGCAATCATCGTCAGATACGGCGCGTGCGGCAGGGTTTGTCGCCAGTAGTCGGTCCGTGTACTGTCCTGATTGACGGTCGACGAAATCAGTTTACCGTTGGAAAGCGTCCGAAAATTAGAACCGACGGTCAGGTAAATTTCCTGCGTCATTTTCTCGTTCGGCGAGTCGATGGTCGGAAACCAGCACGAATTGGCTTCGGTTTCGCCTTGTGTCCAGATCTGGCGGGGTTTGTTCGGTTCGGCCCCGTCGTGGTTGATAAAATAAAGCCCTTTGTCCTGCGAAATGGCCACGCTACCGCCCTGGGGGAGTTCGTTCGGTTTAGCGGTATAAACAATCTGAATATCAAAAGTATCGGCCCGGGTATACGTCCGGGGCAGCAGCACGTGGATTTTCTGCCGGTCATTGTAGGTATAGTTCAACGTATCGAAAACCGTTTCGCCGGTTTTCAGGGTATCGAGCAGAAAAACGCCTTTTACGTCAAACCCTTTGGCATCGACATCCAGCATATTCTGGGGATAAAAATGCGGTTTGAACCGCAGCCGGGCAATGCCATGCACCCATTGCCGCACCCAGTCGAAACTCAGGTCCAGCCGGGTATGGATCAGATCATGCGCCCTCGTTCGGCTGGGGTTATACGCCCCATTGCTGGCTACCGGACCGGTTTTCCGCTCGGTTTCCCCGACCCGCGTGGCCTGGCCCAGCGACCAGTTCCCGGCAAGAAGAAGAGAAAGAAGAAATACGCTATTTCGGATAATTTTGAGCATACCGATTATTCACTTACCTTGTTCAAAACGACACGATTCGTTTTTTAGTCCATTCGGTTACTGCACACTGTCGACGGCTTTCGAAACGGTGGCCGCTTTTTTAGCCGGGAACCAGGAAACCGTTATGGTTACCACAATCACAATGAGCGTGGTCATGAGCAGATCATTCGCCTGCAACTTGACCGGATAGGCATCAATAAGCGAGCTTTCGATCCCCATTGAGACAAACCCAAACCGCTGCTGCAACAAACACAACGCCACACCGAGTACCAGCCCGACGACTCCACCAATCAGGGCGACAATCGAGCCTTCGAACAGGAAAATCCGCCGGACCAGCGAGGGCGACGCCCCCATCGCGTACAAAATGGCTACATCGTCTTTCTTTTCAATGGCGAGCATCGACAGCGAAAAAAAGATGTTGACCGAAGCGATCAGCACCAGAAAGGCCAACGTGACGGTCACAAACAGTTTTTCAACACGGATAGCACGAAACAGATCCGGGTTCAGGTCGTCGCGGTCTTTGATCACCACGGTTTGGCCCAGTTGCTGCTGCAAACGTTTTTTCAAACGCGCGATATCGACCGCCGGTTTTACCTGCAACTCCAGCGAAGATAGTTGATTCGGCTGATAGTCAACCAATTCGCGCACAACCTCCAAAGGAGCCAGCACGTAATCGTTGAAATTATCTTCAATAAAAAACACGCCTGACACCAGGAATTCCGCCCGGTTGAAGGCATCGGCCGACAAGACCGTGTACGACTTTCGGTTTTGCGGGTACCAGAGTTCGAGCAGGGTCAGCATGTCATCGGGCGAAATCAGCAGCGCATTTCGGACCCCTTCGGCTACCAGCGCGAAGTTGACGCCATCTTCCTGCAACCGCAGGTTTCCTTCGACCAGAGCCGTGTCGAGTTGCCGACGCTGCAAATACGAGCTGTCGACGCCTTTGAGCTTCACAACGGTTTGCCCGTCGCGGTAACGTGCCAGGGCGTTGTCTTCGATCACCTGCGTCATCAGCGCCACCTCACTGCTTTGTCGGATGGTTTGCAACAAAGCGGGCGAAACCGTCAGGCGTTTCCCCTGCGCCGGGGCAATCGTCAAATCGGCTTCGAACGTCTTGAAAATGATGCGATTCAGTTCCTCCATGCCGTTAAAAACCGACAACACCACCACCAGCGCCATCGTACCCACGCCCACCCCAAGCATCGACACCAGGGAGATCAGGTTGATAAAGCTACGCTTGCGTTTCGATAAGAAGTACCGGCGGGCAATCCAGAGCGGCAGGTTCATGAGTCGGCAGAAACATCACTCCTCGTCGTCTTCTTCCGGAGCGGGTGGAATGTCTAGATTGGCAAATAGGGCGTCCATCTTGGCCGCGTATTCGGCCGTATCGTCCAGGAAAAAGGTGAGTTCCGGGATGATCCGAAGCTGGTGACGGACGCGGTCGGCCAGTTGCTGGCGGATCGACTTTCCTTTCTCCTTGATCAGTTCGAGTAACAACTCCTTGTTGGGCGTCGCCAGAAAACTCAGGTACACCCGCGCAATGCTCAGGTCGGGCGACACGCGCACGTTCGTGACGGTGATAAAGGCACCGTTGAACAGGTGTCGGCTATCGCGCTGAAAGATTTCGCTGAGGTCTTTCTGCAACAACCTTGCTACTTTCTGCTGTCGTTTCGATTCCATTTTTGAAAAACAATGAACAATTAACGATGAATAATGAACACAGAATTATACCCGCGACCTTATTTTTGATTTCAACTGTTCATTTTTAATTGTTCATTATTCATTTTAACTGTTGCAAATATCCGCCTTTTATTCGACTTCTTACACCGAAACCGTTAATTTCGTCGTTCCAATCCCGGGTTTACGGTAAACGCTCGAAACGCTTGTTAAGTTTTTTTCGGATTAACGCCACCCTCCAGATTGTCGGGTTGCTGGCCCTGCTGGTCCTGATCCGGCTGCCCTTTCTGCTATCGCCCCCGCCCCTGCTGGTGCCGGAGCTGAACTGGATGCTGGTCGGCGAACAGATGAACAACGGGAACCTGCTGTACCGCGACATCTGGGATAGCATTAGTCCGCTTTCGGCTGTCGTTTACTGGCTGATCGATCTGACGGTGGGCCGCTCACACCTGGCTTACCATGTAGCCGGAACGGCCCTGGCGGCTTTTCAGGTGTTTTACTTTAACTGGGTGATGAATGTTCGGGATATTTACCCGGATCGCAACTGGATTCCCGGGTTGCTCTACGCGCTGTTTCTGAACATGTCGTTCGATTGCAGCACCTTATCGCCGGTTTTGCTCTCCACAACCTTTTTGCTGCTGGCCTTCGGAACGCTCGTGAAACAAATGGACCGCCGGGGTGCCACGGACGAGGTGTTCGAAGTCGGTTTTTACATCAGTCTGGCGGCCTTGTTCTACCTGCCCTCGGCTTTATTCATCATCTGGGCGCTGGTTTCCCTTCTGCTCTACACGGGGGCGAGTTTCCGGCAGCATTCCCTGCTGATTTTCGGCTTTTCCTTCCCGATCCTGCTGACGGTTCTGTACTTCTACCTTGCCGACAGCCTGGACGATTTCAACCGGAATCTGCTCGCGTCGGTTTTCCGGGTTCGCCAATACGATCTGACGGACTTCCAGACCCTGCTGGCGTCGATGTTCCTGCCGTTTGCAATGGGCATTCTGGGCTTACTGAGCCTATTCCGGCAAACCACGCGGTACGTTAACTTTCAGCAACGGTGCCAGCAAATCATGATGATCTGGGGCCTGACGGCCGTGGTGTCGGTGGCGCTGATGCCTTTTCTGGCTCCCATGCTATTCATCAGCTTCGTGCCCGCGCTGGCGTTTTTTGCCGCCTACTACTTTCAGGGCATTCGCCGGGAGTTGATGGCTGAACTGATTTTTCTGGGCGTGTTTGGCTTCACCCTGTTTATCCTGTACCAGGGCGCGCTGGCGCTGATTCCGCGCTGGGAACCGGGCCGACTGAGTGCCCTACAGGTTAAACCGTCGCCCATCGACACGCGTATTCAGCAACAGAAAATTCTGGTGATCGGGGAAGACATCAGCGCTTACCGAAACAACCAGGTGGCAACGCCTTATCTGAACTGGGATCTGGCCAAGTACGACCTGCGGAACCTGGACAGTTACGAAAGCGTCATCAGTGTCTACGATCATTTCCGGAAAGACCCGCCTACCTACATCATCGACAAGGAAAACGTCGTCAAAAAACTCTTTCAACGCGCGCCCGCCCTGGCCGCTTCGTACGAGCCAACCGGCCAGAACGGCATTTACCGACGCCGGGAAGCGGCCCTCAGCAACTGATCTTGCCGACCCGCGTCTGGTGACGTCCCCCCTCAAATGCGGTGTTCAAAAACCGCCGGACACATTCCAGGGCATCCTCAGGTGAAATAAACCGTTCGGGCAGGCAGAGGATATTGGCATTGTTGTGCTGGCGGGCCAGTTCGGCGAGTTCGGGCTTCCAGCAGAGAGCCGCCCGAATGCCCTGGTGTTTGTTCGCCGTAATCGCAACGCCGTTACCACTCCCACAGACCAGAATTCCCCAGTCAAACTGCCCGGTTTCGACGGCCAGCGCAACCGGGTGGGCAAAATCCGGGTAATCGGCCGACGACTCCGAGTAGGTACCGAAGTCTTTGGTCGGATACCCCTCTTTTTCGAGCCAGGCCACAATTTCCTGTTTATACGCAAACCCGGCGTGATCGCCCCCTACGGCTATGGATGGTTTCATGAATTTTTCGTAACAAATGAAACTAAAAAGGTGATTTAACGTTATTACATTCCGGCTCCGCCCTGAATGCGTTTTATACCGGGCAATACCGTCAAATTTTCGACAAAGTAAGTGATCAAACAAACAGCATCAACGCCATTTATACCGGAAATTTTCATCCACAACCAGCGAATCGATTCACGTTTCCGCTTGTTTGTAAAAATGAGTAACGATGCCCACCATCAACGAGTCGGTTGGTTACAGGAGGACGAAAAACGCCTGCGGCCACCCGGTTCTTTAACAATGAAAGAGCTATGGATGCAGAAAAAACAGTCCAACGTTCTGAAGCTCAGAATGTTTCCCAAATCAAAAAAGATCTTCCTAAACGCGATGAACTTCTCCTTACCCCCGACGAGCAACGAATCAAAGAAGCTTTTCAGGATCGCAACTGGAACGAGATAAAAATTGCCGACTCCTGGGTTATTTTTAAAGTCATGGCCGAGTTTGTCGAAGGTTTTGATAAACTGGCTAAAATCGGGCCCTGCGTGTCGATTTTCGGCTCGGCCCGGACCAAACCCGACAACCCGTACTATCAGATGGCGGAAGAAATCGCGGCCAAGCTCGTTCAGCACGGTTACGGCGTCATCACGGGCGGTGGTCCCGGTATTATGGAAGCCGGTAACAAAGGTGCCTTCGAGCAGGGTGGGAAATCCGTCGGATTGAATATTCAACTCCCGTTCGAGCAGGAAAGCAACATTTATATTGATCCGGATAAGAACATCAATTTCGACTTTTTCTTTGTCCGCAAAGTCATGTTTGTGAAATACGCGCAGGGCTTTATCGCGCTGCCGGGCGGTTTTGGTACGCTCGATGAGTTGTTCGAATCGCTTACACTGATTCAAACCAAGAAAATTGCCCGGTTCCCGATTGTACTGGTCGGCAAATCGTTCTGGCAGGGGCTGGTCGACTGGATTGAGCAGGTGATGCTGGGCCAGGAGAACAACATCAGCCCCGGCGATATGAAACTCATTTCGCTGGTCGATACGCCCGACGAAGCCGTCAAGGCCATCGACGATTTTTACATGAAATACTTATTGAAACCGAATTTCTGATCGGTGTCTTGGTCAGAATTCCAGATACGGTTTTAGCTTTTCGATGGTTTTGGCGTCGAGAATGCGAATGGTACGCAGCGACTCGGCCGACGAATACGGCCCGTGCTGGGTACGATAATTGACAATGACCTCGGCCTGCCGTTTCGATACGTAAACGTGCCGGTCGAGTTCTTCCACAGTAGCGGTGTTCACCGCTATTTTTTTGGGCGGTGATTCGATCCGCCCAAACTTTGTCAGTTCCTCCCGGGCCAGTGAATCCAGGCCGAAAATTTCAGCGTATTGCTCCGGCGACACAAAACCGCCCAGGCCATCCCGAAACTTCACGATCCGGGCGGCCAGTTTGGAGCCAATCCCGCGCAGTTTGATCAATTCGGTGGTATCGACGGTGTTGATGTCGAACGGCTGCACCACCGATTTGCTGAAACGTTCACCAGTAAAGGCGGTTTTGCGGGTTGCCATCGGGTTCGCCGGATTCAATTCACTGGCGGAAAGCCGTTCCGAATAGTTTTTATTAGAACCATATGGCTGTCTTTCATCGACAAGCCGGATATAGGGTTCCAGTTCAGCGTAGAGGTCGGGCGAAAAATCATAGATTTTCAGCAAGTCTTCTTTTTGTCGAAACCGCCCCCCTTTCGAGCGATAGCGAATAATCCGTTCGGCCAGCCAGCGGGGAGCGCCCAGCCGTTGCCAGCCTTCGGGATCGAGGGTGTTCGGATCAAAAGCAAACCGCTCAACGGAAGGCGCTTTGATGGCGGGTTCATACCGTCCGGGCGGTTTTTCGTCCCGCTCTGCGTCCGTTGGATTCTCGGTTTCCAGCAAAGCCACCAGACTATCGAGCTGGCGTTTGTCGGCAGCGGAAGTGTCGGGAACGGCATCGGGCACCCACAGCCGGTAGGCCAGCGGTGCCAGCAGCAACAAGGCGGTGAAGGCCAGCAACGCCAGCATTCCCCGGGCTTCCTGGTGTGATACGCCAAAATAATCACGCAATACGGCGATTAGTCGCTTCATCCTTGGCTCCGAAAGAATTGGTTAATTGATTGTTACGGAGGATTTCCGGAACCTGACTTTAAGACGAACGATGTCCGAAAAAGTAACGAATCGGCTGTTCTTCTGATCGGATATTGTGTAACTTGAGCCACCGGTTTAACCACCAGCCGCGGAACAAATTCTGTTCCGACACGGCACGACGAGAAACCTCAAGCCACCTGATTGCTCCACGCTATGGCTTTTATTGATTACTATAATGTACTCGGGATCAACCGGAATGCCTCGGATGACGACATTAAGAAGGCGTATCGGAAGCTGGCCCGGCAATACCACCCGGACCTGAATCCCAACGACCAGGAAGCCAATGCTAAATTCCAGCAGATCAACGAAGCCAACGAAGTGCTGAGCGATCCCGAAAAGCGGAAAAAATACGATCAGTACGGCGAAAACTGGCGGCATGCCGAGCAGTTTGAACAAGCCCGGCAGTCGGGACAATACACCCGACAAACCGAACGGCCCGAGTCGGAAGACTTCTTTTCGAGTCAGGATTTTTCGGATTTCTACGAATCGTTTTTTGGCGAACGGCCGCGCGGTCGCCAGGTGCAATTTCGGGGGCAGGACTACACCGCCGAACTGGCCGTCAGTCTGCGGGAAGCCTACCAGACCCACCAGCATACGCTGACGGTTAATGGCAAGAATCTCCGGATCACGGTTCCGGCCGGAATTGCCAACGGGCAGGTGATCAAGCTCAAAGGGCAGGGCGGGCCGGGGGCCAACGGCGGGCCGAACGGCGACCTGTTCATTACGTTCATGATCGCCGACGACCCGGTTTTCAAGCGCCTGAACGACGATGTGTACATGACCGTCGAGCTGGATTTGTACACGGCGGTGCTGGGCGGAGACCAGACCATCGACACCCTCGGTGGCAAGGTAAAATTGAAAGTCAGCCCCGAAACCCAGACCGGCACGAAGGTCCGGCTGAAAGGGAAAGGATTCCCGGTTTACAAACAGGACGGCCAGTTTGGCGACCTTTACGTAACGTATTCGGTCAAAATCCCGACCGGATTGACCGAAAAAGAACAGGAATTATTCCGCGAACTGGCCCAATTGAGTGCGAACAGAAAGTAAGTTATAGTTAATGCTTCTTCGTTTCCAGGTAATAGGTTCACCCGTACCTTAAACGTTAAACCTCAAACGACCTTTTTTATGCTGCCGGAAGATGTGATTCGCGTCGAAGAGTATTGCCTGAAGTATACGGTGGAAGAAACCTTTGTGGCTTCGCTGGCGGAGTACGGTTTACTGGAACTGGTCATCATCGAGGAGCAGCCATTTATTCCGCTGCACCAGTTGCCGACGCTTGAGAAATTCAGCAACTTGCACTACGAGCTGAACATCAACCTTGACGGGATCGATGCGATTCACCATCTGTTGCAGCGCGTGGAAGCCATGCAGGACGAAATCAGGCGGTTGAAAAGCCAGTTGAGTGTGTACGAAAGGCGGGGGTGAAATCTGGCTTTAAAGAAGATAATTTTCGTAATCGATTTCCTCCGGCCGGGAAACCGCGATAGGCTTGACGCCCTCATGATTGGGGTGGTTATTCACATCATTCCGTAAGGCCACATCAATAATAACCGCTATTTTACGGTGGGACAAAAGAATCGTCTTTAGGTGCCAGCGATCTTCCGCGTTGCAGGTCAGTCGTCTTTCGGTCACTTTCGAAAACCGTAAGTTTTCCATCTGCTCATTTGAAATGGAAACAAGGCGTTCGTCTTTGGTCAAACGGCTGATGATGGTCAGGATACTTTGCCCCCAATTACCCCGGTTGCTACTGTGGTATTCCTTCAAAAGCTTCTGGGATAATACCAGATGACCTTTTTCAAATAACCACTCAACCAGTTTTTTATAATGAGGATCGATGGGATTCTTGAAATTTTTAGCGACGTTATTGTCAATAAAAATATCGTTTTTCATTTGACCGCGTGCATAGCAATATCCATCACATCCATTTCATAGGTTTCGAAGAAACCGTCCGGCGCTCCTTTTACGGCGCCATTTGTAGCAAATTCTATTTCATGTACAACACTTTTAATTCCATCATTTTCAAAATAATATACTTTCACATCCTCCGGTTTTAGCTCGCCGGTTACAAGTAATAAGCGAATACGGTTTAGCAAGTATTCACTGTGAGTTTCAATAATGTATTGCTTTTTAGTTCTATTAATTTGATTGACTAAATAATTACCAAATGCAGCTTGAATTTTTGGATGAAGATGAATTTCAGGCTGGGAGACTGCAAGACAGGAGCTATCTGGCAGTTGTAAATCTGCCACGATAATGGGGAGAAATTGACTAATGCCGAAGCCAACGTCTGTTACAGGTACTACTTTCCCGTTTTTATGACTTCTTATTCCAAACTCAAATCTTCCACCTTTTAACTTAGTAGTTTTAATCTCTTCTAACAATTGCATTTGGAATGTATAATTATTCAATGTTGAAAATTTTTCTGGATCAGTTTCTTCCCATTCAATAATTTGATCAATGTAGCCCTCTCCTGAGGGATTAATTTTTTCACTTTTTGCTTTTTGATAATAGGTCCTTTCCGGTGGTTGCCTAAAAGAACCTACATAGTTAAACCCATCCTTTACATGCTCAATTAATGACGTTGCCAGACCAGTAATTATATTTAAGTAGTTATCTTTATATGATCTTGATTTTACTTTAAATATATCATCAATTGAGATCACCTCTGCATTTTCAAATTTAATACTTACTTTGTTATAAGAAACTACAGCATCTTTTTCCTTAGGGCTTAAGTCAATATTTACTTTTGCTGAGTTAAAATTTAGTATTTCTGAAAAAGAGCTTAAAACATCTTCTTCATTTCTTACATATAATGATAAGTCAGAGGCAATAAGATCCATATAATACTTATTATCCTTTTCATAAATATGATACTGATAATCATCATTATTAAAATATACATTTTTTAAAGTGGGCAGACTATTATCTACATTAATTTTCCAACTTGTTAATATACTGCCAGCTCCGGTTATATTACGATAAAAAAGTGATTTAAAGTTCATATATAGCTTTAGTTCAAGAGAATCATCTCCTTGAAAAATTATCTCTTCAAAGCTCCCCATATTCACATACTTGCCATTCGGCGACAGATAAAAAGGAAATTGCTCCGTCTGCAAAACCGCCAGAATGGCATTGATGAGCGAACTCTTCCCACTGCTGTTTGCACCGGTCAGCAGGGTGATGGGGGCAAATGTTACGTCGAGCTTCTCGAAGCACTTGAAATTTTCGAGCGAAAGGGAGTTAATCAGCACGGTACCAAAGATTTGGGTGATGTAGTCAAAAGTATAAAAATTTTGTCAGGCAACCGGGCTAAATCTGTATTTTTGCGCCATTATGGAAGCAGCAAAACCGACTCAGGCACCAGCCACCTCATTGCAAGACATTATCTCCCACGCCAAAGAATACGGTTTCGTGTTCCCGTCCAGCGAAATTTACGACGGGTTGCAGGCCGTTTACGACTACGGTCAGAACGGCGTGGAACTGAAAAATAACCTCAAAACGGTCTGGTGGAAAGCCATGACCCAGGTCCACGAAAACGTGGTGGGCATCGATGCCTCCATTTTCATGCACCCGATGACCTGGAAAGCCTCGGGGCACGTCGACTCGTTCAACGACCCGATGATCGACAACAAAGACTCGAAAAAACGCTACCGCGCCGACCAACTGCTCGAACTGAAAGCCGAAGAATACGCGGCCAACGGCCAGGCCGAAAAAGCCAACGCCCTGCTGGTCGAAATGGGCCGCCTGCTGGGTGAAAACGACCTCAACGGCGTCCGCGACCTGATCATCAACGAAGGCATCGTCGACCCGATTTCGGGCACCGCCAACTGGACCGAAGTGCGGCAGTTTAACCTGATGTTTTCGACGCAAGTAGGTTCGGTGGCCGAAGACGCCAGCCTGATTTACCTCCGCCCGGAAACCGCCCAGGGGATTTTTGTCAACTTCCTGAACGTGCAGAAAACCGGCCGGATGAAGATTCCGTTCGGCATTGCGCAGATCGGGAAGGCGTTCCGGAATGAGATCGTCGCCCGGCAGTTTACGTTCCGAATGCGGGAGTTCGAGCAGATGGAAATGCAGTTTTTCGTCCGGCCCGGCACCGAAATGGCATGGTACGAAAAGTGGCGCGATACCCGGCTGAAATTTCACCAAGCTGTGGGATTACCCGCCGAAAAGCTGAAATTCCATATTCACGAGAAGCTGGCCCACTACGCGAATGCCGCCGTCGACATCGAGTATCAATTCCCGTTTGGCTTCCGCGAAATCGAGGGCATTCACTCCCGCACCGACTTCGACCTCCGCAGCCATCAGGAACTGAGCCGCAAAAAACAGCAATATTTTGACAACGACCTCGACGAAAACGGCAAACCGTACGGCAATTACATCCCGTATGTAGTCGAAACCTCCGTTGGGGCCGACCGCTTGTTCCTGGCGGTTTTCTGCAATGCGTATACCGAGGAAGTCGTCGGCGAAGGTGACAACCAGAAAACGCGCACGTACCTCAAACTGCACCCGGCCCTGGCGCCGGTGAAAGCTGCTATTTTCCCGCTCGTTCGGAAAGACGGTTTGCCCGAAAAGGCGCAGGAAATCGTGAAGCAGTTGCGGAGCGAATTCCGGGTCATTTACGAAGAACGCGACGCCATCGGCAAACGCTACACGCGCCAGGATTTGATCGGCACGCCGTTTTGTATTGCCGTCGATTACCAGACCCTGGAAGACGATACGGTCACGATCCGGCACCGCGACACCACCGAGCAGATTCGCGTTCCGATTAGTGAACTCAAAAGCCGCATCGGCCAGGAAGTTTCCATCGAACGCATCCTGGAACAGCTTTAGTACCCACGGACTTTAGTCCGTGAGAGTCAGTGTGTCCAGAAGTTAATACTAACTCACACGGACCAAAGCCCGTGGGTACGGCATGAAAATTTCCCTTTACACAACTGTTGAACAAGATTACCAGCGCGTTTGGGCCGGTTTTGACCTGCGATTGTTCAACAAGCTGAGTCCGCCGTTTCCACCCGTGAAGGTGGTTCGATTCGACGGTTGTTTGAAAGGGGATACGGTTCATCTGCGGCTTAACTTTTTGCTTTTCAAGCAGGACTGGATTAGTCTTATCATTGATCAGCAGGAAACTGAAGAGGAAATTTTCTTTATCGACAAAGGTACCCAACTGCCCTTTTTTTTGGCCTTCTGGCAGCACAAACACCGAATTATCCGACAAGGCAATCAAACCCGCATCGGTGATGAAATTACCTTCCGAACCCCAACACGGCTAACGGACGTTCTCCTCTATCCGCTTTTTTACGCCTTATTTGCGTATCGAAAACCCATTTATAAAAAAACCTTCCGACGCTGACCCGGTTTGTGTCAGCCATCGGAAGGTTTTGTGCGGTTTCCGGTAAGGCTGGAAACCGTCATGGCAAGTCGGCTATTGCTTCACCACTTTAATGAGCCGGGAATGCTGTCCCGCATTGGCGCGAAGGAAATAGACCCCGGCCACCTGCTGCCGGATCGTGAGCGACTGCCGTTGCCGTTGGCCCGTTGCAGTGACGGAACGCTGGAGAACTGGTTTTCCGTGCACGTCCGTCAGCGACAGCCGAACCTCCTCACCAGCCGGGGCGGCAAACTCCACCTCAAAGACTTCAAAAACCGGGTTGGGTAACACCTGAACCACAAAGGTTTCCGCATCAGAAGCCGTCGAAACCCGGGCTCCGGCCGATGATGTCGGCTCAATTCCGTAAATCAGATTGCCTTTGTAGTAAACCGTAATCCGGTCATTCTCAGCAAACGGAGCAGCGGGTTTATACGAGTGGTCATCGGCTTCGTTGAAGTTCGACCAGTTGCTTTTCGCAATCCGGTATTGAATGTTACCGGTATTGCTGAGCGGATAGAGCGTGCCGGCTTCGGACTTGATGCGCAACTCCAGGTACGTATCGGCCCCGGTTCGGGCCGGATTGACCGGTACAAACTGACCCGCCAGTTTCGCGTTTCCGAGCTTGGCGTAATCGATCCAGTAATTGAGTGACGAGGTTCCATCGGCCGTAAACCAGTAGCGCACCGAGAGATCACCGTAAGTCAGGGGCACATTGCCGGTATTGTTGATTTTCAGGTACGTGCTGATCGTGTTGGAATTGGTGCGGTTATTTTTGTTCTCCGATAAAACCTTTACCGCCAGAACCGAAGGCGTTATTTCGGGTTCAGTCCCCCAGATCAGCGTTCCGTTCTGATACACGGTAATCCGGTCATTCAGGGCAAAATCGCCCGATGCCCGGTACGAATAATCATCGGTTTCGTTCAGGTCCGCCCAATCTTTATTGGCCAGCCGGGTTTGAATCGGACCGGAATTGCCGCCAACGGCCAGACTCCCGGCCGAAGGATCGAAGCTGTACTCCACGTAGCCATTCGCGCCGTTTCGGGCCGGTGTATCCTGCCGGACGTACGTGGCTTTTACCTTGTTGTTACCCAACTGGGCGTAATCGATGAACGTGTTGATCCCGGCGAAGTTTTCGGCCGTAAACCAGTAGCGGATGGTCAATTCGCTATACGGAACCGCCGTTGTGCCTTCATTGACCAACTTCAAATTTGGTTTGATCTGGTTGTTGGTCGTCTGGCCGTTGTCTCCGTTCTGGTATTGCACCTTCACCAGCGTCAATTGTGACAGATCAAAGCGGGCCAGGACCGGGACGTGGTCGGAGGTGTTGTTACCGTAATCACTGATGGTTACATAGGGAGTAGCCACGGCCGCCGAGCCGTCTACATACGCCGGGGCCAGTTCGTTTGAGACAATAATATGGTCGATGACATTATCCTGGGCCAGAAACGTTCGGAAACCGTTGTCGCTCAACGACCGGGTCACGCCCGTGAAGCTGGCGGCATCGTCCGTAAAGGGTTTGTAAGTCGATTCGGTCGTGGAAACGCTGGCCACCGTCCGGTCGAGGTCGTCGTTCAAATCCCCGGCCAAAATCATCAGATCATTCGGATACTGGGCTTTCAGGGTGTCATACAGCACTTTGACATCGTATTTCCGCCGGTCGTAAGCTTCCTGTGAAGTCGGCGCTCCTTCGTTGGCCTTGGCGTGAATCCCGACCACGTTGACCTGTTTAGTAATTCCGGCGACGGTCACATTGAATTTCCACAGATACGGATACCGGCCCGACGCCCAGAAATTGTCGGGTTCGGTCGGGTAGCCGGCCAGGTTTTCAACCCGTTCCATCAGCGGTTTTTGCGAAATCAGTGTGGCCACCTCCGATTTATACAGAATACAAACCCGCTGCGTATTGTTGGGTAAGGTTGGACCGGGCGTGGCCGGGTTGGCCGGAATTTCGTGACCTGGATTATTCGAGACGAACCGGGAGCAATTGCCCTGGTAGCCCGGCATCCCGGCCAGCAGGCTGGGCAGGGCGTTTTCGGACGAAATCTCTTCCAGCACGATGATGTCGGATTGCAGGCTGTTCAAGACCGCAATGGCGTTGGTTAGTTGCTGCGCTTCGTTGGTGGGGCCGTTGCCGGTGCTGCCCAGCCACTCAATGTTCCAGGCGGCTACGTCGAGCGTCAGGTTGCGGTCGATTTGGCCCCCGGCCGGTAGGTAGGGAGCGCTTCCCGGCAAATCCTGGGTAAAGCGGGGTAACAACTGCGTTATCGCATTAAACCGCCCGACGACGCCGGTGATCGGCGCCGGGTTGGCCGGATTGGTATTGCCCGGAATGTTGGTCGCCCGATTGATCCGAATCTCGCGCGTACCGGTTGCATCCTGAAGCTGGAAATTAGCGTCTGGCGTCAATACAAAAACCGGGTTGGGCGCATCAACGACCGTATTCGGGCGAATTACGGCTGAATTAACCGTAACCAACTGACCTTCGAACTCCGGCAACTGACTCACCGTAACCACTTTCGGCGTGAGCGGCCCCTGCGGTCCGAAGTTGGTGAACGTCACCGTGCCCGAAACCTGCCGGTTATTGTTGAACGCTCCAAGTGTGCCACCCGTAATCTGGACTGAATCGCCGATTTGAACACTGTTTCGGAACGCCGTGCTAAAAACCGCAATCCCGCCCGTCGGGTCCTGAATATAAGCCACATCGTTAAACTGGTTGCTCACGGTAACCCGACCGGCAATTTTTCCGCCCGGCAAGGCCGAAATTGGCGTGTTGTTCGGCTGGCTGCGGGCCAACGCAATGCTGGCAATGGTGTTCGGATCGAAGACCGTGCCGCTCACCGACACCGAAACCGATGTTGCTCCGCTGACACTCGTCACAAAACCACTGACATCGCCCTGCGTAGCGCCGGTTAGCCGGACGTCGATGGCCGTAGCCCCCACCGCGCTGTTCGACAAGGGCAGCGTCAAACTGGACGAGTAACTGTTGCCAGTACTGATTTCAAAACCGCTCGGGGCCGAAACGACCACATCCGCCGTCAGGTTACTGCCCGAAAGGGTGAAGGATCTCGGTGTAGAAGCCGCTCCTTCCGAGGTCGTAAAACCGGTTAAGGTAGTTGGATTGACCGTCAACACCGGAACGGGCGTTCCTCCCCCTTCAATCGTCGCCGTAACGCTCAGATCGTCGATGGCCAGCCCGTGGTCCGCTCCGGCATGGTCGGGATCGTACCAGCGCAGCATGATTTCGCTGCCGGGTTGGATAGAAAGGCCCGAGATCGTGTAGTTTTTGGCCTGACGGTTCGTATTTCCATCGATGGCCCCGGCCGTTCCGCCGGAAACCGTATTGGAAAAGTTGAGTTCCGGCACCGCTACATAATCGGTAGGCACCGCGCCCCCGGCCGGATTGGTGGTTTCGATGGCGGTCGTTGAAACCAGGTAGGAAAACGGCACGACCTGCGGTTCGGAAACTGCACTATTGCGCCACTGCTCCCCATTGTAGCTGACCGTTAGGGCGGTAATGACCGTACCGGTTTCGTTTTTCAGCCGATACCCATACGTAAAGCTTCCGGCAGCGGCATTCCCCGACCCGACCGAGCCCAACGCCCGGTCGCTGGTTGTTCCGAAGCTGTTCAGCGCCCCGGCATTCGAACTGCCGGTTCCAGCTACGATGGTATTTCCCGTTCCCGTGCGTTCGCCATAAACACCCAAAATCGTACTGTTCTGGGTAAATACCGACGTTCCGGAACCGGGAAGCGCATCAAAATTTTCGGATCGGGTCAGATTACCGGCCTCGAACGAAACCTGGGCAAGGCTTTCCGAACGTCCGGCAAACAACCCTCCCAACAGCAGACTGAGTTTGATGAAGTTGAGTAAACTGTTTTTTGTCATAGTTGTGGTAGATTTTGCCTAAAATTAGGCTCAATTGGCCTGTCCGATATTACCAAACTATGAATTCTGTAAACTTCTTATTTACCGTCCACTCCGAAGGCACAAAATGCGTAAACCGCCCTGGTCAGTCCTCGAATTGACCCAGTTTCGGATTTTTCTCCTATTTTTGTTTGGGTCGGACTAGGCGCTGCTCCCTATTACTCTTTATCCTTCATCTGAATGAAACTAACCATTACCACGAAAATCGTTATCGGCTTTGCGCTGGGTGTCGTCATCGGTCAAATCCTGCACAGTACCTCCGACCCAGAAGCAGCCGCATCGATTGGCGCGAAGTTCCAGTTAATCAGCAAGGTATTTCTGAAACTGATCAAAATGATCGTCGGGCCGCTGGTGTTCTCCACGCTCGTGGTCGGCATTGCCAAACTCGGGGATTTTAAAGTGGTGGGACGTATTGGCATCAAAACCCTGGGTTATTTCTATTTTGCCACGATTTTATCGCTGCTCGTCGGTTTAATTGTAGTGAATATTACTCGTCCTGGTACGATTCAGAGCTGGCCCCGCCCGGCTGCCGGAACCAGCGTCGGGGTTGAAGGCAAGAAGCTCAACAGTGTTGAAGAGTTCATTCTACACATTTTTCCCGACAGTGCCTTCCGGGCATTGGCCGAAAACGAAATCCTGCAAATTGTCGTTTTTTCGCTCTTTTTCGGCATCGCACTTGGAGCCATCGGCGAAAAAGGCAAGGGGTTGATGAAAGCCCTCGACGCACTGAGCGAGCTGGTGTTCAAGATGGTGGGCTACGTAATGCAACTGGCCCCGTATGCGGTTTTGGGCGCGATGACGGCCGTGGTTGCTGCGAAGGGCCTGGGCATTCTGGTTTCTTACGCCTATCTTCTTCTGTGTTTTTACGGCGGTTTGCTCTTTTTCATCTTCGTCATTCTGGCCGGGATCTGCGCTTTCATGCGCATTCCGTTCTTCAAACTGTTACGACAAATGAAAGAGTCACTGCTGTTGTCGTTCAGTACGGCCAGTTCGGAAGCCTCTCTCCCGCAACAGATAAAAGCGCTCGAAGACTTTGGTATTTCACCGCGCATCATCGGTTTTGTGTTGCCCCTGGGCTACTCGTTCAACCTCGACGGCTCGATGATGTACATGACCTTTGCCACCGGTTTTCTGGCCCAGGCTTACGGGGTTTCGCTGACCCTTCAGCAACAGGTTATCATGCTGCTGACGCTGATGGTGACTTCCAAAGGCATTGCGGGCGTTCCCCGGGCGTCGCTGGTCGTGATTGCCGGAACGATGGCCCTGTTCGATTTACCCCCCGAAGGACTAGCCTTAATCCTGGGCATCGATCCCTTTCTGGATATGGGCCGCTCGGCCACCAGCGTAGCCGGGAATGCCGTTGCGACCTGCGTAATTTCGAAATGGGAAGGTGAATTTATACAACCCGCCGACCCGGTTTCCATCGAGGAGTAACCGTTTACACAATAGCAATAATTCGATATACATAATTTCGATTCAAAGGTTGCATTTGTCCGCGGAGATGATGTAGTTAGGCTTGTTTTTCAACCTCTTAACTCTTTTAACCTTCTCGTATGCAACCCGTATTCAACACCCCGGCTACCCAGGTCAAAGCTGACCCGGCACAGCGGTTTGTGGCCGCACTGATCGACGGATTCGTCGCTTATGTGCCTGTTTTTCTCTTAATGATGATCAGTTATCGATTGGGATATCTCGGCTACATCGTCCTGCTCGGCTATCACCTCACCAAAGATGCTCTGCCGGAAGTCAGCGGTTTTCTGGGCGGACAAAGCATTGGCAAGAAACTGATGAAAATCAAAGTGATCCGGGAAGATACCGGCCAGGGCATTCTGGGCGACTACGGCACGGCGATTGTCCGACAGGTATCCCTGATGATTCCGATTTTTGGCATCGTGGATGCGCTCATGGTGCTGGGCGATGAACGCAAACGGTTTGGTGACAAGTGGGCTAAAACGATCGTAGTCAAAGCCTGAGCCCTTTACTTCCGCAAAAAAGGCTGTCGTCGTCGGGCGACAGTCTTTTTTATGCGCTGGCGAACCATTTACCCGGTAAATTTAGTATCTTGGCCTAAGTGTTTGATTGTTTACCCAAGTAATTCTTACCACTTCATTTCTCCTGCGAATTGTCCGATGAACCCGTTCGGCGGCCATTTGTCCCAAAACCATATCACCCAATAGTACGGATTCTATCTTCGTGGCGACGATTGATCTTCATCGCGGCTTTTTTAACCTTTATATGAACATTCTCGAAACCCGCCACATTGTCAAACAGTACGCACAGCATCGGGCGTTAGACGATGTGAGTATCAACATTCCCCGTGGCCAGATTTTTGGCTTGCTCGGCCCCAACGGCGCCGGAAAAACGTCCCTCATCCGCATTATCAACCAAATTACCGGCCCCGACGAAGGCGAAGTTCTTTTTGACGGAAAACCGCTCGGTCCCGAACACATCTGCCGCATCGGGTACCTACCCGAAGAGCGGGGTCTGTACAAAAAAATGAAAGTGGGGGAGCAACTGCTGTACCTGGCGCAGTTGAAGGGGCTCAGTGAACGGCAGGCGATGGAAAAACTGAAAGCATGGTTCATCAAGTTTGACATTAAAACCTGGTGGACCAAAAATGTGGAAGACCTTTCGAAGGGGATGCAGCAGAAAATTCAGTTTGTCGCTACGGTTTTACACGAACCCGATCTGATCATCCTCGACGAACCGTTTTCCGGCTTCGACCCCATCAATGCCAACCTGATCAAAGACGAGATTCTGGAATTGCGCGAAAAAGGAAGCACCATTATTTTCTCGACCCACCGCATGGAATCCGTCGAGGAGTTGTGCGACCACATCGCGTTGATCAACCGGTCGAAAAAAGTGCTCGACGGTCCCAAAAAAACCATCAAAGAGCAATTCAAAACCCACACCTACCACGTTGATTTTCAAGGCACTTTAAATGACATCAATCCAGCCTACCAGGTTTTGGATACCAGACCCATTGAGGACGGATTTCAGCGGGCAAACATCCGACTTCCAGATGATGCCGCCGTCAACGACCTGATCCGCGAGCTAATTGGCCACGTCAGTGTCCGTTCGTTTGGGGAGAACATCCCCTCCATGAACGATATCTTCATCAAAGCCGTCGGCGAAGTTCCAACCACTTAACCAATTGTGAATGAGTGAATGATAGAATGAGTGAATAGCTTCGCTGGAAGCAAAGAACTGGAGGAGCTATTCACTCATTCTATCATTCACTCATTCACTCATTGACAACTATGAAAACCATTTTCCTTATTCTCAAGCGCGAATACCTGGTTCGGGTCAAGAAGAAGTCTTTCCTGATCATGACGTTGGTGACGCCCCTGCTGGTCTCCTGCATCTGGCTGATTCCGATTTTCTTCGCCATGCGGGGAATCGATCAGAAAAAAGTGGAGATAATCGACGAAACCGGACGGTTCGGGGATACGTTCAAGGATACCAAAGAACTGGTGTTCAAGCCGGTACAGGTTCCGGTTGAGCAGGCTAAGAAAGAGTTTGCCCGCAGCGGGTACGATGTGCTTGTTCATATTCCGAAGGATATTCTGGATAACCCAAAAAGCCTGAAAATTTACGCCGAAAAAAATGTGAGTCTGGAGGTTAAACGAGGAGTTGAAAAAGCCATTGAACAGGAAATTGAAAACATTCGGCTGGTCGAAGCCGGTATTGACCGCAAGATTCTGGAGAGCACCAAAGCCGATGTCTCGTCGGACACCTTTAGCCTGAGTGATGAGGGCGAAAAGGACAGCAGTTCGGGCGCGGCCACGGGTATCGGCTATTTATGTGCCTTCATCATCTATATCGCCATTTTTATTTACGGCGTGCAGGTGATGCGCGGAGTGATGGAAGAAAAAACCAACCGAATCGTGGAAGTGATCATTTCGTCGGTGAAGCCCTTTCAGCTCATGGCGGGTAAAATTACCGGCGTGGCGCTGGTCGGGCTGACGCAGTTTCTGCTCTGGATTTTACTCACCTTCGGTATTTCGACGGTAATGTCGAGTTTTCTGGGGCAAAGTGTCGGGCCGCAAAACCGGGTCGAGATGATGGCACAGGCTCAAACCCAGAACCAAAACCCGCCGACCGAAAAGCCCAAAACCGAGCAGCAGAACAACATGGTGGGATCGGTATTGAAAGCCGTCAGTACGCTCGACATCCCGCTCATCATTGGCTGTTTCCTGATCTACTTCATCGGAGGTTACCTGATTTACAGCGCTTTGTTTGCCGCCGTTGGCTCGGCGGTCGACAGCGACACCGATGTGCAGCAGTTTATGTTCCCGATTACGATTCCGCTGGTGTTGTCGTTTGTGATGGCGCAGTTCGTGATTCGGGAACCCGATGGTGCCGTGGCCTTCTGGATGTCGATGATTCCGTTCACCTCCCCCATCATCATGATGGTCCGTATCCCGTTTGGCGTACCTGCCTGGGAAATTCTGTTGTCGATCACGCTCTTGATCGGCGGTTTTATCGGAACTGCCTGGCTGGCCGCCCGCATCTACCGCGTCGGCATTCTGATGTACGGCAAAAAACCGTCGTACAAAGAACTGGCAAAGTGGGTGTTTTATAAGATTTAGTGAAGCGTGCCGCTGCCTCATTCGAATAGAAAGCATAAGTTAACTCGGCATAAGTAATTCATGCACTGATGTTACCTATTATGAGCAAATGGTGTCAGGGTTTGGGAGTTGATGAGAACAGCGAGACCTGCCGTGATGGCAGGTTGTCAATGCCGAGTCGGTTATTGAGCAACTAAAACACCGGTTGTGTTGATTATACTATGCAGACTACTCTTGCTTTTGCCAGTGCTTTTGCGCTGGGACATTGCCTGTTTCTGCTCGTCTTCTGCTGGCAACAACGGCATCAACAACCCGCGCTTCGTTGGCTGGCCGGTTTGTTGCTGGCAGTAGCCATCCGCTTATCAAAATCAGTTTTTTTGATTTTTGTCCCGACAGCACCTTACCTGGTCCCAGCTTCCGGATTAGTCGGGATGATGTTGATCGGTCCCTTTTTGTGGTTTTACATCAGGTCGGGTTTCGGGTCAGCCCGTTTGTTCAGGAAAACTGATTATTTCCATTTTGCCGGAAGTTTCGTGATTGCTTTCTGGCAATTTTTCAATCCGTCTGACTCGATCATTTTTTATCAGTATGCTTTCGCAGCTCTCCATATGGCCGCATATACCGGTATGGCTGCGTGGATCATCTACCGTCGATCGGCACAGTCCTCCCTCCATTCGGCGGTAATTCCCTGGTTAAACCGTTTGTTCATCGGAATTGGATGCCTTTGGTTGGTCTTTTTCATCCAGTTGTATGCCCCGGGACAGGTAATCTACCTCCTCATTACACTCATTGCCGCCCTCGTTCTGTATGGAATAAGCTTCTGGGGATTGCGCCATGCGCGACGATTAACCTTGGTTTTGACGACCAGACCATCTGTTGTCAACGAACAATTGCAATCGATTGGACACCAAATCAACCAGTTGATGGTCGGGGAACAGCTCTATACCGATTCTAATCTTACATTACCCAAATTGGCAAGTCGATTGAAATTGCCTCCTCATCTGACCTCGAAGGCCCTTAATCAAACATTCCGGAAAACATTCCCTGAACTGCTTACCGAGTACCGGCTTCAGGATGTTGCCAGTCGCTTAACTGACCCGGCCTTTGCCAACTACAGCATGGAAGCCATTGCGGCCGAATGTGGTTTCAATTCCCTCTCCACATTTTACACGGCCTTTAAAAAAATGTACCGAACCACGCCGGCTGACTATCAGAAGCGCCACCAGAAGCTGCGCGAATTGCCCTAAACAAACTTCGATTTTGCAAATTCGTACTGCGCGTTTGCCATTTTGTACCCGTTTTTTCCGCTTGGTTTGGGTTCTTTGCGTCAACCAATCAACGTAAACCATGCGCTGGATTAGCCTTAGTTTTTTATTGTTTTTCGCTCCCTTACTCGCCCTTAGTCAGACCCTCATCGGCGGCTTAGCCAGACGAGCCGATCTTGACATGCGATTACAGGCTCCCACCCCTGCCAGGCCGGGTGCGCGTGTTGTCACAGTAGCACCCGAAACTGCTGCCATCCGGGCAGGCTTGCAACCGGGCGATCTGATTGTCCGTATCAATGGTGTTTCACTGACCAGCGCAGTCGATTTTAGCCGTTCGATCAACAGCCTCCGAGGCAATATCCCTGCCCGGCTTGTCGTCCTGAGGGATGGTCGAAGGCTTGATTTGACCTACACACCCAACCCACGTTCCCTGGAGCAGCATCTGAACACAGCGATCGAATATGGCCGCTTGACCACCCCACTAGGCCATACCTTACGAACCATGGTTACCAAACCCAAAGCCGGGACAGGTAAATTACCCGCTATTTTATTGATTCAATGGTTGTCGTGCACATCCGTCGAAGTCGAACGGGTAGAAGATGGTAACGACCTGTTGATTCAACAACTTGCTGAGGCCTCTTCACACTTATTTATGCGTGTTGAAAAACCGGGTGTAGGCGATAGTGAGGGGCCAGCCTGCGCCGATTGCGATTTGCAGACCGAACTCAGGGGGTATCAAACCGCCCTGGCCGAGTTGAAAAAACGACCGGATGTGGATACCACCCGGATTTACCTCCTGGGAATGAGTCTGGGCGCATCCCTGGCGCCAATTGTGGGAGCGGGTCAATCCATCAAAGGATACATTGTCACCGGCGGCTGTACAACCACCTGGTTTGAGCACATGCTGGAAATCGAACGGCGTCGGCTAAGCTTGTCGGGGGAACCGTGGGGCCAGATTAACGCAAAAATGGCGGGTTATGCGACCCTCTACCAACGCTATTACGTGGAGAAAATGACGCCACAGACTATCCTGCACCACTATCCGCACCTGACTCCGCTCTGGTACGATGCTCCGGCTCACCAGTATGGCCGACCGGCTTCCTTTTTTCATCAGGTTCAGGACCTGAACTTTGAAGCAGGCTGGTCAGCTGTGCATGTACCGACTTTGGTTATTTACGGCGAATACGATTGGATCATGAGCCTGAACGACCATCAAAAAATTGTTCAGTTGGTCAATCAGCATCAGGCTGGTCTGGCGACATTAATTATTGTATCCAAAGCGAATCATAACTTAGCCCAATTTGGTACTCCTCAGCAGGCATTCCGCAATGAAGGCGGAGCTTTACCAAACAACTTAGGCTCTTTGGTCAGTGATTGGCTCCGTCAGCACTAGTCCGGGTATGTCAGTCTTCGACTCCGAACGCCAGCAGCACATTGCCGGGCATTTCACTGAACATACCGTAGCCGGAATTAACAAAAAGCATCCCGTCGGACACCACCGGCGACGGCCCGTCGAGGGAACCGCCTTTTCCCGGAATGCCGTTGACGGTTTGGTAATCCCGGATCGTATTATAATCCCAGACAATTCGGCCAGTGGCGGTCTCATAGGCCCGGATGTGACCATCCAGCGTTCCGCCAAAAACCAGGCCGGGCACCACCGTCGGGGCGGCTGAGTTAGCCGAGACACAGGGCTGTCGTTCGCAGGGGGGCGCGGGCGTTGTCCAGACAACTGCTCCGGTTGCCAGGTCCAGCGCGTGAAGGCCGGGTGCAGCCTGACGGGTCGAATCCCGGCGGTCGATGGCCCAGATGTTGTCGGCATTGGCAGCATATACCAGCTTCCCGTCTGTCGCCATGCCCCAGTGAATCCCCCCCAGCATCCCGCCTTTCCCGACTCGGGTTTGCCAGAGCGGTTTGCCGGTATCGGGATTCAGGGCATGAACAACGCCGGATTTTTGACCCACCACCAGCCGCTCGGTGCCCCGGACATCCTTCACCAGAATCGGAGCCATGCCAAAATCGTGATCCGGGCCAACGGTATCGGGGCAGTTCGGATTGCCCGGACAGGCCAGGTTCCAGGTATCGGCACTGGTGGCCTGAAACGACCAGACCAGACGACCGGTTTTCAGATCCACCGCCTGAATGGCATCGCTGCCGGCGGAGAACGGATTCGAGTAATTTTCGCCGGTACCGATGTACACCAAGCCCCGTTTCACATCCACCGTCGGGCTACACCAGACCGGTGCCCCGGATGGCCCCAGGAACGGCTGCCCGTTTTTCTTTTTACCCGATTCCCGCACTTTTTCCGCAATCACCCGATGCCGCCAGAGTAGCTGCCCGGAAGTGGCATCCAGGGCCACCAGTTCGCCCGACGAACTGCAGCAGGGATAATTTGGGTCCAGCGCCATCGCGACTTCAATGGAGCTGATCGGCACAAAGACCCGGTTTTCGTGCACCACCACCGAGCCAGTATTGGATGCCTGCGGGTGCGCTCCGGCCCGTTGTTTCCAAAGCAACTTACCCGTCCGAACATCCAGGGCGTAGACATTCGTGACATTGTCGGCAAAATACGCCCGGATACCCCGCTGATCCTGTACGACGCTGATCGCCCCCCGCACCGGCCCATCGGCCTGAAATTGCCAGCCGATTTTGCCCGATTGCTTCTGTATGGCAAACACCTCGCCGAATTGGCTGCCCACCACCAGCCAGTCGCCCACCACGGCCGGTTTGCAACGCATCTGGGTAGCTTCGGGAAAGGCAAAAGCCCATTTCAGCCGAAGTTTGCCCACATTGGCCGGCGTAATGCCCGCCTGTTGTTCCGTTCGAAAACCGGTTCCGGCCAGATCGCCCCCCCAACCGGAATACGTCACCAACCCATTGCGGTTTTTGGGTAGTGTAAAAACGGTAAATGCCGTCGATGGCAGGGCGTTTTCTTTCAGGACCCGCCCAGTCAGCCACTGGGCCACCGCTTTGCGCTCATCCGCTGTCAGATTGCCAGCCTGAGTCCGCATTTTGCCGGTTTCCAGGGCGGCCAGAATGGCCCGTGGGGTCATGATTCCTAATACGGCCTGACTGGGCGCTTTGATGGTGGCATTGCCCTGGTGACAAGCCGCACAAGACGTTGCAAACACCTGCCTGCCGAGTTTAACCGTCAGCGAATCAGGTGACTGGCCCTGCACAAGGCCAGTGTACATCAGAAGCAACACGGCCAACAATCGGCCACCTGGCCGGGCGACTACTACGGAAAAACGACGAACAATTTGCATAGAGATGGTCGGTTTTGGATTTACCTGGTAGACTGGCCCGCCCACCAGCGGAATTCGGAGAATACTCCCCTTGTCTTTGGCTCTGGTTCAGGTGTTTAGCCAGGTTTTGAACGACTCGGCCCGCTCGCGGCTGACCGACACTTCTTCTTCCGTTGGCCGATGCTTCAGCCAGATCCGCAGCCGCCCGTTGAAATAGGGTTCGATGCGCTCGATGGCCGACAGATGCGTAATGTATTTGCGATTGACCCGGAAAAAATGCCGGGGGTCGAGCTTGTGCTCCAGTTCGTCGAGCGTTTCGTCGACAATGTACTTCCGGTTTTGATTCGTGATCAGAAACACTACTTTGTCGTCGGCGTAGAGGTACAGAATGTCGGCGGTTTCGACCACATCGAACCGCCCGCCCTGCTTGATCAGAAACCGGTTTTTGTACGAAACCGGTTTGATGCCAAACTCCTCCAGCATTTTTGCCAGGTTTTGCGACGAGCCGTTGGAGTCGCCTGCCGAACCGCCCTGCTGCCGGAATTTCTGAATGGCTTTGGCGAGTTCCTCCTGTTCAATGGGCTTCAGGAGATAATCTACGCTATTGACTTTGAAAGCCCGCAGGGCGTATTCGTCGTAAGCCGTCGTGAAAATGACCGGTGTTTTAACATCCACCTGCTGAAAAATCTCAAAGCTCAGGCCATCGGCCAACTGAATATCCATCAGCAGGAGATCCGGGGCCGGATTGGTTTGCCACCAGCGGACAAAGGCCCGAACCGTATCGATTTTTCCCAAAATTTCGGCCTCGGGTGCTACGTCCCGAATCAGCCCTTCCATTCGTTTGACGGCCAGCGGCTCGTCTTCCACAATTAAGATTTTCATAGTCGTCTTCAATGATCGACCGGACGATGGGCAGCCGGTTCGAGTAAAGGTAATTTCACAATAAATTCCTGCTCCGTCTGCTCGATGGCAACCGGACGGTTGGCGGCCAACTGGACGTAGCGGTTTTGCAGATTTTTAAGCCCAATCCCGGTCGAATCGGTACGCAAGCGGCTTTTCGGCTGGAACGAATTGGCTACTACCAGGCAATCTTTGTCGGTGTGAATCCGGATTTCCAGCGGTTTCTCCAGCGAACATTCGTTGTGTTTGACCACGTTTTCGAGCAGCGTCAGCAGTCCCTGGGTTACAATCTGGCGATTACGGTCGGTGTCCGACAGTTCGACGGTATACCGAAAACTTTCGCCAAACCGCATCTGGTTGATAAACAGGTACGACTCCGCGATTTTCAGTTCGGTAGCCAGCTCGATTGTATTCTGCTCGGAATGCTGCAAACTGTACCGAAACACTTTGGAAAGCCGTTCGACAAACTGCACCGACTTGCCGGTATCCTCCGGGATCAAAGCACTTAGAATGTTCAGCGAGTTGAACAAAAAGTGCGGATTGACCTGGTTTTTCAACGATTCAAACTCGGCTTTCAAAACCGCCTGCTTCAGCCCTTCTTCCATCAACAGCAACGCCTTCCAGCGTTGCACGAAGGATTTGAGCGAGTAAACCGCCGTGATGCCCGCCGTAATGATGGCAAACAGTCCACAAATCGTCCCGTAGTCAATGGGCCGGAATGGGATGTCGTAATAGGCCCCAAGTCCCCAGGTAGCCAGAAAACCGGTCAGAGCCGCCGAAATTCCGCTGGAGGTTACCGTCAGCGATACGAGTTTTTGCGGAGACAACTGCTCGGCGGAGTGATTGAGCAGATACGGGATAAACCAGGATAAAGTCATGTAAATCAGTAGCCCACTCCCAATCACGATGCCAATAATGGTCAGTTTGATTTCAAATGGAATAGTGGCCTCAGTCTCCAGCAGAGCGTAGATGACCAGGATCTGTAGTGTAAGCAGAATACACAATCGGATGGTGTTTCTCATGGCTATACTTTCTTGATCGAACCGGCACCCGAACTTTCAAAATGCACACTGGGCTCCCCCTGGTAGTGTACTTTGCTGGCCCCCGTCGCTTCGGCCTTCAATACGTGGGTAGCGAAAATCTGGGCGGTGCAGGCTCCGGTTACTTCCACCGTGGCATCTTCCACCGGATATTGCAGGGCGTGCAGGTTCGAGGCCCCCGTCAGGTCGGCAGCCAGCGTATTTCCCCGCCCGATCAGCGTCAGCCGCGAAGCACCCGTAATGTCGATGTTCAACGTTTGCACCTCCCCTTCCAGCGACACGTTCGACGCGCCGGTAATATCGATGTCGAGGTTGTGTAGTTCGCGAAAACCGGTCAGTTGCACCGTGCAGGCCCCCGATACATCCAGCTTGCTCAGATGGGGCGTTGTAATCGTCAGCAGAAGATCATACTGGCGGTGCCAGAAGAAAAAACCGGAACCGATTTTGAGCCACTTACCCCGTTGCCGGACTTTGACGTTGTGGATGGCCCGGCGCGATCCACGGGCTGTCAGCGTGTAGGTTGGCCCTTCGGAAACGAGCACGTTTAACATGCCCCAAATTTCCAGTTTCTCAAAAGCGGTAATCGGCAATTCTTCCGTCACTTCCTCATACGACTCCTTGTCAGTTTGCCACCAGACCGTGGTCAGGAGCGCCAGCACACCGACGAACAAGAGCGTCAGGTGCAGGTAGTTTTTTATCGGTTCAACGGGCAAGGCGTCAACCAGCACCAAAACATCCTGTAAGGTATTCATTTTCAAGGATACTAATTTTTCAACAAAGATGCCCGGACGAAGAGGCTCCCCCAACGATCCGACGACGAACTAACCAAAAAGTCGGATGAGCCGTCGAACTTACCGAAAGAGCGGCTTTTTGTGTACTTTTGAGTTAGGGGTTGTAACACAGGGTTGATCAGGGATTATCAGAGGTAATCAGAGAAAAACTCTGTGTAACGCTGATAATCCCTGATCAACCCTGTGTTACAACATTTTAACAAAACCATAGAGACTTACACATTATGCCAAGCTGGTATCAGGGAAAAATTCGCTATCAATTACAGGACCCGACCGGGAAATTCAAAACTATCAACGAAGCGTACCTGATCGACGCCGTTTCGTATACCGACGCCGAAGCCCGCCTGTACAAGGAAGTGGCCGCCAACACACCCGACTTCACCGTGACGGCCATCACCCGGATGAGGCTCGCCGATCTGTTTCATTTCGAGGAAAGCGGGGAAACCTGGTTCAAATGCAAGGTCGTCTACGTGACGGAGGACGACAAAGGTCGTGAGAAACGCATCGTCAACCAGATGCTGGTCAATGCCGAAAATGTCAAACAGGCCTATGACCGGATTGAAGAAAGCCTGCGGACGATGCTGATCCCGTTTGAAACGACCGACATCAATACCACCAAAATTCTGGATGTGTTCCCGTATGTAGAAGAAGACCGTCTGCCCGCCAACCTCCGCCCGATCAGCGAGGTCGTCGGACAGGAAGAGTGATGGTTCAAAACTTCATTATTCGATATTCGGTATTCGATATTCGTTATTCAAAGATTAAATATCGAACACCGAATAACGAACACCGAATATCGAAGTTAAAACCCGCCTACCGTCCCGCCAGCGTCTGCAGCGGGATCAGCCGTTTCGCTCCTTTGGAATCAATAATCTCCACCGATTTTACCGCACGGTTCAGAACAATGTCCCGCGCCGACTGCGACAGAAACGATTGCCCGTAATAGAACTCCAGTTTCTGTTTTTTTCCATCGGCATACACCAGCGTCGCGGCTGCATCGTTCGGTTTTAGCCGGACCACCGGCTGCGATGCCCCCCAGCGGAAGACTTTCAACGGACCCCGGTTTTGGGTGGCTACAATCAGCGAAGCGGCCTGCCCCCCGGCCGGTCCCGCCGATAACCGGACGAGTCCCTTGGCATTTCCGGGCACGTAAAATCCGCTGGCTCCCGGATTCAGGGCCGTAAAACCGCCTTTCCCGTTGCCTTTGAGCAGTAAACCGTTTAAAGCATCCAGCCGCCCGACCAGCAGTTCGTTGCCAAAGTCGTTGCCGACCAGCAGCACATCCGGGTTGCCATCCTGGTCAAAATCATCCGCAATCATGCCAAAAACCGGAGCGGTTTGCGCCTGAACCGGTAATTCATGCACCACAAACGTACCATCGCCTTTGTTCTCTACGTAAGCCGATTTCATGTAGGTTGCTTCCAGCACAATCGCATCTTTCAACTCTTCTTCCTTCAGCAATTTATCAATGGTCGCTTTGGCAAAATCCTTGTGTAGCGGAAACCGGGCCCGCATGGCAATGATTTGCCGGATCAGGTCTTCACGGCCATTGAACGGATACTCCCGGCGCTCGCCGTCCTGATCCGGAAAGAACACCGTCGGAATCGCGTCGTAAAACCCGTTGTTGTCGAAATCTTTGGCGTAAACCCGGACGGGTTCTTTTTCACTGGCTTTGGCAAGGGTGTTGGTTCCCAGATTACCCGCGACATAATCCATATCACCGTCGCGGTCGAAGTCGGCCGCCACGAGCGAATTCCACCAGCCTTTTGCTTGATCAAATGAGGGATTTGGCGAATGGACGAGTTGTCTACCCTTCGCATTTTTCAGCAGCGTCAGGGGCATCCACTCTCCCGCCAACAGTAGATCCGGCCAACCGTCGTTATCGGTATCGGTCCAGAGGGCATCACAGACTAACCCGATGTTTTGCAGGGAGGGGGCCACGGTTTTGGTCACGTCGGTAAACTTCGGCTGACCGGGCTTGGAGTCGTTGCGGAGAATGAAGCTCGATACCGGCCGGGGGTATTGAGTGGGTGCAACCCGCCCACCCACGAACAGATCCAAATCACCGTCGCGATCATAATCGGCCGCTTTCAGACAAGATTTGCTAATCCAGTTTGGGGGCAAAACCTGCGAATCCAACTTAAAGTGCCCTTTTCCGTCATTGACATAAAACCGATCCTGAAAAACCGGCGTGTTCGGCTCTCCTTCATAGCCCCCGCTGGCCACATACAAATCCTGGTCGCCATCTCCATCGGCATCGAACAGCAGCGTTCCCATGTCCTCTTCCGGTTTGGTGTCTCCCGAATCGCCGGGCAGCAAGTCCTGCTGAACCAGTTTTCCGGTCGCCGTTTGTAACAGAAAAACGCCTTTCTGAGTCCGGGAACCACCAATAAACAAATCATCCCGCCCATCGCCGTTGACATCGCCCACCGAAACCGCCGGGCCGTACTGCGACAGTTTGTGTGGCAACAGCTTTTGTAAATTGAAGTCGATATACTCCGGTTCCTGATGAACAAACTGAAGCTTGAGCGAGTCTGTAACATCCCGGAAAAGGGTACCCGCCGGGGGCGTTGGCGGGAACGAAACCGGCTCGGTCGCATTTTGAATATCAACCATAAGCACCTGATTGGCCTTGACGTTTCGCAACGTCTGGGCTTTTCCGGGCTGACCGTTCTGTGCGGGCCAGCTAATCCGCACCTCGTCGATGGTCTGGGTAGCGCCCAGCCCGAAATGAGCCGCGTTTTCAACGGTCGACAGATAGCCCCGGTAGATGGTATGTTCGTAAATCTGCTGCTGGCCGTTGGCGTATTTCAATTCGACCAGTGCTCCCAGCCCCATGCGGTTTTGTTCGCTGCCTTTGAACCGAATCCGGAGGTAGTTGGCCTGCTGCGGTTTTTGTTCAACGAGGTTATTCCGGTACACAAAGGCCGAATCATTGATGTTGTTGATGATCATGTCCAGATCACCGTCGTTGTCGAGGTCGCCGTAAGCAGCCCCACCCGAAAACGCCGGAGTGGTCAGGCCCCAGTCGCGCGAAACATCCGTAAACGACAGGTCTGGACCGTTATTTTTAAAAGCAAAATTATTGATCTTGATGACCGGAATCTGCGTCAGCATAAACTCTTTGGTGGCCACCGACGAGTTATCGGCGTAATACTGCATGAAATCCCGGTCGGTAATGTCTTTCGGGAAACCGTTCGTGACCACAATATCCCGGTAGCCGTCGTGGTCGAAATCAACGGCCAGTGGGGTCCAGCTCCAGTCGGTTTCGGCGATGCCCGCCATCAAACTGATTTCGCTAAAAACCGGGTCACGCGTCCCGGGTTTGAAGCCCTGATTCAACTGGAGCGAATTCCGCATGTACTGATGTTTGAAACCAAACTCGTCGTTATTGAGGTAGGTTTGGTAGTTATTCGGAGGAATAAACATCTTCTTTCGCTGGTTGTCGTACGGCATCATATCAAGCACCACAATATCCATCAGCCCGTCGTTGTTCAGATCGGCCACGTCGTTGCCCATCGCCGAATTGCTGGTGTGTTTGAAATAATCCGGTGCCCGGTCGACAAACCCTCCCTTCTGGTTATTAATCAGGCAATGGTCTTCCGTCAGAAAGTCGTTCGTGATATAAATGTCTTTCCAACCATCGCGGTTGATGTCGCAAATGTTCAGGCCCAGGCCATAGCCTTCCAGCAGAATACCGGCATCCCGCGAAACATCGGTAAAAACCGGGTGGCCAAGGTTGGCATCAAAGTCGTTGCGATACAGCCGGTCGGTGGTTGGCGATGAACCATCCATTACTTTTTGGCGATAGGCCCCGGGGTATTTCTCGGCCATATTGGTCAGCAGAAACAGGTCGAGGTCGCCGTCGTTATCATAATCGAAAAAAGCCGCATTGGTCGTGTAACTATCATCGGCAATCCCATATTCTTTTGCCATTTCCTTGAAAACCGGCACCTGATCCTTCCGACCTTTCCAGCCCTGGTTGACATACAGCAGATTTTCGCGGTCGCGGGCGGTTTTGCGAATGGAGGCCGTGACGTATATATCCAAGAGTCCATCGTTATTGATATCGATCAGCGCTACTCCCGAACACCACTTGCCTCCCCCAACGACGCCGGTTTGCGCGGTCATATCCATGAACTTAAAGCTGCCCTGATTGAGATAGAGCCGGTTTTCAATCAGATTTCCCGTAAAAAAGACATCCTGCAAGCCATCGTTATTAAAATCGCCGATGGCAGCCCCTCCTCCATTATAGAAATAATCAACGTTCAGAATATTCAGCGTATCACTTTCATTCATCCGGTTAGAAAACGTAATCCCGGTTTCGCTGGCAGGCAATAGACTGAAAAGAGCTTTATCCCTAAACTGGCATGAACTCACAAAGCCGCAGAACAAGGCCCCCAAACCATACCCAAGAAGCTGTCGAAACATACCTGAAGAATAATATAGAAAATAACTAAAGTACAAAATTGCCCGGTAATTCCCGAAAAGGAAGTGCCCAGTTTTAGGGAGTTGATTTCACGTCTGACTGGCCTGGCCACCGGATCCCTTTTTCGGGCCGACAAAATAAGTAAAAATGCGCCATTGTCTTAGCTATTACCCTAATAATCAAAACATAGCAAAAAAAACTAAGCCAAAATTCAGGGGATATGTTTTACGCATAAATTACTAAAAATCAGCATGGTAGATTAGAAAACCGGCCTTTTCTTTGCTCCTCTTAGAACACAATTTTTTATAATATTCTTGAGAAAATTTTGAAGTATGTTAAAAGACCTCTTAAATTAGTACGAAAATAAAACCAATTATTACAAAACCTATTATGAAAGCACAATTCTACAGATTGTTTCAGTCTGCTTTCTTGGGTGCATTTATGTTATTGTGGAGCATAAATGTCATGGCCCAGGAACGCCGTGTCACAGGGAAAGTAACCGGCGCTGATGGCCCTGTCCCGGGAGCAAACGTCGTAATCAAAGGCACAACAACCGGTACCTCCACCGACGCCAACGGTGATTTTGCCCTTTCAATCCGGGGCGCCAATCCTACCCTTGTCATTTCCGCCATCGGCTTTAAATCAACCGAAATAGCCATCGGAAACCGCAGCACTGTCGAAATTCGTTTGGAAGATGATGTTACCGCTTTGAGCGAAGTTGTTGTAACGGGGTATAGCACCGACAGCCGCCGGGAGACAACCGGTTCGGTTGCGATTGTTAAATCCCGCGATTTGACGGCGGTGCCGACCGGTAACGTCGAACAAGCGCTGGCCGGTCGGGTAGCCGGGGTTACGGTTGTGACCAATGGTCAGCCCGGTACCACGAGCCAAATCCGTGTCCGGGGTTTCGGTGCTTTCGGTGGGAACGAACCGCTCTACGTTGTGGATGGGGTGCCCGTGCCTTCTACCGACTTTATTGCACCGGATGACATCGAAACAACAACCGTGTTGAAGGATGCCGCAGCTGCTTCTATTTACGGTGCACGGGCGGCCAACGGTGTTATCGTTTACACCACAAAAAAAGGCTCGAAAACCGCCCGCAAGCTCTCTATTTCGTATGATGGGCAGTATGGGGTGACCTTCCCGGGCAAAGGACAGGAAATGCTGAACCCAACGGAGTTTGCCGAGTGGACCTGGAATGCATTCCGGAACTCCGGTCGGAAAGTAGGCGATGCCAACTGGACGCACCCGCAATTCGGTAACGGCGCAACCCCGGTTATCCCGGATTACATCAACGTGGGTGGCCGTTCGGGCGTGGTCGGTACGATCGACCTGGCGGCAGAACGGGCGAAATACAACGTCGATCCGACGGCTGGGCCGGTTTATCAGGTCGTTCGGGCCAACAAAGCCGGTACCGACTGGTACGATGCCATTACCCGCGTCGCTCCCATTCAACGTCATTCGCTGGGCTTCTCCGGCGGTACGGATTACGCCCGTTACTACATCAGTTTCAGTGCTCAGAACCAGAAAGGGATTCTGTACAGCAACGACTTCAACCGGTATACCTTCCGGGCGAACTCCGAATTCAATGTGTCAGATAAAATCCGGATCGGCGAAAACCTTCAGTTTACCTACCGGTCAGCGATTGGTTTATCGGGTGACAATGGTGGTCAGGGGGTTGCCGACGACGAAAACGACATCTTGGCGGCTTTCCGTATGCCTTCCATTATCCCGATCTACGACGAATTTGGTGGTTACGCCGGGACGGCAGCTAAAGGGTTCAACAACCCCCGGAACCCGGTGGCTTCCCGCGATGGTCTGAAAGATAACTACGCCTTCAATGGGAACGGTTTTGGTAACATCTACGTCGAATACGACCCCATCCCGGGCCTGACGCTGCGGACCTCACTGGGTGGCCAGTATGACAACTTCTACAACTACGGCTACTCACGTCTGCAATACGAAAACTCCGAAAACAACTCAGCCTTCGGCTACAACGAAGGAGGAGGATATACGTTCCGGTGGTCGCTGACCAACACCGCTACCTACAAGAAGAAATTCGGTGTTCACGGCGTTGAAGTGCTACTCGGACAGGAAGCTCTCAATACGGGCCAGTTCCGGAACATGAGCGGAAACGGTCTGAACCCCTTCTCGACCGACCCTAACTACGTAACGCTAAGTACCACCTCAGCCAGCGGTCGGGTTGTGAACAGCAACTATGGTCGGGGGGTTAATTTCTACTCCCTCTTCGGTCGGGCGGTGTACAACTTCAACGACAAGTATATCTTGACCGGGGTGATTCGCCGGGATGGTTCGTCGCGGTTTGGGGCCAACAACCGGTACGGGGTATTCCCGGCCTTCTCAGCGGCCTGGCGCGTCTCCTCCGAGGAATTTATGAAGGGGCTGACCTGGATCACTGACCTGAAACTGCGCGGTGGTTACGGAACGATGGGGAACTCCAACAACGTAGACCCCAACAACCAGTTCAGCTTGTATGCCGCCAGCATCGGCCAATCGGCCTACGACATTAACGGGTCAAACAGCAGCACCCTTGAAGGATACTACCGGACTCGGATCGGTAACCCCGATGCTAAATGGGAAACCAGTGTCACGAAGAACATCGGGATCGATGCAACCTTCCTGAATGGTAAGCTGGACGTAGTACTCGACCTGTGGCAGAAAGATACCCGGGATCTGTTGTTCCAGGTACCGGTAACGGCGACGTTGGGCTACCGGGCTTCGGCACCATCGGTGAACGTCGGTAAAATGGTGAACAAAGGGATTGATATTCAGGTCATCAACCGGGGTAAAGTTACCAACGACCTGGCCTATGAAGTCACACTGACGGGCGGTTTCCTGAACAATGAGATCGTGGAACTGGCTCCGGGTTTGTCCTACCTGACGACGGTGAACCCCGGCTATCGTGGCATCAACCCGATCCGGAACCAACTCGGCTACTCGATCTCGGCCTTCTACGGCTATCAGGTAGTTGGCTTGTTCCAGAATCAGGAAGAAGTTAACTCGGCTCCGGCACAGGATGGAAAAGGCGTGGGTCGGTTCCGGTATGCTGACCTGAACGGCGACAACAAAATTGACGTCAACGACCGGACGTATCTGGGTAGCCCGGTTCCGAAATTCAGTGGTGGTTTGAACCTGAAACTGAACTATAAGAACTTTGAACTGAACACCTATTTGAACGCCTTCCTGGGCAACAAGATCTTCAACGTGTCGAAATGGTTTACCGACTTTTATCCGTCATTCGCCGGTGCCGCCATCAGCGCCCGCGTGAAAGATTCATGGTCGCCAACCAACACGGGGGCTACGACGCCAATTTTTGAAGATGCTTCGAACTTCAGCACGAACACCCAGTCGAACTCGTTCTACGTGGAGCCCGGCGACTACATGCGGATGCAGAACGTTTCGCTGTCGTACAACCTGCCCGCTTCTCTGTTGAGCAAAGCCAAAATTCAACGGGTGAAAGTGTTCGCATCGATCAACAACCTGTTCACGATCACCAAATACCAGGGTTTAGATCCCAGCGTTGGCGGGAATGCCGATACGCAGTTCGGGATCGACGTAGGGAACTACCCGATGACCCGTCAGTTGCTCGGTGGTTTGAGCATTGGATTCTAATAGTACCCGTAAGCGATTCACCACCTGTCACTTACAGTTCTAACGATCAAAAAAAACATGAAAGCTATATTTAAAAAAGGAGTCATTACAGCAACGGCCTCGGCAACCCTGATGTTGGTGGGCTATGCCTGCAAAGACAGTTTTCTGGAAATACCGGCGACCGGCCAGGTCAGTGAATCCCAGCTAACCTCGAAAAAAGGTCTGGAAGGCGCTCTGATCTCGGTGTACGGGCAGCTCAACGGCCGCGATAACCGGATGGCCAGCCCCTCCAACTGGGTCTGGGGAAGCATCCGGGGGGGCGATGCCAACAAAGGAACCGACCCCGGTGACTTTAGCGACATCAACCCCATCCAGCGCTTCGAATACCTGAGCACCCAGGGGGTTATTCTCGACAAATACCGGGGTAACTACGAAGGAATTGCCCGGGCTAACAACGTCCTGAAGCTGATCGGCAAAGCCGGGGCGGATGTGACGGCAGCCGACAAACAGCGGATTGGGGGCGAAGCACGGTTCCTGCGCGGCCATTACTACTTTGAGTTGAAACGGGCCTTCAACAACGTTCCGTATGTGGACGAAACGATGGATTACGGCACGGGTATCGAGAAAGTGAAGAATGACAAGGAACTGTACCCCCTGATCGAAGCCGACCTAAAATATGCTTACGACAACCTGCCCGAAACCCAGTCGGCAGTAGGACGGGCCAACAAATGGGCGGCTGCTTCTTACCTGGCTAAAGTGTATCTGTATCAAAAGAAATACACCGAAGCCAAAGCCCTGTTTGATCTCATCATTGCTAACGGCAAAACGTCCAATGGCAAGAAATACGGTCTGGTACCGCGTTACGCTGACATGTTCCGGGCCTCGAACGACAACAACGAAGAGTCGGTTTTTGCGATTCAGGCGGCTGCTAATACCGGGAGCGTGAATAACGCCAACCCCGAGTTTGACCTGAACTATCCGTACAACACGGGTCCGAACGGTCCGGGTAACTGCTGCGGTTTCTTCGCGCCTTCGTTCGAAATGGCGAACTCCTACCGCACCAATGCCAACGGATTGCCGCTGCTGGATGGGTCGTACAACCTGCCCGCCAATGAACTGAAAACCGACCAGGGGATTCAGTCGAACGTAGCTTTCACGCCGGATGCCGGCAACCTCGATCCCCGGATTGACCACGTCATCGGTCGTCGCGGAATTCCGTTCCTGGACTGGATCGATCACCCGGGCTTCGACTGGATTCGGAACCAGGCTAACGCCGGTCCGTATTCTCCGAAAAAGTTTGCGTACTACAAATCCGACGTAGGGTCGTTGCAGGACAACAGTTCCTGGACGCCGGGCTACACGGCGTTGAACTTCCCGGTTATCCGCTACGCCGACGTGCTGTTGATGGCGGCTGAAGCCGAAATTGAAGTCGGTTCGCTGGCTAAAGCCCGCGAATACACCAACCTGGTCCGGGCACGGGCGGCCAATCCGGCCGGTTTTGTTACGAAAGCGGGCGCTCCGGCGGCTAAATATTTGATCGATGTGTATCCGGCGGCCAACTTTGCCGACAAAGCCATTGCCCGTCAGACGGTTTACTTCGAACGGAAACTGGAGCTGTCACTGGAAGGACACCGCTTTTTTGACCTTGTTCGCTGGGGATTGGCTGATAAAGAGGTCAATGCCTACCTGACCTATGAAAGCAAAAAACTGGTCGGTGCCCTGGGTGGGGCCAAGTTTACCCCGAACAAACACGAATACCTGCCACTGCCACAAGATCAGATCGACTTGCTCGGTGCCGATATTTTGAAGCAAAACCCCGGTTATTAATACCATTCATTTCGTAATCATACACTTAAATGATAAAACCGGTGAGGCTGTGCTTCACCGGTTTTTTGTGTCTTTTCCCCAAGGACAAAATCATGTACGTTCATCCAAAATCATGTACTTGTTTTTCTACGGCTCATATTCTACTTTTGTTTCGTCATGAAAAAGACTTTCTGCCGATACGTTAACCTCCTGATGGCCTGCCTTGTACTGCTGAGCAGTACCGGTTTTGGCCTGATTGAGCATACGTGTCTGATGCGCGGGAAGAAAGTTTCCATGACAATCAACCGATCGGAAAAAGCGACCTGCGCCGTTCATCAGAAAAAATCGTTTTCCGTCTCCCGGCAGTCGTCGATTGGCCCGGTTATTAAACGGTCCGATTGCTGCAAGGAAGAACAGCGGTATGAAAACGTCGATTTTTCGTCGTCCCTCACCCAACTGGTCGCCAAATTCATTAAGTCGACAACGGATCTGGCCGGAGCTGCCGCAGCGACCCTGGTTAGCTGGCTGGTAGAGACGCTGTTTGAAGTAGAAACCGAGTCCGTCGCATTCCGGGTTGACTCTCCTCCTCTTCCCTACGGGCGCAGCCTGCTCTCGTTCGTCCAAAGTTTCCTGCTATAGATCATTTGGTCAAGAGTGATTCCTGTCGGTGCGTCGAAACGCATCCGCCATTGTACATTCTTTACACACCAATACGATCATGTTTTCAATTCCAGACTATTTCAGGGAATGGATAGCGACAGCGTTATCCCTGTTTATTCCCTTCTTTTCGGGTGCCCAAACCATCCACGGCACCGTTTCAGAACAAGTGAACACCCAAACCGTACCGCTCACGGGGGTCAATATTTACTGGGCCGGAACCACCCAAGCCACGACTTCCGACGCGAACGGTCATTTCGCCATTGCCCGTAGCGAATCCTCCAACCAGCTGGTGTTCAGCTTTGTAGGCTTCAAACCGGATACCATTGCGGTAACCGATCAAACTGAATTGACGGTCGTTCTGACCAACCAGAATACCTTACAGGAAGTTACGGTGCAGGGGGCCTCATCGCAGATCGACCGGATTTCTCCCATTCAGAACGAAATCATCACCACCCGAACGCTGGCGAAAGCCGCCTGCTGCAATTTGTCGGAATCCTTTGAGACCAACGCTTCGGTCAACGTATCCTACAGCGACGCCGTAACGGGTGCCAAACAGATTCAGATGCTGGGGTTAAGCGGTAATTATGTCCAGACCAATATCGAAAACATCCCGACCATTCGCGGGCTGGCATCCACCTTTGGGCTAAACTACATTCCCGGAACCTGGATTTCGTCCATCGACATTGGCAAAGGGGCCGGTTCGGTCGTAAACGGGTACGAAGGCATGTCGGGTGCCATGAATGTGGAATTGCAGAAACCGGATGCCCGCGAACGCATCTTCGCCAATGCTTACGTCAACAGTTTCGGGCGTGTTGAGGGCAATCTAAACCTTTCACGTCCCCTGTCGGAAAAGTGGAGTATTGGTTTTCTGGGCCACGCCAGTACGCTCCAAAACCGGATCGACCAGAACGGGGACAACTTCCTGGACCTGCCCCTCTATACCCAATACAACGGCATTGTCCGGGCCAAATACGGTTCGGAGCGGTTTATGAGCCAATTTGGCGTGAAGGCGCTGTACGAAGACCGCACCGGCGGACAGGCGACAGAAAATCGGGTTGGTGTACCCACCTACCGATTCACTAACACCACGAAGCGGCTGGAGGTGTTTTCCAAAACCGCCCGCCTGTATCCCGAAAAACCGTACCGGGGTCTGGGCCTGATTCTGAATGCCGTCCACCACGAGCAAAATTCCCGGTTTGGCTTTATTCCCTATGACGGGCGGCAACAATCGCTGTACGGAAACCTGATTTACCAGTCGATCATCGACAACACCAACCACTCGTTCAAAACCGGGCTGAGCTACCTGCTCGACGATTACCGCGAAAAATACCGAGATACCGTCATGACGCGAACCGAGTCGGTACCGGGTATTTTTGGGGAATATACTTACAAATACCTCGACAAACTCACGTTGGTAGCGGGTGCCCGGCTGGATTTCCACAACCTGTTCGGCACCCAGTTTACGCCCCGGTTTCATGCCAAATACGACCTAAACCACCGCCTGACCCTTCGCGCTTCGGCCGGACGCGGTTTTCGGACGCCGAATGCCCTGGCCGAAAACTACGGGTACCTGGTTAGTTCCCGAACAGTTTATTTCGACGACAAACCGCAGGCCGAAGTGTCGTGGAATTACGGAACCAGTCTGGCGCAAGAATTCAATCTGTTCGGACAGAAAGCCTCGCTGGTGCTGGATTATTACCGCACGAATTTTCAGAACCAGTTGATTGTCGACCTGGAACACCCACGTGAACTTCACTTTTATTACCTGACAAGTCGGTCGGCTCCCGGCCTGAAAACCCGGTCATTTGCCAACAGTTTTCAGGCAGAGTTCAACTACCAACCCATCAAACGGATGGAGGTGAAACTGGCTTACCGGCTTTTCGACGTCCGGCAAACGATGGGCATGACCTTCGGTGAAAGCATTTTACTGCCCCGGATGATGGTCAGCCGCGACCGGGTGCTGTTCAATGCCGGATATGCCCTCCCCTACGACAAATGGAAGTTCGATTTTACCGTGCAATGGAACGGACCGCGCCGAATTCCGTACCTGCGGGAAGGCTACGAACACACGAGTTATCAGAACATGCCCCGCGAAAATGCACCCGGTTTTTACAACATCAACGCCCAGGTGAGCAAAGCCTTCCCGAAATGGGAGGTTTATCTGGGCGGTGAAAACCTCGGAAACTTCCGGCAGGCGAACCCGATTGTCGGTGCTAGTGACCCTTTCGGACGAGATTTCGATGCGGCCGCCCGGGTTTGGGGCCCCATCACGGGCCGGATGCTTTACGCCGGTTTTCGGTATAAACTTAAAATCTGAACTGTCTGAACCGGGATTCCACAGATTAAAGGATTAACTGGGATAGCTATCGCGATCTTTTTTTTACATCCTGGTTAATCCCTTAATCCGTGGAATCCGAGTTCAAGACAGTTTACGACGATCATGAAACTACTCATCAAACATATGGTCTGCGGACGGTGCAAGCGCGTGGTCCGTGATACGCTGGAAGAAGTCGGTATTGAGGTTCAGCACGTGGAACTGGGGGAAGTCGAAATCGGTGAGTTGCCCGCGAACGTTACGTTGGAACAAATCCGGCAAGCGCTGGCCGAAAACGAGTTTGAGCTGCTGGAAGACCGAAAAACGATTCTCGTCGAGCAGATTAAAACCACCATCATCAATGAAATTCACCACGACCGGCGCGAGCGGCCCGAACACCAGAATTTGTCAGATTTTTTGGCTCAGAAAATGGGCTACGACTATTCGTACCTAAGTCATCTGTTTTCGGCCTTGGAGGGAATAACCATTGAAAAGTTTGTCATTGCGCAAAAAATTGAGAAAGTAAAAGAGTATTTGCTCGATGGCGAGTTAACACTTAGTGAAATTGCCTGGCGGCTGGGCTATAGCAGCACACAACATTTATCCAACCAGTTCAAACAATTGGTTGGTCTGACACCCAGCGATTTCAAACGTACCGGACGCCGGTACCGAACGGATATCGATAAGGTTGGTGTATCAAAATGATGCACAACATAGCCCAATTTTTGTACGTCCACCCAACCCAGGATTGCTAATTTTGTACACCGGCCGTAACCGAAAATCGTTTAAGCCCTTTTACAACACGCTAAACAATAAGACGTTATGGAAACGATGCAACACCACGAAGAGCATGTCCAAATCTGTTTCGATTGTGCAGCCGCCTGCGAACGCTGCATATCGGCCTGTTTGCAGGAAGAGCATATCGCGATGATGCGCAACTGCATTCAGCTTTGCCGCGATTGCGCCGATTTTTGCCGGATGTGCGGCAGCCTGACCGCCCGCAATTCTGATTTTATGATGAACTTTATGGTCTTGTGCGCCGATGTCTGTGACGCCTGCGCCGACGAATGCAGCAAACATGACCACGAGCCTTGCCAAGCCTGCGCCGAAGTCTGCCGTCGTTGCGCCGACGATTGCCGCCGGTTATCAGCCAATGCATGAGCACCCGTTTGAATGTAAATTTATTGTCATGAATACAACCGTAAAGCCGATCCTGCTGTTCTTTTTTTGCGGTTTAACGCGGTTGGCCCTGGCCGACGGGTTTCCGGCCGATACCAGCCGGAAACCCGCCATGCCACCCGCGAAGAAAATGATGCGGCAGGATAGCATGAACCATGCCGCGATGGGTCATGCGATGCACAACATGATGCAGATGCAGCAAAGTCTGTCGATGATGTCGAATCTCTATTCCCGGAACCTGCCCATGAACCGGAACGCTTCCGGCACCGCCTGGCATCCCGACCAAACGCCGATGTATATGTACATGAGCCATCCGCAAAGCCAGTCCGGCAACCCGTGGATGACCATGTTGCACTACAGCCTGTTTTTACGCCATACGAATCAGAATTTTACGAATCCGAACGGCAGGGGCCGGGCCAGGCAATTCGACGCCCCCAACTATGTGATGGGCATGGCCCAGCGTCCTGTTGGACAACGCGGGCTACTAGCCATCAAAGCTATGCTTTCGCTTGATCCGCTGACGGTCGGAAAAAACGGTTATCCGTTGCTGTTTCAGTCGGGCGAAACCTACAACGGCCAGCGCCTGATCGACCGGCAGCACCAGCACGATCTGTTTTCGGAGTTGTCCGTCGGGTATTCCTACGCCCTTTCACCGAATGCCGATGTGTTCGGTTACGTGGGTTATCCCGGCGAACCGGCCCTGGGGCCTCCGGCTTTCATGCACCGGATTTCATCGTTCAACAACCCGGATTCACCCCTGGGCCACCACTGGACCGATGCCACGCACATTACCTTCGGCATCGCAACGGCGGGTTTTCGGTACAAAATTGCTAAATTGGAAGTGTCGAGTTTTACGGGTCGGGAACCAAATGAAAACCGCTTTGGCTTCGACCGCCCGCGTTTCGACAGTTATTCGTACCGCTTATCGGTGAACCCGTCGCCTTCGCTGGCCCTGCAGTTTTCGCAGGGGTATATCAACAGTCCGGAAGCCATCGATCCTGACCACAACATAACCCGGACAACGGCATCACTTTTGCACAGTAAATCGCTGGGACGGCCGGATCGCTATGTTTCTTCAGCGTTGGTTTGGGGCATGAATTCGCACGATGGCGAAAACGAAAGCGCTTACCTGGCCGAAAGCAGTCTGCAATTGGGGCGGACGGCATTGTACGGTCGGTATGAAAACATCACGAAATCCGTTGATGAGTTAGGACTTCGGGATTACTTTACTGACTTACAGGCAAATGACACGGAGTTTGTTACCATCAACAGCTTGACACTCGGGATAAATTATCGCCTGCTTCAGATCGCAGGTTCCGACATGGCGGTGGGTGCGCAACTCACGGGCCACCTTCCCGATCGGGCGCTGGAACCGGTGTATGGCAAAACGCCGTTATCAGGTCAGATTTACCTGCGATTTACTCCATCGCTGATGCCGATGTTGATGCCCGGAAACCACACCAAACACCATTAACCGAAATGAATCTTTTTAACCAAAACTTTATAGCCATGAAAAAGAACTTATTTGGTCTGTTAACGCTGCTTTTGCTGGCCTTCGGGATTACAACCCAGGCAGCCGATGACAAGGAAAAAGAAGTCAAAATCAAAACCTCGGCCATTTGCGAGATGTGCAAGGAACGCATTGAACGCAACCTGGCCTTCGAGAAAGGCGTGAAAGAATCCAACCTGGACTTGACGAACAAAGTGGTGACGGTCAAGTACAACCCCAAGAAGACGGACCTGACGAAGATCAAAGCCAATATTTCCAAAACCGGCTACGATGCTGATGAGGTAACCGCCGACGAAAAAGGCTACGCCAAACTCCCCTCCTGCTGCAAGAAAGGTGGCATGAAACACCAATAAGGAGTTAAGAATTAAGAGTGAAAAGTTAAATGCTCCGCTCGAAAAAAATGCGGCAGCTAACTCTTCACTCTTAATTCTTAACTCATCACTCTTTTATGGAAAACTCACTGGCGTTTGCCCGACAATTGGATCAGGAAGACCCGCTTCGGGCATTTCGCGACCGGTTTTACTTACCGCAGCGGAATGGGGAGCCGCTGATTTATTTTTGCGGCAATTCGCTGGGCTTGCAACCGAAAACCGTTCAGCAGGCACTTGAGCACGAGCTGACCATCTGGCAGCAGCACGGGGTGGAGGGCTGGTTTGAGGGCGAAAATCCCTGGTATTCGATTCACCGGCGCTGCAAAGAGCCGCTGGCGCAGATTCTGGGCGCTTTACCGGCGGAAGTCTGCCCGATGAACAACCTGACGGTCAACTTGCACCTACTGCTCACCTCTTTTTACCGACCTCAGGGTCAAAAAACCAAGATCCTGACCATCGGAGGAGATTTCCCGTCCGATCAATACGCCCTCGAATCGCATTTGAAAAGCCGGGGCCTGAACCCGGATGAACAGTTCATTGAACTGTTTCCCCGTTCGGGTGAACCTACCTGGCGAACCGAAGACCTTCTAAACGCGATTGAGCACTACCGGGATTCGCTGGCGCTGGTGTTGATGAGTGGATTGCATTACTACACCGGCCAAGTGTTCGACATGGCAACGATTAACCAAAAAGCGCACGAAGTCGGTGTTATGGTCGGGTTTGATCTGGCGCACGCGGTTGGGAATGTACCACTGGCCCTCCACGACTGGGGCGTCGATTTTGCCTTCTGGTGCTCGTACAAATACCTCAATTCGGGACCGGGGGGCGTTGCCGGGATTTTCATACACGAAAAGCATCACGCGGCCGGGCTGCCCCGACTGGCAGGCTGGTGGGGTTACGACGAAGCCCGCCGGTTTGAAATGACCAAAGGATTCGTTCCGATGCCGGGTGCTGACGGCTGGCAGGTCAGTACGCCCACGATTCTGGCGATGGCGGTTCACGAAGCGGCCCTGGAAATCACCGCCGAAGCCGGAATGCCTGCGCTACGGCGCAAAAGCGAACAACTGACCGGTTTTCTGGAATTTGTGCTGCGCGATTCCGGCTACCCACTGACGATCCTGACTCCGGCGGAGCGAGGCTGTCAACTTTCGTTGCTCGTGCCTAAAAATGGCAAGGCGGTTTTTAACCAGCTCACCGAGAAAGGCATTATCGGCGACTGGCGCGAACCGGATTGCATCCGGCTGGCTCCGGCTCCGCTGTACAACACATTTGAAGAAGTCTGGCGAGTAGGCCAGGTTTTTCTGTCTGCCTAAAAATTGCGTCGTCGATGGACGTTGCTCGTGGAATCTACGAATGAGCCGCCACCATTTCCTTCAGAAACGCCAGAAAGGGCGCAGAAAACTCCTTGCGTTTCAGCGCAAACTCCACTGTGGTTTTCAGAAAATCCAGTTTATTTCCAATGTCGTGCCGCTTGCCCTCGATTCGGTGCGAGTAGATGTTTTCCCGTTTCAGTAGGAGTAACATCGCGTCGGTCAACTGGATTTCGTTGTTCTTCCCTTTTTCAGTCTGTTCGATGGCCTTGAAAATATCGGGGGTCAGAATATACCGACCCGCAATGGCCAGGTTCGAAGGAGCCGCATCAATTGCCGGTTTTTCAATCAGGGTGTTCAGTTCCATGATGCTGTCACTCAGCGTCGACCCACCCACAATGCCGTACCGATTGACCTTGTCGGCGGGTACCTCCTCGACCGCAATCACTGTACCCCGGTATTGGTCGTAGGTGTCGATCAATTGCTGCGTAACCGGTATCACCGAATCCATGATCGTGTCGCCGAGCAAAACTGCAAATGGCTCATTACCAACATGGTGACGGGCATAATAGATGGCATCGCCCAGGCCATTCAATTCTTTTTGCCGAACAAAGTGAATATCCGCCATGTCCGACAACCGGCGCATTTCGAGCAGCAGCGCTTCGTCATCTTTTTCCTCCAGCCGCGTTTCGAGTTCGTAGTTCCGGTCGAAATGGTCTTCGATCGACCGTTTGCCTTTTCCGGTAATAATCAGAATATCTTCGATGCCCGAATCCACCGCTTCCTGTACGACATATTGAATCGTCGGCGTGTCGATGATCGGCAGCATTTCTTTCGGTTGTGCTTTGGTGGCCGGTAAAAAGCGGGTCCCCAGTCCGGCAGCGGGAATAACGGCTTTCTTGATCATATTGGGTGAAAGAGTGAAAGAGCGAAAGAGTGAAAGAGCCAAAAGCAAAGGGCGGTTTTGCTGGTGAAGCGGGAAAGCGTGATCTTCGATCATTTCGCTCTTTCGCTCTTTCGCTCTTTCGCTGTTAAACTACATACGGTTTGATAACACGGGCATTCAGTTGTTTCATTTGGACAAACAGGCGGTTGAGCATGTCGTCGTCTTTGTAGGTACCGACGATAGCCCCGCCCGATCCGGCAAAGGAGGCCGATGCGCCGATGCGCCGGGCGGCCGCAATCATTTCCAGATTGCTCTCACTGATGTTGTAAATGCGACGGCGCAGGTCGAAATTTTCGTTAATGAGGGCGTGGAGCTGATTGCTATCGTTGTTTAGCAAGGCTTCGCGCCCCTGGCGGGCGACGTCGGCAATCTCCTGCAAGGTCTTGACTACCAGCTCTTCCCCTTTGTCCCAGCGCGACCGCACATCGTTGTGAATCCGGCCCGACTGCTTACCCAGCGATACTTTGTAGGCGATGTAGAGTTTGGGTAATAATCGCGGATCGATAGGTTCATACATGCCGTAGCCACACCGCTCGATCTGTTCTCGGTCGAAGTTCATGTACACGCAGCCTTCGTAACATTGTATGACCCGGTCCTGCAAACCGGCGGTAATGCCCAGTTCCTCCGACTCGGTTTTCAACACCAGTGTGGGCAGTTGTGGCAACGGAACCTCGACCTGGTAGAATTTCATCAGCGCCCGGAAAGTCGCTACGATGATGGCGCTTGAGCCCGATAAGCCCACCTGCCGCGGGATGGATGTACTGTAGCGAATGGTAAAATTTCGGTTGGGAAGCCGGATGCCCTGCTGATCGCAATACTCGCAAAACCGTTTGAGAGCCGCCTTAATGAGCGGGATACCACCATGATACCCCAGCGAAGCCACGGCATCACGAAGGTGGTAAATGCTCCGGAAGGTATTGGTATCCTGGGGTTGGGGTTCGATATTCAGTTCCGGCGACTCGTACAGGGAAATCGATGAACCAAAATTTCGAACCGATATGGAAATGGTCTTGCCAAAAAAACCATCAGAGGGGTTGCCCAGCAGCCCGGCACGGGCGTAGGCGCGTGTTTCAATAATCAAGTCTTTCGCTGCTTGGTAACGTTTGGCGGCAAGTTAGGGGTTAATTGAATACAGCACAATGAAAATAAGCGAGTTCGTATGGATTGAGGCCAGTTTTTCGATGATCCGTGTTTGCTAAGTCTTCTTCGAACCCAAAGTCAGCACGGCCTGCTCTTGAGAGCGGTTACCGTACGGATAAGAAAGGTGGCAAAATTAATCAGCACGATTACCCACAGCAGCTTACTCTGACGGCTACCCATGCGGGACTTGAAGGGAATGAATAACGGACTAATTGCTCGGCTGAACCAGGGCGGGTTTGGCGCTTGTCAGCGCCCGGATGAGTTCTTTCACCGACCGGTTTTCGGCCTCAAGCCGCCGGGAAATTTGGTGCATGAAGTTTTTGAGTGCGGCCTGATCCGAGGAAGCCGGTGCCTTGCCAAGATCCGCAAATACGGTATTCAGGGTGAATAACAATTGACCCAGACGTTCATCGATCGTCTGAACGTTTTCCAACTGCTCTACATTGTCGCGTAAGATCTCCAGTTCGTGATAGAGGTCAAAGGATTCCTGCACATGCCGACTCCAGGACGGGTTTGCCAGCGTGCCTGCCTGAGAACAAGATATAGCATTTAATAATGTCGTTCCCGTCATACTTCCAAACAGCGAATAGGAGATACTTTAATTTATATGAAGCAAATTTTGTACCACGCTATTCTGGCAACGCACTGAAAAAGAAAATATTGCCTGAAAAGCTGGGCTACGGTTTTTAGACCTTTCGTTTGCTCATTTCTGTGACCATCTAATTACAATCTTCTCCATTTGGCATACCCTTTGAACACGTAGGCAAGTATCGGGTAAGTGGCTATCCTAAGGCATATACCCGGTAAAAATCGCGCATGACAGCTATATACCTGATTGGAGTTTCGGTACTCTTGTATTGTTTGGTAGGGGGGTATTTCGCCTATTCTGCCCTAAGCCAACCGCAGAAAGCACCGCACCGATCCCAACGTTTGCTTCTGGCTATGGTGTTAGCGCTCATGGCGCTACTACTGGGTTGGGCGTCAGCCGAATATTTTCGGTAATCAAGTGCCGTTCGAACAATCGCACTATCGTACTTACCTATGGATGAAGATACGTGGTTAACACTTCTCAATGCATTACCTGATGCCAACAATACGGCCCTTGTATTATTTCATTCCATTTCTCAGGCTCAGGATTGGATTCAGCGTAGTGGTCTGGCAACTGATTTACTTTGGCTGGTTACTTATGATGACCAACACTATTGGATTGTAACGGAGGAAGTGGGTCAACGGCTTCTAAATCAAGGCTTTTCACGGCTTATACTGACACCCCAGCCAACTCCTCCACCAGTTTCAGTAACTCCCGGGGATGAAACGGTTTAGATAAATAGGCATCAGCCGGGTAGGTGGCCGATGCGTTATGGTGCAATATTGCCAGATCGATCGAGACAGCAATAACGGCAACCGCTTTTCCAGCTACTTTTCGCGCTTCCCGAATCACGTCAGCACCATCACCATGCGGCAAATGCATATCGGCAACCAATACCGCTGGTTTATGCTGATGCAGCAAAGTAGTAGCCTGCGGCACGTCTGCGGCCTGAAATACCGTGAAGCCCGCCCGTTGCAACGCGTCGACCATTAGTTTGCGCTGTGCTGACTGATCTTCTACGACCAAAACTGACTTCTTCATAGCGTGATCAAATTATCTTTAAATAATATAAAAAAATCACTAACTGCCTGATAATTTATGATTTATTTAACAAATAACAGACCAATTTTATTAATTAAGGTATTTAATTTATAATCATTATGTGTTCATGATAAAACCGGGTCGGTCGGGCCCGGTTTCAGTAGGTTATCTGCAGGGCCATCTTTTGGGGGTACCAACCAACAATCGTATGCTCAGAACCCCTTTTCAGTGCCTGACTGGTTTGCTTTGTTTTCTCATACTACCGCAATTCATCACTCCTGGCCAGGACTCCCCCCGACAGGGGCAACTCCGTGGGAAAAGTGTTTCGAAACGAATTGTTTTTGTTGCCGGAAAATGCAGCCACGGAGCGGGACAACATGAACACAAGGCGGGTTGCCTTTTATTGGCGAAACGGCTGGAGGAGCAGGTTCCCGGTATCGAAACGGAAGTCTACACCGATGGCTGGCCGACGGACCCAAAGGCGTTCGATCAGGCCGCAGCCGTGGTGATCTACGGCGATGGCGGAACGGGGCATCCGGCTATCCCTCACTTGGAAACCCTAAAAAAATTGATGGACAAAGGTGTTGGACTGGCCTGCATTCACTACGCAGTGGAAGTGCCCAAAGGCCAGGCTGGCAACTATTTTCTGGATTGGATCGGCGGGTATTTTGAAACATACTGGTCCGTTAACCCGGTCTGGACGGCCGAGTATAAAGCCCTGCCACAACATCCCATCACGCAGGGTGTCAAGCCATTTACACTCCACGATGAGTGGTATTACCACATGCGGTTTCGGCCGCATCTGGAGGGAGTAACGCCCCTGCTCACCACTGTGCCCCCCGCTTCGACGCTGGATCGAAAAGACGGCCCTCATGAAAACAATCCGGCCGTACGCGCAGAAAAAGGTCAACCGCAACACATGGCCTGGTGTCGGGATCGGCCCGACGGTGGCCGGGGCTTTGGCATTACGGGCGGTCATTTTCACCGGGTTTGGGCCGACGACAACCTGCGCAAACTGGTATTAAACGCCATCGTTTGGGTAGCCCAAGGCGACATTCCGCCCGGAGGTATTTCGTCTGCGACTCCTTCTACCCAGGAAATGAACGAAAATCAATGTCCTCACTGAAGGTGTCGATTGCTTTCCGATCCGGCCTGGCGGCTACATGGCAATTGTACCAGGAACACGGCACCCTGTCCGGGTTCACTTTGGGCAAGAATCTGCCCTTGGTGATTATCGACAATTTTTTTACAAAGAGCCAGCCCAATACCCGTACCACCATACCTTTTGCTCGTATTCAGCCGCTGAAAAATTACAAAAATCTGCTGGGCGAAATGGGGTTCAAAGCCAATTCCGTTGTCTTCAAACCGAAGCTCTACGTAGGTCTGCGTCGGTTTTAACCCGGCAAATCCGGCCAAGTCTCCGGGTGTGAGGATGCGGGCAGAAATCCGGATCATGGGTCTTTTTTCCGTAAATTTCAGCGAGTTGCTGATCAGATTGTAAAAAAGCTGGCCCAACTGAAGCGGAACTCCATCAATCGTTGGCAGCGTTTCCGCCTGAATCTCCGCCCCTTTCTGCTCCACCAGTAATTCCAGATCCACCAGAACCGCCTGCAAAATCGCATTCAGGTCGACCGGAACAAACCGCTCTTCCTGCATGGTCAGCCGGGAATAATTCAACACTTCCCGAATCAGGGTAGACATACGCTGGGCCGACGAATCGATTTTTCCCAGGTACCGATCCACGAGTTCCGGTTGATCCAAACTTTCCCGCAGTAAACCGGAAAACGTCTGAATTTTCCGCAGCGGTTCCTGCAAATCATGGGATGCGATATACGCAAACTGCTCCAATTCCTTGTTTTGCAATTCCAGATCGCGCGAATATTGCCACAATTGATCCTCTGCCAGTTTTTTCTCGGTCAGATCCCGGGTAACTTTAGAGAAGCCGATGATACTACCCTGCTCGTCATGCAGGGCCGTGATGACGGTATTTCCCCAAAATTCGCTGCCGTTTTTCCGAAGTCGCCAGCCTTCATGGGTTGCCCGGCCCTCCCGCAGGGCTTCGTCGATGAGCCGCTCGGGCAGTCCTTTTTCGCGATCCTCCGGCCGGTAAAACACCCGGATACTTTTGCCCACAATTTCTGCTTCAGAATACCCTTTGATTCGCTCGGCGCCCTGGTTCCAGTTTTGAATGATTCCTTCCCGGTTCAGCAATAAAATGGCGTAATCCTGTACTTCATCGACCATTTTGTGGTAGCGTTCCTCACTCCGCTTCAGTTCTTCATTTCGTTGCTGCAAGGTCAGCGTCCGTTCTTCGACTTGCTTTTCCAGCCAGTCGGCCAGATTTTTTTGATCGGTAATGTCCATCGTCGTTCCGTACATCCGGCTTGGTTTACCCTCCTCCGTATACAGCACTTTTCCATTCAGCCGAATCCAGTGTACCGACTGATCCAACCAGACAAAACGGGCTTCGTAAAACAGCCGCCCGGTTCGGATGGCTTCTGCGTGCGCATCAAGCCGAATCTGCCGGTCATCCGGATGAATCAGGCCACTAAAACTGATATGCTCCAGGTTGACCGTCTCCGTATAACCAAACATTTGTGCCAGGCGCTGCGAAAACGTAAACTCCGGTTTGATCATGTCCCAGTCGAAGGTTCCCAAACCGGCAGCTTCGATAGCCAGTTTCTGGCGTGTTTCGCTCAATTCGATTTTCTTCCGAATCATCACCTGCTCCGTCACATCAACGGCCATGTTCATGATTCCGTACACCTGCCCGTTGCTGTCGGTCAATGGTTTGTACGTAAAATTGAAATAAAACGTCTGGAGTTGTCCATCCACCACCAAATCGCACCGGTCCTCGGAGGCTCGGTAGGCCACCCCGGTTCGGTAGACGTTTTGTAAAAGAGCCATAAACGGCTGGCCGTCCAACTCCGGCAGCGCCTGATCAACCGTCTTTCCGATCGCCGAAGCGTCTTTCCCCCATAGGTTCAGCATCGTTTCGTTGGCCAGTTGAATGACCATCTCCTCACCGATATAAATGGCCGTAGCCACCGGCGCTTCCAGCACCATGTTCAACATCCGCCGTTCGCTGGCCTGCAAGTCCTGCTCAGCCGTAATCCGGTCGGTCAGGTCCAGCACAATCCCGCTAAACCGGTAAGGAGTCCCGTCTTTAAAATGCGCTTGTCCGATCGAATGCACCCAGCGAACTTTGCCGTCTTCGGCTCCGAGGGTCCGAAACTGAATATTCAGCCGTTCGCCAATCGCCGGATCCAGCGCCCGGTCAATGGCGGTCTTCACCAACGGATGATCCTCCGGGGCAATGAAGTTGAGGACATGCTCAAAGGGAATAATTTCGTCTTTCGGAAAGCCAAACAATTCGCGGGTGCGGTTATCCCACGTCACAATTTGCGTGACTGGATGAAAGTCCCAGGTTCCCAGCCGGGCAGATTCGAGCGCAAACTCCAGGCGTTCATCGGTATCCTTCATTGTTTTCCGGGTTACTACCTGCGCGGTGGTTTCCAGACAGGTGACCAGGACCCCGGCCGGTTTTCCCGATTCATCTGAAACCGGGCTGTAACTGGAAGTCCAGAAGGTATCCCGTAACTGACCGCTCTGTAAAACCGGAATGCACTGATCTTCGAGCCAGGTAGCTCCCTCTCCTCGTTCAACGTGTTCGATTTGGGGCAAAATGAGCGACCAGCTTTCCCCCCAAACAGCTTCGGCCCGTTCACCCAGAGCCGCCGGATGCTTTCCCAAAAGCTTCAGAAAAGCAGCAAAAGCGTCGTTGTAGAAACAAATCCGATCAGGACCCCAATACAAAATCATGGGAAACCGCGACGGCAGCATGACCGCTAGTGTCGAATGCAGGACCGTCGGCCAGGCCTCCCGGGGACCAACCCGGCTGGCAGACCAATCGTGCACCCGGATGTAGGTAATCATTTCACCCTCCGTGGGACGATCTGAAAAAAGTGAAAGCGATAAAGCAGATTCCATGAAAAGCAGCCTGCTGGGCAAATGAAAACGAGCCAGCAAGGTAACAAGACTCACAAGATAGCACAATAAATCCTATTTTAGCTATCTTTGACCCTATGTGGTCCCGGTTTATTATTTTCCTAACCAGGCCATCCGAACCCTTATTTTCCTGCTAGTATGCGATTTACTCCTTACTGCCTCCTGCTGGCTGGGGCATTGCTGGCGGCCTTTGCGAGCCGATCTCCGCTAAAAACCACCCGTCTTTTTGATGGCAAAACATTTCGGGGCTGGGAAGGCGATACCGTCAAAACCTGGCGAGTTCAGGATGGGGCGCTGGTCGGCGGTTCATTAACCGAAACCGTGCCGAAAAATGACTTTCTCTGCACCACCCGCCCCTACGGCAACTTCCGGCTGCGTCTGAAGTTTAAATTGCTTGGTACCGACGGTTTTATCAACGCCGGCGTGCAGTTCCGCAGCCAGCGCCTGACGAATCCGGCCCACGAAATGATCGGCTACCAGGCCGATCTGGGCAAAGGGTATTGGGCCAGCCTGTACGATGAATCCCGCCGGAACAAAACACTCATCAAACCGGATTCCGTTTTGATTACAAAAACACTCAAACCCGGCGATTGGAACGACTATGAAATCCGGGCCGAAAACCGGCGCATTCGGCTTTTCCTCAATAATCAGCTAACGGTCGACTATACGGAACCCGATGCAACCATTCCTCAAACCGGCCTGATTGGCCTGCAAATCCACGGCGGTGGCAAAGCACTGGTCTATTACAAAGACCTGCTGCTCGAAGAATTATGACAACCGCAGCGTGTGCTGAAAGGGCGTAAAACCAGTCAGGTACACCGTCGGGGCTTCCATCGGCGGCAACGCTCCACGCAGGACGACGGTTTTGTGCAGCGCTTTTCCAGGGCCGAATGTGATGGTGTCTTTTCCCATCGTGTAAGACCCCGAAGATTCATTGAGCAGAAACGCATTCGGTCGGGTCGGGTGTTTGGTAACGCCAGCCAGCGTACCGCCCGGCCGGAAAATCAGTTCCAGCGAAACCGGAACATGGTCGGTGCCGGTAATCCGAATGTCGGCTTCCATCCCGGTATCCGTCTCCCGAAGCGTAATTTTCGCTTCGTACCGTTGCACTTCGGACTGGGACCGACTGGCATGGGGCATTTTCTCCCAATCGCCCTCCGGGTCGATTCGCTCTTTGGCAACCGGCTGGTAATAAGGCCCTTCCAGCGTCTGGACAAGCACCCACGCGTTCCCCTGTTGCTCAATTTGCTGCGTCTGAAACTGCCCTTTCCCAAAAAACGAAGCCGCCAGCCGAACGCCCTGCAAAACCGCATTGCCTTTCGAGAAGGTCAGCCAGACTGGGTTGGTTTTCAGAATCGTACTGTCCCAATTCCCGCGCCGAACCCGGACCAGGCCGGAATGCGGAAACGCTTTGACGTAGCTCGTCGGCAGCGGTTTGCTGGCGGGTAGTTCCTTCCAGAGCGACGGGTCGTCCAGAAAATAATCCAGAAAGTAAACCCCTTTCGACAGTACGGTTTTCTCGATCTGGCGACACAGCTCGGCCAATTGCCCGTTCTGATCGCGCAGGGCCAGGTACCGGGCTGGATAGTAATACCCTTCCAGCGTACCGACCAGTGCCTTGTCCTGCCGCCCCGACGCTTCCGAGACCACCTCGCCGTTCGGGTGAATGTAATACAGCGACATGGTCAGGTTGCGCCGGACGTAGTCCAGCAACTCCGGTTTGTTCATTCCTTTCGCAATCGTAATCAGCAGGCGGTTGGTCAGGGGTGAATAAATTAGCATACTTCGCTCGTTGTACTGCCCGTCGGCATCCATGTCGATGTGCTCGCCCAGCCACTGCTCGATGCGGTTTACGTACCGGGCGTCGGGCCACAGTCCGTTCAGTTTCGTCAAAGCCGCCGACACCACCCAGCGGTGGTTGGGGGTGTGAATACCGCCAACGGACAGCGCATTTCCGGCCCGTTGCAGAAATAGTTTGAGATTGGGCAAAACCGTCTCCTGACCCGGCGTCCCGGAGCGGCTCAACAGGCCATACCCGGTGGTCAGGCGTTTGACGATGAAACCGGTATCGGGCGTTGAATGGAAATTGGTCGAAGGCAGATCGATGGTTCCGTCGGAATGCTGGATTTTCAGCAAATACTGTACGGCCTGGGCGGTTTCGCCGAGCAGTTCCTTTGAACGGTAGAAGGCTGATTCCGGACACGAAATCGCGCATGAACACCGGCGGACAAAATCCGCCGTCGACTGTGCGTTCGGAATATCGTCGCTATCACGGATGCCCCCAAACGCTTCATTTCCGGCCTCAACAACCCGATAAGCCCGAATCTGCCCGATCTGCTGATCATTTGCCCGGATCATGTCGAGCAGCCAGGCGGGTTTAGCATCCGGCGCGGACACAAAAGACCGCGCTGCGCTCACGACCGTGAGCGCAGGCAGTGCGCAGAACGAAACCGCCCCGGCACGTACAAATGTACGGCGGTCCATTTACACTTTTTTCGGATCAGGATGCACCCAGGGACTGCGGTATTTCCGGGCCAGCATGGCGGTCGCTTCACGGTCGCCCACGATTTCACGTTTCTGCGGATCGTAGACCACCGGCCGACCCAATTCCATCGAAATGTTGGCCATCAGACAGCTTGCCGTTGAAATATGCCCCTCCTCAATGTCGGCCACCGGACGACCGTTTTTTTCGATAGCGGCCAGAAAATCAAGCATATGCAGGCGAGTCGCCGGAGCAGCGTTCAGTTCGATCCGCTCTTCGGTGAGGTCTTCAGGGTACTTCTCTTTCTCGTATACGACGTCTTTATGGATCTTCTTCCCTTCTTTATCCATCGGAATGAAATCACACTGCATGGTACTAGCCCACAGGGTTCCTTTGTCGCCATAGAGTGTAAACGACCACGGATAATCAGGATTATTGGGTGTGCCCCAGGTCCGGTGCTGCCACACACAATTCAGTTCAGGGTATTCAAAAACCGCCGACTGCGTATCGGAAATATTGGATTTGCCGTCTTTCTGAACATAAATACCGCCCTGCGAGCTGATGCGCTTCGGCCAGCCGAGTTGCAGCATCCAGCGTACCGTATCAAACATGTGGATACACATATCCCCCATGATGCCGTTGCCGTATTCTTTAAATGTCCGCCACCAACGGATGTGCGGCAAGCCATCGTAGGGCCGCAAGGGAGCCGGGCCGGTCCACAGGTTGTAATCCAGGAAATCCGGAACCGCCTGCACCGCCGGATTGCCGTTGGCCCGCATGTGGAAATAGCAGCACATTTCGACGTGCTTGATGTTGCCCAGCAAACCGGCATCGACAATGTTCTTTTTGGCGTCGATCAGGTGCGGAGTGCTTTTGCGCTGCGTGCCGACCTGCACCACTTTCTTGTACTTCCGGGCGGCCGCTACCATCGCTTCGCCTTCCATCACATCGACGCTAATCGGTTTCTGCACGTAAACGTGGGCGCCGGCTTTGACCGCATCGATGGTTTGCAGCGCGTGCCAGTGATCGGGCGTACCGATCAGCACAATATCCATCTCATTTTCAGACAGCATTTTACGGTAATCACCGTAGAGCTTGGGCGTTTTGCCGGATTTCTGACGCTGGCTAACCAGTTTTCCAGCCGCATTGAGCATATTTTTGTCAACATCACAAAGGGCCACGACTTCTACCGGAGCTACCTGAATAAGCCGGAACAAATCGCTTTTGCCATACCAGCCCGTTCCGATCAGGCCCACCCGCCAGGTTTTTCCCTGGTGCATGACGTCCATGCCATAAGCGCCAAATGTCGAAAGGGCCAGCGACGCCGTCGCGCCTTGCAGAAACCGACGGCGGTTGATATTAAAAAGATCCATTTACGTGAAGGTTTCGGCCCGGGGCCGGGGTTTAGTTTTTGTACTTGTACTTTCTCCGCAAAGTACGAAAGTTTGAAAAACTACCGACACTGAAAAATGTAACTTTTTGTTTCCTCCCCTCAATTTGAGATGAATGCAGCTTATTCCAGAAACCGGCATAACCGGCGAGCTCGAATCGTCGAATGGCTTCCTTGCCGCAAAGATTGATAAAACCACCTGGCAGCTAAATGAATTGAGCAATCGGGTTTTACCCCAACCCCTCCCCCATAGGGAGGGGTTGGGGTGGGGTTATGCTGGGTAAAACCTGATCAATTAGTACAGCTAAATACTACCGGGATAAGATTCAAACCCCTCTTTAAACCACCCCATTGCGTCTACGATGGCCTGTTGCACCGGCGAAACCGGCATCTTTAGCTCCGTTCGGGCTTTCACGCCGGAATAGTAATTGTCCTGCGTCAACAAGGTGGCATTGATGCGGTTTAACGGAAGCGACTGTCGAAAAAGCCACTCCCCAACGGAGCAAATTCCCCCGGCCAGCCGAATTAATGACGCCGGAATGGGAAGCTCGATGGGTGACTTACCGGTTAAGCGGGCCAGCATCGGAAAAAACTGGTCATATGGCAGGTTTTCGTTCGCCAGCAGGTAACTTTCACCCGGTTTTCCCAAGGTAAGCGCATTGACCGTGGCCCGGGCGGCATCGCGGACATCGATAAAGCTCTTCCCTCCCGATCCCGGATAGAAAATCACCCGGTTTTGCATGGCATACCGAATGACGGCCCCCGAACTGGGTTTAAAATCATAGGGGCCCAGCATAAAGGTGGGATTGACCACCACGGCGTTGACGCCCTCCTGAACGGCCTCGCTTATACGCTGTTGGGCTTCGTACTTGCTGGCAATGTAGCCGGAATCCATCAGATTAAAGGCGTACGGGCTTTCCTCCGTAGCGGGTTGTTCGAGCGTACCCGGCCGAAAAACCGATGCCGTGCTGACATACACCAATCGTTCAATGTTCCATTTTCGGACGGCTGACAGGATGTATTCTGTGCTGGCAATGTTAGCTTCGTAATACGCCGACAGATGCGTTGGGTACGGGTCGGTCCGGGCGGCTGCGTGAATGACGGCCTGGCAATCACTCATTGTCCCTTCCACCGAAACCGGGTCGGTAATGGCGGCTTTTACCCAATCGACCTTTTTGAACCACGGCAGCCTGTCGATACGCTGGGGAAGTGAGCGGTACAACGCTTTTACTTCGTAGCCTTGCCGAATCAGTTCACCAGCAATATGAATCCCGAGCAGTCCGGTCACGCCGGTTAATAACACTCTCATACCGCCGTTGCAATTTCTTTCCGAAGCATCGAAACCACCAGCGGTTGTCGCCACGACCACGGAATCCAGCGGGTCATCCAGTAGCCAAACTTGTTGGTCCAGCCCGGAATGATGACCGACTGCCCTTCTTCCACCTGCCGGAGAGCGATTTGTGCAATCAGTTCCAGCGGTACCGTGGCCATTCGTCCCAACCGGCCGTGTTTGCTCAGCCGGGCCTGATTCTCAGGCGTGTGCGGCATCGGGCCGGGATGTAACACACTCACCTGAACGCCTTTTTCACTCAATTCGGCCCGCAAACCCAACGAGAACGAATAAATAAAAGCCTTCGAAGCCGGATAAACGGTTTTATACGGAATCGGTGAAAAAGCCGCCATGCTTGACACGTTCAGAATGTAAGATTGCGGAAATTTAAGCAGAAATGGCAACACCAACCGGGTTAATAATGACGTACCGATGATATTTAATTGCAGGATTTTTTCAATCCGTTCGGTATCCGCCCGTTCAAAAGCCTGCGAACCGCCGATCCCGGCATTGTTGATGAGGTAAAAAATGTCGAAACGGGAAACCGTCAGCCAGGCTACAAGTTCTTCAATATTCGACCGTTGACAGAGATCGGTTTCATAAGCGGCCACCCGAACGTTAAACCGCATCCGGATGTGTTGGGCCAGTTCGGGGAGATTTTCATTCGGAAGCGAAACCAGAATCAGATTTTGTCCCTGCCGGGCAAGCTCCAGGGCTATTGCCTTTCCTAACCCGGAACTGGCTCCCGTAATCAACACATATTTTTTCATACCAAAAGGATAACTAATTGTCCGGATTGCCGCTCCACAGCGAAGATGATGGCAGCCGATAAAACGTTGCAGAATATGAGTGTGGAATTGAGTCGGACGGTTGCTCAGGGTGGGCCAAACAGGACTCCCCAGGCGGCCCTGAGCGACCGCACCTGCCGCAGATCCCGCCAGATGTCGGCCCAGACGTGGAAGTTCAGGTAAACCGGGTTGAACGATTCCACGGGTTTGGTCAGGCCATAAACCGGTTTTTCGTCTTCCTCCTGAAACGTTCCGAACAATCGGTCCCAGATGATCAGCGAGGAGCCGAAATTTTTGTCGATGTACCGGTCGTTGCTGCCGTGGTGAACGCGGTGGTGCGAGGGCGTGACGAAAAAAAACTCAAACCAACGGGGCAATTTGCCGATCATTTCGGTATGAATCCAGAATTGGTAGAGCAGGTTAATTTGGTAACAGGTCAGCAAAACCACCAGATCGATCCCCGACATCCAGGCCGGAATGAAGAAAATCAGCTTCAGGTGCTGCGTCCACGAATTGCGAAAGGCCGTCGAAAAGTTCAGGTGCTCCGACGAATGGTGCGTGACGTGCGTGGCCCACCAGACCCGCTGTTTGTGCGCGATAAAATGCGCAAAATAATTGCAGAGGTCGATCAGCGCGTAGGCCAGCAGCCAGCTCCACCAGTGGATTTCAAACCGCCAGGGCGTGATCTGGTAGCAAAACAGCGCGAAACCAAAAACGCTGGTTTTCAGGAGCGCATTGATGAGTAAGCTGCCAATGCCAATTCCTACTGATGACCAGAAGTCCCGGCTTTCGTAGCGGTGGTCTTCGTCGTGCCGGGTCAGCCAGAATTCGAGGAGAACGGAGCCCACAATAACCGGGGCGGCATAGGTGGTCAGGGGGATCAATTCCCGTTCCAGGTGCTGCAAATCCATTAGTTCGTTGTTTACTGTTCGCCCTAATGACAGCCAGCCATGCCTTTCCCCCTATCGGCAGCAACAAAAAATCTCCGTTGTTGCACACAACAACGGAGATTTTTCAGTACCAATTCTCCGGCCTTTCAAAGCTGCGCCGTGCCGGAAAGGGCTTGCGCTGCCGGAACAGCGGCTTTTTCATCCGATTCGATGACTTCTTTAAACCGGCGTAAATCTTTCTCAATCAGTTGCGAGAAAGCCGGATTGAACAGCTTCATGATGGCGCTGCCCAGGTGTCCGACGGGCGGACGATACCGGATGGTCGCCTGAAGCTCGGTGCCAAAACCGTCGGCCGAATCCGCAAAGCGGACTTCCCCGGCGTTGTCGACCGTAGCGCCTTCCACGGATTTCCAGACCAGCCGCTCGTTCGGCACCTCGTGGATAATCTGGGCATCCCATTCCACCGAACCGAGCGTTTCGGCCACTTTTCCGTCGCCCACCTGGGCCACCCAATGCGAGTGCGTCGAGTCGAGTTGCCGCACTTCTTTCAGGTGCGACATAAACCGGGGCAGGTTTTCGAGTTGCCGCCAGAATTGGAAAACCTCTTCCCGGGGTTTATAAATGGTCAGGCGGGTCGTAATTTCAATCGGTTGCAGGGTCGCGGCTGGCCGGTCGGCCGTGTTGCGGCCAATGGCTTCGCTCATCGGACAGTGCCCCGACATGCCCCGGTAAACCAGGTAGCCCCCGGCGGCTGCTAGCAGGAGCCCGCCGATCGAGCCTCGTTTCAAACCGTAGGTCAGTAACATGCCTCCGCCGACCGTCGACCAGACCCGTTCGTCTTCGCCGACGTTAATCACGCTTGATCCGCTCACGGCGGGTTCAAGCTTTTCAATTCCGGAATTTTCCAACGCTGCTGTGTTCAGACTTGCCATACCTTTGTTTGTTAACGGTTAATCACGTTACAGTAACCAGAATGACACCGAGATGTTTGGAAACCCGAGGGACAGGATGGCCCACATGAAAGAAGGAACTTGGAATAGTCCGATGAAATGAGTAACTAGGATTTAAAATGGACGCTTACCCAGTAAGCAGGGATTGTCAGTTGGTCTTACACTTAACTTTCTGAACATGGGAAAAGGAGATGTCAAAACCAAGCGCGGTAAAATCTGGCGCGGTTCCTACGGCGTAAAACGCCCCAAACTCACGAATCAACAGGGAAAAGGGAAAGAAGGCGGCAACGGCTGAGTTCCGCAGCCTTTCCATCAGAAAAGCCTCGCCCAGCGGGGCTTTTTTGTTGCTGAAAGTACGGCCGAAAAAATACGCGTACCCTCGTAAATCTACCCGCTCCTGAAAATGCGTAGTCCTGCGCTAAAAGCAACCAAAGCCAGTATTTATCTTTGAATCAGTTACTTACCCTCACTACCACATCAGATCATGGAGCAAAAACCAGACAACCGGGCCGCTCATTTTGTAGCCGCCCTGGAAGGAATTGAGTTGACGAAAGAGCAGCACGAACGGATTTCGTCGGGCATTCAGGAAGTGGTCATGCGCGAACTGGCCCGCATCGACACCAAAGGCGATTTAGCTATTGCCAAACGGTTTAAGTTCGAGAAAATCGGTCTCCGTCCCGGCGACCTGATCAACGGTGTTCGTCTGAAACTGGTCCAGCAGGGTCTTTTTCAGTAATGGATACCGTGGAAAACCAGCAACCGGGCAAAGAAGGTTTTCTTCTTTGCCCGAGCTACATCGCCAAGCCCGGGGCGCAGTTGTTTGGCATTCTCAACGCCGAAGGCCGTGTTTCATTCCTGCGTCAGCCCATCCCTATCGATCACACATTTGTGGAAGCCGCCCGGGAAGGTCGCCCGGCGGAAGAACGATTCCGGTTTGCCGGAAAATGCGTCCGTACAGGTTGTCACCAATGGAGCAAATCCCGGCAAGCCTGCACCCTGGTGGAGCGGCTGCTCGAAAACCGGGTATCGAGCTCGGCCCTGCCCGACTGTCCGATCCGAAACCGTTGCCGTTGGTTTCACCAGCGAGCCGAAACCGCCTGCCAATCGTGCAATGAAGTCATCCGGCATCATGAAATGAGTTTCGCTGGAAATGATCTTTCCCCCGAATCCAGCCACTAGCAGGCCGTATGGTACATCTTTTGCGGGATTTTTCCCGTAACCAGATTTTCGTATGGCCAAACAAAAAAAAACGGATCCCCGGTCGTCAATTCGCCCGACTGTTGCTCCCCACCCAGCCCGACCTACGTCCCTCCAGGCAAAGGCTGAAGCGGCTGCGCAATCTCCCAAACCCGGTTTTTCGCACCTGCGCATTACCCTGTGGCTACCCTTGGTGCTGTTGGCCGTGCTGATCGCTTTTTCGTTTGGCTTCCGAAACGGATTTGTCGATTGGGACGATTCGGAATATGTTTTCGGCAATCCGTATGTCCTTCAACCCACCGGTGAGCACATCCGGACCCTGCTCCAGTCTGTTGTAGCCCTTAATTATCATCCACTGACGATGGTTTCGCTGGCGGGCAATTCGGCCTGGTTTGGCCCCGGAGCCACTTCGTTCATTGTGACCAACACGCTGATTCACTTACTCAACACGGTGCTGGTTTTTGGGTTGGCCTACCAATTGAGCCGTCAAAATCAATGGGTTGGTCTTTTCGTCGCTGCACTGTGGGGGCTGCATCCGATGCACGTCGAGTCAGTGATCTGGGTTTCCGAACGAAAGGATGTACTGTATACGCTGTTTTTTCTGAGCGCCTGCCTGACTTACCTCCGATACCGAAAAACCGGCACCAGGAGCTGGCTTTTGTCGACGTTTTTATTGTTTGTATTAGCATGCCTGAGCAAGGCCATGGCCGTCGTGTTGCCGCTGGTTCTGCTCTTGCTTGACTATTGGGAGAGCGAAAAACCGGGTGTCCAAGGCTGGCGAAAACCGTCGGTCTGGCTCGAAAAACTGCCGTTCTTTGGAGTCGCGGTTTTCGTCGGACTTGTGGCGACCAACGTGCAGGCCGGGGGTGATTTCCACGGCTGGCTGCTACGAATTGCCGAGAAGAAAGATGCCGTCGGTCAGGAACCGTTTGCGGCCCGCTGGCTGGTCTATGGCAGCTATGGGTTTATGATGTACCTTATCAAACTGGTGGCACCGTTCCGGTTATCGGCCTTTTATCCGTATCCCGAAAACGTCCGGAACATCGAACCCCAGCACTGGCTGGGGCCGGTGGTGTTTCTGCTGGTAAGCGGTTTTGCCCTCTGGCATTTTTTTACGGCCCAAAAGAAGAGTAGTCGTTTGGTGGCCTTTGGCCTTGGCTTCTTTCTGATTACGATTGTGCTGGTGCTGCAATTTATGACCGTCGGAGCCGCCATCATGGCCGATCGTTATAGTTACCTTTCGTACTTCGGCCTGTTATTCCTGCTCGTTTATGGGCTATTTCTGTACACCGAACATTCCGGTTCCGGACAGCAATTCGCCACCTCTACGCTGGCCGCCTTTGCCGTTCTATTCTTTTACCTGACAACGCAGCAGGTTCAGGTCTGGAAAAATACCGAAACGCTCTGGACGAACGCATTGCGTTACTACCCCGACAATGATCAGATGCGCGAGGGGCTCGGGGATTATTATGGCAAACAAAATCGCATCGACGAAGCCATGCAGCAGTTTCAGGCCGCCGTCGCCAACGGAAGCGCACGGTATCATTGTTACGAAGGACTGGGCAATGTGTACGGATTAAAAAACGATTTCCCGAAAGCGCTGGAAATGTATGACCAGGCCCTGCGCATGGATTCGACCAAGAGCGACGTGTATTACAACCGGGGGCTAACCTACAACAAAGTCAACCGGTTTTCGGAAGCGCTCCGGGATTTCAACAAAGCCCTGGCGCTGGTGCCCGAAAAAGACACGGTGGTCTTGACCGCACGCGGTTTTACGTACCTCCAGTTGAAGCAGTATCGGGAATCGGTGTCCGATTACAACCGGTTTTTACAGTACAAACCGGACGATGCAACTGCTTGGCATAACCGGGGTGTCAGCCGCTATTACCTGGGCGACCGCGCCGGAGCCCTGGCCGACATCCGACGGGCCGTGGCCCTGAAACCGGATTACACCGAAGCGCAAAACAACCTGCGGCAACTCGAACAGGCCAGTCAATAAATACCCGTGTGCAGCGCTGTTTTTTAGTATCTTCACGTACCAACCAATTCCGAACGAGTATGGAAACGATCGACGTGCCGAACGAAACCAAACGAATTACGCCCGCTCACGCTGGCCAGTCGATGAGCAAAGCTGACTTCCTGAACTGGACGCCCGACGACGGTTTTGCCTACGAGTGGAGCAACGGCATTCTGGAACCCACCTACACCATGAAACAAGAAGAATTGTATTTAATTCAACGCATCACCCGGCGTTTTTCGACCACATCAGCTTACCAGAAACTGGCGGAACTGGTTCCTGAAATCAACTTTTGGGTCACCGAAATGCAACTGCGTCGGCCGGATTTGTCATTTTATACCGCAGAGCAAATCCGCGAATCGGCGGCTGGTCAGGATGTTATTCCGGCTTTTGTAATTGAAATCATTTCTGAATACGACGACATTGTGAAGGTTGAAAAAAAGCTCATCGAGTATTTTCAGGCCGGGGTGCAGGTGGTGTGGCGCATCATTCCGGCGGTTCGGACGGTGTCGGTGTATACGTCTCCCAAAACCGTGTCCATCTGCACCGAGGAGGACGTTTTCAACGCGGCTCCCGTTGTGCCCGATTTAAGCCTGACGGTGAACGAACTGTTTGCGGTGTAAGACCGTTCTCCCGGCAACGGTCTTCCTCTCTCCGTAACACCTATGGGAAAATTCCACGATTCCATCAAACCCGCTCACCGGGCATTTATTGAAAAACAGCACATCTTTTTTGTCAGTACCGCACCCTTGTGTGCGGATGGCCACGTGAACCTGTCCCCGAAGGGCCTCGACTGCTTCCGGGTTTTATCCAACAATCAGGTCGGCTACATGGATCTAATCAGTAGCGGCAACGAAACCTCCGCCCACACGCTCGAAAACGGCCGCATTACGCTTATGTTCTGTTCTTTCGAAGGTGCTCCATTAATTCTGCGCCTGTATGGAAAAGGCCGGACGGTTTTGCCCGACTCGGAGGACTGGGCCACCTACGCTCCCCACTTTACCATTTACCCCAGCACCCGCCAGCTCATTTTGGCCGACATTTCGCTGGTACAAACCTCCTGCGGTTTTGGCGTTCCGTTGTTTCAGTACACCGGTGAACGCGACATCCACTTCGACTGGGCCGATAAAAAAGGGAAAGAAGGCCTTCAAGAGTATCTGGAAGAAAAAAACCTGATCAGTCTCGACGGCTTACCGACGGACTGGGGCTTGAAAACCGGAGTGTAGTTTCGGTCGAAATTTAAAAATCAGACTAGTTTTCCATTACTTCATGAGCAGCACCAGTCCGCGCTTTTCCAGCCGTTCGCCGGACGCTTTTTCGGTGATCATCCGGTACGAGTAAGGTCCGGGAGGCAAGGGTTGGTTCTGCTGGTGCCCATCCCAACCGTCCCGGGCGTCGTCCGACTGAAAAACCACCTCGCCCCAGCGGTTGAAAACCGTCAGCCGCACCGGTCGACCCACCAGTCCTTTCGGTACAAACCGGTCGTTGATCCCGTCCGCATTCGGGCTGAACGCATCGGGCAGGAAAACCGTCGAGTCTACGACGGGCACCGGGTCGGGTGGTTTGGGCGGTTCGTAACAGACTTCAGCAGAAGGCGGAGCCTGCAGACACGTATCTGCCAGCGTAATCCGGAAGCAAACCGACTGGGTGGTATCGGCTTCAAGCTGGAAAATAGCCCGTTGCGTTTCATCAAAACGGCGGCTTCGCTGGTAGATTCCGCCCGGAACGCGTTGCTCAAGCCAGATTGCGTTGGCTCCCGGATTCGTAAACGTGACTTCCAGGGTCCGCGCTCCGATGGCTTTCACGCCCTCTATGACGGGAGATGTCGATGAGCGAACCGGTCGAAACCGTAGCCGCGTAGTCCCCCCGCACATTCCGTACAAATGAACGCCCTGCACGGTTATTTCCCGGGGAGAATCGTCCGGATACGCATGAGCACCGAACGGTTTTGCACCATCGAGCCGCTCAGAGGTTCCGTCGCCCCACTTAACCTCGTACCAATCATACTGGTAGTCAGCCGCTTTCGGAATTGTCAATGACAAGTGGTTCAGGCAGCTTGTGGTCGACACTTCCGGTGGCAGTGTATCATACACCTGCACAATCGCACAGGCGCGAAGCTGTCGGCCCTCCTGTTCCGAATATTGCAGAACCCGGTACAACCCGGCTTTTCGATACGTATATACTGAATCGCGTTTCAGGTCAGTTTCTTTGACGGCTCCACCCTGGTATTCAAACACGTAACGGACATTTTTCACACCCCGTAAACTGCTGCTTGCTTTAATGGTCAGCGGAAGGCACCCAATACCGGGTGATATCTGGAGAGAACCGGAAAACTGTCCGGCGGTGGGGATGCATTGATCCGACTGCGCCCGGCAGGTTGAAATGACAAACAATAGAAAGACGCCGAGTGGAATCCCGTATTTTGCGATCCACCCGGCGTCTTTCTTGTATGTTTGCATGTTACGTTAGCTTCACGGATTGGCCGGTTTTGGCTGCTTTGTAGATGGCTTCAACAATTCGGATGTCCCGCATACCTTCTTCGCCCGGGGCAATCAACGGTTTGTTGTTCATGATCGCATCCGCATCATCGTCCATCTGCATGGCCTGCTGCCGGGGAACATCGTACTTATGCTCAATCTTTATGCCACCCGGAGCCTCCCCACGCTGGCCGTTGTAAGCCGAATACGGTTCAATCCGGAGGATACCCTTTTCGCCCGCTACGTGCAGAAAGTTCATGTTGATGCCGAAGCTGGTCTGCACGGCCGCCCGCGCCCCGCTGGGAAATACCAATTGGGCCATCGTCGTCTCGTCCAGGCCGTTTTTGTAAATCTCCGGTCGAGTCGTGTATTGCTGGGCCGTTACCGAAATGGGTTCTTCGCCGGTAGCCAGCCGTGCGCCTTGTAGCACGTACACGCCCATGTCGTACATGACACCCCCGCCCATTTCCTTCTTCTGCTTCCAGTGCGTCGTCCGGTTGTCGTTGTAACCTGCCGAACAACTTACCATCTTGATTTTGCCCAACTTTCCTTCGCGTAGCAACTTGACGTATTCCTGGGTGTTGGGTTCGTGTTGTAACCGATACCCCACCGCCAGCAACCGCTTGTTCTGCTTGCAGGCATTGATCATGTCCAGGCATTCTTTTTCGGTAATCGCCATCGGTTTTTCCACCCAGACGTGCTTCCCGGCTTTGGCCGCCCGGATGACATATTCCTTGTGCATCGACGGGGGCAACACCACGTATACCACGTCGATGTCGGGGTTGTTGGCAATCGTGTCGAAGTTCTGGTAGTTGTACACATTCTTTTCGGGAATGTTGTACTTCTTCACCCACTGTTCGGCTTTCGACGGCGTTCCGGTTACAATGCCGGCCAAATAGCAATTTTTGGTCAGTTGCAAAGCCGGAGCCAGCAAATCCGTACTGTAATAGCCTAAACCGACAAGTGCAACACCCAATCGATCCTTCTTCGGCGACTGTGCAATCGTCAAAGGCGAAAAAGCCAGCGACGAAGCAATCAGTCCCGTCTGCTGTAGGAAAATACGTCGAGAAGTCATCATAGGAGTTATGAGTGAAGACGGGGCCGCCCGTGCGGTTAAGAATTAAGAGTTGGCTCCGCCTGATTGTAGAAAACCGGCGGAGCCAACTCTTAATTCTTAACTCTTAATTCAAAATTTAGTCTTCGTAGCTTAGATTGTACTGTTTCAGCACATCGGCGGGGACGCCTTCCCATTGGTTGGGGGTGTTCCCGACATAGCCCAGGTCTTTGATGCCCATCGGGCTGGTAAAGAAACCGGTGGCGACAAAACCGCGCATCATGTTGAAGAACGAAACACCCTGCGTCATGTCCGGCTTGGCTTTGGCCGGATAGGCGATTTCGTCGACGATTTCGAGTTGCTGGGCCCGCAGACAGTCGGCAAATTTCTTCCCGAACCGTTTCGTACTCACGTTATCGAGCCAGCGAATGCCCCCGCGCATCGGCGTCTGCCACTGCGGCTGGTCTTTCATCATGAACTCAATAAAGGCCGGTACACCCGCCTGGGAAGCACTACCGGATTTGGCATCGGCCGGAATAATGATGTCGCCCAGCACCGTCACGGTTTTCAGTTCGTGGGGTGTAAAAAACTTCTCGGCGTTCAGTTTGGCGTCGCGCTCGGCTTCAAACTTCTGCCGACCTCCGGGAATTTTTACCGGCTTGACATCGGGCGGCAACACCGACTCGGCAGCGGCAATCTGCGGGTTCATCCCGGCAAATCCCAAACTGCTCAGGGTTATGGCTTTGAGAGAATCTCTGCGTTTCATAGTCTGAGATTTCTCTGATCAACCCTGATAATCCCTGATAAACTCTGTGAAACAGCTTAAAGCGTTATTACACAGGGTTTATCAGAGAACATCAGCGGTTATCAGAGGTTAGATGTTCTTTTGTTTGACTTGGTCGATGATGTAATCGGAGGTCCGCCAGGAATTCGCCAGAATGGTCCAGGTCACGTTTTTATCACCCTGCGAGGGGAACGCAGCCGCATCCACCACGAACAGGTTCTTGACGTCATGGGCCTGCGAAAACTTGTTCAGTACCGAGGTTTTCGGGTCATTCCCCATCCGGGCCGTACCGATTTCGTGGATGATTTTTCCGGGCGCTTCCAGACCGTAGTTGGTTTCCGGACCCGGTTTTTTACCCAGCGGAATACCGCCCATCGCGTGAATGATTTCCTCGAAGGTATCCTGCATATGCTTGGCCTGCTTGATCTCGGCATCCGACCACTTGTAGTTGAACCGCAGCGTTGGAATTCCGTATTTATCCACCGTGTTCGGGTCAATTTCGCAGTAGTTGCTTTCCAGGGGAACCGGTTCGCCCCGACCCGCCATACCGATGTTCGCACCGTAGAACCGGCGGAAATCATCTTTCAGGCTTTCGCCGTAGCCACCAGCCTCTTTCGACTTGCCATCCCGACCCGGCACCAGCGCGTTGCGGCCTTCCATCCCGAAGCCAAAACCGTACATCGGCATCCCCATCCCACCGCCGTATTCGATGTGGTAACCACGCGGGAAGTCGAGCTTTTTGTTGTCCAGCCACCAGGGTGAATAAATGTGTGCACCGCCCACGCCGTCTTCGTTGTACCGTTTGCGGTCCATCAACGATGGGATGAAGGCTCCGCGCGAGGCTCCCGTCGAGTCGTTGAGGTATTTCCCGACAACCCCACTGGAGTTGGCCAGACCGGTCTGGAATCGGGTTGATTTGGAATTGAGCAGCAAACGGGCGGTTTCGCAGGTACTGGCGGCCAGCACGACCACTTTCCCCATCACCGTCTGCTCGGTCAGCGTGAGGGTATCGACGTACGACACGCCGGTTACCAGACCGGTTTTGGCATCCGTCAACACCTCGCGGGCCATCGCATTGTTGATCAGGTTGACGCGCCCGGTTTTGACCGCCGGAATACACAACACCGACGACGATGAGAAGTCGGCATACGCCTGACAGGCCCGGCCACACTGCGAACAGTAGAAACAGCCGCCCCGGTCGTGAATCGGTTTCGTCAGGATTGAAAGCCGCGACGGGATCACCGGGACACCGACGCTCTTGGCGGCTTTTTTAATCATCAATTCGTGCAAACGCGGTTTCGGCGGGGGCAAAAAACGGCCGTCGGGCGCATCCCGCAACCCTTCTTTCGATCCAAAAACCCCAATCAGATCGTCCACTTTATCGTAATACGGCGCGTAATCTTCGTAGCCCAGGGGCCAGTCTTCTCCGATGCCTGTCAGGCTTTTGCGTTTAAAATCGTCCGGTCCAAACCGCAGCGAAATCCGTCCCCAGTGGTTGGTTCGTCCGCCGAGCATCCGCGAGCGAAACCAGTGAAACTCAGTCCCTTTAGCCGCAGAATAAGGTTCTCCGTCAATCTCCCATCCCCCCCAGGCGGCATCGAAATCCCCGAACGCACGGGTTGTTCCGGCCCCACGGCGGGGTGATTCGTAAACCCATTTTAACTGATTGATGTACTTCGGGTCAGCAGGGTCGAAATAGCCTCCGGCTTCAAGCAGAGCAACCGTGGCACCGGCTTTCGAAAGTTGATAAGCCGCCATGCCTCCCCCGGCTCCGGAGCCAACAATGACAACGTCGTAAACCTTCGCTGCCTTCTTTATTTGTGGAACATCCATTGAATTTTGGTTTAGTGAGTAGGTCACCGAAATATAAGTTACAAGAATATGCTGCTAAAAGTAATACCGAATACAATAAATATCCATTCTTTAACCCAAAAAGCGAAGGATTCTCTGCGAATAGTACGAAAAGCGAGAGAAGAAGGCTATGGAAGCTGCCCGGTTTTTTTGCGTAGCAATTGTTTCTCAGCCAGGGAGGTGGTCAGGGCCAGGGCTTGCTGATAATGTTGCCGGGCGCGGTCGGTTTGCTGAAGCTGCGCGTAGAGGTCGCCCAACAAGGTATGATAGTACTGGTTGTTTTCCAGGCTTTTCAGTTGCAATACTGCCATCAGGGCTTCCATCGGTCCTTCGACTTCGGCCAGTACCACGGCCCGGTTGAGGGCCACCACCGGACCCGGTTTCCGGTCGAGCAGCAGGTCATAAAACCGCAACATGGTGGGCCAGTCGGTAGCTTCGTAACTGGGAGAAATGCAATGATGCAGGGCAATGATGGCTTCGAGATGGTAGTCGGTCAGGTCGTCGCCCTCGGCTGAACGGGCGAGTTGCGCTTTTCCCTGGGCAATCAGCGCGGGGTTCCATTGGCTCCGGTCCTGGTCCTTTAACAGAACAATCGCACCGGTTGCATCGGTGCGGGCATCGAAACGGGCAACCTGGAAGCACATCAGGGCCAGCAGGGCGTGGACCGAAGGCGCGGTGGTTTGCGGATGTTGAGTAAGCAACAAGGCCAGTCGCATCGCTTCTTCGCACAAATCCTGCCGGATGAGCGTGTCCGGATGCGACGAATTATACCCTTCATTAAACAAGAGGTAAATGCTTTTCAAAACCGCATCCCGACGGAGCGGCAATTGCGCACCGGTGGGCACCTCGAGCCGGATTTCGTTCGTACGAATCTTTTCTTTCGCCCGGTAAATGCGCTTCGAGATAGTTTCCTCGCTGGTCAGGAAGGCATTGGCAATTTCGCGAATGCTCAACCCGCACAGAATTTTCAGGCACATCGCCACCTGCGACTCAAACGGCAGCGACGGATGACAACAGGCAAACAGCATTCGGAGCTGGCTGTCGTTGATTTCGTCCTCAAAAAAATACCGCTCGACCATCGCTTCGGCTTCCTGCTCGTGTACCCACTCCCCGCTGATTTCCCGGAATACTTTCTCCCGACGCACCACATCCAGCGCCTTGTTTTTCGCCACGCGGTACAGCCAGGCCGACGGGTTCTCGGGCACTCCCTGAAACGGCCACGACCGCAGCGCCTGCACCATCGTATCCTGCACGATATCCTCGGCCAGTTCGATCCGGTCGAATCCCAGCAGTTTGGCCAATACCGTCACCATCCGGCCTGCTTCGTGCCGGAACAAGTGCGCAACGAGGGAGTTGGATTCTGACATGATTTTCAAAAACGATGAATGATGAACGATGAATGGAATGACGCATTTCATTCATCGTTCATCATTCATCATTCATCATTCAAATTTCTGGATTTGCCGGACTTCCACCGTTCCGCCGGTGTCGAAATGTGGGCAACCCTGGGCCAGTGCCATGGCTTCGTCGAAGCTGTCGGCGGTTAACAGCATGTAGCCGCCAACGATTTCCTTGCCTTCTGTATACGGCCCGTCGGTCACCACCTTACCAGCCGCCGTCAGAACTTTCCCCGCTGGCAGCAGCGCCTGGGTGTCGATCATTTTCCCCTGAGCCGCAATACCGCCAATCCACTGGTTCCATTTCTGGATTTCGGCCTGAAAATCGTCGGGTGAGAGCGCCTGAAAGGCTTGTTCATCGAGTTGTTGTCCGTGAAAAATCAGCATAAATTTTTCCATGTTTATAAGGTGTTTTAAGGTGGTAAATTGTTTTTTGTAGGTAAGACAAACGGCGAGGAGAAATCCGGACAGGAAAATGAAAAAAAAGTTTGTACCCGCCAAAAAAATGTCTGCCCCGGCTTTTTCGGCCTGAAAACCGGAAAACCGTACCTTTGCAGCATGGCAGAACTCGGAACGGACCTCGACAAAGCAAAGCACTTTCTGGAAGCAGGCAATGTGATCGGTATGCCCACCGAAACCGTTTACGGCCTGGCGGGCAATGCGCTGAATCCCGATGCGGTGCTGAAAATTTTCACGGTCAAAAACCGCCCCTCCTTCGACCCCCTGATCGTTCATACCGATTCGATCGACAAACTTGACGCGTTCGTTCGGGATATTCCGGAAAAAGCCCGGCAACTGGCCGAACGGTTCTGGCCGGGGCCTTTAACAATTTTGCTTTCCAAAAAAGACATCATTCCTGATCTGGTTTCGTCGGGACTCGATACGGTCGCCATCCGGATTCCGAACCATCCGCTGGCACTGAAGTTGCTCGGCATGCTCGACTTTCCGCTGGCAGCGCCGAGCGCCAATCCGTTCGGGTACATCAGTCCGACCACAGCCGGGCACGTGGCTGAGCAGTTGGGAGAGCAGATTCCTTACGTGCTGGATGGCGGTTCGGCCCAAGTCGGGATAGAATCGACCATTGTTGGATTTACGGAAGGTGGTCCGGTGGTGTATCGGCTGGGCGGGATGTCGCTGGAAAAACTGGAAGCGGTGGTGGGAAAAGTTGCCGTCCGGAGCCACTCAACCTCGAATCCGAAAGCGCCGGGGATGCTCAGCAGTCATTACGCCCCCCGCAAACCATTGTTTCTGAAAACCGTTCCGGAAGCTTTGGCGAGCCATAAACCGGAGCGTATCGGGTTGCTGGCTTTTGAAGAACTGAGTCGATTGATCCCGGTCGAAAACCAGCAAATTCTCTCTGTGACGGGCGACCTAAACGAAGCTGCCAAGAATCTGTTTGCGGCCATGCGGTCGCTCGATGCTCACGATGTCGATGTGATCCTGGCCGAACTTCTGCCCGAAACCGGGTTAGGCCGGGCCATCAACGATCGGCTGCGACGGGCTGCCTTCAAATAAAAACGAAGCCAGGACATTTGCCCGGCTCCGTTTCTCCTTTCTCCTATTTTATAGTATGTTACTAATCGGTTTTGGCTTTGGGAGCCTTCGCCGGTTTTACATTCGTTTTGTTTTTCTTTTTGGGTTTGTCATCCGATTTCCAATACACGGCGCCTTCCGGTGCGTCTTCCACGGCGGGCGGCAAGGGCGGAGTCGGGGATGCGGGTACGGCGGCTGGTGCGGCCACCGCCGGTACATCCGGCGTCGCCGGAGCTACGGGTGGTTCAGGCGCTTTCGGCATGTCTTCCGGGCGGTCGTAGCGTTTGCCGTTGTACCAATACTGGCCTTTCACACCCGCCGGTTTGACTGGGCGCGCCGGGGTTGTCGGAGCAACGACCGGAGCGGGGCGTCCGGGCCGGGCCGGAGCCAACGCGGGCGCTGGGCGGGCGGGGCGGCCCGGCACTTCGGGCGTTGGCGGAAGGGCGGGGGCCGGAAATGCTTTTCCCCGCAACGAATCCATTTCCCGCCGGTATTGATCCGCCAACTTGATCAGATGGGGCATGTTCGCATTCATCTGTTTGGTCGCTTCCTCCCAGTAGGCTTTCATCGAATCGTCGGACATCCGCATCCGCTCCTGAAACTGTTGCAGTTTTTCCTGCATCCGGGTCATGTCATCCCCAAACCGCTCTTGAAGTTGCTTTTGCTTTTCGGCCACGTCTGCGTGAAGTTTGGCGAGCAGTTGGTTCTCCGACTCGCTCAGCTTTCCGTTCAGCCGTCCCTTTTTTTCTTCTAATGCGACCGATTCCTCCAGTTTCTGCTCTAAATCACGGTGGAGTTTTTCCATCTTCCCGTGTAATTTCTCCATTTCCTGCTCGATCCGTTCGGCGTCGCGCTCGTGGATTTGATACTGTCCTTCAAGCTTTTCCAGCGGTTCGGTCAGCTTCTCCATCTCGATTTCTAACCGCTCCAGTTCCTGCTCACGACGCTCCAGTTCGTTTTCCAATTGCTGCCGGTTTTTCGGATCAAGGGTATCATTTTCCCAGACAACAGGCTCGAACTCAACCGATTTCTTCACGGCTACTTCCACGTTTTCCAATTCAGCAGGTTGAAGGGTATCCGCCTTCCAGATTTTGGTTTCAGAAGCCCTCTCCGGGCGGTTTTTGGCAGTCCGGTACATATGTTGCCCCGTCACCAAACCGGCCAGCAGGAGAAAACATCCGGTTACGGCCAACCCGTTCGGACGCGACGACGAAGGTTGTTCCCGCACCCCGATCACCCGTTTCACCCGTTGCAGGAAAGACTGTTTCCGGGCTCCGAACGCCATCGCCAGCGCCGGGGTTGCCACCAGCGCCTGACGCCGTTCTTCAATGTGTACCAGCGCCTGAGCCAGGCTCGTCCGTTCACCACATAGTCGAATCGCTACATCGTCGCAGGCATGCTCGCGCTCTTCCCGCACCCGTGCCGAGAGCCACCAGATGGCCGGGTGAAAAAACAGAATAATTTCGACCGCCGACTGAATCAGATTGACCAGGTAATCGTACCGGCGAATGTGGGCCAGTTCGTGCGCTAACACCGCTTCGACCTGCCGGGGCGACAAACCGGCCAGTAAACCGATCGGGATCAGCACCACCGGTTTGAGCCAGCCAATCGTCATAGGCACGCTGATTTCGGTCGACTCGACTAACCGCACCACCTGCGTAATACCCAGTTGCCCACCCAGTTGGGTAAGATAATCCTGCCAGGCTTTGGGAGCGGGTTGGATGCCCCGCCGGGTGAGTCGCTGCACGAACAACCAACCTCCCATCAACCGAATGAACAGAAAAACCGCTCCCGAGAGCCAGAGGGTAACAAAGAGTGGCAGGTGCCGGTTAAGCCAGAAAGTCAGTTGTCCCACCCAATCCGTCGTGCCAGCAAGGTTCATCACGACAATCGTATGGACGGCGTTTTTGTGGAGATCACCACTGATCAGCATCGCCGGGCGAACCGGTTCGTAACAAAACCACAGCGACCCGATAAACGCCAGCAATTGCAGCGATAGTGCCCCGATGCTGATTCCGTAGCGCACCGACGCGGTTTGTTGGTGTGCCAGCCGCAACGCCAGCGCCGTGACGGCTGCGAGCAGTGTTCCCTGCCAGAGGGTGTGCACCAGCGCCCAGCCCAGCGCATTCGTAATGGGTTCTGAAAAAAGGATGAAGGCGATCATGGCATCAGTCGTTGGAAGACGGTTTTAAATCATCGATGAGCTTTTTCAATTCGTCGAGTTCCTGCGGAGTCGCCTTGCTGGTTCCGAGCGCCTGCATGACCAGTTTCATGGCCGATCCCCGAAAAGCGGTGTCCACAAACCGGTCGAGCAGGTGTTGCCGGGTTTCCTGCTCGTCCACCAATGCCTGATAGACGTGGTAGCGTCCTTCTTCCGTGCGGCTCAGCAAGCCCTTGTCATGCATGATCTGCATCAGCTTCAGGGTGGTCGTGTACCCCACTTCGCGCGCCCGATTCAGGTGATCATTTACCTGTCGCACCGTGCTGGGGCCGTTGGCCCAGAGCACTTGTAGAATTTCCAGTTCGGATTCGGTCGGTTTCATTGTTTTGTGTTTGCTGTTCGGGCCGTACCCACGGACTTTAGTCCGTGTTTTGAGTTAATATGATCCTTTAGATGGTATAAACTCCCAAAACACGGACTAAAGTCCGTGGGTACGGATGACTACGAAATTGTTCGTAACAAAGATATACGAATCCTTTCGTAGATGTCAAGAGTTTACTACGAATATTTTCGTAATAAATGTTAAAAACTTTTATTCGTAGTTTTTAACTGGAAGATGAACTTGCTTAAAATTTATAACTATATTTACCGTTACACAACTAAGCTTTAAGTCCATCACTTTCCCATGTTCAGGAATCTCTTGTTGTTAACCGGATGGTTGCTATCCCTGGCCGGTTTTAGCCAAACGGTTTGTCTGACCGAGGCAGAACATGAAGCCGCGGCCCGCCAACTGGCGAAAGAGTACATCCTGATCGAGAAAGTGCTCGACCCGGACTTCGGAACGAATCGGGATGCGAATCGGGCCGATTTTGAAATGACGCCCGGTGAAAAGAAGCGGATCGAAATCCGGAATCAGATTGCGAAAGACCTGAACCAGATGCTTAAACAAGCGAAGGTATTGCAGGATACGGGCTGTTACGTCCAGGTTGCCTTGTACGCTAACGCCGACGGTTCGATTAACCGGGTGTATGCCGAGCCCGAGTTTCATTTTTCGGCCATCCGCATGGATAGCCTGGCGATTATCCGCGTAAAAAACCGGCTCAGCCCACTCCTTTGCCAATGGTTCTCGAATTATCGGTTTCCGGTTACCGCCGAAAAACCGTATCGCTATTTCACCGGCCTGCCGATTGGTAAATTCCCCTCCCAACGCAAGCTCCGCCGGGGGCCGGGGATTCTGACGACGATTGAAGATGCCGAAAAAACCGGTCGGCCGGATACCGTCAAGCATTTGGTTTTCAATACGCTGGAGTTGAAAGAAATTCCGAACGTTATCTACCGGTTTCCGAACCTGGAAGTGCTCGACTTAAGCAGTAATAGCCTGAACCAAATCCCGGAAGAGGTATTTTTGATTCCCAAACTTAAACAACTTAATGTTTCCTTCAATCCGCTGGGAAACGACGGGCTGCACGTTGCCCGCAACAAACACCTGAAAATTCTGAACATCCAATCGACCGGGATTACGGCCGTTCCGAAAACCGTGTCGCGCAACCGGCGGCTGGAAAGCCTGTGGCTAGGCCTGAACGATTTTTCGGGCGGACTCAACACCGCTCCGCTGCGTCGGCTCCGGCGGCTGAACGACCTGAATTTGTACCGGGCCAACCTGGCCGAACTTCCCCGCACCATTCACCGATTAAAGCGATTGGAAGTGTTGGATTTGTATTACAACAAGCTGCGGGTGCTGCCGGAGCGAATTGGGCGGATGCGCCGGTTGCAGCAGTTGGCCCTTTCGAACAACCAGTTGCACGACCTGCCGGAGCAAATCGGCCGCATGCGCCGGTTACAGGTGTTGTATACGCACCATAATTTTCTGGCCAGCCTCCCGGCGAGCGTTCAGAAACTGTATACGCTCCGGATTCTCGACATTGGCCACAATGCCTTCAGCCGGGTGCCTGAGCCGCTCCTGCATCTGCCCTACCTCGAAGAACTGGACATCAGCCACAACCGTCTCTCCGACCTGCCCACGCAACTTTCGCAACTCCAAACCCTCCGCAAGCTGTTCCTGCGGGGCAATCCGATTAGTGAGCAGAAAAAAGTCTCGGCCAGTCTGATCAAAGACCTGGAGAAAAACAGTACGGAAGTGTTTTACTAACCGGTTAGTCGTTGACGCCTTCTCCTGCCGATTCGGCCAGTTCTTCCTTGATTTGACGAATCCGGTCGTTGAAATTCAGGTTATGAAAGTCTATGTTTTTCATGCTGATGGCTTCCAGAAATGCCATCACATCAGGATCGTGGGGAATGCGCCGGCCCGTCACGACACTGACGTATTTTGAGGTCATCCAGAGCACGTTTTTCAACTCCTTCCGGCTGTCGTCGGTCATGTAATATTCGGTCACCATCGTATCGGAATCGAAGTAAATGATTCGCGACACAATCCGAATCCACTCGCTGACCCTCGCCGGACGCACGTAAGCAATCTGGTGCTGGTAAACGACCCAACTCGTTTTGTATTCCCGAAACAACTGCAGCGGACTGAAGTTATATTGCGTGGCCACCTGATCTTCCCGGGCATTGAAATAGTAGTCGAAATACTTCGAGTTATTTAGGTGTTGAAGCGGATCACAATCCTGAAAACGGACGATGGTGCGGGATTCGGTTTCGTGCGGATAGGTTCTGGTGGGATCGAGTTTTATCATAGTTCGCAAAATTTTACGTTAAATACTGTAAATTAATCGAGGTAATCCATCAACATTGTAAAAACAATGAAATCGTTTCGTTTGAGTGCTGTTTTTATTCTGCTCAGTAGTTTCGTATTCACCGCCTTTCGTCCCCAGGACAACCCCGACGCCGTTGTAGGCACCTGGCTGAACGGTACCAAGCGCGGCCACATTCAGATTTACAAAAAAGGCGACCACTATTTCGGTAAAATCGTCTGGCTGAAAGAACCCAACGATCCCGCAACCGGCAAACCGCGCACCGATGTCAAAAACAGCCAGGCGCCCCTCCGTTCGCGGCCGCTGGTTGGTCTTGACGTGATGCAGGGCTTCAAATACGACGGTGGCAAAGTCTGGGAAGACGGCAACATTTACAACCCCGAAGACGGCAAGGAGTACAGTTGCAAACTTACGCTGAAAAATCCCAATACGCTCGATGTACGCGGCTACGTGGGTATTTCCCTGCTCGGCAAAACCCAAACCTGGACCCGCATCAACTAAGCGGTGCTTTTCGGTGAACGAGCGGTTTTGGGGTTCGTTTCAAACAATTTTCAATGAATCTGGTTCTAACTGGTAAGATTCTTCACCAGAATCGTTACACAAATTACTCACGTTAAACCATTTTCAACCATGAACGAGACAACCCTTAAAGGCGGCTGGAACGAATTGAAAGGCAAAATTAAACAAGCCTACGGAGACCTGACCGATGACGATCTGACCTATCAGGAAGGTAAAGAAGACGAAATGTGGGGACGTATCCAGCAAAAAACCGGTAAAACGAAAGACGAGATCAGAAAGGCCGTTGCCGATCTCTAACATACGGATGGAACGGATGAATCATCCGCTCAGGACAGCCGCAGGGTAAAATCTGCGGCTGTTTTTTTGTGCTTGTCAGACGGCAAAACCAGGCTGCTTTTCGAAAAATATTGAAAGACTCTCTCTAACCTGGTCATTTTTCAAGCTCCAGCTCTCATGCCAGCTTAAATCTGTTGTTAATTCTATCCTGTATCTGACAAAGGGAGCCCTTCTATCAGCAATGGCCCACTTTAGTATCAAATTGGTCTTTAATATTTTATTTCGTGGGAGTCGAAGTTTTAATGTTACCTTTTTGCGGATTTGGCATCTAAATGAAAGAAAACCGCCTTTTCTACTAGACGAGCTATCCTGTTCGGACATTTCCCGTAACCCACCCGTTGCATGCGCAATAACCAACAACCTGATTCAATTGCCTCCTTTCAACACTTATTGCCTGAATGGAGCCAGGCAGCCGATGAAGTTTATCAAAACTATCACTTTTTAACCCTGGCACTGGGTCGGTCCGACTGTCTGCCAATTCCGGAAGAAGCTTTAAAAAAGCTAACGGATCTGCGCGACCTGCTAGTCCGTACGCTGGTCGAATTACTCCAGGATTTACCCCCGGCTACGCACCGGTTATCCAACGAGAACCACGAATCAATCAACCGTTTTAACGAACACACAGCTACGCTCAAAGCCGTCAACCAGCAGACGGATACGCTTTTTCAGGAGCTAATTCTTGAGTACCCATCGCTCCGTGACTGGTTTGAGTCGCTGACGGACGAATAACCTTTTCCCAATCCTATAAAACGATCAACCATGAACGACACGGTTTACGTCAACGAGTTACTCCGACGCTTGAAGAGCAGCAATGATCCAAGGCTGTTCGACAGCCTATTCATTATGTACCTATATCGATACCAACAGGTTCTGAATAATACCGTTCAGTTTACACTCATTGACAAAATTCCGCCCCCGCTTCAGACCAGTACTCACTATAATTAACATCGGTCCGTACCCACGGACTGAACGGGGCCGTCCGGCGTTCCGTGGGTACTATTCACTCCGCAGGGATTTGACGGGGTTTGTCAGGGCGGCTTTGATGGTCTGGTAACTGATGGTGGCGAGTGCCACCAGAACCAGCAGCACCATCGGCACCAGCCAGTGTACCGGATTCAGTTCAATCCGAAAGGCATAGACCGACAGAAATTCCCGCAACAGGTACCATGAAACCGGCGTCGCCAGCAGACCCGCAAGCAGCAACAGGCGCAGCGAATCCCAGGCCAGCAACCCTAGAATGCTTTTCACCGAAGCCCCAAGCGTTTTTCGGACGCCAATCTCTTTCGTTCGCCGGGCTGTGCTGTACGAAGTCATGCCAAACAAACCCATGCAGGCAATCAGGATCGCCAGCGACGAGAACAAAAGAAAGGTCCGGCCGAACCGCCGATCCTGCTGGTATTGCTGATTAAAAAACGCATCCAGAAAAAAGTGGTCCATCGATGATTCCGGGAAAAACCGGGTCCAGACAGTTTGCACCCGTTCCACCAGTCCCTCCACGCGATCGGTATTGATTCTCAGGGAAAAATAGTCGGTGGGCAACCAACGGTATGCGGGATCCATGAACAAAATAACCGGCGTAAACGGTTTATCGAGCGATTGCTGGTGATAATCTTTCACCACACCGATGATTTCGTTGGGCCGATCGTGGGTCGTTTCCAGCAGAATTTTCTGCCCGACAGCCTGCTCATTGGACGTAAACCCAAACTGCCGGACGGCCGATTCATTCAGGACCAGCCCCAGCGAGTCGGCCGGACGGCTGCGGTCGAAGGCGCGGCCCGCCACCAGTTTCAGGTCGTACGTTTTGATAAAATCGAAATCCACGACCAGCATTTCATACAGGCGGTCATTTTCCGGGCCGTCGTGCAACCGCCGGTTGGCCAGCATCTGCCCCACCTCCCGGCCCGGCACCGCGCCCGAACCCGTCACCTCCTGAATGCCGGGAATCGCCTTCAACTCATTTTTCAGGGTTTGCATTTTCTGGTCGTACTGCTCGGTTTTCACGGGGGCTTTCACCACCAGCACCTGATCAGTTCGGACGCCCAGCTCCTGGTTCATCATATACGCCAACTGACGCCAGGCGACAAATGTACCCACGATCAACACCATCGAAGCCGTAAACTGCACCACAACCAGCCCTTGACGCAAAACCGCCCCACCACCCGAAAACCGGTATTGACCTTTCAACGCCAGCGCCGGTTTGACCTGCGCCATCACAAGCGCCGGATAAACGCCGGAGATGGCAATCCCGATGAGAAAAACCAGCGCAAACGACCCGTACTGACCGGGGTTCGCCCAGTCGAATGCCGTCGATTCAATGCCCAGAAAAACCGGTAAGAACGAATTGGCTAACAACAGCAGACAAATCGCCAGTGTCAGCGCCAGGATATTTAACAACAATGATTCGAACAGAAACTGAAACACAAGCAGGCTTCTGTACGAACCGACCGTTTTTCGAATGCCGATTTCTTTGGCGCGGTCCATCGCCCGGGCGGTCGACAAGTTGCTGTAATTAACCCAGCCAATGATCAGAATAACGAATGCAATGATCGACAGAAACTGCACAGCGCGCCGATTGCCTTTCACCTCAATTTCATTGGGCGTGGCCGGATTCAGGTGAATGTCGTGCAAGGGCACCAGATCGATGCCCCAAACGTGATCGCGCAGGGCTTCGGCGGTTTTGTATTTTTCCGACATAGCCGGAAATTTGGTCATAATCGTCGCCGGATCAGCCTGCGATTTTAGCCGCACGAACGAATAACTTTCGTGCTGGTACCAGGTATCCCAGGTCCATCTGGCTGCCGTAGTCCACGACAGCACCATACTGAACTGCATGGTGGAGTTGGTGGGCAAGTCGGCAAACACACCCGTCACCTGGCACCGGAATGCGCTGGAGATGGTGCTAATATCCAGGTATTTCCCGACCGGATCGCTGTTGCCGAAGTACCGCCGGGCCGTCGATTCGGAAATAACGACGGTGTTGGGCGCTTGCAGGAAGGTATGCCGGTCGCCTTTGACAACCGGGTACCCAAAAAAGGTAAAGAAATTCGAGTCGGCAAAGCAAACGTGTTCTTCCCGGAATTTGGTCGTTTCATAGCGCACCATCCGGGTCGAACCCCGCCATGAAATCCGCGTATAATCTTCAATCTCCGGAAACGCCTGTTTCATCGCTGGCGCATAACCGTTTGAACTGGTAGCCCAGTGTTCGGTTTCGGCACCGTTTTTGAAAAACCGGCTTTCAATGCGGTAAATCCGGTCGCCCTCCGGATGAATCCGGTCGTAGCTCTGCTCAACCCTTACATAGCTCGAAATCAGTAAGAAAGCGGCCATCCCGACTGCCAACCCGGTGACAATGATACCCGTATAGACTTTATTTCGAAGAATCGTCCGAAAAACAAGCGTACAATAATGGTGAAGCATACGACGGAACCCGTAACCGGTTTGCCTAAACCGGAAGGATGGTTAGATTATCTCGTAAAATACGAAGGAGCAATGAGATCTGGGCCCGTCGGGTTTATTTTTTGATGTATTTTTCCAGCGCTCTGACGTAATTTTCAAACGCAGAAATTCCCGCCGATGTGATTCGACACATCGTTTGTGGAAAATTATCCTTGAATCCTTTCGTCACTTCGATGTAACCGGCCTCCTTCAGCTTCGTGATCTGCACGCTCAGGTTACCCGCCGTTGCTCCGGTTTTTTCGCGCAGAAACGTAAACTCGGCTTCCTGAACGCTGATCAGCAACGACATTACCGCGAGTCGTAGTTGCTGGTGCAACAAGGGGTCCAGTTCTTCAAACATCTTGTTTCTGGTAGTTAGCCCGCAGCAGGTAGCCAGGCACAATGTAGCTGCATGTAACAGCCAGGGCCAGCAACAGCAACTGAACGTCGAACGAAACGAAAAATGCGGCCACGGCAATCGGCCAGTTCAAGGCACCGCCGATCACCAGCGGCCGGAACCGCAACGCGCCCCCGGACACAAACGTACCGATTCCGTACAGAAGGAGTATGATCGGGTAGGTATTTTCATACCCGATTCGGGGCATAAAGACCAGCAAAATTACAATAGACACCAAAAAAGCGATCCACAGATACGATAAAAACTCACCAATGTAGGTTTTGACCGGTTGCCGATTTGCCAACCGGCGGACGTAAAAACCGGTGTACACTCCGGCCAGCGGCATGGTAGCCCACACGGCATACGGGTAGGGAAAATCGGTCTGGGTGAGCAACCCGTAGTGGGCCAGACTCGAAAACAACACCAGCCAGCCCCACATCAGGTACAGCGTGCCGTCGTCCTGAAGGGTTTTCTTGGCGGAGAGAATCATGGCGTGGATCACCCGGAGGCTTTCCCGTTCGTCCATCAGCGGTTCAGATTCCATTGTTTATTACTTTAGTTTGTCCAGGGTCATTTCAAAGCTTTTGTACCAGGTTTCTCCGCCGTTCGGACTGAACTCCCCAACCTCGTGCCATTGGCCTTTTGAGTTCAGCCGAATCGTATAACGAATTTTGCCTCGCTCCGTGTTGAAGCCCCATTCCAGCCAGTTTTCGCCTTTTACGTCCAGATACGCATCGGTAGACTGTCCGTTATCACGAAACGCCTTCATGGTGTATTTCCGGTTCAGCGAATCGTAAGCCGCCACGGCCAGCGCCTGAAACACTACCTGGCCTTGCTCCCGGCCCGTGCCTTCGATGAGTAGCACCCGGTCGTTCAACTTCATCTGGACGTTTTCCGTTTGGACCATGTTCACCTTCTTTCCGGGTCCTAGTATGGCCTCGGCTGCCCCTTTCCATTGGCCTTCCAAAAACCGCAATTTTTGCATGGCATCCCGGCTTTGCGCCAGGCTCTTACCGGGATACAACAGCGAAAATAAGACGTACGTCAAGAAAATAAGACTGCATTTCATAGCAATAAAGTAGTTTATACTGTAAACTAATAAGCGATAAATAAATCCCATCCGGGATTTCTACAAACATAAAGTAGTTTACATTATAAACCAAATAATTGCCAAACGATGTTATCGATCCCTTCAGAATCCGGCATGGATTGTCAGGGTAAGCGATTACCCTTTTACCTCCACCAATTTCAATCGGTTGAGTTGCGTTTCCAGGCTCAGACTGCGGATATCCAATTTCTGTTCGATTCGCCGGAGGGTTTCTTCGCTATACGTACCTTCTTTGTGCCAGTGGATAATCCTATCGCGCTGGTGGTTGACCATCAGTCCGGCTACCAGAAACAGAATCGGGTACGGACTTTTCAATTTTTGAGTAACAGAGGTCAATGCAGCCAGAATGGACATCAAAACCAGTACAATTTCAAGATTGGTCATCCAGAAAAATCAAGGAGTGTTCGAAATTAGCTATCTTGTGACTCGGCTTACCCTTACACTGGAATTGGGTCACTCATATTCAAATTCCAGGCGAAAACGATCTGAATTATACGTTCCTACAACCGAATTCCTGAAAATATGGTTTTTTGCTCTTCAAAAGCCCGGTGTCGGGCCTTTCTGACTTCTCTGTTTTCGGGCCTGTTTCTCCTCTCCTTTGCCCAACCCAAACCGTCGCTCGCTCAACTCAAACAACGCGTTGAACAAGAGTTTGCCCAACAGCCGGGCCGATTTGCGGTTGCCTTCCGGGACATCGCCACCGGGCAGGAGTTGCTGATTCGGGAACACGAAAGCTTTCATGCCGCCAGCACCATGAAAACACCGGTCATGATCGAGGTTTACAAACAGGCCGCCGAGGGGCGGTTTTCGCTGTCGGATTCGATTCGGATCAAAAATGAATTCAAAAGCATTACCGATGGCAGTCCATTCACCCTGAAAGCCGAAACCGATAGCGATACCCTGATATACAAACAGATCGGCACCAAACGCACGCTCGCGGATTTGGTGTACGACATGATCATCGTGAGCAGCAACCTGGCGACGAATCTGGTGATTGAACTCGTCGATGCCAAAAATGTGACGCAAACCATGCGCACGTTCGGGGCCAAAAATATTCAGGTTCGGCGGGGTGTGGAAGACACCAAGGCGTTTCAGCAGGGGCTCAACAACACGACCACGGCCTATGATCTGATGGTGATTTTTGAGAAGATTGCCACCGGAAAAGCCGTCAGCCCTGCAGCCTCGGAAGCGATGACGAAGATTCTGCTCGACCAACGGTTCAACAGTGTCATTCCGGCTCAGTTGCCGAAAGACGTGAAAGTGGCCCACAAAACCGGCTCGATCACCGGCGTTCATCACGACTCCGGGATCGTGATCCTGCCCGACGGCCGGAAATACGTGCTCGTTCTGCTGGGCAAGGACCTGAAAGACGACGCAGCCGCTACCCAAACGATGGCAACCGTTTCCCGCCTGATCTACGACTACGTGACACACTAACCGCCCGGCCCCGGCGTTAGTAACTTATCATTGGAACAATAATTGCTTGTCAATCCAAAAACCAGTTTATGCGAACTCTTCTACTGTTAGTATGGCTCATCGGGCTGTTGCCGACAACCCGGGCGCAGGATCTTTACCAGGGGCCAAAACCCGAAGCGGTTTTTACGGCTGCCGCCGAGCAGGCCTTTTTGAAGGAGTTCAACGAAAAATTCAAACCCGATTTCGACGCGCCCTCTCAGTACGAAAAAGCGCAGACAACGCCGGTTGATGGTTGGGAGATGGCACTCTTTACGGCCCGGAACGTGCAATTAACGTTCTACAAGGCGCATCCGCAGGTCGGGCAATTTTCGGATCACTTTAAAAAGTACGTCGAAAACACCATCCGCTGGAATTACTGGCACCTGCTGATGGCCTGGCCCATTGTCCGAACCAACGCCCAGGCTTCGCAGCAAACCGTGCCTTCGCTGCCGGCGGTGATGCTGGAAGGTTTCGATGAGTCGAAGGTAAGCGACGAAACCGCCCTGCTCGCCGAGTCGTACCGGAATTTTCTGTTTTACTACGTCACGTATTTTAACTCGAAGACCCGGAATTATGCGAAATATACTCCGAATGACATTCACAAAATGTTGCCGGAAAAAGCCGGATACGCCCGCCAGCACCTGAGTGGAAAACCGTATCAGTATACGCTGGCCAGGCTGCTGCTCGAAAACTGCGAGAAAGCCGTCCCATCATCAGTTCGCGAGGTCTTTGCCATGTTAACGGCGACACCCAATTCAGCATTTTATACGGACTTTGTCAAAGCCCATTGCGGGGAGGTCATGGCCCGGAAAGACGAGCCAAAACCGGAGCCTAAGAAGAAACCAGTAGACCCCAATGTTTTCTCATTTGTCAACCAAACCGGCGAAACCGTTACGCTGGACGATTTCAAAGGAAAAGTGGTGTATCTCGACGTTTGGGCGAGTTGGTGCGGCCCCTGCATTGGGGAAATTCCGTTTTCCAAACAACTCCACGCCCGGTTTTCGAAGAAACAACTGGAAAAGGTGGTTTTCCTGTACGTTTCGATCGATGATTCGGACGTGAACTGGAAAAACGCACTCCAGAAACACCAGCTTCCCGGTGAACAGGGCTGGTCGAAAGGCGGGTGGCGGTCACGAATTGTGCAGTATTTCGGCATCAACAGCATTCCCCGCTACATTCTGATCGACAAAAAAGGCAACATGGCCGACCTGAATGCCAAACGACCCAGTTCGGCCGACGCAATTTATCAGGACATTCTCAAGTTGCTGGAAAACTAAGCGGTTTGACAGTTTTTAGTTTATGATTGATAGTGTATAGTTTGACTATGGGCAAATCCCAACTTTCAACTAGCTCATTAGCCGAAAAACTATAGACTATAAACTTTAAACTCACTCAAACCAAGTCCTTACCCGGTTTTAGTTATCCCGTAGGGGCGTATCCCGTGAGTCGGCGTAAGCTTTCGAGAAGTCGATTTTGCCCACCTGGCTGGCAACGTACCGGATGCCCTGGAAGATGTGTTTCATGAACAGCGGCTCAGAATAATCCTTTTTGTCGTGGCCGAGGGTCGTACACCAGGTGTAACCGCCATCGAAGTTGTAGTACCAGGTTGCCGGGTACAACTGCGTGAACGTTCCGCCAAACATCCGGACTTTCTCCGGTTCATCGCTGGTCAGCGAAGTCAGGTCGTGGGCCATGACGACCGTCGGGCCGGGCGACATTTCCTTGGTGAAGTAAAACTCATCCTCTTTTTCCCAAACCTTCGGCAGACCTTCCATCGAGGGGTGTTTGGTGTCGATTACCACCGTTTTGAACTTCTGGAATTTGGGGTGCCAGGCAAACGTTCCGCCGATCATCCGTTTGAACCAGGTCCAGTTTCGCTCGGTGCCTGTGACCGAGTGAATGCCGACAAAACCGCCCCCGGCTTCGATGTACCGCCGTAGCGCCAGCCGCTGGGCGTCGGTGTCGAATACATCGTTGTTGGTGCTCGGAAACACCAGCAAGGTGTATTGTTTCAGGTTGTCTTCCGTAAAAACCGCTGGCTGGTCCGTCACATCGACCTTGAAACCGTGTTCCTCGCCGAGCTTCTCAATGCTTTTGGCCGCGAACGGAATGTTCTCGTGTACATACCCTTTTCCGTTTTTGGTGTACACCAACACCCTGACTTTCTTCCAGTTGACAGCCTTTTCTTTCTGTCCCCAGCTTACCGGAATTGTCAGGAAATAAAAAAGTAAACCCGTAAACGTGACAGTGGTTAATCGATTCATGGCTTGTTGCTATCGGTCTACTGCTGATCAGGTTACGTCCTTAACTTTACCGACTGCGCCTGTTTCTGGGCCTTCAGCGCCAGCTCCGTTGCCAGAAAACAGTGAGCCTGCGTCATGGCGGTTTCGGTCCGGTTCAGAATATCATCGACAAGTTGGGTGCCGTAGGGCGTATTTTCTTTGCTGCAATCGATGTACCGGGTTTCCTTGTTATCGACCAAAAAAAGGTGATTGCCGCCCTCACGTCCACCGATGTCGACGTTCTTCCGCAATTCGATAAAACCGTCGGTTCCCAGAATGGTCAATCGACCATCGCCCCACGACTTCAGACCGTCGGGCGTAAACCAGTCGACCCGGATGTAGCCCGTTCCGCCGTTGCCCCGCACCATCGCATCGCCAAAATCTTCAAATTTCGGGTACTGCGGATGGCTCGTGTTTCCGACCTGCGAAGCGACCACTTCGGCTTGGGTGGAGCCGGTGAAGAACAAAAACTGGTCGAACTGGTGCGAAGCAATGTCGCAGATGATGCCACCAAATCGCTGCTTATCCCAGAACCACTCCGGACGGGATTTCGGATTGATCCGGTGTGGCCCCAGCCCAATCGTCTGGATCACCTTGCCAATAGCTCCGGCTTTGACGAGTTCCCCGGCTTTGACGGTCGCCCGGTTTTCCAGCCGCTCGCTGTACATGATCGAGTAAATCCGTTTGGTGTCTTTTTGCACCTTGCGGGCTTCGGTCAGTTGTTCGAGCGTGGTAATGCCCGGTTTGTCGGCCATGTAATCTTTTCCGGCCTTCATCACCCGGATACCAAGCGGAGCGCGTTCATCCGGAATACCGGCGCTCACGACCAGTTGAATCGAGTTGTCGTCCAGGATTTCCTGTTCGCTTTTGGCCAGTTTGGCGTCAGGATAGCGCTTGGCAAACGCAGCCGCCAGATCCGGTTCTTTGGCATAAAAAGAGACCAATTGTCCCCCGCCCCGAATAACGGCTTCGACCTGCCCGTAGATGTGTCCGTGGTTCAGGCCGATGGCCGAAAACCGGATGCGCGGGGCGGTTTTGGCCCGTTCACTGCCGAGAATCGTGACGGTTGGCAATGTCTTGGAAGCGGCCAGTATCTCGGTTGGCAAGGCCGTCAAACCGGCTAAACCGGCGGCTGTAGCGACGGAATCTCTCAGAAACCGACGCCGGTTGGCGTGTGAATCGTTCATTTTTGTACGACGGACTGCCAGTCCGTTGTTTTTTTTAGTTTTTTCATACGCCAGGAAAAGCTCCCAAATATCGGCGGACGAGCTGTACAACGGACTGGCAGTCCGTCAGTTTTTTGTTTTTAGTTCTTACCAACACCAGAAAAGACCAAAAATATCGGCGGGCGGGCCGTCCGCCGTACAAGTGTAGCCGGGCGGACTAAAGTCCGCCGGTACGTTTGGCGAGTTCCAGCGCCTGGGTGGTGGTGTAATACTTGGCGAGCATGTTCGGCACTTCCCAGGCCGGTAACGCTCCGACTTTCAGGTACTCCAGGTATTTCTGCGCCACCCGACCAAAATGGGCTTCGTGCCCTTCCTTGTATTTTTCCGGAATAACCACTTCCCAGCCTTTGGCAATTTTCTTCACCTCCACGCCCGGATAGTCCTTCTGGATGGCGGGCAAAACCGTCTTTATAGCCGCATCGAGATCCGTCTTTTTGTCCACTGCTTCAATGTACAAGGTCGGTTTGTACTGCTGCTCCGCGCCCTGCCGGATGATCAGATTGGCTTTGGTGCCCCGCATGATTGAGTAGTGCGTATCGCCGGTACCTTCGGGGGCTTTGTACGCCCAGATGACCGAGACTTTGGCGTGAACACCCTTCAGTTGATAATTGATTTCGCCGTTGCTATACACCTTCAGGACAGTGTCCTTCACCACATCCTTTTTCAGGTAATCCGGAAAAGTGGCCTGTTTGGTGATGGCCGTGAACTGACTCAGGGTCATGTCGGTCGTCCACCGGCGGGCGGAGGTTAGCTTGATATCGTTCTTATAATCGAGCGTTTGCTCCGGGAAACACTCCCACTGAACCAGATCGACCAGGTGCGTCGTCACGTCTACGATGCCTTCGCCCTGCTGGGCCACATCCATGAACCAGGCCGGACGCGTCAGGATACTGCCCGACACATTTTTGTAAAAGTGGTGAACGCTCTCCTTCGTCACCGCCGGATTGTCGGGCGTCCCTTTTTCCAGCGTTCCGAAGACTTCCGGTTGCTGCGAAAACGCCCGTTGCAGCATCGTCGTGATCTCATACCGCTCCGTCATGATGTCATACAGCAAGACCTTGTTTTTCGCGGCCGTCGAAAACGCTTCTTTCAATTGCTCGAAGTCCGAAGCGCTGATCGCCATCGGCTTGTCAGCCAGTACGTTAAATCCAGCCGCGACGGTTTTCTGGATGTAATCGGTTTTCAGCCGGTTATTCCCCGCCATCACGACCACGTTGCTGGCTTTCGTTTCGGCGCGGTCGGTCAGCATTTTGTTAAAAAAATCCACCCCCAGGTACACATCTTCGTGCCAGTGGGTCGGTTCTTCGGGTCGGGCGTTGTATCCTTTGATGCGGTCGAGGTGAAGCTGCACGTCGGTACCTTCCGGCGCATACACATGAACCGTCGAATCGACACCCTCCAACGTATTTTTCTGCACCAGAGCCGCGTGAAAGTGACCGGGATCCAGTGTAATCAGGTGAATTAGGTCATCCTTTGTTTGGTTCGATGACTGACAGGCAGCAAACAGCGCAGCCAGCAACAGGCTGCCAAAAACAGGCGATACGTTCATTCGAGTGGGTTTTGTTACGGGCACTACATTAACGGGATTTAGTGGATGCCAGCGCCTGAATGGCGTAGGGCTTCCGCTGCGGACGCGACAATAGCTGGTTTGCCTCCGCATCATTCCTGAATTGTTCTTTTTTCGGATCCCAATACAACTTCCGGTTCAGTTTCATGGCCGCGTGGTGCAGCAGGCAAGCCGTACACGACCGGTGGCCGACTTCGGCGGGGGCAATCGGTTCTTTGCGGCTGACGATGCTCTCCAGCCAGTTGCCGTGGTGTTCCTTGCTGACGGGCAAATGGATTTCGTTCGGCCCAATCACCGACTCGATAATTTTCGGATCGCTGGCATCGAGTGCCTTAGCCGCCCGTTGCTTCGAGATCGGGTCGCTGGCCGTGACGGCCGAATCGCCCCGGGAAACGAAAATCCAGCCTTCGGTGCCTTCAAACTTAATGCCGTTGGGCAGTTCGTTGCTCACGATCATGTGAACCCCGTTTTCGTATTTCGCTTCGGTTCGGAAAATACCGTGGACATCCCACAAACCGCTCTTCGGGAAGTCGGCTTTACCCCAGATTTCGACCGGCCCAGTGTGTTCGGTATTCATGGCCCAGTGGGCGCAGTCGATGTGGTGCGAGCCCCAGCCCGTAATCATTCCAGCCCCGAACTGCTCGCAACGCAGCCAGCCCGGCCGGTCGTAACCTACCTGCGGATGCACCCGTTTTTCGGTGTAATAGACCTCGGGCGTTGTGCCCAGCCACATGTCGTAATTCAGGTTTTTCGGCACGGGCATTTCCCGCTCTTCGTCGCCCGACGGATCGCCCGGTAGTCCGACATACACGGTTTTGAGTTGCCCGATCCGTCCGTTCCGGACCAGTTCGGCCGCGTACCGAAACTGGTGCGACGAACGTTGCTGGCTACCTACCTGCATAATCCGGCCCGTCCGCTTCACGGCATCGGCCATCACACGTCCTTCCGAAATCGTCAGCGAAGCCGGTTTCTGCATGTAAACGTCCTTGCCCGCTTCGACGGAATGCACCACCATCGGCGCATGCCAGTGATCGGGCGTGCTGATGATGACCGCATCAATATCTTTGTTGTTCAATAATTCCCGGTAGTCGGTGTAAACTTTTACGCCGTCGTAGTCCTTGCCGGTTTTCTTCGAATAATAGCCGTTGACGAGTTGTTTCCCTTCCTCAGCCCGCTTGCTGTCGACATCACAAACCGCCATGATCAGGGCATTGTCGTACTGCCAGACGCCCGGCATGTCGTGTCCGCGCGAGATCCGGCCAACCCCTAGAGCGCCAATGTTGATGCGGTTGCTGGGCGCGTTTTTTCCAAAAACTGAAGCCGGTACGATGGTCGGAAAACCGCCGAGGAGTGCCGACGTAGCCAGCGTTCCTTTGGCGGCCAGGTCCAGAAACTTTCTCCGGGAAACACCGTTCCGGGAATTGACTGTATTCTTTTCAGGTTTCATGAGTCAGTAGGGTTTAGACATGGGTGACAACCTTCACTTCCCAATAAGCTTCCAGGCAGGAATTTATACTAATCTTACTCCAACGAATGGCGTCTTTTTACTCCCTGGTGATCGGGTAAACATCAGCGAATTCGCAGCAGTATTTCCTATATTTCCAGGAATTATAAGGCACCTCAACCCAATGACGGTTTCGAAAGCATCTAACGAAATGAGAATGAAGCTTGATTACACGACACTAGCGCACCAATTTTCGTCAAGGTTTCCCCTCGTTTCTTATGTGAGCATTCAAATAAACTTCTGGTTCATGGCCAATCTACTGGTGATGTGCATAACGCATATCACGTCGCGCTTCATTGGCCAAACCTTCCAGATAGCGGCAACGGGACCCTTTACGCCCCTGGTATGGATTGCCTTATCGATGGGAATTTTCTACGGCATTATTCTCGGGCCCATGCACTATTATCTGGATCAGAAATTCTTCAGAAAGCTTGCGCTGGGAACGATTATCATCCTTAAAGCCGTCACCTCACTGGGGGTCCTGGTCCTTATTTTCGTGCTGCTACGCAATACATTTTTTGAACGTTTGATGGCACCAGCGGTTCCGGAAGGGGCGAAAAGGTTGAGTGATGAATCCTGGGATTGGCTCTTTCTGCTATTCGTAATTTACTATTCCTTCATGACACTTCTCATCAGCTTCATCAATCAGGTGAATAAGAAATATGGCCCTGGGGTTCTTTTACCGTTGCTGCTGGGGAAATACCGTGAACCAAAAGAAGAAGACCGGATTTTCATGTTCATGGATTTAAAGGCTTCGACGACAACCGCCGAGCGGTTAGGTCACTTACAATACAGTTCATTTATTCGGGATTGTTTTTCCGATATTAATGAGGTGCTCTATGGCTTTCGCGCGCAAGTTTATCAATATGTCGGCGACGAGATCATTGTAACGTGGCCGGAACGTGAAGGAATTAAAAATCACATTTGCATTCGGTTTTATTTTGCCTGCAAAAGACAATTTCAGACTCGATCAGCGTATTATATGTCAACCTATGGTCTTCTGCCCGAATTTAAAGCCGGAGTCCATACGGGTGCGGTTACAACGGTCGAGATAGGGGAAATGAAGCGAGACATTGCCTACCACGGTGACACCTTAAATACCACCGCCAGAATTCAGAGTATTTGTAATGAGCAGGGGAAACTTTTTATCGCGTCAAAATTCCTACTCGACAAACTAGGAACGCATCCGAAAATGAAAGGACAAGAGCTCGGCCCGGTTCTTTTGAAAGGAAAAACGTCCAGAATTGAACTTGTGAGTGTCGAATGGGTGGAAGAGTGATAAATTCAGGCCACTTCAGGCTGCCTTCGCCAAACCGATTCTCCGTTCCAGCCCCGGTTTTTTCCGCCTAACCCGATTTTCTTTCCAACTAGCTTTCAACTTCTGTACTTTCACGGTACTAAACAACGACTACCGATGAATGCGAACGTAAAACTAATTCCCTCTGCACTCGGTCTGTTGCTCGGCCTCTGGATGCTGGCCTGCGGTAATGAAACCAAAACGGTAAAGATTGAAAAATCGGGTCGGCCCGTTTCATCGGCTTTTCACAAATAACCGGTTGATGGGAACGCTGCCGGGTCACCGTTGCGATTCAGCGGATCAAAGGAACCATTCCTTGCGTTACTAATCACTCAATTCTGTATCTTTCGTGTTATTTCCCTTCCAGCATGAAGATACCGTATACCCTCGCCGTAGCTTTTCTGGCTACCAGTCTTTCATTTGCCCAAAAACCGAAGGAATCCTGGGATGTTGCCACGCCCCACGGCCCCGCCAACGAAATCAGCTTTACGACCCGCGAAGGCACCTGGATGAACCTGGATGTCAGTCCCGATGGTCGGGAAATCGTCTTCGACCTCCTCGGCGACCTCTACACGCTTCCGATTTCCGGCGGAACCGCCCAACTCCTGGCCGGTGGCTTACCGCTTGACATTCAGCCGCGTTACAGCCCCGATGGCAAACGAATTTCGTTCACCAGCGACCGGTCCGGGGGCGACAACATCTGGACCATGAACCGCGATGGCTCCGGCCTGCGCCAGATTACGAACGAAGATTTCCGGTTGCTCAACAACGCCGTCTGGACGCCCGACGGGCAGTATCTGGTGGCCCGGAAGCACTTCACGAGTCGGCGATCGCTCGGCGCCGGGGAGCTTTGGCTCTATCATGCCGGAGGTGGTTCGGCCGGTTTGCAATTGACCAAACGCAAGAACGAGCAACAGGACGCGGGCGAACCCTGTGTCTCGCCCGACGGTCGGTATGTGTATTTCAGCGAGGATGTGAGTCCAGGGCCGATTTTTCAGTACAACAAAGACCCAAACGGCCAGATTTACGCCATCCGGCGCGTCGACCGGCAGACCGGCGAAATCAAGAACATCGTGACCGGCCCCGGCGGAGCCACCCGCCCGCAGCTTTCGCCCGACGGTCGGTTGCTGGCGTTTGTCCGGCGGGTGCGCACGAAGTCGGTGCTGTACATCCACGACCTGAAAACCGGCGAGGAATACCCGGTTTTCGACCAGTTGAACAAAGACCAGCAGGAAGCCTGGGCCATCATGGGCTTGTATCCGAACTACGCCTGGCTACCCGACGGCAAAGAGCTGGTCATCTGGGCGAAAGGCAAGCTGTACCGGGTGGCTATTCAGACCGCCAAAGCCGTTGAAATCCCGTTTACGGTGAACGCCAAACTGACGGTGCAGGAAGCCGTGCGGTTTCCGCAGACGGTTTTTTCGCCGACGTTTGAATCGAAAATGATCCGGCACGTGCGAACGTCGCCCGACGAGAAAACCTTGGTTTTTCACGCAGCCGGTTACTTGTACGTTAAATCCTTGCCCAACGGCCAACCCGAACGACTGACCAAAGAAACCGCCAGTTTCGAATACGAACCGAGCTTCAGCCCCGACGGCAAATTCCTGGTCTACACGACCTGGAACGACTCGCTAACGGGCAGCATCCGGAAGCTGAACCTGCAAACCCGCAAAACCGAGACACTGACCCGCGAAAAAGGCTTTTACAACAGCCCGGTTTTCAGTCCCGATGGTACGCAGATCGTGTACCGTAAATCGACCGGGAACGGTTTTATGGGGTTTGCCTACGGAAAAGAACCCGGTTTGTATGTGATGACTGCCAACGGCGGCACCCCTACCTTCATTCGGGAAAATGGGGAAGAACCGCTCTTCAATCGCACCGGCGACCGGATTTTCTTTGTGGAAGACGGCGCGACCAAATCCTTCAAGAGCGTGACGCTGACCAACGCCGACGAGCAGACGCATTTTACCTCCCAGTACGCGACCCGCTTTGTGCCCAGCCCCGACAACCGCTGGATTGCGTTTCAGGAATTGTTTCACCTCTACATCGCCCCCTTCGCGCAGGCCGGAAAAGGCGTCGACCTGTCGGGCGGCACGAAAGCTTTCCCGGTTTACAAGGTGACGCGCGACGCGGGCGATTACCTGCACTGGTCGAAAGACAGCCAGAAACTGCACTGGACCATTGGGCCTGAATACTTCACACGGTCGATTCAGCAGAGTTTTGCTTTTGTCGAAGGCGCACCCGAGAAACTGCCCGCCGTCGATTCGACCGGCATCCGAATTGGCCTGACGCTGACAGCCGATGTGCCAAAGGGCGTGGTGGCTTTCCGGGGTGGGCGGATTTTGACGATGAAGGACGACGCCGTGATCGAGAACGGGACGCTGGTGGTGCAGGACAACAAAATTCTGGCGGTCGGCCCGGCCAACGCAGTCACGATTCCGGCGGGGGCCAAAATCATCGATGCGACCGGCAAAACCCTCATGCCCGGCCTGATCGACTCGCACGCCCACATTGGCACCGGCGACGGCAAATCGCCCCAGCAGCAGTGGTCGTATTTTACCAACCTAGCCTACGGCGTCACAACGGTTCACGACCCGTCTTCCAATACCGAAATGGTGTTTAGCCAGTCGGAAATGGTGAAAACCGGTCGGATGATCGGCCCGCGGGTGTACTCGACCGGCACCATTCTGTACGGAGCCGATGGTGATTTTAAAGCGGTGATCAACAGCCTCGACGACGCCCGTTCGCACCTGCGCCGGATGAAAGCCGTCGGCGCGTTTTCGGTCAAAAGTTACAACCAGCCCCGCCGGAACCAGCGCCAGCAGATCATCCAGGCCGCCCGCGAGTTGGGGATGATGGTTGTGCCGGAGGGCGGTTCGTTTTTCAACCACAACATGACTATGATCATGGACGGCCACACGACCATTGAGCACAACATTCCAGTCGACCCGGTTTACCAGGATGTGGTGTCGTTGTGGCGCAACAGCAAAACCGCCTACACGCCCACGCTGATCGTGAGCTTCGGCAGTGTATCGGGCGAGTACTACTGGTACCAGAAAATGAACGTCTGGGAACAGGAACGACTGCTGCGGTTTACGCCCCGGGCCGTGGTCGACAGCCGCTCGCGTCGCCGGACGATGTTGCCGGATGACGAATTTGGGCACATCGGCAATTCGCAAACCGCCCGCCAACTCACCGACGCGGGGGTAAGCGTGCAGTTGGGTGCTCATGGGCAGTTGCAGGGTCTGGGCGCTCACTGGGAACTCTGGATGCTCGGTCAGGGCGGTATTTCGAACCTTCAGGCGCTGAAGCAGGCCACCATTCTCCCGGCCCGGAACCTGGGGCTAGACCGGGAAATCGGGTCGCTGGAAGTGGGCAAGCTGGCCGACCTGCTCGTGTTGGATAAAAATCCGCTGGAAATCCTGCAAAACAGCCAGGCCATTCAGTATGTGATGGTCAACGGCCGCCTGTTCGACGCCAACACCATGCACGAAACCGGAAACTACAACCGCCCCCGGCAGAAGTTTTTCTGGGAAACCAACCGCTACAACGATGCCTTTGAATGGCACGCCGAAACCCAGAGCTTCGGCCACATCCACTGCATCTGCCGGGGATTGCATTGATCCGTACCCACGGACCGCCGGGCGGCCCCGTTTAGTCCGTGAGTGTTAGCTATCTCATAGAGAAACTGGCAACTCACGGACTAAAGTCCGTGGGTACGGGATGCCACAAAATATATTAGCAACCCAATCCGTTCGGTAAATGGCCGGTGGGTTAAGTGTTCTGAAAATAATTCAATACCTTTCGGTTCTGAAAAACACAAATTAGCTACTCACATGAAAAAAGCCCTTCTCTTCCTCTTACTCGGTACAACAATTTTTGTCGGCTGCAACAACGATGACGACGATACCCCGGCTGTAAAAACCAAAGCAGAACTCATTGCCCAAACCTGGGAAGTAAATACCGGGATTGTTACCTTAGGAACATTACCCCCAATAACTGGCTACACCAAAAACGGAGGGACAACCAACGCATTAGATATGAGCAAGTTTAGGCTCCAATTTAAAAGCAATGGGGATGTTGTCCAAACCGGCCTGGACGGTACGAGTTCAACCGGCAAATGGTCGCTATCTGAGAATGATACCAAGCTTACTATGACGTCTCCCCAACTGCCTGCTGGTGATACCTGGAAAATTGATAACCTGACGGAGACGAATCTGGATATCAGCCGCGACATTGCCGGCAATTCGACGGCTCCCGGAGATCTCTACTGGAAGAATCTAATTGATGCGTACGGAAAACCGCTTGGGCTGTCGTCGGCCAATGGGGTAAAAATTGCGGTCAAAACAACTCCGGTAAAATAACCGAACCTAAGCTCATTCTTTCAAAACCGCACCGGCGCTTACCATCCGGTGCGGTTTTTTTTTGCTAACGTACATTGAGCGATTAGGATGCTGTTAAACGAATAACTGCAAAGGCCCGGTGCTGGCATGAACTAATTTTGGGATAACCCAATTCTTTTATGCACCTCAAGTGATTAATCCGTTCACTCAGCCCGTACTAAAGCTGATTTCCCGGTTTTACCGCATAATGAAGACCGTTCCACGCAGCAACGGTTTTTGTGGGGCATACCGAATCGTGTACGCATAAGCTCCCGGCGGGATGGCTTCCCCTTTGACCGTGCCGTCGAACGGATGCGCGTAGCCATCGGCCGATCGGTAAACGACTTCGCCCCAGCGGTTGAAAACCGTCACCTCCACGGCCGGAAATGCCTCGACGCCCTTCAATTCCCAGACATCGTTCTGGCCGTCGGCATTGGGCGTAAAAGCCGTCGGCACCCAGATTCGTTCCAACACCGTGATCAGCACCGAGCCTTCGGCCTGACAACCCGTCGCATTTTCGACCTTCAGCGTATAGACCCGATCATCCTCGATGCCCACCACCCGCGCCCGGGCTTCGGTCGGGTCGGCCAGATCGGTCGGCGGGGACCAGGCAAACCGAACCGGATCCCCAGTCAGTTCCGGGCTGAGCGTCAAGGAACTTCCCGAGGAGGTAATGATTTCTTCCGGAAATAAAACCGTCGGAATGGGTGCGACGACCGCCGTTTGCTGCGCCACCGCGGCCGGGCATTCGGGCGAGAACGGAACGCTGTAGGTCAGCGTATGGTGCCCGATCCCGGCGGCTTTGGCGTCGTACTTTGTACCCGAAACCCCCGGCCCGGCAAACGTACCGCCCGCGGGGGTGCCAATCAGCGCATACGTCGGCCCATCGGGACCACAAACCGCCGGAACAGCCTCCATAGCGACGGTTATGCCCGGAATTTGCTCCACCACCACGGGCGATGAGGTCGCCTTGCAACCGTTATCGGCCGTAACCTCAACGACGTACGTTCCGGGCGTCTGGACCATAAAAACCGGGTCCGTCACTGAAGCGACCACCTGCCCGTCGCGTTTCCAGACAAAACCGACTCCGCCCACGCCCTCCAACGGCAAGGTCGCGCCGGGGCAAAGCTTCGTTTGGGTAGCCCGAATGGCCGCCGGAACCGGGGCGGCCCGCGTCAGGGCCACGCTTTCGGTCGTATACGAACAGCCGGATCGGGCCTGAGTTAGCACAACCCGGTAGTGCCCCGGCTGGGTGGCGCTCATTACCGCGTTGGTCGTGGCACTCCCCACCGCTTTTCCGTCCTGGTGCCATTGGTAGGTCAGGCCTTCCCCGGACAGGGCCGTAAGCGTTACCGAACCGTCAGTTGCACAGAGCTGGCCCGTCGATTGCAGCTCGGAGCGCAGGTCGACCACCGTTATGTCGACGTTCTGCGATCCGCTGGCTTTGCCGCATTGTGTTTTAAAGGACACAAAAACCGAGTAAGCACCGGGTTCGTCGACGGTCAAAGTCGGGCTGTTGGCGTCGGGGAGGTTGATCCCGTCGCGACGCCATTGGTAGTTCCAGTCGGGATTCCGGGCGGTTTGCAGTTCGAGCGAGTTGCCCTTACAGACCATGTAGGCTGTGCTGGCCGGCCGACCCGTGGCCCAGACCGTTGGGTTGGGAGCCGTAACCGGTGGGCAGTCGATCACCAGAAACTGAAAATCCCGGCGTACTTCGCCGATCTTCACTCCGTTGCGGTATTCTTCTACCCGCACGGCAAAGACATATAACCCTAACTGATTGGGTGTTACCGACAACTGCCCACTTCGGCCATCGATCGAAAGGGACGGACTCCCCGGAATGGCGTTGCCTGCGTTGAAACCGCCCAGCCACTGCACTTCGGGATACGGCCCCGGCGTCGCTTCCTGATTCCGTCCGTTGCCGCTCCGATTGAGCGGGGTTACCATCGAATACCGCAGTTCGTCGCCATCGGGGTCGGTGCCCGCAAACGGAAAGGTAAAGGGTTCGTTGATGCATAAATATTCGCCGTTGAGGGCATTGAAATGAGGGGAGGAATTTTGGAAAAACTGCCCGTTTCTCAGCAACGCCGGGAATTCCAGGTAAAAGGTAAAACCCGTTTGGACCGGGTTGGCGATGTTATTGATGCCATCATTGCGGTTTTGAGTCTGGTAAGCCATGTAATACCCGCCCGCATCGTCATACAAATAAGGATCGAGCTTTATGTCAGCCCCAAATGTTGCCACAATGACCCGCTGGTTCCGGGCGCTGGCGCAGGCTTCGTTCGTAAAAACCACCCGCTCGCGCTGGCCGGTTTCGTAAACGCTGAAGGCCATCATCCGGATGTTGTCGCGCTTTCGGAAAATCCCGACTTCACCGCCGGTGGTCCGGGCCGCCCGCGTGTTGTCTTCGAGGTAGTTGGTAATCGTGATTCGAAAGTGCCCAGGCAAGGTGCCGATGGCCCTCATTTCGATTTGTCCGCCCACCTGGTGTGTTGCCTGAACAGGTATCGCCATGCCGAGAAAGAGCAGCCCCAGCAAAGCGCGGTAAACCAAGGAGTACATGAATACGTAAAAGGTCTTTTCGATAGAACAGGATTTAGGACAAACGGGGAGTGGATCGAGTATCTTAAAGTTAACGAATTTCGGAAATAAAATCCAAGCCTATTTACCCCGTACGCGGCCAAGAAAAAATCTGTTGCAGCCCAAGAGCATCCCCCCCCAAAAAGTGTCTAAGTATTACTGCTTTCTCTTCTACCCCTTACATTCCTTAAAGGATGGTCAGCCGCTGCTGGCCTTTCGGATTCGGATACTAGACGTTCAAGTCCTTCAGGAATTAGGTTCAATAGTGTAAAGGCTGTATATAAGTTATGTCTTATTTTTTAACAATCACACTCTCAATTTATTGCATAAAACATAATAATAATTGTATTTTACAATTGAACACATAATTAATATTTATTTTTATTCTAAAAAACCAATATATATTTTAAATATTTTAGTGATTTAAAAATTTTATTTGTTTATCATCATTTAATGATTTTAACTTGTATCCAAAAATACAGTGATAAATAATGGCTATCTAAGTAAAAAACCAAATCAAAATTTTACAAACTCCCCATTTTTCCAAATTATTACTTCTGTCCTAAACCCTTACTTTTTAAACTCCCAGATTCTGAGGCATACAATAATCCTATTTCATCTCTCTTCATTTACGAACCTTCTATGACCAAAGCCTTTACTTCCGGTTTGCTGTTGCTCGCTTTGTTCATAAGTCTTGCCGGTTACACGCAATTGATGGAGCAAAAGTGGATTGCGCTATACGGTCAGGGGCTGGAAGCCTGGGCCGAATACCGCCGGACCGGCATTCCGGCGCTGGATTCCCCCGCCCTGAATACCAACAACGGCGTCATTCCGACGTGCTTGCCTCACCCAGGGTTCGAAGAATCACTCAACTTCACCAACTTCGATACCGTGCTGAAACGCATGGGCGGTCAAAACGATAAGAAACTGAAATTGTGGTTTGCTAAATAAATCATTCGGAAGGGGGCGTTTTTGTCCCCTTCTTTCCTTTTACCCTGACGCAAGATGAACACTTCAACAAAAACCTGGTTATTTCCGACGTTGGTAGCCTGCCTGGCAACCGGTTTCTTCCCGGCTTTGGCCGATGACGACGAAAAGGCGTTGCTCAAGAAGGCGAAAAAAATTCACGAGAAAGCCTTTACTGTTGACACCCACGCCGACACGCCCATGCTGCTCTCGCGGGGCGGTTTTGACGTGACGAAAGAAAACGATCCACGCGCCACCAACAGCAAGGTGGATTATCCCCGAATGCGGAAAGGCGGTCTGGACGCCATTTTCTGGGCGGTTTACCTCGGGCAGGGACCGCGCACGCCCGAAGGCCACGAAACCGCCAAACAGAAAGCGCTGGGTATTTTCGACGCCATTCACTCGACGCTCAACAAAACTGCGTCCGAAGCTGAACTGGCTACCACGCCCCAGGACGCGCTCCGGATTGGCAAAACCGGTAAACGCGTGATTTTCATTGGGGTGGAAAACGGTTACCCGATCGGGCACGATCTCTCGATGCTGAAGAAGTTTTACGACCTCGGCGCCCGCTACCTAACGCTTTGCCATTCCAGCAACAACGACATCTGCGACTCCTCGACCGACCCGAAAGGCCCCGAATACCAGGGACTGAGCAAACTCGGCGAGCAGGTCGTGGCCGAAATGAACCGGCTGGGGATGATGATCGACGTGTCGCATGTATCGGATTCGACGTTTTACGATGTCGTTCGCCTGTCGAAAGTGCCAATCATTGCGTCGCATTCGGGGGCCAAAGCCATCTGCGACCACCCCCGCAACCTGACCGACGATATGCTGAAGGTGCTGGCAAAAAACGGGGGCGTGGTGCAACTGAACCTCCTAAGCGATTACGTCAAAACCATTCCGCCCAGCCCCGAACGGGAAGCGGCTCAGAAAGCGCTGTTCGAAAAATGGGGCGTGAAAGACCGGCGTTCGATGATGGGTGCCATGAGCAAACTTTCGGAAGACGACCAAAAGAAAATCCGGGCCGAATTCATGGAACTGAACCAGAAATACCCGGTGCAACTGGCCACGGTCAAAGACGCCGTCGATCACATCGACCACATCGTGAAGCTGATCGGCATCGACCACGTCGGTATGGGTGCGGATTTCGACGGTGGGGGTGCGCTGGCCGACTGCTTCGATGTCAGCCAATACGAAAACTTCACGGTCGAATTTGTTCGGCGTGGGTATTCCCAGAAAGACATCGAAAAAATCTGGAGCGGCAACTTCTTCCGGGTCATGAAAGCCGTCGAGAAAGGCGCTCCGAAAGAAATGCTTGGCAAGTAGCTTTCTGATTTCCTCAACCAATTCACGTTTATTACTCCAAATGAAACCGAAAATGCCCCGCTGCCTGGTGGGGCATTTTTTATGCTGCTGCGGTTCGGCGGTAATGTCCCGAAAAATAGCTAAGCTTACAAAAAATAGCCCTGCAACCCCCATGATAATTCCCGAAAAAACCGGTCGGCGCGACTTTGTCGGCACCCTTGCAAAAGCTTCTCTTCTGGCAACCGTTCCTGGTTTGAATCCGGTTTTTTCGCCGGCTCAACCGGTCACCGTTGGGCAGGTGATGGAGTTGATTCTGAAAACCATTCCGGAAGCGCCGTTTCCGAAAACCGTCGACACGCTTAAATCCGGCAACCGGGATCAGAAAGTCACCGGCATCGTGTCGACCATGTTTGCCACAACGGACGTGATCGAGCAAACCGCCCGATTGGGGGCCAATTTCATCATCGTCCACGAACCGACATTCTACAACCACCTCGACGAAACCGACTGGCTGAAAAATGACGAGGTCTTTCGGAAAAAATACGGGTTACTGGAGAAAAACGGTATTGCGGTCTGGCGGTTTCACGATTACTGGCACACTCACCGGCCCGACGGCATCCGAATGGGCGTCGTGACCGCTCTGGGTTGGGAAAAGTACATGGACCCGAAAAATCCGCGGATGATTACGCTCCCCGCTGCGATTCCCCTGAAACAACTGATTGCACACGCGAAGGAAAAGCTCGGTATCGCGATGATGCGGGTGGTGGGCGACCCGGCCCAGTCCTGCCAGCGCGTGCTGCTGATGCCGGGCGCGTCGGGCGGGCGGAGTCACATCGTGGCGCTCCAGCAGGACAAACCGGATGTGATTCTGTGCGGAGAAATCAGCGAATGGGAAACCGTCGAATATGTGCGCGACGCCCGTCAGCAGGGCCAGAAGCTGTCGCTCGGCGTGCTGGGCCATATTATGAGTGAAGCGCCTGGCATGCAATGGCTTGTCCCCTGGCTGCAACCCAAGTTACCCGACGTCAAAATCACTTACATCGACTCGAAAAACCCGTTTTTGTACCTGTAAATCGGGTTAAATAAAACTATCGTCAAGTTCTTCGGTCACGGTCAGGTCCGTGATGTTAAACCATTCTTCCGAGTCGTCGTCGAGTCGGCAGAGGGCTTGTGTTTCGTCTTCGTTTAGGCTCGAAACCGTCATGGGGTGGCCGTTGTTGATGGCGGTGTCGGAATGTTTGACCGTGTCTCCGTAGTGCATAAATGGAGGATTTCGTTCAATGATTAAAGTGCGGACGGATGGTGTAGTGCCGCTTCATCAGATCGGCCGCAAACCGAACGCAGGCCGTTATATCTTCCGGTTCCAAAGAAGGATATTGATGCAGAATTTCATCTGTATTTTCACCTGCTCCTAAAAATTCCAGAACCGTCTGTACAGTAATTCGTTTTCCCCGGATTGTTGGCTTTCCATTGCACAAATCCGGGTCGATGGTAATCCGTTCTGCTATATATTCCATAAGGCCTGTCACTGTTTCATGAAAGACAAACGTTCAATCCAGAACTAAAAATACAGAAGTTTTGGTAAAGACACCATGCTAACGTCCGTACTTACGGCTTTACGTTTGCATTTAACCCCAAATCCCAGCAATCCGTCCGGAACGGAATCACGGGCAACCCGTCACGGCTAAACAGGTTCGGCACCGGGGCATCGCGGAAGGCAAACCGCACGGCTACCGGATTTTTGACATCCTCGGCCCACACCTCCAGCGTATTGCCTTTGACCCGGCCCTGCGCCTTCGAAAACACCTGATCGGCCCCGGCAATCTCCAGTTCGGCCACCTCAGCGCCTTTTACCATCAACCCGTCGGGCGCGTGGTCGAACGTCAGGCGGATTTTGTTCCCCTCGACTTGCATCGAGCGGTATTGCGGACTTTTGTACGGCCCGACCGACTTCCCGTAGGTTTCGGTGAGCGCCCAGTTGGCCAGGCGGTTGCCCACTTCTTTCTTGTACGCCGGATGAATGTCTTTCAGGTTATCGACCAGATCGGTCGTTACGATCATGCCGGATTTCGGAATGTCCATCGCCCGGGTCTGGCTCTCGCGGGTGGCCGCCGTCTGAAATTTGTCGCCGTACATAAAAGGGGCAATCTGTACGTAATAAAACGGAAAATCCTTCTGCCAGAGCCCCCGCCAGGTATCCACCAGCGCGTGCGTCAGCGTGTAATAAGCCGGGGCATCATGCCGGTTAGCTTCGCCCTGGTACCAGATCACCCCGGCAATCGGGAACGACGTGATGGGTGCCACCATGCCGTTATAAAGTACACCCGGTTTGTTGGGTGCCCAGGGGACTTTCGCCATCGCCATCGCCGACCGCCGGGTTTCGGGATACAGCATCGCCACCGTTTCCGGCAACCAGGTGTCCATGTACGAACCGCCCCAGCTCATGTCGATCAGGCCGATGGGTACATTCAGCGTATGCTGCAACCTTTTTCCGAAAAAATAACCGACGGCGCTGAAGTACTTCAGCGTTAGCGAGTCACAAACAACCCATTGGCCCCGCACGTCGAGCTGCGGTGCCTCGGCCGCCCGCTTCGGGATTTTGAAAAACCGGATGTTCGGGTTGTAGGCCGTCGGCAGTTCGGCCTGCGCATCCCGGACGCCCCCACTCGCCGTCATTTCCATGTTCGACTGGCCCGAGCACAGCCAGACCTCCCCGATCAGCAGATTGGTCAATTCCAGCTTGTTATGCCCCTGAATCGTGATTGTATACGGCCCACCGGCCTGGGGTGTGCGGAGGGTCACCTTCCACTGGGCGTTATCGGCGCAGGTGGTGCTGATGGGCTGGCTTTCCCAACTGGCCGAAACGGTGATCTTCTCCGTCGGGTCGGCCCACCCCCAGATGGTCAGGTCGGTCTGTTGCTGCAGGACCATGTTGGAATTCAGAATCGACGGCAACGACACGTTGCCCAATGCCGACAGCGAGATGAACCACAGGAATAGCACTTTCTTCATAAATCGACGTAGAAAGAAGTTTAGGAATGCTTTTAAAAGAACGGTAAAATAAGCAGATTTGGCGTTCCTAACCCTGTTTCTTATGCGATCTTCTTTTTACACGCTGGGACTGTGGTCCCTCCTGCCCCTGGCGGTTTTCGCCCAACCCAATCCCGATAAGCCCGATCTGCGCCAGGGTGCCTACTTCAGCGAACCCGATGGGGCCAAAGCCCTCCAGCAGTGCGCAGAAGCCTACACCGACCGGGCGTCCTGGGAAAAACGGGCCGCGCTAATTCGGCAGGGCATTCGCGACGGCATGAAGCTTCCCGCCAAACCGGCCTTTGCTCCGCTGAAACCCATTCGCCACAGTTTGCGGACTATGGATGGCTACACCGTTGAGAATGTGGCGTTTGAAAGCCTGCCCGGTTTTTACGTCACCGGCAATTTGTATAAACCGACCGGCGTTTCCGGCAAGACGGCGGCCGTGCTGTGTCCACACGGCCACACCCGCGACCAGGACGCCCGGTTTGTCGAGCAAACCCAGCAACGCTGCATCACAATGGCGCGGATGGGTGCGGTGGTTTTCGTTTACGACATGCTTGGCTACGGCGATTCGAAACAGTGCGACCACCGGATTCCGGAAGCGGCTAAACTTCAGACACTCAACAGTATCCGGGCGTTGGATTTTCTGACGAGCCTGCCGGAAGTCGACCAAAATCGGGTGGCCGTTTCGGGCGAATCAGGCGGGGGCACCCAGACGTTTCTGCTGACCGCGCTGGACGAGCGAGTGAAGGTGTCGGTGCCGGTCGTGATGGTGTCGGCTCACTTCTTTGGCGGCTGCGTTTGCGAGAGCGGCATGCCCATTCACAAACGGCCGACACACGAAACGAATAACGTTGAAATTGCGGCCCTGGCGGCTCCGCACCCCATGATCCTGATTTCTGACGGGGGCGACTGGACCAAGAACACGCCCAACGTGGAATACCCGCATATCCGGCGAATTTACGGTTTTTACGGAGCCGAAAACCAGTTGGAACAAATACACCTCGCCAACGAAAAACACGATTATGGCCCCTCGAAGCGGGCGGCCGCCTACCGGTTTCTGGCTAAACACCTCAACCTGAACTTAAACCGGGTGCTGAAAAACGGCGAGATCGACGAAAGCGCAAACAAGCTCCTGCCTCCAACGGATCTTCAGGTTTTTAACGAAGCTCACCCGCGTCCGGCCAACGCCGTCATCGGCGATGAGGCAGTTATGGCACTTTTAAAGTGAGCACACATGGCTAAGAGGCAAACAATCAACCCCATATTGACTTTAATGTAAAATTTATTGGATATAATTTACATATCCACGATACCTTATTTTGATTTTTCAAAAAACATAGTAGATTTATTCCGGCCGAAAAACTCAACCGATACCGATCCTGGTATTGGTTTCACCTTCACATCCCAAACTTATTCGTGGCCGGATGATGGCATCCGGTGGATTCGTATGAACCGTCGTAACTTTCTGCAAACGGCTGGCGTGGGTTCGTTGGCCCTTGCTTCGGGCGTTACTGCCTGCGCCCCGCGCCTGAACGCCATCGCCCAACGCTCGGCGCACCGGGTGCCCAAACTCAAGCTTTCGCTGGACCGGATTGTGAAAGAAACCGTCGGCTTGCGGCCCTTTCGGGCGTCGGGGCCGCGCATTGCCAAAGAATCGCTCGGCAACAAAACCATCGTCCACAATTACGGCCACGGCGGCAGCGGCTGGTCACTATCGTGGGGCACCGGCAACCTGGCCCGCGAACTGGTGCTTTCGACCGGCGAAAAGAAAGTGGCCGTGCTGGGCTGCGGTACCGTGGGTCTTGCTACCGCCCGGCTGCTCCAGGAAAAAGGCTGCGAAGTGACCATTTACACGAAAGACCTGCCGCCCAACGTGACGAGCAACCTGGCGACGGGCACCTGGTCACCGGCCTCGCGGGTTTGTGATCCCAAAGTAGCGTCGCCCGAATTTCGCGACCTGTGGGAAAAAGCGACCCGGTTTTCGTTCCGGCGGTTTCAGTTTATGCTGGGTCTGGACGATATTGTGTCGTGGGTCGATGAATACAGCGTCAGCAACGAGCCGATGCAGCCGCGCACGGACCCCGCCATCGGGGGCGAAGTGTACCACCTGCCCGGCTTGATTCCGGACCGGAAAGACCTCAGCCCCAATGAGCATTCGTTCGGAGCCAAATACGTCGGCTGGCGTTCGAACATGATGTTTAACATTCCGAGTTATTTGCATCACCAGATGACAATGTTCACGATGCTGGGCGGCAAAATCAGGGTGCAGGAAATCAAGCGCCTGGAAGACATCGACGCCCTGCCCGAAGCCTGCGTGGTCAATTGCATGGGGCTGGGTGCCAAAGAGGTGTTCAACGACCCGGAACTGACGCCCGTTTCCGGCCAGTTGGCCTGCCTGATTCCGCAGCCGGAAGTGACCTACAAGCTCAATGCCCGGGGTGCCAGCATCATCGCCCGGAAAGACGGGATTTATTTGGGGGGCAACGGGCTGGTCGGCAACTGGGACACCACGCCCCAGCGGGAAGTTACTGAAAAATTCGTGTATACGATCCAGCAGGTCATGAACGAAATGCGGGCCTGATGACCTGTCTTTGGTTTATAGTTTACGGTTTATGGTTCATAGTTACAGACAACTATCTGGCTGTAAATCAATTAACTGTAAACTATAAACCGTAAATTATAAACTTTAAACCAAGACCTTAACTCCTTATTCTGTGAAAAAAATCTGTACGATTCTGACCCTTAGTTTTTCGCTGGCAACGGTTCTACTGCACGCCCAATCGGTCGAAGCCAAGCTAAAAGAGCAGGGCATCGAACTCACCAAACCAACGCCCTCGCTGGCGAATTATGTCAAATCCGTCCGAACCGGCAACCTGGTTTTCCTGTCGGGCCACGTCTCCAACCGCCCCGACGGCACCGGCATCAAGGGCAAGCTGGGCAAAGACCTGACCATCGAGCAGGGCTACGAAGCCGCCAAGCTTTCGGCCATCGGTTTGTTGTCGTCGCTAAAAGCCGAAATCGGCGACCTCAACAAAGTCAAACGGGTGGTGAAAGTACTCGGTATGGTCAACTCCGCCCCCGACTTTGCCGACCACCCGAAAGTGGTCAACGGGTGTTCGGATTTGCTCGTGAAAATTTTCGGCGACAAAGGCAAACACGCCCGTTCGGCCGTTGGCGTCGCGGCTCTCCCCTCCGACTATGCCGTGGAGGTTGAGATGGTGGTGGAAATCGAGTAAGTGCGGTTTTTAACCAGTTCCCTCCGCAGCCCTTCAAGGGTTGTTGGAGGGATTTTTATTGGTCAAAAAAACAGAAAATGAAAACATTTGATCATTAAAAATCAAAAACAATCATAATTGTTCATTTTTGATTAATTTTGCTCAAACATTCAAATCGACAACGCATGAAAAAAATGATTCTGGTGGCTGGGCCGTACCGTTCCGGCACGAACGATGATCCGACGAAAATCGCGGCTAATGTCCGGCACATGAACGAGGTGGCCCTTCAACTGTTCGATCAGGGCCACTTGCCAATGCTCGGCGAATGGCTGGCCCTGCCGCTGATCGAAACCGCCGGGTCTACACAGATCGGCGACGAACCGTTCAACCGCATTTTCCACCCGGTCGCCGTCGACCTGCTGGCTCATTGCGATGCGGTTTTGCGGATTGGGGGGCCGTCACAGGGTGCTGACGAAATGGTGGCTCAAGCCAGGCGTCTGGGCAAAGCCACATTCACCAAGCTAGACGATATTTTCTTTGGGTGAAAACCGGGGACAAATTCGGATCGTGGTCAGATTGAAGAAGTAGCATAGCCGTTCTTTGCGTAGCTTTGTCGCCTTAACTGACCATTCTGATGAAAATTACCCTTTACCTGTTTGCTTTTCTGTTGGCAGCAAAAACCGCCTTTTCGGCCGCGCCCGGCGACAAGTATATTGCCATTGAAACCCAACACACCGCTCTGGTGATCCGGGTCGATCAAGACGGCGACCCGACCATCGTTCACCTCGGCAAACGGCTCCAGAATGCCGCCGAATACGGTTTGTTGCCCGCCAATGAAAAACGAGGAGAAGACTACACCAAAATCTATAACTCGGTTTACACGCCCGCCGGGGGTCGGAATTTGCTCGAACCGGCCCTTCAGGTTGCCCATGCCGATGGTAACCCTTCTGCCGACCTCCGGTATGTGCGGCACGAAACGCAAACCGTGGCCGACGGCGTGGTGCTGACGACGGTTTTTCTGAAAGACCCGCAGTATCCGTTCGAGGTAATGCTATATTACAAAGCCTACCAGAACGAAGATGTTATCGAGCAGTGGACCACGATTCGGCATTCGGAGAAAAAACCGGTGCGGTTACAAAAATACGCTTCGGCCAACCTCTACATTCCGGCCCGGAAGTACTACCTGACGCATTTCCACGGCGATTGGGCGCGGGAAATGAACCCGGAGGAAATCCCGCTGACGGCCGGGCTGAAGGTGCTCGACACGAAGCTGGGCACCCGCGCCGACCTGTTTCAACCGCCTTCCTTTTTGCTGGCCCTGAACCAACCCGCCGAGGAAGAAATCGGCGAGGTCATCGCCGGAACGCTGGCCTGGTCGGGCAATTACAAGATTGAGTTCGAGATCGATCCGCTGCGAAACCTGCGGCTGCTGGCGGGCATTAACCCCTACGCGTCCGAGTACACGCTGGCCCCCGGCAAGGAGTTTACTACTCCGGCTTTTCTGTACACCTACTCGAACGCGGGCAAAGGCCAGGCCAGCCGGAACCTGCACCGCTGGGCACGCAAACACCGCATTCCGCAGGGTAAAGGCAACCGCCTGACGCTGTTGAACAACTGGGAGGCCACGTATTTCGACTTCAACGAAGAAAAACTGACGGCCCTGTTCAAAGATGGCAAGAAGCTGGGCGTTGACCTGTTTCTGCTCGACGATGGCTGGTTTGCCAACAAATACCCCCGCAACAACGACCAGACCGGCCTCGGTGACTGGCAGGAGAACAAACAGAAACTGCCCCACGGCCTGGGCTACCTAGTGAAAGAAGCCGAAAGCGCGGGCATCAAATTCGGCATCTGGCTCGAACCGGAGATGGTCAGCCCGAAAAGCGAATTGTACGAAAAGCACCCCGACTGGGTGATCAAGCTACCCAACCGCGCCGAATATTACTTCCGAAACCAGCTCGTGCTGGATCTGTCAAATCCAAAAGTGCAGGATTTCGTTTACGGCGTGGTCGACGGGATTTTAACCAAAAATCCGACGCTGAGCTACATCAAGTGGGACTGCAACGCGGTGATTTATAATGCCTTCTCGGCCACGAACCCTAATCCCTCGCACCTCTTTGTCGAATACGTGCAGGGACTTTACAAGGTGCTCGACCGGCTGCGCGCTAAGTATCCGACGCTGCCCCTGATGCTCTGCTCGGGCGGGGGTGGCCGGGTCGATTACGGCGCGCTGAAATACTTCACCGAGTTCTGGCCAAGCGATAACACCGACGGCTTGGAGCGGATTTTTATTCAATGGAATTACTCGTACTTTTTCCCGGCCATTGCCACTTGTAACCACATCACCGACTGGGGCGACCAACCGATCAAGTTCCGGACCGATGTCGCCATGATGGGCAAGATGGGGTACGACATTGTCGTCAGTAAACTCGATGAAAAAGAACTGGCATTCAGTCAGCAGGCGCTGCAAACCTACAGCCGGGTGAAAGACGTGATCTGGCAAGGCGACTTATTCAGGCTGGCCTCTCCACAGAAAAACGACCTGGCATCGCTTATGTACGTCTCCGAAAAACAGGACAAAGCGCTCTGGTTCAGCTACCTGGTCGGCAACCGCTACCGGGAAGGCAGCCAGGCCCCGATTTTACTGAAAGGCCTTAATCCATCAAAAAAATACCGGATTCAGGAATTGAATGTGTACCCGGGCACCAACTCCCCCATCAACCACAGTCAGTCGGTCTACTCCGGCGACTACCTGATGACGGTCGGTTTTAACCCGCAGGTCGACGCGCGCCGGGCGAGCGTGGTGCTGGAGGTGACGGAAGCGAATTAAAGGGGTTGAGCTAGGTTGTTTCGCGGGCGGGGCCGCCCGGCGGTTAAGCGGAGAAAAAAGGAGTTCAGCGGAGTCTGTTGTAGGCTCCGCTGCATAAAGGAATTTTCAAGCCGGTTTATCTTTCTGATGTTCAGCTTTTTTATGCTGAACATAGTACACGATTACCTGTAGCAGCCCCAAGACTGCTCCTACTGAGAGGTAATAAGAACTCCCCGAAAAATGATTGAAGTAAAGCAGTCCTCCGGTAACCAGACAGTATATGGTTGTTAGAAACAGGAGTACCTGAGAAGTCACAATAATTGCTTTCATACATTACCAACGAGGGACCGGTTTAGTTACAACTCCTGAAGTATTCATCTGTTTCATGAACATAAATTTATGAATGAACGAGTCAAAATATTTTACATACATATACTGAATTAATAAATCAATTTTACATACATTTGGTGAATTAATAAAATCTCAGATCTGCCAATGAAAGGTACCAACCTCGGCGAGTTTGAAGAACTGGTGCTGCTGACGATTGCCGCACTCGTGAACGATGCCTACAGCGTGGCAATTTGCGACGAACTGGAAAAGCACACCGGCCGCGTCGCGAAACTGGGCGTTGTCCATGCCGTCCTGAATCGGCTGGAAGAAAAAGGACTGGTGAAAAGCCGCCTGGGTGAAGCCACCAGCGCCCGGGGCGGCAAACGCAAACGGTTTTACGAAGTGACGCAGGCCGGGAAAGTGGCGCTGACACAGGCCCGGGACGTGCGCGAATCGCTCTGGCGCATCATCCCCGGTTTTAATCTGGAAGGCTCCGTATGAAAACACCTGCCAAGCACCCACCCCGCTGGGCGCAGAAACTTCTGCGCTGGTATTGCCGCCCCGACCTGCTCGAAGACCTGGAGGGTGACATGAATGAATACTTTGAACGCAACCTGAAAACCAAAGGCCTCCGGCGCGCCCGCTGGATTTACTGCCTCGATGCCCTGAAATTCTTCAGACTGTACACCGTCCGCAAACCCGAATTCCTAAACCTTCTCATTCATTGGCTCATGATCGGCAGTTACCTGAAAACCTCCCGGCGCAGTCTGGTGCGCAACAAACTATTCTCGTTCATCAACATTATCGGGCTGGCCGTCAGCATGTCGGTAGGCCTGCTCGTGATCGCTTTTCTGACCGATCTGTTCTCCTACGATCAGTTTCACGAGAAGAAACACCGCACCTACCGCCTGCTGACCCGCAACGAAATGGCCGATAAAACCGTCATGAACTTTGCCTCCACCTCGCTGAAAGCCGGTTTTAAAATCCGGGAAACCATTCCGGGCGTGGAAGATGTCGCGCTGATTCGCCGGGGATTTTACAGCGACGCGAAAGTCAGCGAAGAAACCATCATTCCGCTCGAAGCCACCTGGGCCGATCCGGCGTTTTTCAAGGTCTTTACCTTCCCGCTGCTCAAAGGAAATCCGGCCACGGCCCTCAAAGAACCGTATTCGCTGGTGGTGACGGAGAAAACCGCCCGGAAGCTGTTCGGCGAAGCGGACGCGCTGGGTAAAACCGTCCGGTTCGATACGGTGAACTACACAGTCACCGGCGTCTTGAAAGACATTCCCAAGTTGTCGCACTTCCGGTTTGAAGCGCTGATTTCCCTGGCGTCGATGCTCGGGCAGAAAACCGATTCTGACGGTGGTATTATGGACTGGGGTAACATTTTTCAAAACTACGTCTATCTGACTTTGCCCGAAAACGCTAACCTTGCGACCATTCAGGCGGGTCTCGACAAACTGAGTGCCGCCGAAAACGCGCAGCTCGACCGACAGAAGATCACACTTTCGCTGCAACCGATGAACAACATCGTCTTCGGGGGCGGGTTGTCCAACGAGATCGGCGTCAACATTCCCAAACCGGTGGTCTGGGTGCTGATTGTGCTGGCGTTTGTCGTCATCTTGTCGGCTTGTTTCAATTACACCAACCTGTCGATTGCCCGGTCGATGCGCCGGTCGCGGGAGGTGGGTATCCGCAAGATTGTCGGTGCGCTGAAAAACCACGTTCTGGGGCAGTTCATGGCCGAATCGGTGATCATTTCCGTGCTGGCACTGGTCTTCTCGTTTCTGCTCTTTTTAGTACTGCGGACCCAGTTTATGGCATTGGCCCCCCAATTGGCGAACGTTGTCACGCTTGAATTATCGCTCAAGTTGATCCTTTACTTCCTGCTGCTAGCCGTAGTGGTGGGACTGGCCGCCGGTTTTCTGCCTGCGCTATTTTTCTCGCGCATTCAGGCGGTTCAGGTGCTGAAAGACGCTTCCACGTTCAGGGTTTTCCGGCACGTGAATATGCGAAAAGCGCTGATTGTCATTCAGTATACGTTTTCGTTGATGTTTATTACAACCACCCTGATCGGCTATAAACAGTATCGGGGCTTCCTTTCGTTCGACCTGGGTTTCAGCACCGAAAACATCCTGAACATCCGGATGCAGGGCAACAAAAGCGCGCTGCTGAAAAAGGAACTGGCCGAAATTCCGGCGGTGAGCCAAATCGCCACGTCCCGGATGATTACCAGTTTGGGAAGCCTTTACGGAACTCAATTGAAATACACAGCCAAAGGCATCCCGGATTCGGCCATGGCCTGGCAAAATTTTGTTGACGAAAATTACCTGCCTCTCCACCGGCACGGGTTTTTGGCCGGTACCAATTTCAAAAACCGCCCAACCGGCGGCAACGAAACGGAAGTCATTGTCAACGAGCAGGTTTTGAAACGGTTTCGAATTGCCGACGGTAACCCGGCCAACGCCATCGGCAAACAGGTGATCATAGACAACAAGCCCCTGACGATCGTGGGGGTGCTGAACGATTTTCACTACGACACGATCGACCAAAAAATTGAACCGACGGTTTTCCGCTATTCAGCCGACGAACCGGCAGGAAATCTGAATGTTGGCATTAAATCCGAGGATTACCCGGCGGCCTTAGCCAGCATTGAAGCGGCCTGGCAAAAAATCGACAAAGTGCACCCGCTGAAAGCCCAATTTTACGACGACCAGATTGAAGAAGCGTACCGGCAATTCGAGGTCATGGTGAAAGTGATCGGTTTTATCACCTTTCTAGCCATCTGCATCGCGTCGATGGGGCTGTTCGGCATGGTGGTTTTCACGACCGAAACCCGCTTGAAGGAAATCAGCATCCGGAAAGTGCTGGGCGCCAGCGAAGGCAGTCTCATTTTCCAGTTGAGCAAGGGCTTTCTACTACTGCTTGGGATCGCGACGCTGGTGGCGCTCCCGGCGACGTACCTTTTCTTTGACCAGGTCGTTCTGACCAACTTTGTCTACCACCAGCCGATTGGGGTGAGCGAACTGGTTCTCAGCGTGTTGGTTGTCATGATGCTGGCGTTCCTGCTCATCGGCTCGCAGACCCTGAAAGCCGCCCGGAGCAACCCGGGGGAGGTGTTGAAGAGCGAGTGATTTGTTGTTACGCAGAGTTTATCAAAGGACATCAGAGCTAATCAGAGAAAACCCTGATAAACTCTGGTGTCCTCTGATAAACCCTGTGTAATAACCTCTATTTCTTAAACTTACACGTCCCGTTATCCGCCACGCGATAATACGATTTGTAATTCAAAGCACCCGGCACCATGCAGCCTTTCAGGTTCAGCACCTCGATGTTCCGGAAGTCGATAGCGTGGCTCTCGCTCTGGAGCGCGATGTAGCCTTCTTTCAAGGGCGTGTTGTCCAGTTTCAGCCAATAGTCGGCGTTGTCGACATGCCCCGACGCAAAACCGTTCTGTTTGCTGATGTAGCCCCCGCCGATCTTCGTTTTTTCGTAGGTCAAGACCGTATCGCCTTCAATGATGTGGTGAATGATCGAATCGCCCAGGACGACTGCCGTGACGCTCACCCACTGGTCGCCGTCGTACGTTTTAGACTGGGAATCAATGCAATGCGCATCGACAACTTTCCCGTTCATCTCCACGATGGTGCCGGGTGTACAGAGGTTGGCCGTGTGCCGGACGCCCTTGCCCAAACCGCCCAGCGTCTGAATTTCGAGCGAAATCGGAAAGTCCTGATTTTTAGTCAGGCTTTTGGCCGACTGCGAATGAATCATCACCCCACTGTTTCGTACGTTCCACGACGCCCCGCCGGGCACCTGATCACCCAAAAACCGGTAATCAAATTTCAGGATGTAGTACGAAAACGGCTGGTGGTAATAGAGGTGGCCGTATTTGTTGTCGAACGTCTCGTACTGATCGTACATGATCCGGATCATGCCGTTTTCGGCCCGGAAGGTATTCTTGTAGTTGTGGTTCAGGTCTTCCCCGGCAATCTTGATGTCCCAGCCGCTGAGGTCTTTGCCGTTGAACAGCTTGATCCACTCTTCTTTCTTCGGGTCGTTCTTCTGGGCAAAAACCGGGTTTAGGAGGAGAGTCAAAAAACTGTAACACAGAGTTAATCGGAGTTTATCAGGGTTTATCAGGGTTTCTCTGATCACCCGCCGGGCGGCCCCGTCTGATATTCTCTGATAAATTCTGTGTAATAACTTTTTAATAAACCTTTCCATAAAGTTTAGATCATTGGATTAACCCAATCATAAGAAAAACCGGCATCGGGTCTACTCACTCCGACTGCTCCCGAATTTTCCGGCTGAGCTTTTCCGGCCCCAACTCCTCGACCGCCGGGACACCTTTTCGGTACGTCCGGAAGAGCGTATTCTCGACCAGCGTGGGGTACGGCTTGAAAGTAATCCAGCGCAAAGGCCATTTCCGCAGCCAGAACGCGCCTTCCAGCATGGCGCAAAACCAGCCGGGCGGTCGTTGATACCCAAAGGCTTCCCGCAGTTTGTCGTTGATCAGGGCGGCAAAAACCGGCTGAACCGCAAACCGCAGCGGTTTTGGGACCCAGCCTTCCACAATCTGAACGGTCGCGTTGGCGATGCGCCGGTTGCTTTCGGCGTAGCGGAAATGTTCGGCTTCGTACGCGTCCGTGAAGGCTTGCAGAGCTTCAAGGGTTGGCGGAATGTCGGTCAGGTGCATCCGCTGGCCGACTTCCCGGAAAAACAGAAAAATCGCCTGTTCTTCGTTTGGGGTAAGCTTCCGCCAGCCGTAGCGATTGATCCAGTTGATGGGATAAAACACGAAGGTCGCCAGCACCATCAGGAAGTCCTCATTTTCAATCTGGTAAAAACCGTGAATGCGGTTCATGTGGGTGATGGCCCGCTGGCCGGTTTCGGTATCCAGGCCGTACTGCATGAACCAGGCGATCAGGATGCTCGTGTCGTCGTAGCGCTTCTGGCCGTGTTTTTCAAACTCCCCCGTCCGCATCAGCAAAGCCGAGGTGCGCGGGCTGGCGTAGGTATGAAACAGGGCCAGTTCGAGCGCCCGCGTGATGTCGAACGGAAACTCGTACCCGACCAGCAACTGCACCATTCGCTGGTAATCCCGGGTGGGATCAAGCTGCTGCAATTCGAGCCGAACCGCCGGATTTCGAAACACACCCGCCAGCCGGGCATATACTCTGGGTTCCATATCGTTGTTGTTTACGGTTTACAGTTTTCGGCTTCCAACTTCGTTATTCGGTGTTCGTTATTCGCAATTCGTTATTTAAATATTGAATAATGAATAGCGAATAACGAACACCGAATTGCGAAGTAAGAAAAACAGTCCTCTCTTCAAATCAGTCGCTTTTCCAGGCAAATACTCGTTTCCATGCCCACATATGGGCCATAATTGGCGATGCGTATGTAACCCGCTTTTTCGTACATCCGAACGGCTTCCGGCTGTTTGTTGCCGGTTTCCAGCCGGGCGGTCCGAAAACCATCTTCCTTAGCCCATCGTTCGAGTTCCTCCAGAAGCTGCAACGCCAGCCCCTGCCCCCGAAACGCCGGGACAACAAACATGCGTTTGATTTCCACAAAACCGGGTTCTGTCATGGGTCGAAAGCAACCACAGCCGATTGCTTGTTCGCACTGTCGGACCACCACCACCCGCGCCGACGCATCCACCTTATTAAAACCGTCATATTTCGCCTGATATGGCTGATAGCGACTCCATAAATCCTGATCCAGTTGGGTAATCAATTCGTGAAAAACCGGGTCAGAAGCGGTGGTACGCAATAGGGATAAAGCATTCATTTGACAGCGATAAAGCAAGCAGAACCGTTCCTCACAAATCTACGGAAAACTACTACGAACGAAGTATTTTTTGTAATTTAGCCACCATTCCAAACTCCTTTCTTCACTATGGCCTTGTTTAAACTACAAATCAACGGCAAAAGCTACCAAACCGACGTCGAGCCTGACACCCCGCTGCTGTGGGTCCTGCGCGACAACCTGGGGTTGCTCGGCACGAAATATGGTTGCGGCATTGCCCAATGTGGTGCCTGCACCGTCCACCTGAACGGCGAAGCAACGCGCTCCTGTGTGTTACCGGTTTCGGCCATCGGCTCCTCCAAAGTTACGACGATTGAAGGTCTGTCCAAAAATGGGGATCATCCGGTGCAAAAAGCCTGGGATGAGGTCGATGTGGCCCAGTGCGGTTATTGCCAGGCCGGTCAGATCATGACGGCGGCTGCCCTGTTGAAAAAGAAGCCTAAACCGACCGACGAAGAAATCGAAGCCACCATGTCCGGCAACCTCTGCCGTTGCGGCACCTACCACCGCATCCACGAAGCCGTTAAAGTTGCATCCACAAAAAAATAGTTTTTACCGTACCCACGGACTTTAGTCCGTGTGAGCTTTTATGATCCATTAGTTAGTACCAACTTAAAGGTGATACCAACTCACACGGACTAAATAAAGTCCGTGGGTACGGCACTGTAAACCCTCAAACTGACATGACTTCACTACCAAATCATAACCGCCGGAGCTTTCTGAAATTGGCTGCGGCAGCGGGCGGGGGCCTGATGCTGGGCTTCAACTGGTCCGAAGCCGAAGCCGCTACCCCAACCCTTCTGGCCAATGGGGCCGCCGTGCCGGGTGTGGGCTTCAACAGCTATTTATCGATCAATCCGCAGGGCATCATCACCATTTTGTCGCCAAACCCGGAAGTTGGGCAAGGCATCAAAACCGCCTTCCCGATCATCGTGGCCGAGGAACTGGATGCCGACTGGAAAAACGTAGTCGTCGAACAGGCTCCCCTCGATACCCAGAAATTCGAACGGCAGGTGGCCGGGGGCAGCGGCTCCATTCCGCACTCCTGGAAACGGCTGCGCGTAGCCGGAGCAACCGCCCGCCAGATGTTGCTGGAAGCCGCAGCCAAACGCTGGAACGTAGCCGCATCGGAATGTTCGACCAGCAAAGGTTTTGTGATCCATACTGGTAGCAACCGGAAACTTAGCTACGGCGATCTGGCGACCGAAGCCGCTAAAATGACCGTTCCGGCCGATGTCAAACTGAAAGACGTCAAGGACTTTAAGCTGATCGGGCAGACTATCAAAAACGTCGACAACCCTGGCATACTGACCGGAAAACCGCTGTTTGGGCTGGATTACTACCGCGAAGGAATGCTGACCGCCATGCTGCAACGCCCAGCTTTTGGTTACAAATTGAAGTCGGTCGATGCATCAGCGGCTAAAGCGATGCCCGGAATTGTCAACGTCGTGACGATCAACAACAGCGTGGCCGTGGTGGGTAAATCGACCTGGCAGGTTAAGAAGGCCAAGGATGCACTCAAAATCGAGTGGGAAAAAGACGGCAATCTGGAAAGCACCGCCGATCACAACCGGTTGTTCAAGGAGATGCTCGACAGTCCGAATGCCACAGTTCGGCGGAAAGACGGCGACGTGGAAACCGCTTTTAAGAATGCCGCCAAGGTAGTGAAAGCCGAATACCAGTGCCCGTTCCTGCCGCATAACCCAATGGAGCCGATGAACTTCTTCGCGCATGTCAAAGCCGACAGTGCGGAGTTGGTGGGGCCGAGCCAGACACCGGAAAATGCCCGCAATCAGGCCGCCAAACTGCTCGGCTTGCCGCCCGAAAAAGTGACTGTTCAACTAACCCGGATGGGGGGTGGTTTTGGTCGGCGACTCAACACGGACTACGCCCTCGAAGCCGTGCAGGTGTCGAAAGCCGTAAACGCGCCGGTGAAAGTGATGTGGACCCGCGAAGACGATATGACCGGCGGTATTTACCGCCCGGCCGTTCGCTACCGGTTCGAAGCCGCGCTGGACGCCCAAGGCAACCTGATTGGCTACAAACTGCGGGGGGCCAGCATCAACGCCGGAAACGCCACCCGTGAAGACAACTTCCCGTCGGGCGCCGTCGAAAACCTGCTGATCGACAGCGTTGACCACAAATCCCCGATCACCACGGGGCCCTGGCGCGCACCGATCACCAACTTCCTGGCGTTTGCCGAACAAGCCTTCATCGATGAAGTTGCCCAGGCTGCGGGGAAAGATCCGGTGCAGTTCCGGCTGGAGTTGCTGGATAAAGCCAAGCAGAAACCGACCGGAAAAATCACCTACGACATCGACCGCATGAAGGGCGTGATCGAACTGGCCGCCGAAAAATCGGGCTGGGGTAAAAATAAAAACGTGGCTCAAGGCTTCAGCGTCTATTTCTCGCACCGCTCGTACGTTGCGCAGGTGGGTGAGGTGGTCGTCGAAAAAGGAAAACCGGTGCTGAAAAAAGTTTACTCAGCCGCCGACTGCGGCATCGTGATCAACCAGAGCGGGGCACAGCAGCAGGTTCGTGGTTGTATCGTCGATGGAATCGGACACGCCATGTACGGTAACATTACGTTCAAGGACGGCATTCCTGAGCAGAAAAATTTCAACGATTACCACCTCATCCGGATGAACGAAATCCCCGAAATCGACGTCCATTTTGTGCAAAACGAAATCGAACCAACCGGCCTGGGCGAACCCTCGCTTCCACCGGCAGGTGCGGCCGTGGCCAACGCTATTTTCAAAGCCACCGGCAAACGACTTTACAACCAGCCGTTTGTGCAGACGGAGGTGTTTAAAGGCGTTTCATAGAATTGATAGGAACACGGATTGGACGGATGCAACGGATTTTAACGGATAAATCTGTTCTAATCCGTTTCATCGGTTCGATCCATGTTCCTATTTTTATCCTAAACATCCGAAAAGGCTTGGCAGTTAATTCAATAAGGCCAGTTCAACCGGGCCTTCCTGATGAATGAACCTCCCAACCCTGATTCGAACGGCAGTGGGTTTACTGACCGTGCTCCTGCTGACTCACTGCCAGAAACCCAACCCTCAACCACCCAAAGCCGAAGGGTTCGACCCGCCCATTCCGGCCGACACATCCTACCTGGCTGGCCCCATTGCGTTTACCCTCAAGGAGTTAGAGACTAAAATCAATCAGGAACTGGACCCGGTTTTGGTCGGAAAAGGATCGTCGGGGGGCAAAGCCGGGGGACTATTCCCATTCCGGGTGGTTCGTTCGGGACCGGTGCGCGTGCAGTATGCCAACAACCAGATTCGATTATCCGCACCGTTACAACTCTTTATCACGACGCCATTTAGCTCGGCCAAAGTCCCCGACCAAAAACCGTTTTGCGCCTTGGATGTCAATTTTCAAAGTCCGCTGACCGTCACGGAAGACTGGCGACTGGCCAGCCGGATTCAGTTTGTGGATTATCAATGGATTGAAGAACCCGAAATCAAATTCCTCGGCAAAGAAATTTCGCTGACCCGTTTCGCCCAAAACATCCTGGACCGGCACCAGTCGTCCATTGAAAAAGCAATCGACTCAGCGATTTACAAGGAACTGCGGCTCGATCAGCTAATTCAACCCGTTTGGAAGAGCATTCAGCAGCCTTTGCTCATCGACCGATCGTATGGGTTGTGGCTCATTCCGAAACCGCTCCGCGTCGAAGCTAGTCCCGTCCACGGAAACCGCGAACGGCTCACCACGCATCTGCGAATCGCCTTTACAACGAGCACAAAACTCCAGGCTCAAAAGCCACAGCCCGAAAACGTCCCATTGCCGGTTTTACAAAAACGCGAACAACTCCCGCAAATGTCCGACTTACGGCTGCTCAGCACGATTCCGTATGCCGACATCAACCGGATGATTGCCCGTAGCCTGACCGATAAAAACCGCAAAGTGTTACTTGGTGCGCTGACCATCAAGAAGGCGACTGTCTACGGCGGGCAAAAGGCCCTGATCATTAAAACGGAGGTCGGCGGGCTGCTCGACGGCACGCTCTACCTGCGCGGCAGACCCTCGTTCGATACCACAACCAATACATTGCGCGTTCAGAACCTGGACTTTGACCCCGGAACCGTCCGGACACTCGCCCGCATCCCGGGCTCGCTGGTACACGATGGGCTGGTCAAAATTCTGGAGAGCTTTCTGACGGTTTCGCTGGGTGGCGAAATTGAAATGATTCCGCACCAAATCAGCCAATCCTTTCACCAGGGAGAAACCGGCCGGAAAACCCGGCTCGACATCCAATCGTTCCGGTTTACGCCCCAGAAAGTGGCCATTCGGCCCGACGGGATTCAGGCGCTGATTCGCGTGCAGTCGAAGGTGGCCGTGCAGGTGAAACAGTTGTAGCATATTCCTGCACCGCCGGACGATGAACGCATGGCTTAGTGGCCAATATTTCCAGTCAGGTTGTAAACAACCGGTTTATCACCCTTCGGTCGAGCCATCACCCACGAATCAAACAGTTTCCTAACCCGGCGGTTATCGAAGCAACAACGTCACGGATGTTCCAACTAAACGTCAAAACACAATGAGAAAACTGGGTAGTGTTGCGGGATTACTGGCAATTTGGTTGCTGCCTCATTTGTCGATGGCTCAACAGGGACAACCGAGCCGGGAGTCGCGGTCGGGGACCGCTTCGGTGGGGAAGATGAGTAAAACCGAGTTTGAGAACCAGAACAAGCAGGGGGCAATGGCCGTAGCCGGAATTTCGCCGACCAAAAACGCCCTCTCGCAGGCCGATAACGCGCTGATGATGGAAGTAGCTGCGGGCGGCATGATGCAACTGGAAGCAAGCCGGGTAGCCGTGCAGAAAGCGACGAGCGATCAGGTTCGCGCCCTCGCGCAGGCCGAAGTGGACGAACAAACCGGCTTAGCCACCAAATTGAAAGAAATTGCCTCGGCCAAAGGAGTCAGTCTGCCTACGAGCCCGGATGCCAAAACGCAGGAGATGCTCACGAAGTTACAGGGGCTTTCCGGCGAAGAATTCGACCGGATGTATGTCATGGAAAGCGGAGTAAATGGCCATCAGAAACTCGATGAGGTCATGTCGAAAGTAGAAACCAGCGCAACCGACCCCAGCCTGAAAGGATTGGCGACGGCCGCCCATCCGCTCGTTCGGACGCACCTACAGGTTTCGCAGGATGTTCAGAACACCCTGAAAGGGGGCAAGGCCAAATAAGTACATTCCCCTGGAACACACTTGAAAACCAGCCTACTGCGATGGGCCGTTGCCTAACTTGTCGGTTTTTCCGACTGCGCAGTTGTATCCTGCTGGTTTCAATAAAAAATAAGAATGTTCATGGATTCATTTTGAAAAACGACCGGGCTTCTGCCGGGTCGTTTTTTTGTTACCAGCCACGGTATCCGGTAAAATGGGGGAGTCAACCGGATGTAAACCAGTGGGTCATGAACCCGCCCGTCGGGGATGGTCAGCGCATGCTTCGGCCAGGTTGACCTTATACTTTGATATGTCTCACCGAAACCGATACCCTGTCGCGTCAAATGTATGGTTGATCGGGCCGAAAAAGATTAGTTTCAATGTGCTCGTAGCCGGTTTTCCGTTCACTTTTTCGGAGTAATATTCTTTCTTGGATTGAACGAGCAGTTCATTGGGGCCAAGCGAGGACGAAAAATTGATGCTGTGGGCATCCGGCAACTTGGCTTCCAGGGCAATTTCATTGAACAGATACAGCGGATACGAATTGAACGGAACCTCGGCTACCCAAAGCCATTCGGTATCCTGACGACCCAGACTGGCCCGGTATTCGGTCGCGGTCAGGCCGTACTGGCTTCCCTCCCGGCCCGTGGGACGGTAGCGTTGCTGAAACCGGTTGTGACAGGCCGTAGCGCGGTTGGGCGCATAATACGCTTTGCCGACGTTGTAGCGCATGATGACCTTTCCTTCGTACTTGTCCGAGACATACACCCGGTAGGTTCCATCCGGCTCACCGGTAACGAACGTATAACCGCCCACCACGCCCGGAAAGCTCAGATTGGCCAGTTTACGGTCGAATCCAAACTGACCGGTTTTGGAATTCAGCAGCACCTGATACCGGACTACGGAGCCATTGTAGTCGGTCTGTTCATACACCAGCACCCGGTCAAAAATTAGTTTGACGGGTGCAGCAGCGCGGGGACTGGCTGCCATTGCCAGCTCGGCCTGGGCATACAACGGCAAACTACCTTGTCCCAATAAACACATCATTCCTACAGTTCTCACAAAGGCAATAAACCGTTTCTTCATAGCATCTCGGCAAAATGGAGTTAATAACGCGAGGGTATCTTTTCAGAATGCAATATGCAAGTTTCGCAGTGTATGAAGCAATATAGTACCTTTGTATTTCTGAAAAAAGATTCATGTTTGACACCGACCACCTGCCGCTCCCACCCAACCGGGCTGTTTATTTTGCATCTGATTTTCATTTAGGAATGCCCACACCAGGTGTCAGTCGGGAACGTGAACGGCGCGTCATTCGCTGGCTCGATACTGTCCGGACCGATGCGGAGGCTATTTTTCTGGTCGGCGATGTGTTCGATTTCTGGTTTGAATACCGGGAGGTCATCCCGAAAGGATTTAGCCGGTTACAGGGCAAACTGGCCGAACTGGCCGATAGCGGCCTGAAAATTGTTCTGTTCAAGGGTAACCACGACCTGTGGATGGCCGACTATTTTACGGAAGAAATGGGCATTCCCGTTTATCGGCTACCCCGCACCTACGAGATTGCCGGAAAGCGGTTTCTGATCGGCCACGGCGACGGCCTGGGTCCGGGCGACTTCAAATACAAACAGCTCAAGAAGGTCTTCGAAAATCCGCTGGCCCGCTGGCTGTTTAGCTGGTTACACCCCGACATCGGCGTGACGTTCGGCAACGGCTGGTCACGTCGCCGGAAAGAGGCCGAGCAGCATAAAACCGAGCTTTTTAAAGGCGAAGCCTACGAGTGGATCTTCCAGTATTGCCGGGAAGTGGAAGCCCGACAGCACCACGATTACTACATTTTTGGCCACCGGCACCTCGCTCTTGACCTAGCCGTCAACGAAACCAGCCGCTACATCAACCTGGGCGAATGGATCAACCACAAAAACACCTACGCCCGGTTCGATGGTCAAACGACGCAATTGTTGCGGTTTGAGGGGTGAGTGCGGTTTTTATTTCGATATTCGTTATTCAATATTCGGTGTTCGTTATTCAATATTCGTTATTTAAATATTGAACATCGAATAACGAATATCGAACACCGAAATAAAAACCGTAAACCGTCTAATTGTTCTTGAGAATATCCTGCCGTGAGAGACCTTCTTTCGGGGTGGCATTCAGTTCCTGCCGGAATTCTTTTTTCTTCAAGTCACCATTTTTAACGGACTTGATGAAACTCGCCCAGGCAAACGGGTTCAGGAACGGAATGGTGGTCAACTGCGTCCGACCGGTCAGCGACTCACGCCCGTACCATTGCTGATTGAGGTAATACCGGTAGTTGGCGGCTGCGCTCATGGGCGTCAGGGCAGCCAGGCGTTGCATCGACTCGGCGCTGGTGTTACGGGCCAGGTTTTCCCGCTCTTTCTCATCGGGCAGCTTGAGGTTGACAAACGCCTGTTTGAAAAGCTCTTCGGTCGGGTACGGATACACCTTTACCTCCGTCAGCATTTGCACATCTTCCTGCATGGCTACCACCGCCGAATACGACGTTTCGGTGAGCCGTCGCGGAATAATGTGGTATTGCTTCTTATACCCGACATAACTGAACACCACGCTATCACCGGGGAAAACCGGGATCGCGAAATACCCGTTGGTGTTCGATAAAACGCCCCGGCCCGCCCTTGGAATGGAAATATAGGCTTCCGGCAACGGCTCAGAGGTTGCACCAGCCGTGATAATCCCGGTAAACATGATCAGTTTTTCCTGACCCTGTGCCTGGGCCGTTGAAACATGGGTCAGAACCAGCCCCAGGCCAACGACCAAACCAGCCAATATGGTCAACCATGAATTCTTCATATCTCTATCTAAAACGCCCGGCAACCGGACGTATTGTTTTTTTGTTTGTCGTACCCGGTTTTTGCCTGATCCGTAAATAAACTCCCAAATTACGCAAATAGCTTTAAAAATGTGATAATAAACGGAGCTGCCAGCAGTAGGCCGTCGAAACGATCCAGAAAACCGCCGTGCCCCGGGATGGTGGTGCCGGAGTCTTTGATGGCAATGCTTCGTTTAAACAACGATTCGACCAGATCGCCATACGTTCCTGTGACCACGATGATGGCTCCGACGCAATACCACTCCCACGGCCGGAGGTCATCGACGAACAAAGCCAGAAAAAACGCGATAAGCGCAGCCGCCAGTGCGCCCCCGACGGCTCCCTCCCAGGATTTTTTGGGTGACACCCGCTCAAATAGTTTCCGCCGTCCGAACTTGGTCCCGGCAAAATAAGCCCCGATGTCGCTGGCCCATAACAACACCAGACACCCCAACATCAGACCCGGATGGTACGTTCCACCGCGCAAGGCCAGCACATTCAGCAGGGCAAACGGAACGGCGACATAAATCAGCCCCAGAAACGTAAATCCGATGTTGGTGAACGGTTTCAGATCCCGCTTTTTATACAGTTTGATCAGAAAAATCATCGAGCAGGCCGGACAGATCAGAAAATAACTGTCGTAGTTGACAATCTGCTTTTCAATCAGATACGTCAGGATACAAATCAGGCAACCGACCGCCGTTCCGTAATACGTCAGGGGCTGGTTGCCGTCCAGACCGAGCAGTTTGTAAAATTCCAGTTGCGTCAGGGCGCTGATTGCACAGAACAACAAGGCAAATGTCCAGTCGCTGTACCAGATCCCAAACAAAATGATAACAACCCCAACCGCAGCCGTGATGACGCGCTGTTGCAGGTTACTCATCTGATTTAAACGTTCTCTCATGCAGAAAGGCAACTACAAATCCGGGTGGTTGATCCGGCGAAAATAACAAAATACGATCAGCTCCTTCATACCGAACTTCCCTTTCCGTCTATTTTTGCCGTTATTTACACTTCAAATCAACAGAGCGCTGAGGATCGGCGTTCTACTCACTGCCCTGCGCTCCGTATGTTTTCAGTTTTGCTTGGCTTGTTTCTGCAGTGGACGGGGATTGGTCAACAACCCGAGTATGATCTCCGTTCGCTTCGCTGGGGAATGACCCAGAAAGAAGTGATGATTACCGAAGTTTCGCCCCCCTTTCGGACGACCGATTCGACCCTTCACTACCGCCAGCGCTGGTTTTACAATTTCCCGGCTACGGTACGGTTTACTTTCGTGAATGACCAGTTGGCCGGGGCACTGTATATTTTTACCGACCGCCACCATATCCGGGCCCAGCAGCATTGGGAAGATTACGAGACGGTTTACGGCATTCTGACGGAGCGTTACGGCAAGCCTTCGGGGGATTATTCGTCCTGGAATTACCCGCTGTACAAAGACCGGAAAGAGCGCTACGGCGATGCGGTTTTGCTGGGCCACTTAAGCCGATCGAGCGTTTGGGAAACCAGCCGGACCGTGATCACGCTGGAAATTTCGGGCAAACCCACGGAAGGCATTCATACGGTGGTTTCGTACGCAAAAAAGGCGGTTCCCAAACCGGAATGACAACCGACTAACCACGCTCAGTACTCCAAATCAGCCGCGATCAGGTGAATTTTGGCCAGCGCGGCATCTTCGGCCTGAACATACACCTCGCAGTTTCCCAGCAAATAATTACTGTCTTTCTTGTTGACGACAACGGCCTGAATTTCGTGGCCGGCTAACACAACTTTGGCCAGTTCGGCCCGGTGAATGGCGGGTGTCACCAGTACTCTCTCCCACTGATCAGACATACGGCTGGGACGGCAATTGGTTCGATTTTCGGAAAAAGGTTAACAAACCTATTGTTAAAAGTAAGGAAACTATCGCGCCGGTCAAAGGAACGGAATCCGTATTTTCAATGTCGATCGAAATCAGTTTCCGGTGGTACAGCCACACCATCAGGACCGTAAAACCGTTGTTGACCGTATGGGCCAGAATGGGTACCCAGATGTTTCCGGACCAAACATAGAGGTAGCCAAACAAAGCGCCCAGCAGCGTCCGCGGCACAAACCCGAAAAACTGAACGTGAATGGCGCTAAAAATCAGCGCCGATACCCAGATGGCAACGTGCACATTACCGCTCCACTCCGCCAGCTTCCGTTGGACCAATCCCCGAAACAGCACTTCCTCGCCAATGCCCGGAATGACGCCAATCACCAGCAACGCAAAAACCAGATCCAGTGGTGAGGTAAAATCGGTTAGGAACTCGGTCAGCCCCGACAACTGATCTTCTTTTTGCCGCATCCAGTTTTCAAGTCCCTGCCAGGAATCCGGCAAGTCGATTCCCTGATTCCACTCGATGATCAGTCCGTTTAACGGCATGAACGCGATGGTCAACAGCGCCACCAGCCCGACAGCCCGCACCGCCCCCAGCGGCCGGGCGTTGAAATCGGCCCAGGACCGGCGTTCGATCCAGCGCTGAAACAGCAGGCTCGGGAGCAGAAACGAACACAAATGGCTAACGGCCTGAATCAGCATCAGCAGGTGCCAGCTTCCCGGATGATCGGCCGGATTCGTCAGCAGATCGGCCACGTCGGTGACCGACTGGCTACCATCCAGAGCCGCCCAACCGGCGATCAGAAAACCGGCCAGCAAGCCGCCCAGCGACATGCCCAGCAGCACAAAGCCCAGCAAGACCAGCAGACTGCGAAACGGATGCAAAGCACGCGACGAGGGGGGCGTAGAGCGGAAGTCTTCCATAATTGCCGTAAATTTACGGCCAAACCGGCAAGCTTTTCATTCTCTGAGCGGTTTTTTATCCGGATTCGGAGGTGAGCGAACATCTTTTAAAACCGGCTTGTTAGCAAGGTATGGTTAAAATTGGAACAATCGAACTGGGCGACTTCCCGTTGCTGCTGGCCCCGATGGAAGACGTGAGCGATCCGCCGTTCCGGGCGGTGTGCAAAGCCAACGGCGCGGATTTGATGTATACCGAGTTTATTTCGTCGGAAGGACTGATTCGCGACGCGGCCAAGAGTGTTCAGAAGCTTGATATTTTTGAATACGAGCGGCCCATCGGCATCCAGCTTTTCGGCTCCGATATCGAAACGATGCGGGCCTGTTCCGAGATTGCCTCGCGGGTTAGCCCGGATTTGATCGACATTAACTATGGCTGTCCGGTCAAGAACGTCGCCTGTCGGGGCGCCGGGGCGGCTTTGTTGCAGGATATTCCTAAGATGGTCAAAATGACCGAAGCCGTTGTAAAAGCCACGCACCTGCCCGTGACGGTCAAAACCCGGCTGGGCTGGGACGACAGCACGAAGAACATTCTGGACGTAGCCGAACGCTTGCAAGACATTGGTATTCAGGCGCTGACCATTCACGGCCGGACGCGGGTGCAGATGTACAAGGGCGAGGCCGACTGGACGCTGATTGGCCGGGTCAAGGAAAACCCGCGCATCCGGATTCCGATTTTCGGCAATGGCGACATCGACAGTCCGGAAAAAGCCCTGGCCTACAAAAACCGCTACGGCGTCGACGGCATCATGATCGGTCGCGCCAGCATCGGCTATCCGTGGGTCTTCAACGAAATCAAGCACTTCCTCCGAACCGGAGAGCACCTGGTGGCCCCTACCCTGGCCGACCGGGTGGCGGTTTGCAAACAGCACCTGGAGTTCTCGATCCGCTGGAAAGGTGAAAAAACCGGTATTTTCGAAATGCGCCGGCATTACACCAACTATTTCAAAGGTCTGGACAATTTCAAACCGTTCCGGCTCCGACTGGTGCAGGCCGATACGTTTGGAGAAATTGCCGGAATTCTGGACGAAATCACCGAAACCTACGAAATGGCGACTCTTCAATGATCGGAGATCGACCACTGATCGAACCGCAGAACCGGTTTTGTTTTCATGGATAACCCCTGATCCTTGATTTCCTGCAATTTTGAATATTTGATCACCGGGTACATAGCCGACAACAAGGCCCAGGTAAAGCCCGGATACCCATCGAACAAGCCGCCTTTGACAAAATAAATTTTCACAAACGTAAACAGAAACCGGGCACCTTGCAGGGCTACGTTGGCCTTTTTCTGCCGGGCTGCCATTTCGTGCGCACTCAGGGTCGTATACTGGTTCAGTTTCAGCACGTAATCGTGGAGCGATCCATAGCTGTAGTGGATCAACAGGCCCGACAAATGCCCGACAGTTCCTTCGACTTGTACGGATTCATGCACCGATGCGGGTGTCATTCGTCCTTTTCTTCGGTTGAATAACCGTAAAATGGGCTGTCGGCTCTGCCCGCCATACCGCAAAATCCGACCCAGAAAAATAAGGCTGCGGGGCAGCGTATAGCCTGCGTAATCCGAAGCGCTGGTAGCCACGACAGTTGCAATTTCGTTCGCCAGCGGAGCGGTTACAATCTCGTCGGCATCGAGAACCAATACCCAGTCGTGCCGGGCCTGGTCGATGGCAAACTGCTTCTGCGTCCCAAACCCATCGAATTTTCGGTGCAGGATTCGACCATTGAATGTCTGGGCGATCGACAGCGTGGAATCCGTACTTCCCGAATCGACAATCACAAGGTCATCCGCCCAATCGGCAACCGATTCGAGCGCCTGTTTCAGCGTCCGCTCGGCGTTGAGCGTAATCATGACAACGGAAAGCGGTATTTTAGGATTTTTCATCGGGCTGATTGCGTGTGGACGGTGAGTAGTGATCGGCTTGGTTGCCGGACGTTTGTCTTTACGAAACTACCGATCGATTTTGCCCGAGATGCCGGTTTTTTTTGAATAATAATTGACCTTTTCATACCCAGTCTGAGACCAATTCGTTGTGTTTTTCATTGAAAATCAGTTTATTAGTAATAGAGATGGGTACTAAAAAGTAAGACAGTTTTTCGGTAAAGTCCGTTGCATGTCCATACGCAACTCGACCGCCTGCCGTTGCGATTTCTTTCGACACTTCCTCAACAGAATAGCAACAACCTCATTTTCAACCTTTTACTATGCCAACTTTTTTACTACTGGCAGAACCAAACCGATGCACCGGGTGGTTATTTCAGTATGACAAAACCATTTACCAAACACGCAGTTTCTTCACCCGATGCGGTTTTCCGTTCTCCTGTCAATCGCTCGTTGCAAGCCTGGTTGTTACTGATTCTGGTGGCCCTCATCTGGGGTACATCCTTCATTCTGATCAAACACAGCCTAACGGTTTTTTCCGCGATGCAGGTCGGAACAGGCCGGATTTTTCTGGCGCTGGTCTTTTTCCTTCCCTACCTAGTTGTCCGCTGGCGGCAGTTTCCGCGCAGCCGCTGGCTTCCGTTGCTGGGTTCGGGCATGCTGGGGTATCTCATTCCCGCCGTTCTGTTCGCCACCGCCGGAGCGCACCTGAACAGCTCGCTGGCCGGGACGCTGAACGCCCTCAGCCCCCTGTTCACCTTTCTGATCGGAATTAGTTTATTCGGCAGACAGGCAAAAACCCAGCAAATCGGCGGCATTCTGCTTGGGTTTGCCGGATCGGTTTTTCTGGTCTTTTTCAGCAACACCGGTTCGTTTGAGTTCAACGGGTATGCCTTCCTGATTGTGCTGGCAACGCTTTGTTACGGGTTTAACATCAACATCGTCGCCCGGTATTTGTCGGACTTACCGGCGCTGCTGTCCACGGCTTCGACCTTTTCGCTGGTCGGCCCCATTGCACTGCTCGGTCTGGCCACGACCGACTTCCCGGCCCGGATTTCGGCTCCGGGTTCGACGCCCGCATTGCTGATGCTTCTGACGCTCGGAATGATCGGCTCAGGCTTTGCGACCATCCTGTTTAACCGGATCATTCAGCTAAAATCCGGCGTTTTTGCCTCGACGGTTACCTACCTGATTCCGGTTGTTGCGGTCCTCTGGGGGCTTTTCGATGGGGAACCCTTGCACTGGCCGCAGGTGGCCGGTATGGGAATTTGTTTGTTGGGCGTATATTTGATCAACAAAAAATAGATCCTCAACCCCAGCATCCATGTTTCGTGCGACCGTCGATGACCTTTCTCCGATTGAAATAGAATTTTCGGGCCAGCAACCCCTTCTGAACGGCCAGCCACTGTCCTGGGATCTGGTTCGGCTCAACGACCGGCAGTTTCACCTGCTGTTCGAAAACCGTTCGTACACGGCCGAGGTGCTGCACCTCGACCCGGCAACCAAAACCGCCACCCTTAAACTAAACCGGACTATTCATCACATCCAGCTAAAAGACCGCTTTGACCTCCTGCTGGAACAGATGGGTATGAGTACTACCAGCCAGACTAAACTCAACGACATCAAGGCCCCGATGCCCGGTTTGATTCTAAGCCTGAGCGTGCAACCCGGCGATACCGTCCGTAAGGGTGACACGGTTTTGATTCTGGAAGCCATGAAAATGGAAAATGTCATCAAGGCCCCCGCCGATGGCACTGTCAAAGCCGTCCGAATCAGCCGTGGGCAGACCGTCGAAAAAAACCAGGTACTCGTGGAATTCAATTAAGAGTTATGAGTCGGCTCCGCCATTTCCTGTAAAGTGGCGGAGCCAACTCTTAATTCTTAACTCTTAATTCTTAACTCTTACTATATTTGCGGCCAAACTTTCCTTCATGGCTCAACTAAAATATAAACGAATCCTGCTTAAGCTGAGCGGAGAAGCGTTAAGCGGGGACCTCGGTTACGGTATCAATCCGGCCGTTTTAGAACAGTACAGTCTGGAAATCAAGCAGGTTGTCGAATTGGGTGTTCAGGTGGCCATCGTCATCGGCGGGGGCAACATCTTCCGGGGCATTCAGGGAGAACGCAGCGGGATGGACCGGGTACAGGGTGATTACATGGGTATGCTGGCTACCGTGATCAATGCCATGGCGATCCAAAGTTCGCTCGAACAGCACGGTTTATACACGCGGGTGATGTCGGCCATCAAAATGGAGCAGGTTTGCGAACCGTACGTTCGTCGGCGGGCCGTTCGGCACCTTGAGAAAGGACGGATCGTCATTTTCGGAGCCGGAACCGGCAATCCCTATTTCACGACCGACACAACCGCCAGTCTGCGCGCCATTGAAGTCGAAGCCGATGTGGTCCTGAAAGGCACGAAGGTAGACGGCGTTTACACGGCTGACCCGTTCAAAGACAAAACCGCTACCCGGTATACCACCATTTCGTTTCAGGACGTTTACGAAAAGAAATTGAACGTCATGGACCTGACGGCCTTTACGCTGTGCAAAGAAAATAATCTCCCCATCATCGTATTCGACATGAACCGCCCGAACAACCTGATCCGGCTGGTCGAAGGCGATGATATCGGTACGTTAATCACAGGGTAGAATTTTTATGTATAATGATGAATTATGAATGATGAATTATAGGCGCTGCGTTAGCCCATTCATCATTCATAATTCATAATTCATCATTTCACTAGTAGCGATGGAAGAAATAGAGCTATACCTTGAAGACGCCCGGGATACGATGGAGAAGGCGTTGAAACACTTGAACATTGAATTGTCGAAAATTCGGGCGGGAAAAGCTTCCCCGGCCATGCTGGACGGCCTTCAGGTAGAATATTACGGCATGAATTCGCCGATTAACAACGTCGCTTCGATCACGACGCCCGACGCCCGGACCATCGCCATCAAACCGTTCGAAAAAAAGATGATCGGTGAAATTGAGAAGGCAATCCGGAACAGCAACCTGGGCCTTTCGCCCACCAACGATGGCGAAAACATCCGGCTGAACATTCCCCCGCTGACCGAAGAACGTCGCCGGGATCTGGTCAAAAAAGTGAAGCAGGAAATTGAAGTCGCCAAGGTAAACGTCCGGAATATCCGGAAAGATACCAACGACGGCATCCGGAAACTGACCAAAGAAGGAGTTTCGGAAGATGAGGTCAAGAAAGGCGAAGAACGGGTGCAGAAACTGACCGACAGTTTTATTGCCAAGATTGATACCATCTTTACAGCCAAGGAACAAGATATTATGGCGGTTTAAGGATTCGGACGCTGCGTAGACCAGGCCCCGGACTGTCCGTCCGGGGTTATTAACGGGTAGCCCTTCGGGCCAATTCTGGCTCGTGAACCGACCCACATTAGCGCTAGGGACCTTACTATTCCCCTACATAACCCTACTATATTGCAACTTCATCATTTGTCATTATCTTGTAGCAAGTTCTAAACCCTTGCTCTTTGGTGACAATTCTACGATTCGCAGGTCAGCTTGCGCTGGCACTTCTGTTCATTACAGTCTGGAGCGAGCCGGTTTGCGCTCAATCGTCGCTAACCCGCGTCATTTCGGGATACGTACGCGAAACCGGCACGAACAAACCCATCGGCGGAGCAACGGTTTTTATCGTGGAAACCCGCCGGGGAACCACGACGGATCGCGACGGTTTTTACAACCTGACCGTGGCTGACGGTTCCTACACCCTCCTGATTTCGCACCTGGGCTACCTGCGGCAGGAACAGAAAGTAACTGTGCCACCCAACCGAACCCTCAACAACCTTTCGCTGTCTCCTGATACACAGCTTCTTGAAGAAGTGACGGTTAAAACCGAGTCGCCCGACCGGAATGTCAAAAAAGTCGAGCTGGGTGTCACTCAATTACCCATCCAGAGCATCATCAAAATGCCCGCTCTCATGGGCGAGGTGGATGTGATGCGCAGCCTGCTGCTGCTGCCGGGGGTCACGACCGTCGGCGAAGGGGCCACCGGCCTGAACGTTCGCGGGGGAAGCGTCGACCAGAACCTGGTCCTGCTCGACGAGGCACCCATCTACAATTCGTCGCACCTGATGGGCTTTTTCTCGGTTTTCAATCCGGACGCCGTGCGCGACGTCACCTTGCAGAAAGGCAGTATGCCCGCCCGCTACGGGGGCCGGACCTCGGCTGTGCTCGACGTTCGGACCAAAGAACCCGATCCGGAAAAGCTACGGCTCACGGGCGGTGTTGGCCTGATTTCCAACCGGTTGGGTGTGGAAGGTCCGATTGCCGGCCGGAAGCTGACCTTCCTGGCCGACGCCCGGCTGGCGCTCAACGACTTCCTGTTCAAAGCAGGACCAACCGGCATCCGCGATGTCAAAGCTAGCTTTTATGACGTCACAGCCAAGCTCAAATTTCTTCCCAATGAGCGAAATACGGTATACGCATCGGGCTACCTCAGCGATGACCGGATGCTTTTTCCCTCCGACTCTCTGCTGTCGGTGGATGTGTCGGCATCCCGGACGGGCTTCGATTACCAAACCGCTAACGGTTCGCTGCGCTGGATTCATACCTTTTCCGACCGATTGAGCCTGAACCTTTCGGCCGTCGTCGCCCGCTACCGTTCGGCTACCAGCGTTCCCGACTCCAGCAACGAGTTCCGCTTGCAGTCGGAGTTGTTATCGCGAATTGGTAAAGCCGAGTTTACGCATCAAACCGATCGGCATCGCTGGTCGTTTGGCCTACAGGTTACGCATTATGCCCTGAAGCCCAACACCTTAAAACCGGGCCCGGTTTCCAACGTACAAGCCGTTGAGTTACCCGCCGAGCAGGGACTGGAAACCGGATTATACGCCGAAGATGAGATTATCCTAAACGAGAAGGCCGCGCTGATTGCCGGGTTAAGGTACTCGTCCTTCCTGTTTCTGGGGCCGATCGAAACGCGAACCTATGCGCCGAATGGTCCCCGTCGGCCCGAAAACCTGCTGAATCAGGAGTTTGTCGGGCGCGGTGCAGTGGCACAGTCGTACGGTGGTTTCGAACCCCGGTTGGCCCTGCGCTGGGCAATACGGCCCGACCGATCGGTAAAAATTGCCTACACCCGCACCCGGCAGTACCTGCAACTCGTCACGAATACCACCGCCGTTCTGCCCACTTCCCGCTGGAAAATGAGCGACACGCACCTCCGCCCCCAAATTGCCGACCAGGTTTCGGCTGGCTATTTCCAGAACTTCCGAAACGATACCTACGAAACGTCGGCCGAGGTGTATTATCGAACAAGCCAGAACGCCATCGATTACCGCGATGGGGCAAAATTGCTGCTCAATCCCACCCCCGAAACCGACCTGATCCAGGGCCGGGGTCAGGCGTATGGGGTTGAACTAATGGTCAAAAAGAACAAGGGTTTTCTGACCGGCTGGGCGAGTTATGCGTTCACCCGTAGTTTTTTGCGAATCGACCGGCCCTACCCCGGCGAGCGGATCAACAATGGAAACTGGTATCCGGCAAATTTTGACAAACCGCACGCCGTTAATCTGCTGGCGATTTACCGGCCTTCGCTAACCTTCACGTTTTCGGCCAATTACACCTACAGCACCGGTCGCCCCCTGACTGTCCCCTATGCCAAAGCCCGGGTCAATAACCTCATCACGCTGCCGGTGTACCTGGATCGTAACCAGCAGCGCATTCCCGACTACCACCGGCTGGATGTGTCGCTCACCTGGGAAAAGAGCCCGGCCCGGAAGTCCCGATACTGGTATAGCTGGAGCTTTTCCGTGTATAATCTTTATGCCCGAAAAAATGCCTACTCGGTTTTTTACCGGTTTAGCAGCTACACGCCCGGCGATGCCAATAAGTTGTCCATTTTTGGCTCGGCGATACCTTCACTGACCTATAATTTCAAGTTGTAAGGATACCCGATGAAACCCACGATCCTGCCTCTTGTCCTGATCCTAACGATGCTGCTTTGCCAGTGTATCACACCGATCAATCCCGATACCCGAACCCTGCCCCGATCGCTGGTCGTGGATGGGCTGGTGACCGACCAACCCGGCCGAAACCGCATCTCATTGAGTGTCACCGCTGATTATACCGCTACTTCGCTGACGTACGTGATCGAAAGAGCGGAAGTGCTTGTCACCGACAACACCGGCCAGCGCATTCCGTTTCTGGAAACATCGCCGGGTTATTACCAGCCCGATACCAACTGGCGGGGCATACCGGGGCGGAGTTATACGCTAAACATCCGGCTCTCCGACGGGCGCGAGTATACGTCGCAACCCGAACTTCTCCAGCCTGTTCCGCCCATCGATTCCCTGTTTGTGGAATATACTGAGAAGCCAATCCCCAATACCAATGCGTTCGACAAGGGATTTGACGTTTACCTGGATTTGAAAGACCCGGCAACCCCCGATAATTTTTACCGTTGGAGCTGGGTTCATTACGAGCGGCTTGCCTATTGTGGTACGGTCAAAATACCGGAATGCCCTAACTGTCAGAATTATGTGGAATATAGTTTAAGCTGTTGTGGGCAATGCTGGGATATTGTTCGGTATCAGAATCAGATCAACATTGCCAGCGACCAGTTCATCAACGGCAACCTATTGAGTCGGCGACCTATTTTGAGAGCCCCTTTCAGCAGCTATTTACCGTATTACGTCGAAATTGAACAACAATCGCTGACTAAAGAAGCGTATCAGTATCTCATCGCCCTGAACGATCTGATCCAAAATACGGGTGGCCTGTTCGATGCGGCACCGGTTACTCTGATCGGCAACATGAGTCGAATAGGCCATCCAAACGAATTGGTTCTGGGGTACTTTGGGGCCTCAGCAATGGTGGTTCGACCACTCATCATCGACCGTCAAACGGCTCCTTCCTTTCCAACCCTCGTCATTAGTCCTCCGCCCCTGCCTCCGCCGGGTGCCTGCACATCCTGCGTCGAAAGCCCGTTCCGAACGCAAAAAAAACCGCGCTGGTGGCCCGAATAAAGACCAGTGATCCAACAACCGGGAACATCACCTGAGGGGCGGCCCGGCTTTTTGTCCAGGATGGGCCCGGCTGAACGCCCCCAACACCGACTGTTCCCAATTCTCCGTCAGTTACGCAGCCAATGTCACTAGGTACCGACTTTGGCTAGCCTGACTGCGCCCTTCCCCGCTACCTTTGAAGTACCCAATCAGAAAATAGGGTATCATTTTTTACCATCCACACCAACAAATCACACGTCATGAACACGTTTGTAAAAAGTACGCTTTCCGTTCTCGGTATTTCGCTGCTGGCCAGCCTGAGTTCCTGCACCAACAACGAGGCCATCAAACCCCTGCAAAGCAACGGCACGACGCCTTACACCGAAACTGCCCCCCAGCCGACGCAGGTAAATAATTTGTTGCCCACTCTTCAAACCTATCGTCTGGTGAAACACGGCGACTGGCAGTTGTTCTACGACGAACAGGGCGATCTGGTCAAACTGCAATCGACCGCCGAACCGAACTATCGCCGGGAGTACACCCGTGCTTCCAACGGCACCGGAATGACGATCCAGTTGTTCAATGGCTACAACCTGTGGCGCAAAACGCTCATTCTGTTCGATGCCAAGGGCCGCTGCAAAGAATCGTTTATTACAAATTACTCCGTCGTCAACGGAAAAACCGTAGCCACCACCCGGCGGTTTTCGTACCAATACAATGCCGCCAACCAGTTGATCAAAATGACCAATCTGGACAATGCCGGTCATTACCTGGAATTTCTTTACAATGACAATAATGACCTGGTTGTGATCAACATCAAGAAAAACGGCAAATGGGAAGCCATGACCTACGGGTATAAACCGGCCGGGGAAGCGCTGATCAAAGATTACACCCGCCTGAATCCGATCTGGATGACGCTGCATGAGGAGATCGACCCGTTCCTGCCGATCTACGGCAAGTTCAACAAAAACCTGGTCCGGTTGTTCCATTACGATGACAAAACCGCCGGAAAGTCGCTGGAGAAAGTGTCGTACAACTACTCATTCAACCGCATGGGCCTGGTGACGTCGCAGGAAGAAATTCGCTTCACGGCGGGCCAAACCCTGACGCAAACGATCAACTTCGGGTATCAGTTTAACTAAGGCAGGCACTCTTCCCGCCTGGGAACAGCTATTTTTCCTCTTACACAGGGTTGATCAGGGAAAATCAGAGCTTATCAGAGGTTTCTCTGGTCAACTCTGGTTTCCCCTGATCAACCCTGTGTAATTATATATCGATAGTAACCACAATATTGTCCTGTCCACAAGCGTACGGTTTTCTGTCCAGAAACGGACACGTAGCTTACCCCCTATCTTCAAAAATTGCTTCAGAACACGTAACAGGGCCAATTTCCTATTCTGGCAAGGCATTTGTTATACATTTACACAACTAATAAGATCGAATGAAAGGAACCTATCTCGGCGAGTTTGAAGAAGTAGTCCTGCTAGCGGTGGCGATTCGGGCGGGGGATGCTTATGGGGCTGCTGTCGTCACCGAAATTGAGCAGCAGATGAACCGCCCGGTTAATCTCGGCGCGGTGCATTCGGCCCTGAACCGGCTTCAGGAGAAAGGGCTGGTCACCTCCGCGATGGGCGGTATTTCGGCCGAACGGGGAGGTCGCCGGAAACGCCTTTACACCGTTACGATGGCAGGGCGTCGGGCGCTGGAAGAAATCCGGCAACTGCGCAACCAGATGTGGGACACCATTCCGAAAACCGCCTGGTCATGAAAAAAACATCGCATCCTGAACCGCCCCGCTGGGCCGGGCGTTTGCTGCGCGGTTTCTGTGCCCCCCACCGGGTTGATGAGATGGAAGGGGATCTGGAAGAGCTTTTCCGGCAACGGGTGGAGTCGATCGGACTACAGCGGGCGCGATGGCGCTACTGGCGGGATGTGCTGAGCCTGGTACGGCCCTTTATGATCAGACGACAAGCCTCTCTATACACCAACCCAAGTCATATGGACATGATTAGCAACTATTTCAAAATCGCCTGGAGAAAAATTTTACACCAAAAAACGTTCTCCCTACTCAACATTTTCGGGCTCGCATTAAGCATGTCGGTGGGACTGTTAATCATGCTTTTGTATCAAGACGGCTACAATTATGACCAGTTTCATAAAGACGCTGAGTTGATCTACCGGGTGAATACAATAGCCAATCGAAAAGATGGAAATACGGAACCCTACGCCACTAGTCCCACTCCCATTGGAAAAGTGATTGAATCAAAATTTGCATGGGTAGATGAGGTAACTGTTTTAACGATTGTTGACGATGTGATTATCAAAGATCATCAACGATTTGACTTTAAAGGAAAAGCTACCGATACAAACTTTCTCAAAATCTTCAATTTTAGCCTCCAACGTGGTGATGCAGACCAGGCATTAGCAGAACCAAATTCCATCGTCATTACGGCCGATTTAAGTAATAAATTATTTAGAGACGAGAACCCAATCGACAAATCTATTCAGATAGGAAACCGTGGATATTATAAAATTACCGGTGTACTTAAACCCAATCCGGGTAAGACTCATTTTGAATTCGAGGCTTTACTTTCAACTAACTTACGGGAAGATACGACCGAAAACTGGGCTAATTATTCTTCAACCTACACGTATGTTAAAGTAAAACCTACTACAAGTATTGACCAGGCTATAGCGGCAATTAACGACGAAGTATTACCCAACTATAAAAATCTGGTACTATCCGATCGGGATGCCAGTTACCGATTTGACTTACAAGCCCTGCCTGAAATTACACCCGGGTACAGCATTGCCAACGGTATGGGTAAAGGCTTACCCAGCCATCTGCTGTGGTTTCTGGCATTTATGGGTTTTATCGTCATAGCATCTGCCCTTTTCAATTACACCAATTTGACCCTGGCAAAGTCATTGGGCAGAGCTAAAGAAATAGGAGTCAGAAAAGTTATCGGAGCCAATCGAACCCAGATTTTATTCCAAATAGTCAGTGAAGGAATCGTCCTGTCTTTGATTGCTTTATTGCTGGCACTGGGTTTTATGATGTATTTGCGCGAGCAACTAAACGCCTTACAAAGTTTCCAATTTTTTGATCTGAACGTCAGCCCTACTCTCAGTTCATTCGCCTACTTTTTCCTTTTCGCACTATTAATAGGGGTTTTTGCGGGCTTGCTGCCAGCGATTACAATTTCAAAACTCAATCCCCTTACAGCGATTCGTAAAATCGAAAACCTCAGCCTGTTCAAGCGCATCGGTATGGTCCGATCGCTTCTGGTGATCCAGTTTGCCTTTACGATGCTGTTTATCATGGTAATAACCACCGTGCATAAGCAGATAGAATATGCTATCAATATCGACTACGGTTTTACAACCGAGCAACTTTATACCGTTCAGCTTCAGGGCGTACCGGCAAGCCTAACCAAGGCAAAATTTGCCACGATTCCCGGTGTAAGACGTACTGCTGCCATCAACAAACCGTTGGGCACCTATTCGGTTGCTTCGACCACTATGAAACTCCATAAAATAGACAATTATGAGTCGGTTAAAAGCTATTCGATTGACAATGCGCTTATACCAACGCTGAATTTAACGTTACTCGCAGGCAAAAATTTTTCGTCTGCACCCTCCATCAATACAGTAAGCAAAGACATCATCGTCAATGAATTATTTATAAAAAAATACCGATTGGGCAATGCTTCGGAGTCGATTGGCAAATTTGTTTACCTGAATGATTCTACCATCGCAACAATTAAAGGCGTCGTAAAAGACTTTCTGTTCAAGCCCGCCGACGAGCCAATAGAACCCCTGATGTTGCGAAATGATCCGTCTGAATGGCAGGTGCTTACCGTCGAGATTTTGCCACAAAATTCTGATAAAACCATCGACGCTCTAAAAACCGCCTGGGAAGAAATAGCGCCTGGGTATGAGTTTCGGGGAGAATTTTATAAAACGACCATTCAAAATAATTTTGTCATCGTCAAAGATGTCAACAAAGTCATTACATTTTTCACATTTCTAACCTTCCTGATCGGAATGATGGGTCTGTTGGGGATGACCATTTACTCCGTTGAGAAGAGACAGAAAGAAATTAGCTTACGAAAGGTATTGGGAGCCACCGAAAAGGATCTTATCATCACTTTATCCAAAGGTTTTTTGATGCTTTTACTCATCAGTTTCTGCATTTCTATCCCCGCAGGTATTTACCTCAGCAGTCAGATTCTAAACAATTTTGCGAATCGGATTGGCCTTGGTTTAAATATCGTCTTACCGGGCTTTACCATCCTTTCCTTACTGGCGATCAGTACGATTTGTTCACAGACCATCAAAGCAGCCGTGACGAATCCGGTAAAATCGTTACGTAGCGAATAAGCGTATGTGCACTGCCCCTCAGCCCGTTTACTCAGTCCGCAAACTCTTCACCGGGTTCACCAGGGCGGCTTTGATCGCCTGGTAGCTGACCGTCAGCAACGCGATGAGCAGGGCCAGCCCACCGGCCAATGCAAACATCCACCATTCCAGGTCGATGTGGTACGCGTATTCCTGGAGCCACTGGTTGGTAGCCCACCAGGCGATCGGGAACGCGATTCCGTTGGCCATCAACACCAGTTTCAGAAAGTCGCCCGAAAGCAGCGTGGCCAGATTAACCGTACTGGCTCCCAGCACCTTCCGGACACCCACTTCCTTGATGCGCTGTTCGGCTGAGTACGTGGCCAGCCCAAACAAGCCGAGACAGGCGATGAAAATGGTGGACAGCGCAACCCAGATGAGCAGGGTCTGTCGGCGGGCGTCTTCCCGGTAAAACAGCGCCAGTTGCTGATCCAGAAAATGGTATTCAAACGGCTCATCCGGGTCGGCTTTCAGCATCACGGCTTTCAACTTTTCGAGGGTTTCGGGAATGTTGCCGGCGTCGATCCGGGCCGTGTAATAGTCAATCCCGTGAATCGGATTCTGGTGGTAAGCCAGCACCAGGGGTTCAATTCGTGCTCTCAGCGACTGAAAATGAAAATCCTTCACGATCCCGATTACCCGGGCTTTGAAAGGGGTGTTGTCGGAGTTAACGGGAACAAACTCACCGCCCCCCGACATGGCCGGAATTTCCACCACCTGGTCCGATGGCTCGGTGATGTTCAGCAATCGGGCGGCCGTTTCGTTCAGCAAAACCGACAATGAATCCGCCGGATTGGCAAAATTTCGTCCTTTTACCAGACTAACTTCGAACGTTTTGAGGAAGTCTTGATCCGCCCCAATCAGGTAAGCAACCCGGGGATCATCGGCTTTACCCTGTGGGTTGATTTTGACGGTTCGATATATTTTCCATTCGCCGGGTACCCTCGATGTAACCGATATGTTTTTCACCGAGGGAATTTTAGCCATATCGGCCTTAATCGTCTCAAAATGATCCCGCGCTGTGCCGGTATTGATGTCGATCACCACCAACTGCTCCTGGTTGAACCCCAGGTTCGTCGTGGTCATAAACCGTACCTGCCAGAAGAGGGCGATGGTGCCGACAATCAGCACCGTTGAAATTGTAAATTGAAAAACGACCAGGGTTTTCCGCAAACTCAGGCTACCCCGCTGGTTGATTTTCATGCCTTTCAACAGCAAAACCGGCTTGTAGCCCGAGAGCAGTAAGGCTGGATAACTCCCCGACACCAGCCCCATCAGCAGGGTGGCCCCCAGCGTCATCAGCCAGATTCGGTAATCCGTGCCAAATCCCAGCGATAGTTGTTTATTGACAAACGGGTTGAAGAACGGCAGGACGATGTTGACCAGAATCAATGCCAATACCAGCGATAGACCCGAAATCAGCAGGGCTTCCACCAGAAACTGATAGATCAGATTGCTCCGCTCGGCCCCGATCGACTTGCGGACCCCGATTTCCTTGACCCGGCTGGAGGCCCGGGCGGTCGATAAATTCATGTAATTGATTCCTGCAATGAGTAGCACAAACAGCGCAATGAATGAGAAAATCCGGATGTAAAACGGACTTCCCTGCGGAATAGCCTCTACGTTTGAATTCCGGGCACCGTCGACAATACCTTCCGACTGCAAGTGGATATCCTTCAGCGCCTGAAGACGGTACGCTAGGCTGGAGCCGATTTCGGGGGCAACATGAGCCAGCGCAAGCTTCGTGAGTTTGGCAGAAACCGATTCAGCATTTGTGTTGGGTTTTAGCAGCACATACACGGAAAAATTAGCAGACGACCAATCACTGGCGGCAGTTTGCTGGTAGAAATCCGTATTCCGGTACGAAGCTTCGGAAACCAGCGAGTTGAAGTCAAAGCTCGAATTGCGCGGGTGGTTTTTCAAAATACCGGTCACTTTCAGCGGGGAATCGATGTGACTAAACTGGAGCGTTTTACCCAGAACCTGCGTATCGCCAAACAGCCGCAAAGCCAGCTCTTCATTGATCACGATTGAATTGGGTTCGCGTAAGGCCGTCTGTTTATCACCGAGCACGAGGGGAAAATCGAAGATTTGCAGAAAATTTTCATCGGCATTCGTGATCGTTTCCTGAAAATTCACCGGGTTTTCGGGATTGATGAGATTCGCCCGCCCGATTCTGGATACGCGCGTCGTCTGGTCGATTTCGGCAATGGTTTTCGGCGATTCCGTCGCCAGTTTGTAGCTGGCAGCGGCAATGGTGGTGGCCTCGCCCTTGACGGTTTTATGCTCGATCACCCGGTAGATACGATCAGCCCGGCTGTGTTGCTGGTCAAAGGTGAGTTCGTCGAACAGATAGAGTCCGACGAGCAAAAAGCAGCTAAGTCCGAACGTCAGACCGGCCAGATTTAGGGCCGTATAGAGTTTGTTGCGACTCAGGGTTCGGAGGGCAATTTTAAAGTAATTTCGTAGCATAGCGGGTTGTAAGGAATAGTTTTGCGATTTTGGTGACGTTGATCGGGCAAATGGACGAATCAGCCGTAAAACCGCCAGCGTATACCGCCAACGAGCGGCCCGCAGCCCCACGGTTTTTACCCAGTAGGTGTACATTTCGAGCAGGTCACCTTGCAGCTCGTCTTCCTGCCCGGGTGGGCAGTACCGGCTCAGCAACCAGGCCGTCGGAATGCCGAACCACCAGCGGGGTGGCCCGGACGAGTCGCCTTTGGTATTGGTTAAACGCCCCATAACCGAATCACCTGGTTTGGAATCTGCTCCCACAATTGATTGCGCAGGTGCCGGCACTCGATCAGGGCCCGCTGACCGGCCGCCGTGACAGTGAACAGCCGTTTCTGACGCCCTCCCCGCTCGGCAGTGGCTCCACCCATCTGAGAGGAGACAAATCCCTTCTCCGTGAGTCGTTGCAGGGTGGTATGGACCGTCGGGAAGCTGACGCTGCGGCCCATCTGCTGCTCGATGGTCTGCGTAATCGAAGCACAGTAGGCCTGCTCCTGCAAAGCGGCCACCGTCAACAAGACAATTTCCTCCAATTCTCCCAGGTAAGGTCGTTTCATAACAAAAGAAGTCGGAACGGACGCAGCGGGCTAGCCATGATTAGTATAGGCTTTGTCGTACAAATAGCTAGCCAAATAAGTCAAAACTGTTCCGTAGGCGCTAAAAGCGCTATTTAACCCGTTGGCTTATCGATGAGTTGTCCAAAAATGGACACTTTCCGTTCAGAAACGGACAAGTGACTGGCGGATAGGTCTGCGTTAATGGACGAAAATAGACTTGATACATGTACCAAATCTTGGCACATTTGCTTTAACGTATGCACAAACAGCGGATCAAGCCATGAAATGGAATGCATCAGTTACGATCGGAGAGCATTTTGCCGCTTTCGTTGAAAGCCAGGTTGAAACAGGCCGTTACAGTTCCACCAGTGAGGTCGTGCGAGCCGGATTGCGCCTACTGGAACAGGAAGAAGAAAAACTAAAAGTTCTTAGACACGCTTTACAGGAAGGCGAGCAAAGCGGATTTGTCGAATCCCAACGCATCCTTACCAACCCGGATTCTGCGTCAGGTTGGGATTAAGTTGTCGCTCTTTGGCCGGAATAGGGAACAAATAGTGCTTCTTTTCGTCGAACGGCCGACCTTTGGACGTCAATTCCTGGTAGGCTTTTTTCCAGCGGACCAAATCGCGCCAGCGATGGCCTTCCATCCCTAGTTCAACGACGCGTTCGTGCATGACCCAGTCCATGAAGGCGGTTTTGGACAAACCGGGTTCCAGCGGCTCCAGCCCGGCCCGCTTCCGGACCCGGTTGACAGCCGCGTAGGCATCGGCGGTCGGCCCCTGGGCCGAATTAATGGCTTCGGCGTATAGTAGTAACACATCGGCAAACCGTAGCAACCGGATGTTTACATCCGAACCCGTGGTCCAGTCGAACTCATTTCCGGCGTCTTTCTGGTATTTCCGAATGGCATAATCGCCCGGCTGAATGTCCGACCAGGCATCGTATTCCAGAATCCGGAAGTAATCCAGGCCGTCGAACTTACTGCCCTGCGGTCCAAAAACCGAAGCCAGCAAGCGCGTGTCGCCCCGTTCAAACTGCTTCACGTACCATTCCGAGGGAATCACGTTGTTGTAGGCCCGACCCCGCACCCCCATTTCGAGCGGCCGCAGGCCGCCGGTGCCGCATTCGTCGCAAAACGCGCCTGGGTTGACGGTGGTGGAGAACTGAACCTCGAAAAGTGACTCCCGGTTGTTCTCGTTGGTGTTTGTATGGTTATCCCGGTAATTCGGCACCAGATCGTAGACGTTGGAGTCGATGATTTCTTTAAACAGCCGGGCCGCAGCCGCGTAATCGGTCTGACTGTTGGTTAGGTTGGCGCGGTACAGCAGGGCTTTACCCCGGAATCCTTTGGCCGCTCCGCGCGTCGCCCGGCCAATGTCGTCGCCTTCGTACGAAACCGGAAGGCGTTTTTCGGCTTCTTCAAAATCCTTCAGGATGGCGTCATACACGTTGACAGCGGCAATGCGGGTAGGCTGACGTTCGGCGGGGTTACTCACATCCACCACTTTCAGAATCAGGGGCACATCGCCAAAATTGGTCACCAGCGTAAAGTAATACAGCCCGCGCAGAAAATAGGCTTCGCCCAGCAGGCGGCTTTTTTTAGCCTCGTTCATCGCCACGCCCGGGATGCGGGTGATGGCCAGGTTCGTCCGGTAAACGCCCTGGTAACAACCCGTCCAGATGAAGTTGAACAGCTCATTGCTGGCATCCGTTTCGGCTTCCCGCATGGCCACCAGGCTCGGACTGGTCGAAGCCGTTGCGTTGGTTTCGTCCGACATCAGTTCCTGCGTTAGGTGCATGATCTGGGAGTACAAATCCGGTGATGCCAGCGTGGCATAAGCCGCATTCACCGCCTTCAGCGCATCTTCTTCGGTTTTGTAATAATTGTCGGTCGTCAGTTCATTGACGTTCTGTACCTCCAGCGCTTTTTCGCTGCAACCGGCCGTCAAGCCGGTTATCAGCAGGAGCATACTAATTTTTTTCATCACTCGAGTATGATTGAGTGAATGAGCGAATGAGTAATTGAGTGAAATACACCGTTTTTTGTACTTTCTGAGGCATTATTCACTCAATCACTCATTCGCTCATTCACAATTAAAAACTAATCTGAATACCACCCAGGAACATCCGCGACTGGGGTTGCTGCGCTACGTCGATGCCTTCGGCAACCGGCAGATTGCTCGCAAACTCAGGATCAAAACCGGTATACTTCGTTTTAGTAAACAGGTTCTGGGCCCCCACATAGACACGGAAGCGACTGGCCCCAAAAGTCGAAGTCAGGGTTTCCGGAAGCGTGTAACCGATTTGGACCATCTTCAGGCGGAAATAACTACCATCCTCAACAAACCGGTCCGACGGGCGGAAATTCCGGGTTCCGGACGCATCGGTGCGGGGATTGGTGGTCGAGGGATTCTGGCGCGTCCAGCGGCCAAGCACCTCGGTTCCGGCGTTGTAGCGCCCCAGGTACCCATTCAGCCAGTAGGCCGTTGCATTGTACAGTTCGTGCCCGGAAGCGCCCTGAAGCAAGACCGACAGATCGAAGCCCAGCGCACTCACCGAGCCCGAAAAGCCGTAGTAAAACGTCGGCACGGGGCTGCCCAGAAACGTTTTGTCCTCGTCGGTAATTTTACCGTCCTGGTTCAGATCGGCATACCGGATATCGCCCGGTTCGGTACCCGTCAGGCTCGGATTTTTGATGATTTCGTCGCGGTTTTGAAAAATGCCTTCCCGCCGAAAACCGTAGTAACTGCCAATCGGCTGGCCGATGGCCGTGGCCGTTACGGTTTCGCCCTGCACGGTTCCGTCGAAAACCGGCGTCGGGCGCTCCCCGAGCGAAACGACCTTGTTTTTCTGCCAACTGGCAAAACCGGTTACGGAATACGTGATCAAGCCTGCGCGTTGACCGGCGGTCAGGCTCAGGTCGATTCCCGCGTTGTCCACCGTCCCGGCATTGGTCAACGGAGCCGCGGCACCCACCGATGCCGGTAAGGGCACCTCAACCAGCAAATCGGTTGTGCGTTTCCGGAAATAATCGAGCCGCACCGTTAGCAGGTTATCCAATACACCGAGGTCCAGCCCAATGTTACTCAGGGTCGTGGTTTCCCAATGAACACCCGGATTGGGTAACGTACTCGGATAAGCCCCCACGCCCAGGAACGAATTGGTCGGGCCAAAGGGATAGTTATAATTTTGGGCAATCAGCGAAGCATACTGAAAATCACCGACATTGTCGTTGCCGGTTCTCCCCCACCCGATCCGCAGTTTCGCTGTGCTTAAGTACGGTACCGACTCAAAAAAAGATTCTTTGTTTAGGTACCAGGCCGCCCCAACCGATGGGAATAGGCCAAACCGGTTACCCGGCCCAAACCGGGACGAACCGTCGCGCCGAACGGCGGCCGTCAGCCAGTACTTCTGATTGTAGTTGTACGACAGTTGGCCGAGCAAACTTACGATCCGGTAAAAACCGTACGTTCCGCCAACCGTGCGGTTGCGCGATGATTGCCCTGCCGACAACGCCCGAATGTCATTGCCGGGCAGATCGCCAGTCGACGCCAGCACGTCGTCAGTCCGGTAGGTCTGGCGACTTCCGGCCAGCAAAACCGTCAGCGCGTGCGCGTTCTGCGTGTAGGTGTAACTCAACTGGTGGTGCAGCAGGGTATTGTACCCGGTTTGCTTCGAACGAGCTAGCGACGCCGTTGGGTTGATGTTGTACTCGCCCATGTTAAAGGCGGGCATAGAATACGCCCGGTCGAAATTCCGGAGGTCGAAGCCGAAGGTTGCTCGGTAGGTCAGGTTGTCGAGGATAGTCCATTCGCCGTACAGATCCCCGATCAGGTTCAGGTACGTTCGCCGGTCGTTGGTGAGGTTCGACAGTCCAATGGGATTGAGCGCGTCGTTATTCGCATCCAAATAAGTTGTCCCGTTGTAACCGCCGAGCAGTTTTGGATTAGTAATACTTAGATAAGGAGCGCTTCGTAAGGCCTGTTCGATGGGCGTCCGGCCACCGGTTCCGTCGTTGGCGTGCTGCACCTGTTGGCTGACACTCAGGTTCTGGCCCACCTTTACGTTATCAAGTAGATCAAATTCCGTGTTAAGCCGCAACGACAGCCGTTCCAGATCCGATGCCAGAATGACACCGTCCTGTTTGAAGTAATCGACACCCAGCCGATACCGGGCCGACTCGGTTCCACCCGACACCGACACGTTGGCATTCCGCACCGGTGCAGGCCGGAACAAGGCCCCGAGCCAGTCGGTGTTGGTCCGCAACAAGGTATCCAGCGAGAGTTGGTTGGTCAGTTTGAACGCCGGAATTAGCCCCCCATTCGAACGGCTGTCGTTGATAAAGTCGATGTACTGCCGGGTATTGAGCAATTGCGGTTGTTGCGTAATGCGCTGCACGCCGGTATAAAAACCGGCCGTAACCCGCGGCCGACCGAGGGTGCCTTTTTTGGTCGTGATCTGAATGACTCCGTTAGCAGCCCGCATGCCGTAGACGCCGGTGGCCGTCGCATCTTTCAGCACTTCGACCGTTTCAATATCCTGCGGAGCCAGCCAGTTGAGGTTATCCGAATGTCCGATAATCATCCCATCCACCACCACCAGCGGGCTGGTATCGCCAAACCGGCCCGGCCCATGAATCTGAAGGGTAGCTGCCCCGCCGGGTTCGCCGGAATTGGCCCGGACGAACAGGCCCGCAACTTGCCCCTGCAACGCCTGTAATACATTCCCGGTAACGATCCGATTGAGGCTTTCACCAGACACGGAATCCGTGGAGCTAGTATGCTGATGAGCCGTTAATCGGCCGTTTCGAATCGAAAGAGAATCACCGGGGTCAGCGGCCCGGCTGGAAAAGTGGGCAGGTAAAGCTAGGGTTAAGGAGATAATTAATAGCTTTTTAGGTGTTTTCCAGAACGTTGAAGAACACCGTAGAAGCGGTGGGTGTAGCATACCTGAAGCGGGTTAGAGAAGGTAATGTCGAAAGATAATTAACTCAATCGTAACAAGAATAGTACCAACCCAAAAAATAAAAAAGCCTGAACGATCGCTTTGATCGTTCAGGCACAGGAAATTTTTGCCGTACCCGTCACGTACCCACGGACTTTAGTCCGTGTGGGTTAATATAGACTTCTGGATCCATTGACTCACACGGACTAAAGTCCGTGGGTACGTACATGTCGGTTATTTCTTGACGAAATCCCGGTGGTAAGCGGCTTTGTACAGCTCTTCTTCCGGCAGACTCTTGAAATAGTCGTACGTAATCCGCAGCCCTTCCTCCCGCGACACCCTGGGTTCCCAGCCCAAAATCTCTTTTGCCCGCGTGATGTCCGGACGGCGTTGCTTCGGATCGTCGGTTGGCAGCGGTTTGGTGATGAGCTTCTGTTGTGTTCCGGTCAGTTTGATGATTTCTTCGCCAAATTCCCGGATGGTAATTTCCCCCGGATTTCCGATGTTGACCGGATACGGGTAATCACTCAGCAGCAAGCGGTAGATCCCTTCGATCAGGTCGTCGACGTAGCAGAACGAGCGCGTCTGGCTGCCGTCGCCGAACACGGTCAGGTCTTCGCCCCGCAGCGCCTGGCCAATGAAGGCGGGCAACACCCGGCCGTCGTTGAGCCGCATGCGCGGGCCGTAGGTGTTGAAAATCCGTACGATCCGCGTTTCCAGTCCGTGATAGGTATGGTACGCCATCGTGATCGCTTCCTGAAACCGTTTGGCTTCGTCGTACACGCCACGCGGACCGACCGGGTTCACATTTCCCCAATAGTCTTCGTTCTGCGGATGCACCGCCGGATCACCGTAGACTTCCGAGGTCGAAGCAATCAGCACGCGGGCATTTTTTACCCGCGCCAGGCCGAGGCAATTATGAATTCCCAGCGAACCGACTTTCAGCGTCTGAATCGGGATTTTCAGGTAATCGATGGGGCTGGCGGGTGACGCGAAGTGCAGGATATAATGCAGTTCGCCCGGCACATGAATGAACTTCGAAACATCGTGGTGATAAAATTCGAAATTCGGCAAATGGAAAAGGTGTTCGATGTTGCGGATGTCACCCGTGATAAGGTTATCCATCGCAATCACATGGTAGCCTTCCTTGATGAACCGGTCGCAGAGGTGCGAACCCAGAAAACCAGCGCCACCCGTAATCAGTACGCGTTTCATAGAGCGTGTTTCAGTTTTTAGTTTAGCGTCTATAGTTGAACAGAATGCTGGAATTCAGCAACTTGCTACCCGGCATAAACAGAAACTATAAACTGATTTTACAAAAATAGGTAAAGTAACAAATTTGAATCAGGCATTTTGCGGCACTTCCGGCCGAATGGTTTCACGGCCAATGCTGTAATACGTATACCCAACTTCCTTCATCTGGTCGAGTTCGTACACGTTTCGGCCGTCGAAAATTACCTTATTTTTCAATAGCAAATTCATTTTGGCAAAATCCGGAGTCCGGAACAGCGGCCACTCGGTCATGATCACGAGCGCGTCGGCATCGTCCAGGGCCGCATACGAGGTGTGTGCATACGTGATCTGGTTGCCCAGAATGTTCCGCACATTTTCCATCGCTTCCGGATCGTAAACCGTTACCCTGGCTCCGGCTTCCAGCAGGGCCCGAATGTTTTCGAGGGCCGGAGCCTCCCGGATGTCGTCCGTATACGGCTTGAAAGCCAGCCCCCACACGGCGATGGTTTTGCCCTTCAAATCACCATTAAAATGGCGTTGAATCATGGGTAGCAACTTGCTTTTTTGCTGAGCGTTGACGTCCATCACCGACTTCAGAATCTTGAAATCGTAGTCGTAATCGGACGAGGTTTTGGCCAGCGCCTGCACATCTTTCGGGAAGCAGCTTCCGCCGTAGCCAATTCCGGCAAACAAAAACCGCTTACCAATCCGGCTGTCGGTGCCAATACCCTTCCGAATATCATCGACGTTGGCCCCCACTTTCTCGCACAGGTTGGCTATCTCGTTCATGAACGAAATCTTCACCGCCAGAAACGCATTGGCCGCATACTTGGTCATTTCGGCCGAGCGCTCGTCCATAAAGACCACCGGGTTGCCCTGCCGCACCAATGGAGCATACAATTTGTTCAAAACCGTCTTGGCTTTCTCGGATTTTGTACCGATCACGACGCGATCCGGTTTCATGAAATCTTCGACGGCTACCCCTTCGCGCAGAAATTCCGGATTCGAGACTACATCAAAATCAATGTTGGTGCCTCGAGAAATATGCAGCCAGACCTTTTCCGCCGTTCCGACCGGCACGGTGCTTTTATCGACAACCACGGCATAGTGCTTCAGCAACGGCCCCAGATCGTCGGCGACTTTCAGGATATATTTCAAATCAGCCGAACCGTCTTCACCAGGCGGAGTTGGCAGAGCCAAAAAAATAACCTCCGCTCCTTCAATCCCTTCGGCCAGGTTGGTCGTAAATTTCAGACGACCTTCGGCGGTGTTGCGGTTGAACAAGACGTCTAGCCCCGGTTCGTAAATTGGAATAATGCCGTTGTTCAGTTTCTCAACTTTCCGTTCGTCGATGTCCACACAGACAACCTGATTTCCGGTTTCAGCAAAGCACGTACCGGTCACAAGTCCGACGTATCCGGTCCCAATAACAGCTAATTTCATAGGAAGTAATGGATTGATTCAATATGATAGAGGCAGGCAGGCATCTGATTTGTACTTTTTATATAGATCCCTACTGCGCACAAAAATAGATTTTTTTACGTAATTCCAATCGACCTCGCCAAAATTTGTGATTCAAAGGCAATCGGAAGGCACCTTAGCTAATCTGGACGGCAGACTTGTCCAGCACGAATATTCGCTAAATAATTGGCAAAGACGCATTTCGCGTCATTTCGACAATTATTTGAGTCTTCAGCGAAATCTTAGTATATTATAGAAAATTCACGGAGAACTGAGAAAAAAGACCACACAATGTTAACTTCAGAAATTGTAGAAAACCAAGCAGAAGACATAGCTCACCTGATCACTCAGACGGTCCGGGATTTTGCCGTTCGGCAAATAGCCCCACACGTACGGGAATGGGATGAAGCACAATATTTTCCCCTTGAAACCATGCGCCAGCTCGGCGAACTGGGTTTACTGGGAATCCTGGTACCCGAGAAATTTGGCGGAGCGGGTTTAAATTACCGGGCCTACGTTGGCGCAATTGTCGAGCTGGCTAAAGTCGATGGTGCGATCGGGCTTTCGATGGCAGCCCACAACTCGCTCTGTACCAACCACATTCTTACGTTTGGCAAAGAAGAGCAAAAGCAGCGCTATTTGCCCAAACTGGCCACCGGCGAATGGATTGGGGCCTGGGGGCTGACCGAGCCCAATACCGGTTCCGACGCCGGAAACATGCGGACGGTTGCCGTGCGGAACGGTGACGACTGGGTGCTGAACGGGGCCAAGAATTTCATCACCCACGGCAAGAGTGGCCATGTGGCCGTGGTCATTGCCCGGACCGGCGAACCCAATACGTCCCGCAACGCGACGGCTTTCGTTGTTGAGCGCGGAACACCCGGTTTTTCGGCCGGAAAAAAAGAAGATAAACTCGGCATGCGGGCGTCGGAAACTGCCGAAATGATTTTCCAGGATTGCCGCATTCCCGACAGCCAGCGGCTGGGCGAGGTGGGCGACGGTTTCGTTCAGTCGCTGAAAATCCTGGACGGTGGCCGGATTTCGATTGCGGCCCTGAGCCTGGGCATCGCGATGGGCGCTTACGAACACGCCCTCCGCTACGCCCAGGAGCGCCAACAGTTCGGCCAGTCGATTGCCCGGTTTCAGGCTATTGCGTTCAAATTGGCGGATCTGGCCACTTCCATTGAAGCCGCCAAACTACTGACCTACCAGGCCGCCGACCTAAAAGATGCCGGAAAACCGGTCACGAAAGAATCGGCGATGGCGAAGCTTTATGCCTCGGAAGTGGCCGTTAAAGCCGCCGACGAAGCCGTCCAGATTTTTGGTGGTTACGGGTATACAAAAGATTTTCCGGTCGAGAAACATTACCGCGACGCCAAACTCTGCACCATCGGCGAAGGTACGAGCGAGATTCAGCGACTGGTCATTTCGCGCTTGCTACTTCAATAAAGGAATTGTAGGATGGAAAAATGGCTGCCTTTTATGGATTTTATTTCGTAGTAGGTCTGAATCAACAGCGGGTTCTTTGATGCTGCGTCGCTGGGTGGCCGCTGGTTTTCATCCACCCCGGCAACCTTTCATTGACGTTTTTTTCTATCCATCCCGATGCCCTTTGAGGTATCAAGCCATTTCAACGACCTTTACCCCATCGTATTCACTTAACCTTCAGATCTTTATGGGATATGTTTTTCTTACGCTCGCTTTTTTGGCCCTGGTGGTTGTTTTTGCCACGGTCAAAGTCGTTCCGCAGCAAACCGCCTACGTAGTCGAACGGCTGGGTAAGTTTTACGCCGTGCTGCAACCGGGCATTACCTTTATTATTCCGTTTTTCGACCGCGTTTCCTATAAACATAGCCTGAAAGAAACCGCCCTGGATATTCCTGAACAGATTTGCATCACGCGCGACAACGTGCAGGTCCGCGTCGACGGGGTGATTTTCATCCAGATCATTGACCCGATGAAGGCATCGTACGGCATCAATGACTACCGGTTTGCCGTCAGTCAGTTGTCGCAAACCACGATGCGGAGCGAAATGGGAAAAATCGAACTCGACAAAACCTTCGAGGAACGCACCACAATCAACCAGGCCGTTGTTCACGCTATCGACGAAGCCGCTATTGGCTGGGGTGTCAAGGTGTTACGGTATGAAATCAAGAACATTACGCCCCCGCAGACGGTTTTGAACGCGATGGAAAAGCAGATGCAGGCTGAACGTGAAAAGCGGGCCGTCATTCTGGAATCGGAGGGACAGAAACAATCGTCGATCAACATTGCCGAGGGTCAGAAGCAGAAGGTTGTGCTGGAGTCGGAAGGCTTGCGGCTACGGCAGATCAACGAAGCCGCTGGTCAGGCCGAAGCCATCAAGTCCATCGCTGACGCTACGGCTGAAAGCATCCGGAAAATCGCCCTGGCCATTCAGGAAGACGGCGGCATGAATGCGGTTCAGTTGCGGGTGGCCGAGCAGGTGGTCAATCAGTTTGGCAATCTGGCCAGGACCAACAACACCCTGATTCTGCCCGCCAACTTCGGCGATTTATCTTCCATCATCTCAACGGCGATGACGGTGGTGAAGCAGCAGGAGAAGACGAGTTAAGTGGGTCGGTTTACGGTTGTCGCCAGTAGCTGACACCCGCCATCCATTGTCGACGATCCTATACCTTGGGCCGGGGTCTGGTCACTGCCCCGGGCACGACCCCAACCCGGTAGCTGTCCCAACCCCGGATTGCATCCGGGGTTATCCATCGTCAACCCCTCACGGGGTTGGTGGTGCCGTGGCTGGGGTTGGGGTAAATCTATCTTTAAACGTTGAACCTTAAACGTTAAACCCTTATGACACTCCTTCAACTTTGGGCTATACTGGGCCTTTTGTTTCTGGTCGCTGAGTTGTTCAGCGTATCGTTTGTGTTTGCCTTTGTGAGCGTCGGAGCGCTGGTCACGGCGCTGCTCACCTGGGTTGGTGTGACACCAGAAGTCAGTGGTCAGTTGCTTTGCTTTTCGGTCGTCACGATCCTGAGCCTGGTGGTGGGTCGAAAACCGCTCCGGCGCTGGTTTGAAGCGAAAACCAAAAAGCAGGAATACACCGAATACATCGGCGACCGCGCTAACGTCACACAAACCATTCCGGCCCACGGCGAAGGCCGGATTTTTTACCGGGGTACCGAGTGGATTGCGGTTTCCGAAACGGAAGAATCGATTTTAGCCGGAAAACCCGTCGTCATCCGGCGGATGGATGGGATTCGGGCGGTGGTGGGTGTTGAAAAATTAGCGAATGCTTAACTTTAAATTAAAATTGGTGTTGGTAATTTTCTTTCAATCAAAGACCGTCAAATGCTACGGCTTGACGCGGCTTCGATCAGTGAGTATCGGGTCAATTAATTGATGCCGGACGGTATCAGCTTTTGCGCAACGCGGTCATTTATAGCGCTAACGCAAGCGGGAAATCAAATTTCCTGAAAGCGATTTGGATAATGAATGGTATTATACTTAACTCCGCAAAAAGATATTCAACTTCCGATATTGAAGTTGAAAAGCCATTTTTTCTTAGTACAAAAACAGAAAACAAACCAAGTTATTTTGAGGTTTTATTTCTGTTAAACCACGCACGATATAGATACGGTTTTGAAGTTGATCATAAAATTGTATCATCAGAGTGGCTGTTTGAGGCCAAAAAAAACATGAAAAAGTTCTTCTTCTTCGAGAAAATGACTCTATAGATGTCTCAAAAGATTATAAAGAAGGACAAGGCTTAGAAGCTAAGAATACAATTTAACAAATTTGCAATAGAGCACCCACGAAGGCGGTTTTTTGCTGACGGTTGGTTTGCTCATCATCGCGGCTGCGGTGGTTCCGGCTATTCAAAAAACCGGAAAGCCAATCAGGCAGAACTAAGCCGCAGGCATACAGCCCGTTAGTTTGCTTCGCCGGTTTTTGCCTGAATACCAGACCGCAACGCCCCTCCTCCCGATACAGCACTCACCACCCAAAACCGCTAGTCGCCGGATTGGGCAGGCTGCCGCAGGGGCAGTATGAGGGTAAACGTGGCTCCGCCTTCCGGATTGCTCTCCGTATAAATCGCCCCGTGGTGGTTAAGGACTATTTTCTTACACAACGCCAGCCCAATACCGGTTCCTTCATAGGCAGATTTGCTGTGCAGCCGCTGAAAAATGTTGAAGATTTTTTCGGTGTATTCCGGTTGAATGCCAATTCCGTTGTCGCTGAACCGGATTTTGGTATAGGCCCATTCGGTGGCCAGCCCATGCGACGTCCGGTCTGCACCGGTCACGGCTTCGGAATAAATCCGGATGACCGGTTTTACATCACGGCGGGTAAACTTCAGCGCGTTACCGAGCAGATTGGCAAATAGCTGCGCCATTTGCAGGGGAATGGCTTCCAGCACCGGCAGCTCTTCGGCCCGGACCACGGCTCCTTTTTGCTCGATCAACAGTTCATAATCGGAAACCGCATTTTGCAGTACGGAGGTGAGCGAAACCGCTTCAAATTTTTCACGCTCCTTGTCGAGTTGGGAATACAACAACACATCCCGAATCAGGGTGGTCATGCGTTCCGCCGACGTGCTGATTTTGCCCAGAAACCGCCGGGCTTCCGCTTCGTCGTGGTTTGTCAGGCTATTTTCCAGCAATTGCGAAAAGCTGCTGATTTTTCGCAGGGGTTCCTGCAAATCATGCGATGCGATGTAGGCAAACTGAGCCAGCTCGGCATTCGTTCGCTGTAGATTTTCGTTGGCATCCGCCAGTTCTTTGGTCCGCTCGGCCACCATTTCTTCAATTCGCTTCAGGGCATTGACCTGTTCGGTGATTTCGAAAACCGAGCCAATAAACCGAAGGGGTTTGTCCTGCGGGTCAAAATATACCTTTCCCTTGGCGCGCACCCAGCGAACTTGCTGGTCTTCGACGCCCACGGTTCGGTACTCCACGTCGTAATCCCCGTTGCTGATCGACTTGACAAAAGCATTCTGGATAATGGCGAGAATCCGCTGCCGGTCTTCGGGGTGCAGCCCCATGACAAAATCTTTTTCGTAGGATACCGCGTCCAAATGGCTGATTCCAAACAACGTCCGGCAGCGTTCATCCCACACCAGTTTGCCCGTCACCAAATCCAGGTCGAAGGTGCCGAGTTGAGCAGCCTCCTTGGACAGCCGTATCTGCTCCAGCGCCCGTTCCAGTTCCTGCTGGTACTCTTTGCGTTCGGTAATATCGACGCAGGAACTGATGTAGCCCGCAAATGAACCGTCGGGATGAAACCGGGCCGTGCCGTGTGCCAGCAACCAGCGGTACTGCCCGGCGTGGTTCAGGATTCGAAACTCACCCGTAAAAGGCCCCCGGACGGCGAAAGCATCGAGGTACAGGGCCAGATACCGGTCCCGGTCTTCCGGATGCACCCAGTCGACCCAGCCAAACTGCAGGAGTTCTTCCAGCGGTCGGCCCGTCAGGTTTACCCAGGCTTTGTTGAAATACGTGGCATTGCTGGTTTCATCACCGATGGCAATCAGGATATCCGTATGCTCGGCCATGGTACGAAAGCGGGTCTCACTTTCTTCGACGGCTTCCCGGTGCTCCACCTGCCCGGTCACATCCTGACAAAGCACCATCACGCCGGTAATGGTGCCATCCTGTTCTTTGTAGGGCTGGCAAGCCATATTCAGATAGCCTTCGATCAGGGTCTGATTGCCCGTTACCGCGTACGGTGTGTTGTACCGGTAGATCGGTTCACCCCGCGTTAAAACTTCCCCGATCAACGGGCGGAAGAACGCTTCGGTTTCCGGGACGAAATCAATGAGCCGTTTTCCAACTAATTCATCATGGGTTCGGCCGATCAGCCGGCCGTAAGTATTGTTGACGATACGGATCCGCATTTCCTCGCCACTCAGCACGACAATGCCCACCGGGGCTTCTAGGATCAGGTTTTGAAACCGCTGCTCGCTTTCTTTCAACTGCCCTACCACGGACACGGTTTTGGTGGTTTCGATGCAGGTGCCGAAAACCCCGGCAACAACTCCGGTTTCATCGCTTACCGGGCTGTAGCTAACCGTCATGTATGCATCTTCAAGCCGACCGTTCCGGTAAATTGGCATCAATTGGTCCTCACTCCAGGTAGCTTCTCCACCCGCCAAGACCCGGTCGATGAGCGGCTTGATCTGGGACCAGGCTTCGGGCCAGGCCTGCATGCCCGGTCGACCCAGCGCCGTCGGATGCTTGCCTTCGTTGCCCAGACAGGGGCGGTACGCATCGTTGTAGAAAAACAGCAAGTCCGGCCCCCAGAACAAAAACATTGGAAATTTTGAATGCAGCAGGATACTCAGCGTCGTCCTAAAACTTTGCGGCCAGAAATCCGGCGTCCCCAGAGCGGTTTTCGACCAGTTGGCCGTCCGGATTAATTCACCCAGTTCCCCTCCTCCTTTTAAAAACTGGAAACCGTTGGCAATTGAAGTCGATGCATTCATTGATAAATGATATCGGATGCGAAGCGTAAATGCCGCTCCGAAAATACCGCATGGAAAGGTAAGCTTTTTTTGAATGCCGATCACCAAACGAAACCAGCGTCTGGTTTACAATTGAACCGGATGCCGAACAAGCGGCCCCGGTGTTCACTTTTATCAAAATCGTGTCGATTCGAAAGCGGTAGCCGGGAAAATGGGCGGAGCAAAGTCACAACCCTTTCATCCATCCACTTCGCCCAGAAACCGCTCCACATCCTGCTTCGTATCCAAATCCACCCGGCCCGGCGCGAACGGAACTTCAGCGCAGTCGTCCGGGTGATTCAGAATCACTTTCTTGGCCCCCGCGTCGCCCTCCAAACTGAGCAGTTCATGGATGTAGTTACGGTCGAAGAGTGCCGGAACGCCCAGGCTCTCGGCGTAACCGGATGCAACGATCCCTTTCCCGCTCTCCTGGTACACCTGCGCCAGTTGCAGCAGCAGCCCCCGGTCGACGTGCGGCTGATCCGTGAGCAGAAACAACACCGCATCGATGTCTTTCTGCGTCAGGTAAACAGCCGCCAGCCCGGTTTTGACCGAGGTCGACAGTCCCTGCTGCCAGTGCTGGTTGTCGATGATGGTCACCGGCAAACCGTCTAATTCGGGAGCAACCTGTTGTTTGTGCGCCCCGACCACCACCACCACCGGCCGGAAGGGTGTCGCCAGTGCGGTATCGACCACCCGGCGAAGCAGGGTTTTTCCCTCCCATTCAATCAATTGTTTAGGTTGGTGGTCTAGCCGGGATGAACTACCGGCTGCCAGAATAATCGTGGCAATGTTCATGCAATCGAAATCCGTCAATTACTCCGCCAAATCTACCGACGTGCTGATGCCATGCACTGGCTGGTGAATGGGCGCGTTCTTGAATTTCAGCGGTTGGGCCGTGGTTTTCCGGAAAACCGTCTGAATTTCGGCCAGAATCGATAGGGCGATTTCCTGCGGGTTGTCGGCGCCCACATCCAGCCCGACCGGCCAGAAAAGCCGGTTTTCGTCCGCCGGTTTTACCAGATCAGCTACCTCGTCCAGCAAGGCATCACCCCGCTTTTTCGGCCCGAGCAAGCCAATGTATGGAATGTTGGTTTGCAGCAATTCGCGCAAAACCGCCCGGTCGTATTTGAAGTTGTGGGAGATCAGTACTGCGGCCGAATAGGCATCGATGGGCACCTGTTTCCGGACATCGTCGCGCTGCACGGCCAGCATTTCATCGGCTTCGCCAAACCGTTTCGGTTGCAAATGCGCCACGCAATCATCCGTCACGACGACCCGCCAGCCAATCTGTTTCGCCAGTTTCACAAGCGGAACGGCATCGTAACCGCCCCCAAACACCAGCAACTGAATGTCGGGTTTGAGTTCTTCGACGAACACCCCGGCCCCATCGGGCAAGGCGGTTTCGAACGTCAGTGGTCGGCGGTCCTGCATGACGCGTTCGAGGGTTTCGAGCGGGTTGTCCGAGTCGTTCGGGTCAATGGGTTGAATGAGCACATCCAGAATCCCGTTGCAGCCCAATCCGATGCCGAAATTCTCGCCTTCGGGATCGGTGGTATCGTAGGTCACCAGCCGGGCCTGCCGGGTTTGCATCACTTCGCGGGCCTTGCGCAGCGCATCGCCTTCCAGACAACCGCCACTGATGGCCCCAATCCACTGCCCATCGTCGGTGATGTACATGCGGGCACCCGGTCGGCGATACCCCGAACCGCTCAACCCCACAACGGTCGCCAGGGCGGCATTGCGCTGGCTAAAGTCGGTTTTCCGATACGCCCGGATGATTTGTTGAAATTCGTTGATCACGCTTTAGGAATGATGAATGATGGATTATGAATGATGGACGCACCTAATTTACGCTAATTCATCATTCATAATTCATCATCCATCATTTTCTTCGCGAACGTCTCGGGAGGATAGCCCACCTCAACCAGAAACAGGCCACTGGCCGGGGCCGACCGTCCGGCTTTCGTCCGGTCTTTAGCCTGGATAATCTGCTCGAATTCAACTACCGTCATCCGCCCCTGCCCGACTTCCAGCATGGTTCCAACCAGCGTCCGGACCATCCCGTACAAAAACCGGTTGGCTTTGATATGAAAAACCAGTTCATCCGCTTCAACGACCCACTCCGCGCGGTGAATCTCACAGCGAAAATGCGAGACTTTCGTCCGGACTTTACTAAAGCTCTGGAAGTCATCGTATTTGAGCAGCAGGCTGGCCGCTTCGTTCATCCGCTCAACGTCGAGTTCCGGGCGAAATACGTAAACCAACAAATCCAGAAACGGGCTTTTCTGTCGGCGAATGCGGTATTGATAGTAGCGGGAAATCGCCGAAAACCGGGCATGAACGCGGGGTTCGACCGGAAAAATCTGCTGCACCGCAATGTCGGGCGGCAACATGCAGTTCAGCGCATGAATAAAAGCATCCGTGATTTCGAGCGCACGTTCGATCTCAAAATGAGCAAATTGCTGTTCGGCATGGACGCCGGTATCGGTCCGGCCGCTGCCGATAATCGTAATCGGCTCCCGGAGAATCTGACTCAGTTTTTGTTCAAGCACTTCCTGAACAGCCAGCCCGTTGGGCTGAATCTGCCAACCGTTGTAGGCCGTTCCCCGGTATGAAAGTTGAATAAAATACCGTTGCTTCATGCGCCCTCCTCGCCCTCGACCTCTTCGGAATGTAACTCCAGCCCGTCATAAATAGCCTGCAAGGATACTTCAATGTTCAGTCTGGGAAATACAATGATATCATCACGGTTTTCATACAGGCTGTTGATCCATTCGTCCGTTTCCTCAATCCGGCTGAACAGTTCAACCGTGGTGGAATATTGGTCGACCAGTATATAGTACCAAAGGGAAGGAACCTTCCGATACCGCTGCCACTTGAAGCTCCGATCCGTCAGGGCCGTCGATTTGGATAACACCTCAACAATCACCCGGGGTTGTTTGATGACCTGGCTACCCGCCATCGCATACAGGCCACCCTGATAATACTCATGCCGGATTTCACTCTTTTCTTCCAGAGCAAAGTATTCTTCGGCGGTGTAGCTTGTTTTTTTATCGGATGTGATCATTCTTTCCAACTGAATTACCAAACACCAACCGAAAACTCAACTCACAATTTATCGTTGGGCTCACCCTCTTCCACTGTCAAATCGATACCTTCGTAGATGGCGCCTACCGTCAACTCAAAATCCAGTCTCGGGAAAACCACCACGTCTTCCGGTTTGTAAAAAGCCTGATACGTCCACTGATCCATGTGCTCCACCCGAGCAAATAATTCGACGGCCATCTTCGCCTGATCGACCAGCAAATAGTACAGCAACGACGGCATTTTCTGGTATTCCTGCCACTTGTACCCCCGGTCTGTTCCCACCGATGATTTAGACAATACTTCAACGATAATGCTCGGTTGCCGAATGATATATTGACTTTGTAAATCAAAAGGATGACAAGTCAGAACAATATCCGGATACGGGTAATATTCTCCCTTAGTAACCTCAACCTTGACGCTTTCCGAGTAAACCCCACACCCTTTAGGACGGAAATGAGCTTTGAACAAGTCTTTTACGGCATCAACCAGTACGTTATGGCGGAGCGTGCTCCCCGCCATCGCAAAAATCTGCCCCCGGTAAAATTCATGCCGAATCTCACTGGTTTCTTCCAGTTTGAAGTATTCCTCGACCGTCAAACGTGGTTTGCTCGTTGCAGTGGCTTCCATATCGGTTCACTATCAGGCTTCAAGCTTCCGAGCCAGGGCGTTGTCGTACAACTCCCGGGCCGTCGACACCGACAATACTGATTCGCCGTCGACAATAAAATCCTCATCGGTTACGGAACCCAATCGGCTGAATGCGACACCGGTTTTCGCAAGGGCTTCTTCGAACTCCGCTTGTTTTTCCGGGGCCACCGACACCACCACCCGGCTCTGGCTCTCCCCGAACAGGAAGGCATCTTTCCGGAACCGGCTGTCGGTTTCGATGCTGAATCCAAGCGGACCGGCCATCGCCGACTCCGTTAATGTCACAAACAAACCTCCGTCGGAAATATCGTGCGCCGACACAATCAACGTATTGGTAATTAACTCTTTAATGGCCTGTTGCACCGCCACTTCTTCCTCCATGTCGAAAGCCGGGGTCGGAGACGCCTTCACGCCCCGGTACGAATACAGGTATTCCGACGAAGCCAGATCGTCTTTCGACTGCCCAACCAGGTAAATCAAATCACCAGCCTGCCGGAAGCGTAGCGTCATCCGGTTTTTGGGATCTTCCATCAACCCGAGCATCCCAATGGTCGGTGTCGGGAAAACCGGGCCTTCGTCGGAGCTTTGGTTGTAAAAACTGACGTTGCCGCCCGTCACCGGCGTCGCAAACCGCTGGCAGGCTTCGCCCATGCCCTTGACGGCTTCGACAAATTGCCAGTAGACTTCCGGTACGTACGGATTGCCGAAGTTCAGGTTGTTGGTCACCGCCAACGGCTCCCCGCCCGTGCAGACGATGTTCCGGGCGGCTTCGGCCACAGCAATCTTGGCTCCGGTGTTTGGGTCGGCATTGACGTAGCGGCTGTTGCAGTCTACCGTGATGACAATGGATTTCTCGGTGCCTTTCACGTTGACCACGGCGGCATCCGAGGGCAAATTGGTGCTCAGGTTGGCCGTCCCGACCATCGAATCGTACTGCTCATACACCCACCGGCGCGAACAGATGTTCGGGTGGGCCAGCAAATGCTCCGCCACTTGCCGAATTTCATCGGATTTAAGATCGGGTACATCAGAAATCTGAAACTTCTTAAACTCCTGGAAGTAAGCCGGTTCGCGGTATTCGCGGTGGTATTGGGGAGCGCCCCCGCCTAGCACCAGGTCATGGGCTGGAACATCGGCCACCAGTTCGCCGTAGCGGTAGAAATGCAGCCGACCGGTATCCGTCACGGTTCCGATCTGTTCGCAGTTCAAATCCCATTTATCAAAAATACCCTGAATAACGTCTTCTTTGCCTTTCTCGATCACCACCAGCATCCGCTCCTGCGATTCGGACAGCAGGATTTCAAACGGCGCCATGTTCGGCTGGCGGGTCGGCACTTTATCGAGGTCGATGATCATCCCGTGTTCGCCCTTGGCGCTCATTTCGGAGGTCGAGCAGATGATCCCGGCGGCTCCCATGTCCTGAATCCCGATCACATGGCCCGTTCCAATAATCTCCAGCGAGGCTTCCAGCAGTAGTTTCTCCATGAACGGATCGCCCACCTGAACGGCGGGAAGTTTCTCGGTCGATTTGTCGGAAATGTCTTCCGATGCAAACGTGGCCCCGTGAATTCCGTCTTTACCCGTGGCCGAACCGACGATGAAAACCGGGTTACCCACACCGTACGAGGTGGCCTTGGCAACCTTGCCCACTTCGACAATCCCGGCCGAAAAGGCGTTCACCAGTGGGTTAACGTTGTAGCAATCGTCGAAGTAAATCTCCCCACCGACTGTCGGAATTCCGAACGCATTGCCATAATCGCCGATGCCTTTCACGACACCTTTCAGCAACCGCCGGGTTTTGGGTAAATCCAGATTTCCGAACCGCAGCGAGTTGAGCTGGGCAATGGGCCGGGCGCCCATCGTGAAAATATCGCGGTTGATGCCGCCCACGCCCGTAGCCGCGCCCTGGTAGGGTTCGATGGCCGAGGGGTGATTGTGCGATTCTATTTTAAAGCTACAAGCCAGTCCATCGCCGATGTCGACCAATCCGGCGTTTTCCTCTCCGGCTTTGGCCAGCATCCGCTCCGAATCGCGGGGCAGCGTCTTGAGCCAGACAATCGAATTCTTGTAGGAGCAGTGCTCCGACCACATCACCGAAAAGATACTCAGTTCGGTAAAATTGGGTTTGCGGCCCAAGATAGCAATAATTCGGTCGTATTCGTCGGGCAGCAGGCCCAGTTTGCGGGCAGTTTCGAGCGTGGGTAACTGATCGGTCGTTTCGGCAGACATGCGGATTGAGCAGAATGATTCGTTGGCGCAAAGGTAAGGCTTTTCGATCATCCGACGGAACGAATCGGGGATTCGGACCCGATTTCTCGAAAAATTGGCCTAAATTTCCCGCACCTTCCGTAAAACCGGCGAAGGATACGTTTGAAAAGGCTTTTCGTTTAACTCCCTTTTTGTGAATACGCCCGAACCCCAACTCCGAACCGTCGAGGTGATTCGCTACGTAACGCCCCTGCGCGAGGGTGGCTCGTTACCGGCCATTGTCGAAGCCGACGACGATTTTCTGTACGTCCTGAAATTTCGGGGCGCGGGCCAGGGCGTCAAGGCGTTGATTGCCGAACTGATTGCGGGCGAACTGGCCCGGACGCTCGGCTTTCGGATTCCCGAAATCGTCCTTGCCACGCTCGACCCGGCGATGGCCCGGCTGGAACCGGATGAAGAGATTCAGGATTTGCTGCGGGCCAGCGGTGGCCTGAACCTCGGACTGCATTTTCTTTCCAAAGCCACCACCTTCGACCCGGTTTTAAATACCGTCAGCGCGCGACTGGCCTCCGAGATTGTCTGGTTCGACTGTTTCATTACCAACGTCGACCGGACGGCTCGCAACACCAACATGCTGATGTGGCACAAAGAACTCTGGCTCATCGACCACGGTGCTTCGCTGTATTTTCACCACGCCGGACTGCCCTGGGACGAACAGGCCCGCAAACCGTTCGGGGCCGTCAAAAACCATGTGTTGCTGCCCTGGGCGGGCGAACTCGACGCCGTCGATGCCGATTTTAAGCAAAAGCTCTCCCCGGAACGGATTCAGGCCATCGTGGACCTTGTCCCGGCCGAATGGCTGGCAACAGACGATCCGACCGAAACCGTGGAGGCACAGCGCCAGATTTACGTTCAGTTTTTAACCACCCGACTCGCTCACTCGGAAATTTTTGTTCAGGAAGCCCAGCATGCCAAAGCACGTATTTGAGTACGCCGTCATCCGCGCCGTGCCGCGCGTGGAACGCGAAGAATTCATGAACGTCGGGGTCATTGTCTACTGCCCGGGCCAGGGTTTCCTGCAAGCGGTTTTTGAACTGAACGAAAACCGCTTGCGGGCGTTCTCGGCCGACCTCGACCTGGACGAGTTGCGGGAACGGCTGCGGGTTTTTCAGAAAATCTGCGCCGGTCGGCGGGAAGGCGGTCCCATTGGTCAACTGCCGGTGGCCGCCCGGTTTCGCTGGCTGGCGGCCAACCGCAGCACCATCGTCCAGACCTCGCCGGTGCATACCGGCTTGTGCACCGATGCGGCCCAGACCCTGGAGCGGCTGATGGAGCAGTTGGTGCGGTGAATTGTCCTTTCTGAAGAAACTGTCAGTTTGAGAGAATCGAATGTTTGAACGTAAAATTCCGGGCAGGTTTTTCATCGTGAAAGGTATTGGTTAGTCAAATTTTCAACTAGCGCTCCGGTTTTATTGTTGAAATCCTGCAACGGACACCTCCGCTCCCAGGACGCCAGATAATCAGTATGCTTATACGTGGTCGTTTACCTGAGCCGTCGAAATATGCGGATCATTCCATCCATACATGCCCAAATTCTTCGTAACTTTTAGCCCTGAATAGATCGTAGAATATATTTCTTGCATGATACGGGGCGTCTTAGTAACGTTTGGATGGGCTTTCCTTTTTGCATCGTCGGTTTACGGCCAAACTGTCCAGTGGGCCAGTTCAGTCGTGGGCTACTCGTCGGAAGGGCGCGGGGAAGCATACTCCCAGCAATACCGGGCCAACCAGGTTCTGGGCAAACCCAACCGGCTTCCGCAGGTCGGTGATAACGTTTGCGCCTGGTCACCGCTTTACCCCGACAGTCCCAACGATGAGTGGATTACGGTTCGCTTCGCCGAAGCCATTCCGATCCGGCAAATTGCCATTTTTCAGAGTGGAAATCCCGGTGCGATCAGCCAGGTACTGGTGATCGACGGTCAGGGCCGTGAAATACCGGTTTATAAACCAACAACCTTGGCAACCGGGTCCGAAACCGGCAGCGCCCCGCTCCTCCACATTTTTCCAACCGAAGCGTCGCTGACGGCCAATACCGTCAAACTCGTCATCAGTCCAAACCGGGTGAAAGGCCCGAACCAGATCGACGCCATCGGCATTTCGGACGATACCCAACCGATTTCCGTGACCATCAATGTGTCGAAAGACGCTCCGAAGGATCTGGTGAAAGAAAACATTGGCAGCAAGGTTAATTCCCCCGGCCAGGAAGTCGCTCCCCTGATTTCTCCCGACGGCAAAACCCTTTATTTTACGCGGGGCCAGCACAACGGCAATACCGGCGACCCGAAAAGTCAGGATGTCTGGTATTCGTTGCTCCAGCCGAATGGCGAGTGGGGACCGGCCATCAACATGGGTGCGCCCATCAACAACGCATCCGACAACGCCATCAGCGGGATGTCGGCCGACGGCCGGACGGTTTACCTAATCAACGTCTACAAACCCGACGGTTCGGTGGCTTACGGTTTATCCAAATCGACCCTTGGTAAAAACGGCTGGTCGTTTCCGACCGAAGTGGTCATTAAAAACAACCAGAATCTGCACAAAAAGAACTACACCGAATACGCCATCGTCCCCGATGGCAAAACAATGGTGCTGTCCGTCCAGCGCAACAACTCCATCGGCGACAAAGACCTGTACGTTTCGTTTTTGCAACCGAACCAGACCTGGAGCGAGCCGGTCAGCATGGGGCCAGTCTTGAATACCGCCGATTACGAAGGTGCTCCATTTGTGGCTTCCGACTCCCGTACCCTGTATTTCACTTCCGCCGGTCATCCCGAATACGGCAACGGTGACATTTTTGTGAGCCGACGCCTGGATGATAGCTGGACCAACTGGTCGGAACCCGAAAACCTCGGCCCGACCATCAACACGCCCGAGTGGGACGGCTATTTTACCATTCCGGCGACCGGTGATTACGCCTACCTCAGTTCCATTCAGAATTCGATGGGGGGCGAAGACATTTTCCGACTCAAACTCTATCCGGCCATCAAACCCGATGCGGTGGCCATCGTCTCGGGCCAGGTGATCGACGGCATCAGCAAAAAACCGGTTGCGGCTGAGGTCTTTTCCACAACCGCGCCCGATAACAAAGAGCACAGCCGCATCAGCTACGATCCGGGAACAGGGGATTTCAAACTGCTGCTGCCCGTACAGAACAATTATAACCTGACCGCCAAACGCGACGGCTATTTCCCGACGACAGAACTCCTGGACCTCAGCAAAGACAAGCGGTTCCGCGAAATCCGGAAAAACCTGATTCTAACGCCCATCCAGACCGGCCAGCGGGTGGTGCTTCGTGAGGTGCTGTTCGAACAAAGCAAGGCCATTTTGCTGACTGGCTCCAACGCCGAACTCGACCGGGTGGTGCAGATGTTGAAAGAGTACCCAACGATGGAAATACAGGTAGAAGGACACACCGACAATCAGGGCGTCTGGGAACTGAACATGAAACTGTCTGAAGACCGGGTGCGGGTGGTCAAAGACTATTTGATGGCCCAGGGCATTCCCGACGAGCGCATTCAGACCAAAGCCTGGGGACCGAGTAAGCCCATTGCCAGCAACGAAACCGAGGAAAAGCGCCGATTGAACCGGAGAGTAGAATTTACGATCCTGAAAATGTAAAGTCCGGCAAAATGGGCTTATTTTTGCCCGCGAAAAAGCTATTCACCCGGATTAATGTCATCCCACCACCGAACGTATACCTGGATTCTGGCCGGAATCATGCTTCTGGCGTTTGTTCTTCGCGTTTACCACCTGGATTCTTACGGCATTTTTTTCGACGAAAAATCGACGCTCCTCGTCAGCCAGGGGGTGGTTCTCGAAGGGTCAAACCAGAAGGATGTCTTTGACAAAGCGGCCGTTTCGTATTTTACTCCGGAGGAATTCTGGAAACCCAAAACGCTCGACGATTTCATCGAAGCCAACATCAAGGGGGATATCGGCAATAGTCCGGCCTACTACGCCCTGATCTGGCTCTGGATCAAGGCATTCGGACCGAGTGACTTTTCGATCCGGTTTTTATCCGTGCTTTTCGGTGTCATCACCCTCCCGCTGCTCTACCGTTTCGTCACGACGCATTTCAAAATGGAACCGGAACGGGCGATCCGACTGGCCCTTCTTACCTGCCTGCTAGCCGCCATTGAGCCCTATTTCATCGCTCAGAGCCACGTTGCCCGCAATTACACGATGTCGTTTTTCCTGACCTTGCTGGCAACGCAGGTCTTTCTGCTGATTCAGGAAAAGCAAAAACCGAATCCGCGGACCTCTCCCATTAACCTGTATGTGGCTTACGGCCTGCTGGTGGCCTTGTCGCTGCTTTCGCACTACCTGACCCTGACGGTTTTTCTGGGCCACGGTTTGTATGCGCTCCTGTACGTTCGTAAACTTCCGGTCTGGTTCCGGCTGGCGCTGAGTGTTAGCGTTGCGGTGGGATTCGTCTCGCTCTGGTTTATTTTCGGTGGAGGCAAATACACCTTCTTTAGTCTCGACCATCAGGCGAAACTATACCGAAGTATTGCGCTGACCAACCCGACCAACAACGGTTTCGGGTTGATTTTACCGGCCACCGTTCCCAACGTATTCTGGCGCTCGTTGCCGGTTTTCAGTGATCTGATCCTCTTCACCAACGGGCTGGCGACGGCGGTGGTCGGTTACCGGAATTTTGCGCTCGCCATGCTGCTCGGCGGCCTGGCGACCGGTTTGCTGATCCGGTATCGGAAGCACCACAACCCACCAGTCTGGGTCAAAATTGGTTTTCCGCTGGTGCTGGCCGCCGGTTTGCCGATTTACAGCATTCATGCCGCCCAGCACCTGGTGATGTCAGCGGCTGTTCCGCTGTTTTATCTTTTAGTCACGGCCATGCTGGAAGATGTCGACCGGCAGAACCGTCCATTGATGGTCTTTCTGGTTATTCTGGCGCTGGGACCGACCTTCTTTTTGCTGATCATGGCGTTCCGATCGGGCCATACCTACGGGATTACGCAACGGTATTCGGGTTTTTCGTTTCCGTATATACTCATCCTGACCGCGCTGATGCTGCTGAAAATCAGCTCGCTCCGGTTTTGGTTCAGCCTTCCGCTGGCGGTGGTGCTGGCGGTGCAGGCAGTTTTTCTGACGATGTTGCTGCAACGCATTTACAATGACATCGAACCGAAGTATTCATCGGCACCCTTGGCCCGACTACCCAACCCGTTCCGGACATCGGCCCAGAAAATCCAGGAACTCTATGCCCCCGGCGATACGGTTTTGTATCCGTCGATGCGTCGGCATGAATACACCGAGATCGACAAAATCGGTCGGGCTTTTTCGGTCATCGACGCCCAGATGGTGAATGTTTATTTGCCTAGGGATGCAACCTATTATCAACGGATCGACTCTACCGAGCGGGATAAGATTGTCCTGGTCAAAGGCAAGACCGGCCAGAAAATCACTATCTTTGACCTCGAAGGCATGAAATACCGGTATTAAAATGACGTCAACTGCCACCACCATTGATCTGAAAACCCTCAGCGGCCAACTCCGGCTGAAGGTCCTTGAACTATACAACATGGCCCATGCCGGTCACATCGGCTGTTCACTGAGCTGCCTCGATCTGATGCTTGCGACGCTCATTCTGCGCAAGCAGCCCGAGGATACGTTCATCCTGTCGAAAGGCCATGCCGCAGCCGCTTTGTACGTTTGTTTGAACCACCTGGGTGAGATTTCGGACGAAGAACTGCAAACGTTTTACAAAAACGGCACCACGCTTCCGGCCCATCCCGCACCCAACAAACACAGAGGCATTCCGTTTGCCACCGGTTCGCTGGGCCACGGGCTGCCGATCGGAAGCGGCATTGCCCACGCCAATAAGTTATTAGGAAATTCAAATTTCGTCTACGTCTTGATGTCGGACGGCGAAACCAACGAAGGCACTACCTGGGAGGCCGCCCACTATGCCCTTCAGCAGGGACTCGACAACCTGGTGGTTTTGATCGACAAAAACGGCTTGCAGGGATTCGGGCAAACCGCCGAGGTGTTCGGCGATACGGCCGACGTCGCCAAATGGCAGGCCATCGGTTTTGATGTAGTCGAAGCCGACGGGCACAATGTGGAAGCGCTCCTGGTTCAGCTCGACACACTGCGACTGCAGGCCAACGGCAAACCCAAAGTCGTGATCGCCCATACCGTGAAAGGCAAAGGTGTTTCGTACATGGAAAACCGGCTGGAATGGCACTACCTGCCGATGACCGCCGACCTCTACGAGCAGGCCCGCGCCGACGTCCACAACCGGTATTTTACCGCATAATCCACACCACCGTGACGCTTAAAAACCGCCCCGGCGGTCGGCTTACCGGCTTGATTCATACTGTTCATCCCGAATGTCAAAACAGATCCTACCGTATCAGGATAGCATCCTCCAACTGAAAGGCCCGATTTTCGTCTTTGGTGCCAGCGGCTTTATCGGAGCCAATTTATTCGACCAGATTTTTCAACTCCGGAAAGACTGCTACGCCCTGACGCACGACGCCACGAAGGCCTGGCGACTCAAATTGCTGAACGTTCCGGCCGAGAACGTCATTCACTGCGATATTCTTTCTTATAAATCGGTCCAGGAGATTTTTGACCGATACAAGCCGAAAACCATCTTCAACCTGGCGGCTTACGGAGCATACAGCAAACAGAAAAACGTCAACCTGACCTACGAAACGAACGTAACGGGAACCGTCAATATTCTGGAAAACTGCTCGCCCGAAACGGTTTACATCCACGCGGGCAGTAGTTCGGAATACGGTTTTAACTGCACCGCCCCCAAAGAAACCGACCGCGTCGAACCCAACAGCCACTACGCAGTTTCGAAAGTTTCGGCGGCCTATATGCTCGAATTTTACGCCCGGGTTCACGGCCTGAAAACCCTGAACTTGCGGCTTTACTCGATTTACGGCGGCTGGGAAGAACCCGACCGATTGATTCCCCGGCTGGTCGAAGAGGCCCGAAAAGGCGGTTTGCCCCCGCTCGTTTCGCCCGACATCAGCCGCGATTTTGTCTATATCGACGATTGCGTGGAAGCCTTCGTGCAGGCGGCTCTGAAGGTGGGCAAAACCATCAGCGGTCGTTCGTATAACATCGCTACGGGCCGGAAAACGACCATGCGCGAACTGGTGGAGGAAACCCGCCGGACCTTTGGCCTGGCCGTCGAACCGGTGTGGGGCAGCATGGGCAACCGGCAATGGGACCTCAGCGACTGGTACGGCGACCCCACTGCCGCCAACACCGACCTCGGCTGGCAGGCCCGCACGCCCTTGACTGTCGGTCTGCAAAAAACCGCCGACTGGCAGGTGCAGCACGACTACGCCGAGCGCGTACTCCCGGCCTTCGCCAACCCGACGATCAACCCGGTCATTACGGCCATCATTGCCTGTTACCGGGATGCGCAGGCCATTCCGATCATGTACGAGCGGCTGGTCAAAACCTTCAACGAGATGAAGGTGCGGTACGAAATCATTTTCGTCAACGATAATTCACCGGACAACCAGGAGGAAGTCATCGACGCCATCTGCGCGAAAGATCCGAACGTGATCGGGATTACGCACTCGCGGAATTTCGGTTCACAGTCGGCTTTTCTGAGCGGGATGGAAATTTCGACGGGCGACGCCGTGGTGCTGATGGACGGCGATTTACAGGATCCCCCCGAGATCATTCCGAAGTTTTACGAAAAATGGCAACAGGGCTACGACGTGACCTACGGCGTCCGGGTTCAGCGCGAAATGCCGCCCCACGTCCACTTTTTCTATAAGACTTTTTACCGGTTGTTCAAGAAAATGTCGTACATCAACATCCCGGTCGATGCGGGCGACTTTTCGATGATCGACCAGAAGGTGGTGCGCGAACTGGTGGCCCTGCCCGAAACCGAACAGTTTCTGCGCGGACTGCGGGCCTGGGTCGGTTTCAAGCAAACGGGCGTCGATTACGTCCGGCCAGAGCGGATGTTCGGCGTCTCGACCAACAACTGGACCAAAAACATCTGGTGGGCCAAGAAGGCCATTTTTTCCTTTAGCTTTGCCCCGCTCGAAGCGATGTCCTACGCCGGTTTCCTGCTGACGGGCCTTTCGTTGCTGGGCATTCTGTGGCAAATTCTGGCTAAGCTCCTGATTTTCCCGGAAACGCCCGCCGGTTTATCGACAGTCATCGTGCTGGTGATGCTCTTCGGTGGCATTAACCTGCTGGGTATTTCGTTCCTGGGTGAGTACATCAGCAAGATCTTTGAAGAAACCAAAAAACGGCCCAAATTCATCCGGACGAAGGTTCGGAAGGGTGAGCAACTCTACAAAACCGCATCCGAAATCCGGGCGCTGGTGGAAGCGAGAAAAACAAAATGAGGTTTTATTGGGGATGGGGTTGTTACACAGGGTTAATCAGAGAATATCAGAGGTAATCAGGGACTTCTCTGATTAACCCTGATCATCTCTGATTAACCCTGTGTAACAACCCCACACTAAAACACACCAAAATTATGCGGAAAGAATTTTCAGCGGCCATCGAGCGGCTGGCTGCGGCCGATGAGCAAATCATCTTCATCACGGGAGACTTGGGTTACAACGCCCTCGAAAACGTCGCGGCCGTGATGGGTCCGCGCTTCATCAACGCGGGGGTGGCCGAACAGAACATGGTCGGCGTCGCGGCCGGAATGGCCTACAAAGGATTCAAAGTTTTTTGTTACAGCATTGCCCCGTTTGCGGTGTACCGCTGCCTGGAGCAGTTCCGCAACGACGTTTGCCTGCATAATTTACCGGTTTTCCTGGTGGGCAACGGGGGCGGTTATGGCTACGGCATTATGGGCTCGACGCACCACGCCATCGAGGACCTGGCCTGCCTGAGCGGGTTGCAGAACGTCAAAACCTGGATTCCGGCGTTTGCCGACGAGATTGATGCCACCGTAAATGCCATCGTGGCCGAAGGTCGTCCGGCGTATTTGCGGTTGGGAGCCGGTCCGAAAACGCCGGAAGGCGCCGAAACGGCCGGGTCGTTCAAGAAAATTGTCAGCAGCGAAAATCCGAAAGGAACCGTCGTGGCGCTGGGGCCGGTGGCGGCTAACGTCCTGAAAGCCCTCGAAACCTCTGATACGCTGGGCAACCAGTTCGAAGTCTACACGGCCCTGAACCTGCCGCTGGAATTGCCGAAGGAGTTGGGCCGTCAATGGGCCGAAACGCAGAATCTGTTGGTCGTGGAAGAGCATGTCAGCATCGGCGGGCTGGCGCAGCAATTGTCGGTCAAACTGCTGGAAAACGGACTGGCGTTCCGGAAGTTTGTGAGCCTGTCGGCGCAGGGCTACCCGGAAGGGCTGTATGGTGACCAGAGTTACCACCAGCGGCAGTCGGGGTTGGATACGACGTCGATTCAGGAGAAACTGGCGGGGTTTTTGGCTTAAAATTATATCGCAGAGTTTAGCGGAATAGATCAGAGTTACGCGGAGGAATATGCATTCGGGAACGGAATCGATTCATGTTCAGGGCAATCGGGCCAGTAACCGGGTTTCCACGGCCGGGTGGTTAGGATGGCTCGGGCTATTGGTGCCGGTTTTGGTTTATTTCTGGGTATTCAGCCGGTACGCAATCAACATTCCGAAGTACGACGATCACGCGCTGAAGGCGTTTCTGGTCAATATCGACAAGGCCACGTCGCTGCGTGATACGATTTACGAATTTTTTCGGCAACACAACGAACACCGCATCGTCTATGACCGGCTGATCACCTGGCTGGATTACCGGCTCACCGGCAAGCTCAATTACGTTCACCTGATGGTGGTGGGCAATTTGAGTCTGGTGTTGCTGCTGGCGGTTTTTGTCCGGGCGTTGCGCAAATCCGGAGCGGCAGTATGGATGGCCCTGCCGGTGTCGCTACTACTGTTTAATCTCTCCAACTGGGAAAATACGTTTTGGGGCATGGCCGCTGCCCAGAACTTCACCGTCGTGGCGCTGGCCGTGGCGACATTCTACGAATTAGCATTCAAAAACCGGGTAGGCTGGCTGGCGATTGCGCTGGCGGTGGCCGCGACGATCACCAGCGGAAACGGTTTACTAATTTGGCCCGTCGGCTTAGTTCTTATTTTCTTGCGGCAGGATTATGCGGGCGTCATTCGCTGGTCGCTGGCGTTGGCCGTGACCTTCCGCCTGTATTTTCTGGGGTATGAAAAACCGGCTGGCAATCCGCCCGACCGGGGTCCGCTGCTTGACTGGGGGAAGGGCTGGCTGCTGTTCAACGGGGCCTCGGCCGAAGCATTCCCGGTCCAAAATTTCATGCTGACCTGCCTGACGCTCGGTGGAGTCGTCACGCTGTTGTGTGCTGTTGTGGGCTTTTCATTGCTGGGAAAACGCTTCCGGGGCTCCCGGTTGACAGACTGGCAACTGTTTTTCCTGGGCGGAATGGCCTTCGTGCTGGGTACGGGTTTGATCGTTGCGTTCAACCGGGTCGGTTTTGGACTGGGAACCCTGACGACCAGCCGCTACAAAATTTATTCACTCACACTGCTGGCCTTTGTATTCAGTTACGGGATCGCGCAAAGTCGACCAGCACGCCGTCTGGCCACGGCCGGTGTTGCCACGGTTTTCAGCCTGGCCCTTGCGTTTTTCTCGTACAGCACGTACCTGGACGAAACGATTTATTTGCGGCAATTCCTGAGTACCTATTACTTTAATGCCCGCTACACACAGAATAGCCCCCAACCCCTGGTCGATTCCGTTACGCAACGCTACGTCGAGACACCCGGAACCTTTTACGACAACCAGTTGGCTACCCTGCTGACCACGCCCAAACTGGATTCGCCGGTTCTACTGAATTCCGTCTATCTATCCGAGCCGCATTACACCATTCTGCAATTCACCCAGCCTCCGCTCGGTTTGCGCGATGCAGGCTCGTACCTCATGGCCCGTTCCGACCGACGAACCTACCTGTTTGCAGTTCGGCAAAACCTGAGCCGCAGCCCGCGCGGGTGGTTCTGGCCCCGGCGGATTTTTGCCGGGGGCTTCGTGGCCGAAATTCCGGAGGTTGAGCTGGAACGGGGGCGCTATCAATTGTTCGTGGTCACGGTCGGGCCGGATCAATCCCTGAAAATTCATCCTACTGGCCAAACCATTGCAGCCTCCGGGGCCAAATACCAGCGTCCCGAATCCAACTGGTAGCCGGAACGGCACTTCGTTATTCGTTATTCAATATTCGATGTTCGATATTAAAACCTCACAAAAAACAATATCGAATACTGAATAACGAACACTTTCCCAACCGTAAACTGAATCCCTTTGAAAAACTACTTCGGACAACTCGACGGCTTGCGGTTTGTGGCGGTTTCGCTGGTGATGGTCGATCACTGGCTGAGCGATCAGGTGCATTTACCACTCGGCTACTTCGGCGTCAACCTGTTCTTTGTTCTGAGCGGTTTTCTGATTACTCGCATCTTGATCACCAGTAAGGAGCGTGACCAAGCGCTTGGCAGGTCGCCCGGTTTTTCACTCCGGCAGTTCTACATTCGACGAAGTCTGCGAATTTTTCCGGTTTACTACCTGACCCTTTTTGTGCTGGCTCTGATCGGGTACGAGCCTGTCCGGAAACATCTGATCTGGTTTTTGACCTACACGCCCAACCTTTGGATCATCCTCAATAACACCTGGTTTGGGGCTGTCGATCACCTTTGGTCACTGGCGGTCGAGGAGCAATATTACCTTTTTTTCCCCTTCCTGATTCTGTTCCTACGGTTCCGGTATTTGCTCCGGTTGTTGATCGGACTGATCGGTTTTTCGATGCTACTCCGGATTTATCTCTACGCAACCGGCGCTTCCTGGCTCGTTTCGTTCGTCTTCATGCCGACCTGCCTCGACGCTTTCGGTATGGGTGGGGTGCTGGCCTGGCTGCTGGTTTTCCGACGTGAGCAGTTCAGCCGATGGGTTGGGAACCCGGCCTGGCTACTGATCAGTTTGGGGCTGTATGCTTTTAATCTATACCTGATGGCGAATACCTCCGCCGGACGAAACGTCTTTACCGATGTCACCGACCGGTTTTTCACTTCGTTCTTCTGTTTTTTCGTGATCGGCAAAGGAGTGATCGGCTACGGGGGCCTAATGAAATGGTTTCTGGAGCATCCGGTCAGCCAGTACCTCGGTCGGATCAGCTACGGACTGTATTTGTTTCATAACCTGGTTTTTAACTTTTACCATACCCCGACGGATTTTATTACCGTCCGGGCCTGGAACCGGCTCCTGCGCGAACTCCCGGGGCTGGCGGGCTCGGGGCTGGAAAGCGGGGCGAAATTCCTTTTCTTTTACGCCATTACCGTCGCCGTGGCTACGGTTTCGTGGTTCCTGATTGAAAAGCCGTTCAACAACCTGAAAGACCGCTTTGCCTACGACCATTCCTGAACAAATCGGAGGGCGGTTGGCAAATCTGGTGGCTTGTTTGTACTTTTGGCCATTTCCATCAAGCTATTCACACGTGGACGCAGGGCAATTGGGTTGGTTCCGCAAAGAATCGAAAGAGGCCATTTCATCGACCAAAACGACGGATGTTCCGGAAACATCCGTTTCGGAAACATCGAAAGCAGCCGCCACCATTTCGTATCTGAGCCAACTGGATGGTGTCCGGTTTATTGCCGTCGCTCTGGTGCTCTACGATCACTGGATGGCCGAACGGAACACGTTGCCGCTGGGGCCGCTCGGCGTAACGATCTTTTTTGTCCTGAGCGGTTTTCTGATCACCCGGATTCTACTCAGCAGCAAGGACAAGCTGGCCAGTCGTCCCGACGGATTAAGCGTGTACCTCAAGACGTTCTACATTCGCCGAACCATCCGGATCTTTCCCCTGTACTATTTCTCCCTGCTCCTGCTGGCCGTGTTAAACGTGCCGCCGGTGCGCGAAACGCTGGCCTGGTGCGTGTTGTACGCCACCAATATTTACATTGCCTATTACCAACAGTGGATGGGAGTCATCGATCATTTCTGGTCACTGGCTGTCGAAGAGCAGGTCTACCTCATTTTTCCGCTGCTGTTGTTTATTGTTCCCCGTCGGCACGTGCCGCTCACGATGATTCTGATGATTATCGGTAGTGTGCTGTTCCGGTATTACCTCTACGCGCAGGACTATTCCTGGGTGGTGGCCTACGTATTTACGCCAGCCTGCCTGGACTCGTTCGGTCTGGGGGCCTTGCTGGCGTACCTGTGGCTTTATCAGAAAGAATGGATCGATAAACTCTTTACCAATTCGCTCGGGGTTGTGGCAGCTTTGGCCGTTTATGTAGTATTGGTCGTCTTGTCCAAGACCTACGACGCTCCGCACAATGTTGTCTCGGAAGTGTGGGACCGGCTGGCGGGCTCTGTACTTGGTTTTTTCCTGATTGGGCGAGCAGCCATCGGTTTCAAGGGCTGGATGCGGTGGTTCCTGGAAAATCCAGTGAGCCGGTATCTGGGCCAGATCAGCTATGGGCTATACATTTTTCACAATCTGGTCTATAACTTTTACCATACGCCCCCCGGCCACCCGACCATCCGGATCTGGCATAAACTGACAAATTTGGCCCCGATGCTGAGCGGGTCATTCATCTTCGAATTTTTCTATTATGCCTTACTGACTGTTTTAATGGCTTCCCTCTCCTGGTTTCTTCTGGAGAAACCAATTAATGCACTCAAAGACCGGTTTTCGTACTGATTTCGTCGTTTGGAATCCACTTAATAAATGTTCGGCCTGGCATAGCGCAATAAATAGTTCCTCTTTTTCTATCTTTGCTTATTGATAACCATCAAAGTAGCAATACCGACTTGCTTCTGACGAATGAGTCGCATTGCCACAAACCCGTCTGCAATCAACCAATGAGTCTACACCTGTCAATTGTAATGCCAGCCTACAACGAGGAAGAGTGTATCCACGAAGTTGTAGACATGTGGGTTGATCTGCTCACCCGCCAATTTCCCAACGAAGATACCCGCCTGATCGTTATCAACGACGGCTCGAAAGACCGTACGGGAGCGATTCTGGATTCCTTGAAACCTAACTATCCGACCAAGCTCGAAGTATTGCACACGCCCAACGGTGGCCACGGCAACGCGGTCGTCCGCGGCTACCGGCACGCCGTAGCCCTCGGCTCCGAATACGTTTTCCAGACCGACAGCGACGATCAATTCGTCACCGATGACTTTGCCAAACTCTGGGCCAAACGCCATGAGTCGAACTTTATCCTGGGTTACCGGCAAATTCGTTTCGATGCTCCGGCGCGGCTGGTCATCACGCGGATTCTGAAATACAGCCTGTTCCTGATTTACGGAACCTATATCAAGGACAGCAACATTCCGTTCCGGCTTATCAATGGCCTGTACCTCAAAAAGTTGCTGGAACAACTGCCCGACCCGACGCCGTTTGCGCCCAATATCTTTCTGGCGGTCATGGCCCGGAAAGCCGGTCAGAAAACCTTCGACATCCCCATTACGCACAAAGAGCGGCAGACCGGCACGGTTTCGATCCTGAAGTGGAAGTTGCTGAAAGTCTGTATGCAAAGCTTCCGCGAACTGGCGGCCTTCCGGATGGATTTAGGGGACAAAGTCAAAGCCCTGAAAACCGTTCAGGTAAAACAACCCGTTAAGATATAATTTTGCCGCTACGGTAACCCGGTCACTGAGCCGGTACGGATGGCGCAGATTGATCGGATCTTCCCGGAATTTTTCGGCGAAAATCCCCTCGGTTTGCGTCATCGGCATTTTATTTTTACGGATATTAGGGTATTAAACAAACTCCATGACCAAAAAACAGCTCTGGATTGGCATTGGTATTTTAGCGCTGATTTTCGGCGTTTTTGTCTTTTACCGCTGGTCGAAAGCGCCCGCCCGCTCGGCCTGGATGCTGATTCCGTCGGATGCGCTGCTGGTCATGGAAAGTTCGTCGTTGCAGGACACGCTTTCGAAGCAGGCGCAACTGAAGGAAATGGCGTTGCGAACCACGCCGATTTTCCAGGAAGCCATTCGGAGTCTGGAAAGATTTGTCTGGTCACCGCTTGATACCACCAGCGCCCTGGCGTTTCTGCACGAAAAACCGGTTTGGTATTCCCTCCACCCTACATCCAAAGACCGCCTTGATTTTATCTTTTATATTCCGCTTCAGTCTACTCAGGATCAGTCATTTGTCAGCCGGATTCAGAATCCAAACGCCGATCAGTACCGGGTCCTGAGCCATCCCTACGAAGACACCAAAATCCACGAACTGCTCACGATCCGCAACGAATCGTTGGGGTCGTTTATCGTGCTGGATGACTACCTGGTGGCCAGTCCGTCGACGATTCTGATGGAAAGCGTGATCCGGCGGATGAAACAACCCTTCACCGAAACGCCCCTGCAACGGGCCGACGTGTCACTAATCCGGCCGGGCAATCTGGCGGGGTTGTATGTCCGCAGTTCGGTACTGTCGGCTGTTTTGTCGCCCAACGAGGCCAGTACGGATTATCAAACAAAATACATCAAGGCGCTCTTGCCGACCGAGCTGCTGACCCGGTTTCGCATCTCGCCCACCCGTACACATTTGATCGGGCTGTCGACCGACGACATTGGGGCAAAAGGTGCACTGGCGAATCTCTTTGACCGGCAAACCCCGTTCCGCATCGGGTGCAGCAATCTGATTCCCGACCAGACGACCACTTTTTTCCATTTCAGCCTGAGCGACGGCCCCCGGTTTGGCAAGGGACTAACGGCGTTTATCAATGCCGAGGATGACGCCGACACCCGCGAAGGTCGCCGGAAGCTGCGGCCCTTGCTCCAGAACGCCGAAAACGGCATTTATAAATACATCGGTAACGAGCTAGCCCTGCTCCGGCTCGATGCGCCTTCGGCCGACCGGCGACTGGTCATGCTGATTCACTCCCGCAACGTCGACCGGTTGTGGGACCGCTACCAACTGGGCGCGCTGCTGGTGTCCGGCACCGACCGCGTTTCGTCGACCAAACCGTTTTTACGCTACCGGATTTCGTCCATCAACGCCCCCAACCTGCCCGCGTTTCTGTTTGGCGGTTTGTTTCGCGGTTTTGAGCAGACCTGGCTGGCGCAGGTCGGCGAGTACCTGGTCATTGCCAACGGCCAGGGGGTGTTGCAGGAATATTTGCAGGCCGTCGAACAACGCACGGTCTGGTCGGAGTCGGTTCGGCAGCGAGATTTGCTGGAACAAACCATGCGACCCGCGAATTTTACGGCCTACACCCGGTTTACGCGCGCGGGTGAGTCGGTAACCGCCAACTGGCCGCAGTCGTGGCAGCACCTGCTGAACCACGACGAAACCGCCCTCGACAACGTCGAAAACCTGATTTATCAAAGTACTTACGGGCGCGAACGGATTTATTCGTCGCTCATCCTGGGCCGGACCACGCGCCGGGCCAGCGAAGCCGTCCTGAACCGGGTGTTTCTGCAACGAAAAATTGCGCTCAATGCGCCCCTGCTCAACCCGCCAATGATTTTGGGCGACTTTGTGGGCGGTTCGGGGGCCATCTGGGCCGTCGATAACACACAGCAATTCATGCTGATCACGCCGGAGGGCGAAAAACACAAACTCGGCACGGTCAATGGCCCGGTGTTGAGCCCGCTGGTGCCGGTTGATTTCCTGAGCAACGGGCGCTTGCAATACGCGTTTACCACAGCCCGTTCGCTGTACATTGCCGACCCGGTCAATGGCCTGGCCCGACTGCAATCGATTCCACTGCCCGAGAGCGTCGAACCGGCCACATTGATGGCTCCCCGTCGCGACCAGAACCGGAACCTAATTCTGCTGCTCTCGCACCGCAATGGCAGCGTTTACGGTTACGACCGGCAGCAAAAGCGGTTTGTACGCCAATTTACCGTGACAACTCCGGCGGGCGAAGGCGTCGCGGCCTTTCATGCCCCGGTCCGGAATCAGGCGCTTTCGGTCGTATCGGTACAGAAAGACGGCAAGTTGTTTTTCTGGAACGAGAATGGCAGCCCGGTTTCCGGTTTTCCGCTGGATCTGAAAGCCGAACTGATCGGTCCGGCCTGGCTGGAAACTGGCAGCCCTTCGACCCTGACAACACTGAGCCGCCAGGGCGAATTGATTCACATAGGGTCCGACGGGCAGATCACCGACCGAAATCAGCTTTACCGGCCCATTCGGCGAGGCTCTTTCCGCCTGCTTCCGGAAGTGAACCAGAACGGCTACCTGCTGCTGCGGAGCACCGACACGGAAGCGGCCATTCTGAACCGGAATGGCCAACTGCGGTTTGAGGTGCGGGGACTTCGCCCCGGGCAAACTACCATACGGTACCACGTTTTAGGCTCCGGCGTGAACCTGATCAGCGTAAAATCCGGTAATTTTACAACGCTTTACAACCTGGACGGCCAGCCCATCGGCGACCGGCCCATTCCGGGCACCTATCCGGTCGAACTGCAATTTTCGCCGAACCGGAACAAGTTATTTGTGTATAGTACCGACAACAAAGCCCTCCAGATTTGGTCGGTGAAGTTGCGTTAACAGGAATTGTATGAACATTGGCATTTTGGCCCGGTATCTGGTTTTAGTGGTTGCCATTCTGGTTTACATCGGCAGTTGTTCCTCAGAGGTGATGTATTCCGCCCAGCGCGAAGGCATCATTGCCGACGACTACCGGTTTGGGGACCTCTACCGGCTGGCAAATCTGCCGCAGTTCAAAAACCGGCAGATTCCGTGTCCACCGGCGATGCCCGCCAACACGCCCCGGAAGCCCGTTCATTTTTACATCATCGGCGACAGCTTTTCCGAGCCGCCCCGGGTCACGATCAACGACCTGCCCGTCGAACGTTTCCACCGGACCAAATGGGCGTTCGACCGCTGGGTGCAACTGGATACGACCAAAACCAACATCCTCGTCATTGAAACCGTCGAGCGGCATTTCCGGGATCAGTTTGGCAAGCACATCACCGACCTGCACGTTGTTCCGGATACCACGAAAGCGGTTACCAAACCCGACACCCGCCTGACCTGGCAGTCGTTGACCAAAGAGCTGGAGACGTTGTTTTCGCGGGATGCGGTGGAGGGACGCCTGGAAACCATTCTGTTTTTCTCGGATTGGGCGCTGTGGTTCAAGGAGTTAAAAGCCTGGCTGACGCTCGACTGGTTCGGGCGGGTCAACCCCAAAACGTCGCTCTCCCCCGATGGCAAACACCTGCTGTATTATTTCGACACGGATACGTCGCTGCACAATTCGTCGTTCAAACCCCTGCCCGATTCGCTCCTGAACCGGTACATCGATACCATCAATGTGGTGGCAGACCGGTACCGGAAGGTCGGTTTTGATCAGGTTTACCTGTCCATCATTCCCAATAAAACCAGCATTTACGCGCCCGATATGGGGCCATTGCCCTACAATCACCTCATCGAACGGGTCCAGCAAAGTCCGCGTCTGAAAGTCCCGGCAATTGACATTTATACCCCTTACAAAGCCAGCCGGGAACCGCTATACGAGATCAGCGACGCCCACTGGAACTGTGCGGGTCGGGCCATCTGGATGCGGGAGGTGACGAAGGTGTTAAACGATGTCGAGGTACCAAAAAGACAGTAGCGCGCGTCACTTAGTGCAGCAAATCCCGACGGATAAAGCTGTATTCGCCGGGTTTTAATCCTTCTTTTTTAATGAATGTCGGGGGCGGGTTTTGAATAAACCGTTGTACGCTGCTATCGGCTTTGTAATAGTCCAGGATGACTGGCCGAAAAACGATCAGGTTAATGTCTTTTTGCTGCAGAAACGTATTGAAATCGGTATTACGTTTATATTCAGCATACGAGACAGCATTGCCACCAATGTAGGTAATAAGTTGATCTTTATTATCAAAAATTCGAATACGGTTTTTATCTTTCACCGATGATGTAATTTGCCGGACATAGCTGATCAATTCATTGTCGCCCGGCGATTTCGGAACCTGGCGTTGCCAGCCCCAAACCAGGAATAACCCCATCCCAAGCAGAAAAAAAACGCGCAGACCATAGCGCACCCATTCGTTTTTCCCCAACTCGTTGTTCGCTAGCGAACGCAGCCAGGGCCTTTGTTGAAGGCTGCTAACGACCAATCCAATCAGCACAGGGAAGAAGAAATAAAACGGCGGCAAATAACGCGGCTTTGTCCCCATTGAGTACAACGAACTAACGATGGGAGCCAGAATTGCCAGACTCGTCATTAAGTAAGGTAGCGGATTCTTCAGTACGGTTTCGGCTATTTTATGGCCGGTTTTTCGCAGCGAAATCATCGCCAGGAAACCTCCTATAATAAAAAGCCAGGTCAGTTTATGGTAGTACAACCGCTCGATGAATGCCAGTCCCGGCAGTTTACTGATGGGCTCTAAATACGAATAAAGAAGGGTTGCGAGTTGCTGGCCGAAGTTCCGGGCATTGAACAGGATGTGCTGTTCGAGCACCAAAGCCGGATGTTTGACCAACGCATCGCCGAATCCTTTAACGGGTTCGCCGAAAATAATGCGCGACATCACCTCATAATCGACCCAGTTGTTATACGGTTTTAACCGTTGGTCGTCCGGATGCTGCATGTTGTAATTATAGGAGAAATCCTGCTTGAAAGCACTTTCGCCTTTATCGGACAACGGACTTCCGACACTTACGAAAATTACCAGGACACTCACGACAACCCCCAGCAGAGCGATTGGCGATTGCCGAAGCCGAATCGTAACACCAATTAACACCATCAAACACAACCCAAATGAAACAATGACTTCGGGTCGAATGTAAGTGAAGACATAATAACAGAAGGTTGTCAATACCAGCGCCTTGTAAAGATTCTTTTTGAAAAACCGTTCACAGGCAACGTAAAGAAGCAGGGTGGCGAGGAATAGAAAGATGGATACTTTTACGCCTTCGGGGAAATTGATCGTCGAGAAATGAAACACCAGCGCACTGTATAAAGCCCACCACCACCGCAAACCCACCAGTCGAATGGCCGTGTACAAAACCAGGGTCGGGAGTGACGATAACAGAACCATATTCAGGTAATAAAGCCGGACCGTGTCGCTTTCGAAAAAGGAAAGAAATTTATACCAGAGCGAATAAATAGGCCCCCAGTCGGTCTGCAACCCCAGGCGAAATAAGGTGATTCCCTGGTACATATAAAATCCTTCGTCCCCCATCTGAATATTCGAAATGGCCGTGATTTGGTGATTCAGGACGTAGCAGGCCAGGGCAATCAGAAGCAGACTGATTCCGTCGAAAACACGTTCTTTCATTCAGATGGCTGGAAGGAGATTCAAAGGTATCTAAAAGCAAAAAAGCTTTCTATCCGGACGATAAAAAGCTTTGTTTTTGTAGGATGTAGCGGGCTCGAACCGCTGACCTCCGCCCTGTCAAGACGGCGCTCTGAACCAACTGAGCTAACATCCTGTCGTGTTTTCAGGCCACAAAAATAGGAGTTTTATTCGGTTTCCAAACGAACCCGGTAAACTTTTTGTGACGGAATGCGCCACAAGAGCAGCAAACCGGCGATAAACAGCACCAGCAGTGCCAGCACGCTGTTCCGCATACTGCCCGTAACCTGCTCAATCAGACCGTAAATCAGGGTGCCAATAACGATGGATAATTTTTCGGTTACATCGTAAAAGCTGAAATACGACGCCGTGTCGTGCGTGCCGTCCGGAATGAGCTTGGAGTAGGTCGCCCGCGACAGGGCCTGGATGCCGCCCATCACCAGCCCCACCAGAACAGCCAGCGCGTAAAACTGGTTTTCGGTCATGACGTAATAAGCGCCGATGCAAATGCCGATCCAGATTGTCACAGCGATCATTAGCGCGTAAATATTCCCAAACCGCCCCGATAACCGCGCAAACAGGATGGCACCCGGAATGGCAATCAACTGGATCAGCAGAATGGTAATGATCAGGCTTTGAGCAGGTAGTTTCAACTCATCGCTCCCGAAGATCGTGGCAATGTACATAACGGTTTGCACGGCCATGTTGTAAATGAAAAAAGCCAGCAGAAACTGCTTCAGTAACCGCTGCTTCTGCACCTGGCTGTACACCTTTTTCAATTCCCGAAAACCGTTGAAAATCCAGCCTCCCGCGTCGTTGGTGCGGGGACGTCGTTCGGCAGCGGGCAGATACCGGAACGAAAGCTGGGCAAAGCCAAACCACCACAGGCCCACGGTCAGGAAGGAAATCCGCGACGCCATGGCACCCGACATGCCCCCGTACCACTGCGGAAAGAGAATCATCGTCAGGTTAAAAACCATCAACAAAACGCTGCCGATGTAGCCCATAGTAAAACCGCGCGCACTGACCCGGTCGATCTGGTCTTCCGTCACGATTTCGGGCAGGTAGGAGTTGTAAAAAACGATGCTTCCGCCCCAGCCGACCAGACTTAGTATGAAGCAGAAAACCGCAAACGTCGTGGTTTCCTGCGTGAAAAAATACAGGAGCGCACAACTGACCGAGCCCAGGATGCAGAAGAATTTCATGAACCCCTTTTTCTGCCCACTGTAGTCCGCCAGCGCCGACGAAATGGGACTCAGCAGGGCAATCAACAGAAACGAAACCGAAACCGCGTAGGAAAACAGCACCGAATTTTTGACCGAAAACCCGAGAAAGTCAATGACGTTGCCTCCGGCCGCGTTTAAAGCCGTTGCGCTGAAATAGACCGGAAAAATACTGGAGACAATGACCAGCGAATGCACCGAATTAGCCCAGTCGTAGAAGCACCAGGCGTTGATGACACGGGGATTATTTTTCATGAACCAGTGGGTAGAGGCCGTAAAACCAAATGCTTGAAAGATACGGCAAAAAAGAGGTATTCTAAACTTCTGTTCTTAAATCGCGGTTAAAACAACAACCTACAGGTACATTAAAGCCCGTTTTACCATGAATCGACTGGCCCACGAAACAAGTCCTTACCTGCTGCAACACGCCCACAACCCCGTCGACTGGTTTCCGTGGGGTGCCGAAGCCCTGCAAAAAGCGCGGGATGAAAACAAACCGATTCTGGTTAGTATTGGGTATTCGGCCTGCCACTGGTGCCACGTCATGGAACGCGAATCGTTTGAAAACCAACAGGTTGCTTCGCTAATGAATGCCCACTTTGTCTGCATAAAAGTCGACCGCGAAGAGCGCCCGGACGTGGATGCCATCTACATGGATGCTGTGCAGGCGATGGGCGTGCAGGGGGGCTGGCCGCTGAATGTTTTTTTGATGCCCGATGCCAAGCCTTTTTACGGTCTGACGTATCTGCCTCCTCAGCAATGGATGAACCTGCTGGGCAGCGTCCGGTCGGCCTTCAATGAGCACCGGGATCAACTGGCCGATTCGGCGGAAGGCTTTGCCCGGCAGCTGAACATGAGCGTTTCGGAGCAGTATTACCTGACCAATCAGGCCCCCGCTTTTTCGCGCGAATTGCTCGATGCGATGTACCAGAAGCTGTCGGCTTCGTTCGATCCGGTGAAAGGTGGACCACGCCGGGCACCCAAGTTTCCGATGCCGAGCATCTACGGTTTTTTGCTGCGGTTTTACCAGGTTACTCAAAACCAGGAAGCCTTGCAGCACATCCGGCGCACGCTCGACTTTATGGCGCTGGGCGGTATTTACGACCAGTTGGGGGGCGGTTTTGCCCGGTATTCCGTCGACGACCAGTGGTTTGCTCCGCACTTCGAAAAAATGCTGTACGACAACGGCCAGTTGGTTACGTTGTATTCGGAAGCCTATAGCCTGACTCAGCGGGACTTGTATCGGCAAACGGTTTATCAGACAATCGAATTTCTAAAACGTGAACTGACGAGTCCGGAAGGCGGTTTTTACTCCGCCCTGGATGCCGACAGCGAGGGCGTCGAGGGCAAGTTTTACACCTGGACGACGGCCGAGTTACAGACCTTGCTGGGCGACGACTTCAACTGGTTCAGCGAGTTATACCACATTTCGCCCGATGGCAACTGGGAGGAACACGCGGGCGTGGGCCGGAACATTCTGCACCGGGTTAGTACTGATGAGGATTTTGCCCGGATGCAGGGCCTGACGCAGGCCGAATTATCCGACAGACTAACGCGGACTCATCAAAAGCTACTGGCCGTCCGTGACCAGCGGATTCGCCCCGGTCTGGACGATAAAATCCTTTGCTCCTGGAACGGTTTGATGTTGAAGGGACTGGTGACGGCGTACCGGGTTTTCGGCGAACCATCGTTTCTGGAACTGGCCGAACGAAATGCCCGCTTTATCCGGGAAAAACTGACCCAGCCGGAAACCGGACGGCTCTGGCATAGCTATAAATCGGGGGCAAACAGCGCGCCCGGAATGGCCACGATCACGGCCTATCTGGAAGATTATGCCGCTGTGATCGACGCCTATCTGGCTTTGTACCAGGCCACATTCAACGAATCCTACTTGCAGGAAGCCGACCGGCTGGCCCGGTACACGCTCGATCAGTTCTGGGATGAAGAAGACCACTTGTTCTTTTTCACGGACCAAACCGCCGAAGCCCTGATTGCCCGGAAGAAAGAGGTTTTTGATAACGTCATTCCGGCCTCCAACTCCATCATGGCGCACAACCTGTATACGCTTAGTCTGTTGCTGGAGCGGCCGGTCGACGGCTCTCCGGCGTACACCGATCTCGTCAATGCTATGCTGGGGCGGGTCCAGCCGTTGTTGCAGCAAAATGCGGATTACCTGACGCATTGGGCGGCTTTGTACGCGCTGCGGGTGCAGCCCACCGCCGAAATTGCCCTGGTTGGGCCGGAAACTCAGGCGTTTCGGAAGGAAATCGACCAGCGGTTTTATCCCAATAAGGTGCTGGCCGGAACAGAAACAACGAGCGATTTGCCGCTACTGGAAAACCGGTCGACCCTCAACGGGCAAACGGCCATTTACGTCTGTTACAACCGGGCGTGTCAATTGCCGGTGACCAGCGTTGAAGAAGCGTTTCAGAATCTGGAGCAGTAACGAAGAATGCCTCCTCGCTTTGGTTGGACCTACGGAAATGGTTCGTTGGTTACTCAATTCGCTAGATCGTTCACATCATGGGCCACAAAAATCCGGAAACTGGATAGAATCTGCTGGTCAACGGTAGCTTGCTTTCTCATCGCATCCAAACTTTTCCCGTGATCCTGCGTCCGGCCCCAGATCAGCAGAAAGAGTCCAACGGCCAGATAAAAACCTACCAGCATCAGTCGATGTCCAAAAACTTTTTTCATAGCACCTTTCCAAATTGCGGGTTGGCCGGTTAAAGCCGTCCCGATGAACAGATGCCCAAAAGTAGTCGGTACAAACGAAATCTATATACGTAGTTTCCCCTGTTTTGTACGCGTACTTAACCCTTTTTAGTACCCACGGACTTTAGTCCGTGAGAGCTGCAATGATCTAGTAGTTGGTATCAACTTAGAGATGGGCTAACTCACACGGACTAAAGTCCGTGGGTACGGGTACGTCAGGAAATACGGCCGGGATTCTCGCTGGCAAACGCCGACCAGGCCCCTTTTTTCGATTTCTTTCCGGTTGATTTCGCGCCCGGCAGCGCATTTTTATGGAAGTGATGGCAGATCGCAATCGCCAGCGCATCGGTGGCGTCGAAGAACTCGGGGTCCAGTTCGACTTTCAATAAATGCCCCACCATGTTGGAAACCTGCTCCTTGGACGCGTTGCCATTGCCCGTCACCGACTGCTTAATCCGGCGGGGTGCGTACTCCACAATCGGAATGCTGCGTGACAACGCTGCCGCCATCACCACGCCCTGCGCCCGACCCAGTTTTAGCATGGCCTGCACGTTTTTTCCGAAAAACGGATCTTCGATGGCCATCTCATCGGGCAGATGCTCTTCGATCAACTGGAGCATCCGGTCGAAGAGTTTCTTCAGTTTCAGTTCGTGGGTGCTATATTTGCTCAGGTGAATGACGCCGTACTGCAACAGGTGCATCTGATCCTTGCGGAGACCAATGACCCCGTAACCGGCAATCTGGGTGCCCGGATCAACGCCCAGAATGATTTTGTCGTACGACTCGGAATCGGGAAGGGATACAGCAGGCATGGAATAGTCGTACGGTGTTTTAGCAGTAATCTTATGCAAAGTAACGGGTTCACCCCTCAAAGAACGCATTCCACCACCAAAAAAATCATCTTTTGGGCAAAAATCGCTATCCTGACGCTGATTATCAGCTACATCCTAATGACGGTAAACCGGCAGCAGCATGACCTCCGCTCCGTCTGGCGGTATTGGCAGGCTGCCGACTGGTTTAGCTTGCCGGTTTTGGGGCTCCTGCTACTCACGCCCGTCAACTGGCTGCTGGAAGCGCTAAAATGGCAGATTCTGGTCCAGCGGGTCGAACCTATCTCGCTGGGCGAAGCGACCCAAGGCGTGCTGGCCGGACTGGCGATGGGATTCGCTTTACCGGCCCAACTGGGCGATACGGCCGGTCGGCTCCTGTCGCTCCGCTCCGACCAGCGCTGGCAGGGCATTGGGGCGGCTCTGGTGTCAGGCGGGATGCAGTTTCTGGCCGCCGTTTTCTTCGGAACCCTGGCGTTGGGCGTTCACCTTCGGACGAGCGCCCCGCAAACTCTGATGATCCACACGGTTCTGTTCTGGAGCTTACTTTTCATTCTTTTTCTCAGCCTGTTGGCCGCCTGGCAACGGCACCGGTTTGCCCATAGCCGGTTTCGCTGGTTGCAACGCTGGGAAAAGTATTGGTCCGTAGCAACTTATTACAGTTCGGTCGAACTGGCGTCTTCCTTCGCAGCGGCTTTGGCGCGGTACCTGACTTTTTCGCTCCAGTTTTACCTGGCATTGGTCATTTTTGGCATTCAGTTGCCCGCCCGGGAAACCGCTGTCGGCATTGGGCTGGTGTATTTGGGCAAAACCATCATTCCGGCCTTCAATCTGCTGAGTGATCTGGGCGTTCGCGAAGCGACCTCCCTTTGGGTCTTTGGACAATGGCAGGTTCCGGCTCCGCAGATTCTCTCGGCCACCCTGACGCTTTGGCTCGTCAACATCCTGGCCCCGGTGTTGGCCGGGCTCTTCTGGGTCTGGAAACTAAAATTATCAACAAACTGACCGTTAATGCTTTATACATTACTTTGTATACTCATTCTTTATGCAGTCTTCACTCTCCTGCTGACCATTACCTGGTGGCGCATGACGGTTTTTAGCGTTCAGAACAACCGGCCGAAAACCGAATTACCCACGTTCAGCGTCATTATTCCGGTTCGGAATGAAGAACACACCCTCCCACTTTTGCTGGAGGACTTGGCCCGGCAAACCTATTCATTCGCTCATTTTGAAGTCATTGTGGCCGACGATTCCTCCACCGACAACACCCTGTCCGTGGCAAAGTCGCTCGTCAATGCCATGCCCTATGCCCTCTGCCCTCTGCCCCTCACCAACGAGCCGACTTCCTCCCCCAAGAAACGCGCCATTCGGCAGAGCATCGCGCAGGCAACCGGCGACCTGATTGTAACCACCGACGGCGACTGCCGCGTCAGCCCCCGCTGGCTGGAAACAATTGCCGGTTTTTACCAGCAAACCGGTGCCCGGTTGATCAGCGGCCCCATTAGTTTTACGGACAACGAGACGGTTTTTGGGAAACTACAGACCGTCGAAAGCAGCAGCCTGATCGGTTCGGGGGCCTGCACGATGGCCTGGGGCTTTCCGACCATGTGTAACGGAGCCAACCTAACCTACGAAAAGCGCGTTTTTGAAGAAGTAGGCGGTTTTGAGGGCATTGACCATGTGGCCTCCGGTGACGATGAGTTGCTGATGCACAAGATTGCCAGCCGCTATCCGAACGGTGTTAGATTTCTAAAAAGCCCGGATGCCATCGTCCAAACCGCTCCTCAACCCAACTGGCAAGCTTTTTACCAGCAACGCAAACGCTGGGCCAGCAAATGGCGGGCGTATCAGAGTGTGTTACCTTCTTTGCTGGCGGCTTTTATCTTTGCCAGCAACCTGGCGGTTCCGTTGGCGGTTATCGGTTATGCTGTCGCCGGGTGGTCGGGGTTCCAACTTATCGGCCTGCTGGCCTTGAAAGCTGTGCCGGAGTGGCTATTTTTGGGGTCGGTACTGGGGTTTCTCCGGAAAAAACCGGTTATTCCCTGGATCCTGGTTACCCAACTGGTGTATCCGTTGTACGTCGTATTTTTTGGTCTGGTTGCCCAGCAGAAAGGGTTTCAGTGGAAAGGTCGCACGCTCCGCTGAGCCACCAAAACCGCCTGACAAACTGAGCGTATGTTTTTGTACAAAACCAATTTTCTGCTTCGGACGGTTTTCCCCCGCTATCAGTGGCGCGTTCGAACAACCGAGAAGGTTATCTACCTGACCTTCGACGACGGCCCCATCCCGGAGGTAACGGAATTCGTGCTGGAAACGCTGGAGAAATATGGGGCCAAAGCGACGTTTTTCTGCATCGGAGATAATGTCCGCAAGCATCCTGGCGTCTTTCGACGCGTACAACAGGGAGGCCATTCCATTGGAAATCACACCTTTAACCATCTGAACGGCTGGAAAACCGACGATAGTCCGTACCTGGATAATTTCCGCCAGTGTCAGCAGCAACTCGGCTTGCCGACGCGCCTTTTTCGTCCTCCCTACGGCCGGATGAAACGCTCTCAGGCGACGGAAGTGCTGAAAACACACGATGTCATTATGTGGGATGTGCTGACGGGCGACTTTTCGCTTTCGCTGACGCCCGACGTAGTTTTAGCTAAAACCCTGAAATACACCGAATCCGGTTCAATTGTCCTGTTTCACGACAGCATCAAGGCCTGGCCGCGCATGAGTCATGCCCTCCCGCACGTGCTCGATCACTTTTCGACGCGGGGGTACCGCTTTGAAGCCTTACCCCAAACGACTTCGTGAGCATGGACACCAGCATCCTGATTGCCGCCCGCAACGAAGAAGCCAACATCCAGCGTTGCCTTCAGGCCTTGGAACGGCTCCGCTACCCCACCAACCGCTTCGAAGTCCTGCTAGGCGATGATCAGTCGGACGATCAAACCGCTGCCCTGATCACGGCCTTCATCCGGGACAAACCGCATTTCCGGTTGTTTCGGATCACCGAACGCCTTGGGCATCAGGCCGGAAAAGCCAACGTACTGGCCCAATTGGCCCAACACGCCCGGGGGCGCATTTTGCTCTTCACCGATGCCGACTGCGAAGTGCCCCCCGACTGGATTGCCGGAATGCTGGAACCCTTTGCGCGGGAAAAAACCGGTATCCTGACCGGTTGTACACAAATTGTTGGAAAAACCGGTTTTCAGAAATTGCAGGCCATCGACTGGTTTTACGGCCAATACCTGATCAAACAATTTACCGACTGGCGGATTCCGGTTACGGCAATGGGCAACAACATGGCGGTGCGCCGGACGGCCTACGAGGCCGTGGGCGGGTACGAGCGGTTACCGTTTTCGGTGGTTGAAGATTATCAGCTCTTTACCGAAATCGTGCGTCGCCGGTTTGCCTTCGCCCAACGCTTCGACCCGGCGGTTCTGGCGACCACCCAACCCCTACCGAACTGGCAAAGTTGGTTACAACAACGCAAACGCTGGATGGTGGGGGCGTTGCAATTACCGGTCTATTTTGTGGCTCTTTTTCTGCTGCAATTGCTTTTTTACCCTTTCCTGATCGCCCTGGTGTTCTGGAATCCCATCGCAGCCGCAACCATCTGGGCGCTGAAGGTTGTTGTTCAGTCAGCCCAATTGCTGTGGATTTTAAAGCGGTTTCGCCGGTGGGACTTGCTTTCGTACGTGCCCGCCTATGAACTTTACCTGCACATTGGGTACGTTATTTCGTTGATTTATTATTGGTTACCGACTCGATTGGTCTGGAAAGGCCGCACGTATTGATGATTGACACGCACGCACATATTTACGACCCGGACTTCGTGGATCCGGAAGCCATGCTGGCAGCCGCCGAAGAACAGAGAATTTCCGAAATCTGGATGCCGAATTGCGACCACACCACCATCGACGCCATGATGGTTCTGGCCGAGCGCTACCCCGGCCGGTGTCGGCCGATGATGGGGTTACATCCCTGTTACATTAGTGAAACCGTTGAAGCCGAACTGGCTACCATCGAAAGCTGGCTAAACCGGTATCCGTTCCTCGCCATCGGCGAAATTGGGCTGGACTTTTACTGGGATCTGACCCACGTCGACCGCCAGTTTGAAGCCTTTACGGTTCAATTGCAATGGGCCTCGCAGCGGAATTTGCCCATCTCCATCCACAGCCGGTCGGCGAAAGATGGCAGTCGCAACGCCTTTGCCGAAGCCGCTGACCTGATCGAAAAGCTGGCTCTGCCGAACCTGAACGGTATTTTTCACTGCTTCGTCGGCACGGTCGACGAAGCCCGGCGCGCCGTTGAACTGGGCTTTAAGTTGGGCATTGGCGGGGTTTCGACCTTCAAGAATGGCGGTTTGGACAAGGTGTTGCCGGACATCGGGCTGGAGCATCTGGTGCTGGAAACCGACGCTCCTTACCTGGCTCCGGTTCCGTACCGGGGTAAACGCAACGAACCGGCTTATCTGCCGTTGATTGCCCAGCGCATTGCCGATCTGAAGCAGGTGCCGCTGGCTGTAGTATCCGAACAGACCACCCAAAACGCCCAGGGCCTGTTAATCCGCTGATTATGTACCGTACCATTCATATTAATCCGGCGTTGCCCGGAAAACCGCGTTCATCGGTTTTGGTGATTTACACTGGAGGAACGCTCGGCATGGTGTACGACCGGCAGAACGACCAGTTGGTTCCCTTTGATTTCGAGCAGGTGCTGGACCGCGTTCCCGAAATCCGCCGACTGGATTTTGAACTAACCGTGGTGGTGCTGAACGAACTTCTCGATTCGTCGAACATGAAACCGGCCAACTGGATTCACATGGCCCGTATCATCCGGGAAAATTACGAAGCCTACGACAGCTTCGTGATCCTGCACGGGACCGATACGATGGCCTACACGGCGTCGGCCCTCAGTTTTTTGCTGGAAGGCCTGAACAAACCGGTTATTCTGACAGGGGCGCAGCTACCCATCGGGGTGGCCCGCTCGGATGCCCGGGAGAACTTCATCACGGCGCTGGAAATTGCGGCTGCGCAAGAAAACGGCCAACCGCTGGTTCCCGAAGTCTGCATTTACTTTAACTCCTTGTTACTCCGGGGAAACCGGGCCAAGAAAAAGGAAAGTGTTCATTTCAATGCCTTTCACTCCGAAAATTACCCGCATCTGGCGATGGCGGGGGTCAGTATTGAGTACAACACGCCCTTTATTCGACCCTATTCGTCCGAAAACCGGCTGGTCGTGCACGAAGAAATGGATACGCAGGTGATCGTGATGCCGCTGTTTCCGGGCATCAGCCAGCCGATTGTGAGCGGAATTCTGGGCATTCCGGGCCTGCGGGGGCTAGTGCTCGAAAGCTACGGCGCGGGCAATGCCCCGACGGAAACCTGGTTTCTGAACGCCCTGGGCAGCGCCATCGACCGGGGGCTGGTGATCGTCAACGTTTCGCAATGCGACGGGGGCCGGGTGACGCAGGGCCGCTATCAGACCAGCAAACAACTCGGCGGCATCGGGGTGCTGAGCGGCAGCGACATGACCGTGGAAGCCGCCATCACGAAACTCATGTTCCTGCTGGCGAACGAACCGGACCCGGAAATCCGCAAAAAACGACTGACGGAGCCTATTTGTGGAGAAATGAGTGTGTGAAGGCACAAACCGTTGTTATTTTCGCGAATAACCGTCATCTTTGCATCCCGTTTCAACCCAGAGAGGTGTCCGAGTGGTTGAAGGAGCACGCCTGGAAAGTGTGTATACGTCTCAAGCGTATCGAGGGTTCGAATCCCTTCCTCTCTGCAAGACAATTCAATAACCTCCTCACCTACAGGAGGTTATTTTTTCAAAAAACTCCCCGATTTATAGCTTGGCTTACATTCACTCGGATTTTATTCGATAAGGAAAGCGTAATTTGACCTATGACACCGCTGGCACTGAAACTGCTTATCATTCCTTATCGTTCGTGTTAATTTCGAAAATTAGCGTTGTAAAAGCTATGAATTAAGCCTAATGCTGGACTATCCCCGGCTCCCAACGGACGCCCCTGTTGATCCTTGCTAAGTTGGCTTAGGTAATCCAGTTGCGCAGCCGTAACCGCTTTGAAAGCCATTGACCAATCACCAAATACCTTTTTTTCGACCCGCTGGCTGATCATCTTGACAATGTGCCAGTGTCGCCGATCCCGACTAATGGTCTCAAATAAGGCTTTCACTTTTTCTTCCGAACCCTCCAAAGCCTGTATAATGCTGCCATCGTAATAGAGCAGGACGCCAGTGATACCCAGTTGGCTATTTTTTTTTCTACTTTGTTCCAGAATAGTTTCCAACTCCTCTTCGTCGAGCAGCCCCTTAGATGAACTCAGGTAGACAATGCAGTATTCCATTGATGTGAAAGCAGGTTTACCTTGAATTGGCAAGAACAATGCCGAATACTGCTAAAACTATCTAATGGTAAACTATTCATTCTTTCTAATCCTCTTCGCCAAACCGGTTCGGGTGCAAACACGCAGACCAGTAGGCCACAATGGCTTCGAGTTGCATCCGGATTTCATCAATGGTCGTTTTCTTCTCAAAGTAGCCTTGGATGGTCAATTCGTAGGCTTCTTCCACCATGTGTTTGTAAACCGGATGCGTGAAAAAGATGAATGGAATGGCGCGCTTTCGCAGGTAAGGATCTTCTTCGATCTGACGTCGTAACTCCAGACCGCCCATGCGTTTCAGAACGACCTCGGAAATAATGAGAAAGGGACGCTGGTCGGTGGTTCGGAGAAACTCAATGGCCGAATCGCCGTCGGTAAAAAACAGAATCTGACTGTTGGGGACAATCGCTTCCAGCATCGGTTTGAATATGTGCTGATCATCTTCATCATCGTCAATAAAAACGATGGGGCCGTATAATTCCATTGGATTGCTTCGATTGGTTGTATTTTCCCTAATAACTGACAGCACGCGTTGGTGTTTAATCGAAAATTTCGATCCGAGTAAGCGGTATGTCGTATCACGGGTGCAATCCAGGCCTTTTCTCCCCTCCTACTGTTTCTACCTCTCCTGAAACGACGAACCCCACCGTCAGCCTGATCAACGGCTACCGGTGGAGTTCATCTCTATTCCGATGAAATTTATCGGGTAAACTTGGCCCGCAAGGCCGTCAGTTTTTCGGCGCTCAGTTCCATTTCCTGTTTCAGAAACGCATCCATCGAACCGTATTGCCGGTCGATGGCGGCAAACGTATTCTGCAAATACGCCGGGTTGGCCGCCAACATGCCCTTGACGACGTTTTCATCGACGCCCTGCTTCCGGTACTGGGCCAGAATCTGCTCCCGGTTCCCTTGCCAATACACATCCGTCGCTGCGTAATCTTTCAGAATCAACGACCGATCGACGCCCAGGGCCGAGAGCACGAGCGCAGCGCCAATGCCCGTCCGGTCTTTGCCCGCCGTGCAGTGGAACAACAATGATTCCTCCCCGTCGAGGGCCAGCAGTTGGTCGAACATCGGTTTGTATTTGGCTTTCAGGTGGTCGGTTCGCCCGTAAAAGGCGGTCATCATCGAGTCGCGGTTGGTCGGGCGGGCGCTCATCAGGCTGGTGGTCATGGCGCGGGTATTTTCGCTCCCCGCCGGTAAGTTCACCCACTGAGCACCCGCAGGCAAGCGGTCCGGATTGGTCTTGATTTCGTCGGGGCCGCGCAGGTCGCAAACCGTGGCGATATGGCGGTCGGCCAGCACCGAAAGATCGGCATCCGTCAGTTTACTAATGTCCGCCGAGCGATAAATCCGACCCCACCGGACGGTTTTGCCCCCGGCCGCCGGATAACCGCCCAGGTCCCGGAAATTCGACGCCCCCTGCAACTGGACTGCGCGTTTGGGGTTGTATACCAGCGTGTCGCGGTCTTCCGCGTACACCATTCCCGTCAGGCTCAGCAAGCCCATCAACATCCACTTTTTCATGATCGTAGTTTGGAGTTTATTAGAAAATATCCCAGCGAATCCCGGCCTGGCCGCGCTGGCTGTACCATTCGGAGTTCGTGATCCGGCGCTCGTCGCCGAGGTAGTTTTGCAACGGCTCGTTGGTCAGGTTGTTGACTTCGACAAACACCCGGATTTTAGGGGTAATCGTGTAGGAGGCCGAGAAGTCCACCGTGAAGTTGGTATTCGACCAGGTGTACAGCCGGGGGCCGAGTTGCTGGCTGATGGTTTCGACCGATTTTCCCCGGTAATTGCCCGCCAGCCGGGCCGTCAACCCATTGCGCTCGTAAAACAGAATCCCGTTGAAGAGGTGTCTCGACTGGTTGGGCAAAGGTGTTTTGTCCATCACCACGTCACTACCCACGGAACGTGGTACCTCCACCTCCGACTCGATGCGCGTGTAATTGGCCTCGATGCCAAAACCGCTCAGGAAGCCTGGCAGGAACGTAAACCGGCGTGTCAGTCCCACCTCGAAGCCCATCAGGCTGGCATTCCGGAGGTTTTGGGGCTGCGTCGTCACGGTGGTCACATTGCCGCTGAGCGAAACCGAACGGTCCGAAAAGACCACGTCTGTGATGTCTTTGTAAAACAACCCCGCCGTCAGCAAGCCGATGTTGTCAAAATAATGCTCGCCCATCAAATCGAAGTTGTTGGCAAAGGTGGGCCGGAGTTCGGCGTTGCCCTTCGACACCGTGATCGGGTTGGTGGTCGTGTTGATGCTCTCGGTGGGCGTCAGTTCCGTAAAGAGTGGCCGCACAAACGTCCGGGTGAAAGCCGCCCGCAGGTTGGTCCGCTGGTTGAGGGCGTACTTGGCGTGCAGCATCGGAAGCAAGGCGTGGTAGTTGTTCTTAACCGTCACGGGCGTGATGCTTTCCCGCACGGTCGGCGCGCCGTTCACGGTCACGGTTTCGCGCCGGTATTGCGAGCCGTTGGCCGTCAGCATGGTGTATTCGTCCCGCAAACCGCCAAAAATCTTCAGTTTCTCGCTGGCATTCCATTCCCCCATGACGTAGCCCGCCAGCACATCCTCGCGACCGTCGGAATACGTCGTCGGGAACGAGCCGGGCGTCACGTCGCGGAAACCGTTGGCCTGCAAAAAACCGGGCGCGTACAGGTTGTAGAGTTGCTGCTCCGTGATGTTGTCGATGGCGTAGGCGTCGTAAGGATTGCCGAGTTCGTTGAAAAAACCGCCCCGCGTTGGGAAGGGTTCGCGCTCCAGTGTGTTCAGCGCCACCAGGGTCGAACTGGTCGGGACATACACCCGGCTTCCGCTCGTGCTGCGTCCGCTGCGCTCCTTGTGCCGGAACTTGGCTCCTACTTTCAGTGAGAATTTCGGCGACGCATCGAATTTGAGGTTCACCTGCCCGACCTGATCGCGCTCTTTGGCCCCAAACTGGAGCAGCACCAACTGCCGCAGGGTCAGCTTGGCCGGGTCGATGGCGTCGGCCACCGGATTGACCAGGTACGGCCGAATGCCCAGCGCATCGTCGCCGGTTCCGTCGGGCGAATCGAACGAAAGGTATTTCCGCCCGTCCGACGCCAGCCCGCCGTAGCCTTTGGTCAATTTCTGGCGAAAGGTCGCAATCGGCAAACCGCGCAGGTCTTTGCTGGTCGTGTTGGGCGTTTTGTTCAGGTAATATTCGGTCGTGTAATCGGAAAATAAGTAATCCAGTTTCAGTTTGTTCGACAACTGGTGTTCCCCGCCGAGTTCCAGCCCGTTGATCCGCGTCTGGTAAAACGAATACCGGTAGTTAAGTTGATACTCGCTCGTGTTGAAGGCAAAATACGATTCGTACACCGGCCGGATGTCGTTGAACATGTCGTACAGTCCCCGCGCGTAAATCCGGTTTCCTTCGTTAAAGCGGTATTCCAGCCCGGCATTGAAACCGTACGTCTGCCGTTTTCCCATGTACCGCTTCATCAGCAGGCTGTTGATGGCCACCTGCTGCTGCGGATTGGATGCGCCGGTGTTGTAGGCAATCGTGAATTCGTCGGTGCCCCAATTGCGGTCCCAGATGGCAGCCGCCAGCATGACGCCTAGTTTTCGTTTGAAAAACCGGTCGCCGTAGACGATGGACGCATTGTACGTTCCGTCTTTCGAGAGGTTGTTGAAACCACCGGCCGCGCTCACGTTCAGCACCCGGTTTTCGGGGGCCACGCGGGTCACAAAGTTGATCGACCCACCAATGGCGTCGCCTTCCATGTCGGGCGTCAACGCCTTGACCACCTGCGCGTACTGGATGATTTCGGAGGGCACCGCATCGAGCACCGCATTCCGCGACCCGCCCACGTTGGCGCTCGGCATCCGGGTTCCGTTGAACAGCGTAGAGGTCCAGGCAAAGGGCGTCCCGCGCACCGTCGCCTGATCAGCCTCGCCGTGGTAGCGGGCCACGGCCACCCCCGGCATCCGCTGCACCGCTTCGGCCGCATTCCGGTCGGGCAGTTTGCCGATGGCGTCCGACGCCAGGACGTCCATCATCGCCAGGGCGTTGCGCTTGATGCTGATCGCTTTCATCTGCGAACCGGCAATGGTGCCTTTCACGATCACGTCGGCCAGTTGCGTCCCTTCCGCCGACAGTTTTACGACCGGCACCTCATTCAGTCCGGCCCGCACCGACAACGGCAATTCAACGGTTTGGTAGCCGACGTAGCTGATGGCCAGCACCACCGAACCGGCGGGCACGTTCGGTAGTTGAAACGAGCCGTTGAGATCGGTCGAGGCTCCGAGGGTCGTTCCCTTCACGAGCACGGTGGCACCGGGCAGGTAACCATTTTCGTCGGTTATGCGGCCCGCCAGCGTACCGCGTTGTGCGGTCTGTGCCGAAGCCAGCGCCGTCAGCAACGCCAGAGCAAGGGTAAACAGTAAAGATCTGATTTGCATAGAAAGACAGACAAAGTTGATTCTGTCCCAAAGGTAGTCGGCCCGACCAACGCCGGACGACCCAGCCGAACGGCGAGGTTCGCGCCGTTCGGCTGGGTCGTCCCAAAATGTCAATTCCCTAAAAATCAGCAAGTTGAGAAAATTATCAAATCGTTAAGTTTTGACCGTTTCGCGTCGTTGGGGCCTTAATTGCTGCTGGTATTCGGTGGGTGAAAAACCGGTAACTTTCCGGAAGTAGGCGTTCAGAGTGGTTTTCGACTGGAAGCCGACGGCGAAGGCCAGTTCCAGAATCCGGCCAGCCGGTTTTTCCCGCATCAGGCGCTGCATTTCGGCCACCCGGTATTCGTTGATGTAGGCGTAAAAATTCCGCCCGGCTTTCTGGCTCAGGATTTGGGAGATGTGCTGGCGGGACAGTTGGAGCCGTTCGGCCAGATCGTCGAGCGACAGGTCGGGGTTGGTATACGGCTTTTCCCGCTGCATGAGGTGTTCGAGCATCTGCCAGCCTTCGGCCAGTTGTGCGTCCGAGAGGCCCGATTTTTCGTAGGCAACCGGTTCTTTCTCCAAAGGCTCCGGTTCATCAACCGGCAGTGGGGCCATCGATAAACCGGGACTGGGTTGGGTAAAGAAAAACCGCAAACACAGGAAGGAAATCAGCCCGAACATGGCGTAAGGGAAGATGTGGGGCTCGTACGGAATCGCCAGCCTTTCGGCCAGGCGATTGACCAGATGCCCGCCCAGCATCGCGACCAGAAACAAGCTGCTAACCCGCACCATCAGTTGTCGGTCCAACGGGGGCAGCGCGTCCCGCTCCCGCTGCAACGCCCACAGCAGGTAGCTGAAATAGAGCAGGCACGAGCCCATCACGGAGTAGCGATACACCGAAAAAATGCGGTGAAACAGCGCCAGTTCAGCCGTGGGTAACAGGGAAACCACACAATACACGTACAAACCGAACGCAACCAGAAACGGCAGCAGGTGAAGCATTTTGACCGACCGGCGCAGCGGACGACCCATCGACTGCCGGAACTGGAACAGCAGCAATGGCCCGTAGCTGAACGAGGTAAAGCTATTCAACCGGCCGAACAGAAACGCGTCCTGCAATACCCCGAGCAAGTACATTTTGATGCCCAGGTGCAGAATCAGCGACAGCAGCAACACCCGGATGTACGGATAATTCCGGCTCTGACTGCCCCGGAGCGGCAGCAGATACAGCACAACCAGCGTCTGCACGAAGGCAACCGTAGTAACGAAGAAGACCATAGCGAGCGGGTTAACGTTGAGTAAATTTAACCCTTGACTCGGTAGTAGAATATTAAGAAATTGTGAAACAAAACCGTCCGGGATGTCGGCTCCCAAATCGGGTTCAGCCCCGGAAGCCAACGATTGAAGCAACCATCAGAAACTTTCGGAGGATTACGGATAATCACCTGATCATCTTTGCGTTATTACCAGACAAGCTATTCCTATTCACGAATCTACGCTATGAAAACCGTTACCTTTCTCCTGATTGGTCTGGCTCTGGGTAGCTTGGCGGGTTGCCAGGCCCTGCGTTCGAATGTCAGCCCGGATACGCAGTTAAGCGCCGGTCGGCGGGCTTTTGTATCGAAAGCAAAACCGGAAGCCATGCCCGCTGCATTCGGCCGGGTGCTGGTCGTGCTGAAAAACCGTCAGCCTGACACGCGTTACGCTGAACAAGTGATGCTTTCATTTCCGACTCCGTATCAGGTCTGTACGATGTCGCTGAACCCGTACGAACCCGCCGGGCATTCGGAAGCCATCCGTGCACGAGCCGCCGAGTGCCAAAGCGAGGTGGTGCTGACCGTCGAACAGACGCACAAAGGCAGCCTGGTGTCGCTCGACGCACCCGACGGCGACGATTTGTCGCAGTACAACTTCAAGTTACGGGCCATCAGCACGAATCAGACGTTCTGGAAAGGCGTAGCGGCAAGGCCCCGGCTGTCATCCGGACCATTTCCGACCCGAACCCTGGTGGCGCGGCTCCTGCGCGACGGCGTCCTAACCGGCGAACTACCGCAACGGGCCGTGGCCGTCCGGCGTTGAGGGTCGTAAAACCGCCCCCGGTTCGGTTAGCGGGCCAGCTTTTCGCGGGCTTCTTCGGCGGTGGCGACAAAATTGATGCGGCCGACCTGGTTGCTCTCGTACATAAAATCCCGCAGGCTTTTGCTGGTGTAGTGGGTGTAGTCGCCGATGATCGCCAGCTGCGCCCCATATTGGGAAAACTTTTGCAGGATTTCGCCCGCCAGACCGGTTTTCAACTCAAAGAAATCCGGCGTAAGCTGTTTCTCGTGGATGATGAGGTTGTCGGCGCCCTGATACATGCAATTTGCCAGCAGATCCAGCGCATCCTGGGCAGTGCGGATTTCAAGTGGGTCGAATTGCAGTTCGGCAATTGAAACGCCGTTGGTTTCGATGATTTCCATAGGTGATGTATTTATTGTTTCGCGGAGGTGAGCATAAGTCGTTCCCTACCTGAATAGTTTTCTGACCTCCACCGGCCGATCGGTGGTCAGAATATCCGCCCCGGTTTGGAAAACCGCCCGGTAGTCGTCGGCGACCTCCCCGATCGGTTTTTCGTCCAGATTGCCGGGGCCGTAGGTTCCGGCGGTGCAGGGGATTCCGTCGTGGTGCAACCGTTTGTAAAATTCCCGGTTTTGCCGGGCTGCCAGCGCAATCAGGTGGTGCAAAGACAAACCGGCTTTTTGCAGTGTCTCACCGTGATCGGCCTGGTTGAAACCCAGCGCCAGCCAGACCTCCGGATACGCTTTTCGAATTTGCAGAGCATCCTCTACGGAATAACAGATGATGAATACGCTGTAAATCGCGCCCCGGTCGGCAATGGTTTTCATCAACTTCACTAAATCGACCCCCGGTTTGGCATCGATCGCCATCACGACCCGGCCGGCCCCCCATTCCAACACCTCATCGAAAGTCGGAATCCGTTGCCGGGTGGGCTTTCCTCGCAAATCCCGCAGAAAAACCGTCTTCAACTCGGCCCACGGCATGGCTTTGAGCGACCCGGTTCCGGTGGTCGTCCGGTCGATCTCATCGTCGTGCAACAGCACCAGCACGCTATCGCGCGTCATCCGGACATCCATTTCCAGAATCGCTTCGGGCACCTGCTGAAACGTATGCCGAAAGGTTTCCAGGCTATTTTCGGTTTCGGTCGGCTCCGGACCGCCCCGGTGCGCCAGCAGCAGCGGCACTGTCCGATCCGGTCGGTATTGCAGAAAACGCTCCAGGGCCAATGCCGTTGTGAAGGATCGATTTTGGGCATAAAGCAGCGTCGTGTACAGAAAAAAACTTACGATTATAAGAAAGATTCTCATAGAGCTTATCGGAAAGCTTTTACCCCCGGCATTTAGGGGGTGGGGGGTAAACGAATTACAAAAAAATACCCCCGCCGGATGATCCGGCGGGGGTTACTATAGCATTTGAAAAACGCTTAGTTAAAAATATACCGGATACCGATCTGCGCCTGATACACCGCGTTCAGGTTTTGCGCCGGAACAAACGAATCCTTGAGCAGCCCCGGCTGGGCCTGGCCCCGGAACGTTTGGGTAGCCAGGCGATACTGGGGCACGCCGGTCGTCGTATTGACACTCACCAGCGTCAGCGGATTCGAAGTGCTGCTGCTGGTCGAAGCCGTCAGTGCGTTACCCAGGCCCCAGCTATTGTTCAGCAGGTTGCCGAAGTTCAGAATGTCGGCGCGAAGCTGGATCGTATTTCGTTTGCCTTCTTTGCCAACCGCTACGTAAAACTCCTGCACCACCGACAGGTCGAAGCGCGTCAGCCAGGGATACGCACCACCGTTCCGCTCAGCGTATTGGCCGCGACGGGTTTTCAGGTACTTGTTATTCTCGATGTAGGCATCGAACGCAGCCGCCTGTTGCTCCGGCGAGTACGTTACCGCCGGAATGGCCGGGGTCGTTGCCGTAGCCGGAACCGCAGCAACCGTCAGCGGAGCAAACGACAATTCGGAGGCATTACGCGGCACGTAGATCAAATCGTTGGTCGTCTGTCCGTCGAAGTTGACATCCTGGTTGTAGACATACGAAATTTTGCTGCCGCTGCTTGATAGCACACCCAACGTGAAGGCCGTCGATCCGCCGAATTTTCCGCCGTAGTTTAGGCGGTAGTTCACGAAGCCGACGATCCGGTGCCGCAAATCCTGATCCGAATAGGCCGTATTCAGGTAGTTCTGACCGTACACCGAGGGCACGTTGGCCTGCACCGTACTACCCACAAACGCCAGGTCACGCGCTTCGCCGTACGTATAAGCCAGCGATCCGCCGAAGCCCCGAACAGCCGGTTTTTCCAGTTTCGCCGTCACGATGTACGAGCTTCCTTTGTTGGTATTCCGAAGCACAAAGGCGTTGGTAATGGCCGTGTTGTAAAACCGGGCTTGGTTGACCGTATTGTTGGCACCCGAACCGGAGCTAACCACACCAAAGGCCGGGAATACCGGACGGTTGTCCGGACCGGTCAGCGTCCGGCCGCTCGGCCCTCTCAGGTTGGCATCGATATACCGAAGGGCCTGGAGGTTTTTGTTATAGACAAATTCCAGCGTTCCGATCAGGCCCCAGGGCAGTTTTTGATCGACGGCCAGGTTAGTTTTCCAGATTTGCGGATATTTCAGGTTTTGATCCGATGCGTTGATGACGTAAGGCGGTAAGGCCGCCAGGTTAACCGTCGTCGGATCGGGCGGACGAACGGCAGCCGGAAGTTGGCTCGGATCAGTCACGAACGGATACGCCGTCGTATTCGTCACGTTAATCACCGCCGTGTTCACCCCGTTGTTCCCCAACTGGTTGGATACCAGTACTTCCGGAATCCGGGAAACGAAAATACCGCTTCCCCCGCGAACCTGCGTCGTTTTGTCGCCTTTCACATCCCAGTTGAAGCCCAGACGGGGGGATAGCAGCAGACGCGGTTTCGGGAACGTTCCGGTCGTAATTTTGTAATCTTCTCCGTCTTCATTCCTGAAAGTCAGACCAGCCACAATCGGGTTGTTGAAGTCCTCGGCGGTGCTGTTGTCGTAGTTGAACAGGTCACCACGCAGCCCCAGTGTCAATTTGAAGTTCGGCGTAGCCTGGAATTCGTCCTGGATGTAGGCGCTGTAGAGATCCCGTTTCAGAGTTTGTAACGGTTCGCCCCCGCCCGGAATCAGCGAATACCGCAGGTTGTACCGGGCTACCGTTACAGGAGAAGTCGTTGCGCCGGGGTTGTTGATTGACGCTAAAGCCGCCTGTTTGAAGTCGTCGATGGAGTTGTATACATAAACACCATTGGACGACGGGAAGAAGACGTTGTTCGACGTGTAGTATTCGTACACCAGACCGGCCGTGAGCGTATGTTTGCCGGCAAAATAGCTGAAATTGTTCGTGATGTTGAACGTCGAGTAGTTCAGCTTGTTGTTCGGCGTAAACGGATCGAAACCGATGGAGGTGTAGGTACTTCCGTCTTTCAGGATGTCGATGGTCGGGAACAGACTAGCCTTGTACGTCCGGTCTTCCAACTGCTTGTTGTAGGTAACAATCAGGTTGTTGGCAAATTTCCCACCAAAGTTCGAGGTCAGCTCAGCCGCCAGTGAACGGGTATTATCGGCAATGATATAGCCCGAATTTTCCGGCGAAATAGCGAAGGCGCTATTTGTCCGGTTTCCGTTCCCGGCCGTGTTACTGCTGTTACTGTTGCTGATAATCTGATCCGAATCCGAGTTGTGGTGCGAATACCGGACCGACAGTTTGTGCTGGTCGTTGATGTTGTAATCCAGACGAATCAGGCCCTTGATGCTGTTCACTTCGTTGTTGAAGTTGTCCAGGGCGCCCAGGTTATAGCCGAAGTTGGTTTGCATAAACTGCGACAGATCCTGCATGTCGGCCAGCGTAACGCGCGACACCTGCGTGCCACTGCCCCCCCGGTCGAGGCTCCAGAGCAAGGCAGGCGAGCTACTCTTGAACATTTCGCCGTTGACGAAGAAGAACAGTTTGTTTTTGATAATCGGACCGCCCAACCGGAAGCCGTACGTTTTCTCGTTGATGTTGGGTTTCGGTGTGATCTCCACTCCATCGGCCTCTTTACCCACCAGGCTGTTGTTCCGGAACAAATGGTAGACCGAGCCGGAAAATTCGTTGGTTCCCGAACGGGTTACGGCGTTGATGCCCGCACCCGTAAAACCGGACTGGCGAATATCGAACGGCGCGACGTTCACCTGAAGCTGGTCGATGGCGTCGAGCGAAACGGCCGTCGTACCGGTCCGGCCCCCGGCCAGGGCCGAGCTACCCAGACCAAAACCGTTGTTGAACACCGAACCATCGATGGTAAAGTTGTTGAAACGGGGATCCTGACCGGCAAACGATTGTCCGTTTCCGTAGGCATTGTATTTTGTGACATCCGTCAGTGTCCGGTTTATCGTCGGGATGGAGTTGATGGTTTCCCGTCCGAACGAAGCGGCTGCCCCGGTTCGGTCGGAACTAAAAATATCCGTCCGGTTGCCGGAAACTACGATTTCCGACAATTGAGTACTCTCGTCGGCCATTTCGAAATCGACGTTGGCGGCCGTTCCCAGGCTGGCTTGAATGCCTTGTTTTGCCTGTTCTTTAAATCCGACAAACGTAGCGGTTACGGTATAGGGGCCACCGACGCGAACGTTCGGGAACGTATACCGGCCTTCATTGTTGGTGACGGTTCCGTAGCGTGTACCCGAGGGAGTATGCACCGCAATCACCGTAGCACCGGGAAGCCCATCACCTTTCTGGTCTTTCACCAGACCCGCAATGGAAGAAGAGGTTACCTGTGCCTGGGCATTACTTCCGCTCAACAGGGCCAATGCCAGTCCGCAGAGTAATGTCAGCAGGTAGACAGATTGTAATTTTCTGTTCATAAAAAATGGACGATTTGGTTAAATTTGGTTTGAAGTGTCTCCGAAACTTAGTACAGTTCAACACAAAGAAACGACATTTTTTTTTCTCACTCAAGTCCAGGTTCTTAGGAAAGTACCAAAACAACAAATTTACAATCAAGCTTTCTGCGAAAACTCCATAAATCTGTTTTTATCGTTCAATTTCCACGTATTAATTTTTTGTTAAGGAAATGGTCATACCCATCATTTTCTTGTAACAATTCAAGTTAAAATTCTACTATTCAGATATTTATACGCATCATTTCAGACCTGCTGCGACGTATAGCTTGCAAGTTTTCGAACCTTTATACGTATCTTTCAGTAGAGTAAAAAGGAAAGTTATTCAGTGGTTATAACTTCTACGGACATGATTCAACAAACGGAAATATACAAACTGGCTCATTTCAGCGAAACAACCCTTCCGATCCAAAAAATTGTACCGGATACTTCTTCCGGGCAACCGGCTCCTACCCCGGTTTTCCCACATTTGCTTCTTGGACCCGATAGCGCCGAGGGAGTCACCGTACTCGAAATCGGTCATGGGGAAGTGTTGTTAGCCCTCACGGATTTCTCGATTCCGATGACAGACAATCCGTATGATTTCGGACGCATCGCTTCCGCCCAGGCTCTGAGTCGCATTTATGCGATGGGCGGAGTACCATTGCTGGTCGCCCCCGTGCTGGGCTGGCCTGCTGAGGGCCTCCCGACCGAATGGGCCGGGCAGGTACTGGAAGGAAGCCATCAACTTTGCGCCGAAGCCGGCGTACCGCTGGCATCCGGCCATCAGATCGAAAGTCCGGAACCGTATTTGGGGCTGTCGGTGACGGGGAAAGTGCGATTGAATCACCTGAAACAACTGAGTACCGCTACGGCCGGCAATTGCCTGTATCTCACCAAACCGCTTGGAACGGGTATCCTGAGTACGGCCTACCGGCAAGAACGCCTACGCCCGGAAAGTGTAGAATTTCTTCTGAATCAGATGACCTGCCTGAATACCTTCGGAGTGTTTCTGGGTAAGCTCCCCTACGTCAAAGCCCTCGCGCCCGTGACGGATGCCGGTCTTCTGGGTGCCCTCATCGACCTGGCCGAAAGCAGCAGCCTGAGCGCCGAAATCGACTTCCACAAAATGCCGGTTTTACCGGAAACCGATGCCTGGCTGGCGGAGGGCTGTATTCCCAATGACACCTACCGCAATGCGGAACGGTTTGCCGGGAAAACCAATGAGCTTTCCGACTCCCAACGGTTTCTGCTCGCCGACCCGCAGGCCAATGGCGGCTTGCTGATCGCCATCGATTCGGGCAGTGCCACTGAATTTGAGCAGGTTGCCTTCGAAAACAAACTCCACCTGAAATCATTCGGGCACCTGATTGAAATTGGTGAAAAAGCCGTTTATGTGCGATAATCCGGGGACTTAACCTTCTTTCGCAAGCAATTTCCCGCAATAAATGATTTACTTTGCGTACCCATGTAGTACCCACGGACTTTAGTCCGTGTTTTTGGCTAAATACTTGAGTTTTTGAGCGTAAAACACGGACTAAAGTCCGTGGGTACGAAAGTACGCCTATGAAACTTTTTTTCCGACAAACCGGCGAAACCGGTACGCCCATCATCATTCTGCACGGGGTTTTCGGCTCGTCCGACAATTGGCTGACCATTTCGAAAACCATTGCCGACCACAATTACCGGGTTTTTCTGGTCGATCAGCGAAACCACGGCCGATCCCCGCGTAGCGAAGTTTTTAACTACGATGCCATGGCGGCTGATTTACAAGAGTTTATTGTCGATCACCAACTGGAAAAACCCATCCTCATCGGCCATTCGATGGGTGGGAAAACCGTGATGCAATTTGCGATGAATTATCCGGGCCAATTCAGCCGGTTGGTCGTGGTCGATATTGCGCCCAAATCCTATCCGATCCATCATGCCGAACTGATTCGCGGCCTGAAAGCGATCGATCTGAAAACAATTACAAGCCGGAACGAAGCCGATGACATTCTGAGCCAGTACGAGCCCAGTCTCGCCGTTCGACAATTCCTGCTGAAAAACCTGTTTCGGACCGACGACGGCGCGTTCGACTGGCGGTTGAATTTGCCCGTTATCGAGGAAGAGCTAGAAGGCATCGGACAGGCGCTGCATTATGTCCGCACCATCACGGAACCCACCTTATTCATCCGGGGTGCCGAATCGCGGTATATCAAAGACAAAGATTTGCCCGAAATTGCCCAGATTTTCCCCAACAGCACCGTCGAAGCCATCGAGGGCGCCGGGCACTGGGTCCAGGCCGAAAAACCGACCGAATTCGTCGAAGTCCTCATGCGATTTTTAAAGAATTATGAGTTATGAATTAAGAGTTATGAGTTGGCTCCGCCGTTTCCCATAAAGTGGCGAAGCAACTCTTAACTCTTACTTCATAACTCATCACTCCCTCATGCCTAGTTTGTACTTGATTCCTACGGTTTTGGCCGAAAATACTGCCGAGCAGGTTTTGTCTCCGCAAATCCGGGCGGTGGTCGGGCAGACGAAGGTATTTTTTGTCGAAAACGTCCGAACGGCCCGGCGGTTCATCAGTAGCCTGAAAACCGGGGTCGTGATCGATGAGCTGACCTTTTACGAGTTAAACAAGGATACGCCCGAAACCGAAACCGCCGGGCAACTCCGGCGTTTGCTGCTAGAGCAGCAGGACGCCGGTATTTTGTCGGAAGCAGGCTGCCCCGGGGTAGCCGATCCGGGGGCGGTGGCGGTTCGGCTGGCCCATCAGATGGGCTGGCGGGTTTGGCCGCTGGTGGGGCCGTCGTCGATTCTGCTGGCGCTGATGGCGTCGGGGATGAGCGGGCAGTCGTTTGCCTTTCACGGGTATCTTCCCATTGAAAAACCGGCCCGGCTTCAGCAAATCCGGCAGTTGGAGCAGGACGCGCGTAAACGCGATCAAACGCAGATTTTCATGGAAACACCCTACCGCAACAACGCTTTGCTGGCCGATCTGCTGGCTACCTGCCACCCCGAAACCCGCCTGTGCATCGCCTGCCACCTGACCGCCGACGATGAACTCATTCGGACCCTCAGCATTCGGGAATGGAAAACCCAGGTGCCCGATCTGCACAAAAAACCGAGTCTTTTTCTGCTCCTCTAACCCGACTTTCTAATCATGGTCCGAGTTCAGTCGTTTGTGTTTAGTCCACTTGCCGAAAATACGTATGTCCTTTACGATGAAACCGGCGAAGCGGTCATCATCGACCCCGGCTGCTACGATACGCGGGAACGAGCGGAACTCAGCGGTTTTATCGAGCAGAATAAGCTAAAACCGGGCAAACTACTGAATACCCATGCCCACATCGATCACATTCTGGGCAATGCCTTCGTCAAACGGCAATACGAAATTGAACTGTATCTCCACCCCGCCGATCTGCCGGTTTTGCGTTCAGCGCCGATTATGGCCCCGCATTTCGGCATCATGACGTATGAAGAAACCGATGTCGATCATTTTCTGGAAGCCGGTCAGCGTATTTCGTTTGGAAAGTCCGAACTGGAAGTGCGGTTTGTGCCGGGTCATGCGCCGGGCCACGTTGCGTTTGTCAACCACGCCGACCGCTTCGTGATCGGGGGCGATGTGCTGTTCCGGGGCAGCATCGGCCGGTACGACTTTCCGCTTTCTGATTACGACACCCTGATCCACAGCATCCGAACCCAGCTCTACACCCTACCCGACGACTACACGGTTTATCCCGGCCACGCGCAGCCGACCACCATCGGGCATGAGAAAAAAAACAACCCCTTTGTCAGGCTGTAACAAGGCCGGTTTAACCCACCTTAACAACCTACACGGGTTCTCCAACGCTTTCCAATTGTCTGCTAATTAAATCTGATCAGCCAATTAATGTGGACGTCTTTTCCAAATATTACCTATTTTTCTATATTGATATTTCCATAATTAATTGTGATCTCAGGGCATCAAAAAAGGCATCTAATCCAATCTACGTAAACAATTTGCCGTATTTACTTTTCGGTTACAAATTTTGGAATAACTATTGTTAGAGATTCCTCTGAATTTCCGAGTGGAATCAAGTGTCTGATTATCGTCAACTTATTACGCTCAAACACCTGTTCACCACTAAACTCAACGGCATCCTATCTCCCAATACACCTCTATGAAGTGGACTTTCTACGCCTTTTTTCTTTGGTTCTCCTTCCCTACCCTGGCCCAACGAACGATTGCCATCACGGCGTTGCGAACCGAAAACCTGACCAATCCGGAGGGGCTCGACAAACCAAGCCCCCGACTAAGCTGGATTCTGACCAGCAACCAGCGCAACCTGCAACAGGCGAAATACCAGATTTTGGTGGCTTCGTCCCTGGACAAACTCAGCCAGAACCAGGGCGACCTTTGGGATTCAGGCGAAGTAAACAGCGACCGTTCGCAATGGATACCGTACGGCGGTTCGGCCCTCAGCAGCCGCCAGGTTTGTTACTGGAAAGTTAAAATCCGGAGCAAAGACGGCGTGGAATCCGTCTGGAGCCAGCCCGCCAGCTGGTCGATGGGCTTGATGAAAGCCACAGACTGGACGGCCCAGTGGATCGGGCTGGAGCAGGCATTCGACTGGGATGCGCCCCGGGCGGTCAACACCCGCTTGTCGGCCCGGTATTTCCGGAAACAGGCAAATTTGTCAAAACCGATTAAAAAGGCCACCGCCTACGTCAGCGGGGTGGGCCTGTACGAGTTAGCACTCAATGGCCGGAAAGTCGGCGACGCGGTTTTGGCTCCGGGTCCGACCGAATACGACAAGCGGGTGCTGTATAATACTCTTGATGTAACCGACTATTTGAAAACCGGCGACAACGCGTTTGGAGTAACCCTCGGCAATGGGCGGTATTTCGCGGTACGGGTGGCCCAGCCGAAGGTACCGGCGACCACGCATTACGGCTATCCAAAACTTCGTTTACAGGTGGAAGTCACGTATACCGACGGCTCGACCGAAACGATTGTCACCGACAATTCCTGGAAAGTAACCGCCGACGGACCCATCCGGGCCAACAACGAGTTTGACGGCGAAGAATACGACGCCACGCGGGAATTGACCAACTGGGACAAAACCGGCTACGACGCCAGCAACTGGCTAACCGCCCAGGTTGTCAACGCTCCGGCTAGTCGGCTCGAAGCCCAGATGAACCCGCCCATCCGGGTTGTTCAGACCCTGAAACCCGTATCGGTGCGGCAACTCGAACCCGGAAAGTACATCATTGACATGGGGCAGAACATGGTCGGCTGGACGCGGCTAACGGTTCAAGGAGCACGCGGAACGCAGGTCACGATGCGGTTTGCCGAAACCCTCAACACCGACGGTAGCCTGGCGACCGACAATCTCCGCACCGCCGAAGCCAAGGATGTATACACGCTGAAAGGCTCGGGCGAGGAAGTTTGGGAACCACGGTTTACGTACCACGGTTTTCGCTACATCGAACTGACCGGTTTTCCGGGTACGCCCACTACGGAGACGCTTGAAGGTCGGATCGTTCACGACGATTTGCCGCAAACCGGTACGTTCACAACCTCGAACGACTTACTCAACAAGATTTACCATAACGCCGTCTGGTCGGTGCGGGGGAATTACCGGGGTATTCCGACCGACTGCCCGCAGCGCGACGAACGGCAGGGCTGGCTCGGCGACCGGGCGATGGTGTCGACGGGCGAAAGTTTTCTATACGGCAATCAAAGCCTGTATGCCAAATGGCTGGACGACATCGAGAGCGCTCAGAAACCGGACGGCGGCATCCCGGATATCGTCCCAACCTATTGGAAGTACAACACCCCCAGCGTCACCTGGCCGTCGGCCTATGTACTCATTGCCAATATGTTGTACGAGCAATTTGGCGATGACGAGCCGATTCGGAAGCATTACGCGTCGATGAAAAAATGGGTGACTTACCTCGAAAAATTCAGCAACGACTACATCCAGGAAGCCGATGAGTATGGCGACTGGGCCTTGCCCCCGGAATCGATGTTCCTGACCAAATCCGAAGATCCGGCCCGGAAAACCGATGGAACCCTGCTCAATACCGCCTATTATTATTATGTGTTGAAGGTCATGGAACGGTTTGCGGTTTTGACCGGCAATGTAGCGGATCAGACGTCATTCAGCAGCCGCGCTGCGTTGGTGCGAACGGCGTTTAATCAGCAGTTTTTGAATACGGCGACCAATCAATACAGCAACAATACCGTGACGGCCAACGTGGTGGCGCTGGCCTGCGGACTGGTGCCGGACGATCGCAAAACCGCTGTTTTCAACCAGATCACGGCCGTCATCGAAGGCAAATACAACGGCCACATCAGCACGGGTGTCGTCGGAACACAGTGGCTCATGCGAACCCTGACCACCAACGGGCGGGCCGATCTGGCGTACCGGCTGGCGACGAACACGGCTTACCCCAGTTGGGGCTACATGGTTCAAAACGGCGCGACGACAACCTGGGAATTATGGAACGGAAACCGCGCCCCGTCGTTCATGAACTCCTACAATCACGTCATGTTGCTGGGCGACATGCCCATCTGGTTATACGAAAACCTGGCGGGTATTAAAGCGGGTGATCCCGGCTTTAAATCCATCGTGATGCGGCCGGTTCCGACCGGAAACCTGAACCGGGTTAGTTCTACATTTGCGTCGGCCTATGGCACTGTTGCCAGTGAATGGACGGTCAGCGATCAACAATTCCGCTGGAAAATCACAGTTCCGGGCAACACAACCGCACTCGTGGCCGTACCGGCCAATAATCTGGCGTCAGTGCGGGAAGGCAACCAACCCGCCGACCAGGCAGACGGTGTCACCTTTCTGCGCATGGAAGATGGCCGGGCGCTTTTTCAGGTAGGCTCCGGTTCATACGAATTTCTTTCAACACCTGAGGAGTACGAAAACCGTCCGCCCGTGGCCCCCGGTTTTAATCCGCCCGCCGGTCAGATCAACAAAGCGTATTCCTATACCATTCCGGCTTTTACCGACCCCGAAGGTGGTACTGTTACCCATGCCCTCAGTGGCACCGTGGCCGGGCTAAGTTTCAACGCGCAAACCCGTGTGCTGAGCGGAACGCCCACGCAGGCCGGTACGTTTCCGCTGACTGCGAAAGCCACCGATCCGCAGGGGGCATCCACGACGGCGGTTTTATCCCTTGTGATCACGGCTAACCTCGGCAGCTACGAAGGCTATCTGGACAAAGTTCGGTGCGACAGCATTACGGGCTGGGTCTGGAACCGTGACAAGCCCAATCTGGCCCTCAACGTCGAGTTTCTGGAAGGAGCTGCTGTCGAAACGGCTACGCTCATTGGCTCGGCGCTGGCCGACATCTACCGTCAGGATTTGAAAAATGCCAACAAAGGCAACGGTGCCCACGGTTACCGGTTTCTGGTCCCGGAAAGTCTGAAAGACAATAAACCGCACACGATCTGGGGCCGGGCCGAAGGGGGTTATGTCTTAAAATGGTCCCCAAAAACGCTGACCTGTGAGGGAACGGCGACACCCCCGCCCGTCAACCAGCCGCCGGTCCCTCCGGTTATTGCTTCCTTAACGGCGGTGTCCGGGCAAGCGTTCAGCACCACCCTGCCGGTTTTCACCGATGCCGACAACGATCCGTTGACCTACAGCCTGACCGGCGCGGTACCCGGTTTGACCTTCAGCACTGGCCATCGGACCCTAAGCGGAACACCGACCCAGGCCGGTTCTTTTACGATGACCTATGCGGCCAATGACGGCAAAGTTACGACTTCAACAACCCTCACAATTAGCGTGAGCAATCCGATCCCGGTCAACCAGCCGCCCGTTGCACCATCCACTATCTCGCTGACAGCCACCGTAGGACAGGCTCTTACCACGAACCTGCCGGTTTTTACCGATCCCGAAAATGGTCTATTAACCTATACGTTGAGCGGAACGGTGCCGGGCCTGTCGTTCAATACCGGCAATCGGACTCTGAGCGGAACGCCGACAGTTACCGGCACGTACAGCCTGACGTATGCGGCCACCGACAACCAGAATCTATCGGCCAGCACCTCGGTCACGGTTTCGGTCATCGATGCCGCCACCCCACCTTCCCTGAGTCTGGCCGGTTACGATGGTTACCTGTCGACGGTCAACTGTGAGGTCTTCTCGGGCTGGGTCTGGCACCGTGATAAACCCAATCTGCCGCTGACCGTTGAATTTCTCGACGGAGCCACACTCAACACCGCCACCCGCATCGGCACCATCCTGGCCGACGTTTTTCGGCAGGATCTGAAAAATGCCAACAAAGGAAATGGCAATCACAGCTACAGCTTTGCGGTTCCGGAAAGTTTGAAAGACAACAAAACCCATACGATCTGGGCGCGGGTCGAAGGCACCGCCTATGTGCTGCGGCAGGCTCCCAAAACGCTGACCTGCGAAGGTACAACCACGCCCCCACCTGCCCCCAACCGTTCACCGGTAGCGCCAACAATCGCTTCTTTGAGCGCCATCACCGGGCAAACGTTCAGCACGACGCTGCCGGTTTTCACCGATCCCGACAACGATGCCCTTACCTACACGTTGGGCGGAACCGTACCGGGTCTGTTGTTCAATCCCTCAAACCGGGCGCTGAGCGGAACGCCTACTCAGGTCGGCTCGTTCAGTCTGACCTACACCGCTAACGATGGCAAAACGACGGCATCGACGGTCGTCGCACTCCTGATTGAAAATCCGGCTCCGGTTGATCAGCCGCCCGTTGCTCCGGCCAGCGTCTCCCTGACGGCCACGGTCGGCCAGACGTTCAGCACGACGCTGCCGGTTTTTACTGATCCCGAAAATGGTCCGCTGACCTACAGCCTGACAGGCACCGTGCCCGGTTTGGCATTCAACGCCGGAAACCGGGTACTGAATGGAACGCCCGCAACCACCGGCACGTACAGCCTGACGTATGCGGCCGCTGACAACCAGAACCTGACGGCCCGAACCTCCGTTAGCCTGATTGTATCGGAAGCTACCTCATCAACCGCTCTGAGTCTGGCCGGTTACGACGGTTACCTGTCGACAGTCAACTGTGAGGTCTTCTCGGGCTGGGTCTGGCACCGCGATAAACCCAATCTGCCGCTGACTGTTGAATTTCTCGACGGAGCCACACTCAACACCGCCACCCGCATCGGCACCATCCTGGCCGACGTTTTTCGGCAGGATCTGAAAAATGCCAACAAAGGAAATGGCAATCACAGTTACAGCTTTGCGGTTCCCGAAAGTTTGAAAGACAACAAAACCCATACGATCTGGGCGCGGGTCGAAGGCACCGCCTATGTGCTGCGGCAGGCTCCCAAAACCTTAACCTGCGAGGGCACAACCACACCCCCACCGCCTGTCAACCGTCCCCCCGTTGCCCCCATGCTTAGCCCACTCAGCGCTACCACCGGGCAAGCCTTTGCTACAACGCTACCAGTTTTCACCGATGCTGACAACGATGCCCTGATCTACAGCCTGACCGGCACCATACCCGGTTTGTCGTTCAATACCGGCAATCGCACCCTCAGCGGCACACCCACGCAAACCGGTTCTTATAGTCTGATCTACACCGCAAACGATGGCAAAACGACGGCATCGACGACCGTTGTTATCACAGTTACAAATCCGGCCCCTGCCAACAGAGCGCCGGTAGCCCCCGGCATCGGTCCGCTGACGGCCACAGTGGGCCAGGCCTTTACAACGACTTTGGCCGCATTCACTGATCCGGAAAACGGCCCCTTGACCTATAGCCTGACGGGGCTTCCCGGTGGGCTGTCTTTCAATACCGGCAACCGGACCATCAGCGGAACGCCAACGGCTTCCGGTACACATACATTGACCTATTCTGCGACGGATAATAAAAGTGCAAGAACCAACCTGACCCTTTCACTCACGGTGAATGCCCCGGTTGTGACTGGCAATTTTGAAGGGTTTCTGGATGTGGTCGATTGCGGTATTTTTGCAGGCTGGGTCTGGAACCGGGATCAACCCAACGCGGCCGTTACGGTTGAGTTTCTGGAGGGCAATACGCTCGCTACCGCCAAATCGGTGGGCACCACTTCAGCCAATATCTACCGCGAAGATTTGAAAAATGCCGGGAAGGGCAATGGCGTTCACGGGTACTCGTTTGTGGTTCCGTCGAGCCTGAAAACCGGGCAGCCCCGTACGATTTGGGGGCGTGTTTACGGGAATTCGTACGTCCTGATGTGGTCGCCCAAAACGCTGACCTGTTCCCCCAACCAGCGAATCGGCCAAGAATCCCTCCCGGCCAACGAGCCGCTTGTCGGTTTAACGGTAACGCCGAATCCAACGAATGGGCATGTTGTCGCCCGGTTTTGGTTAGCCGAAAGCCAGAAAGCCCAGCTTCGGGTGACAGATGCAGCCGGGCGATCGCTGCACACCCGGCCGGTTGTAGGAACCGGGCAGGTTCAGCAGGAAACATTTGACCTGGTTCAACAGGCAAATGGACTGTATATTATTCAGCTCAAAACCGGGCAGCAAACCCACAGCAGTCGGGTGATTCTGCACCGATAAGGTTCCCCCATCATCGGGAACCGGCATTCTCAATCGCGAGGCCGGTTCCCGGTTCGGTATCATGCGTGTCCGTGCCAGGTTCGGGTTCGAGCGAATCGCCGGGATCTTCCTGCGGGTTGTCGGCCGGATTCATCAACTCCGGTTTCGTTTCCAGCCCAATGGCATCACGATGAATTTCTTCGTCAGTTTTTGGCAGCTCTTCCATGCAGTTGTCTATGCGGTTTCTTTCGTAACCGTTGCCCGACCGGATTGTTTGCGACGCCCCGCATTCGGGCAACGGAAAGCAGAAGTCCAAACTCTTTCTGGTTGGATTTAGTTAAACCTTAAGAAAGATTGGGGTTTTATTAGGAGTATGAGATTATTTTTGCGCGTCCTTCGCTGGGCATTTATCGTAATTCTTGTTGTTTTTGCCGGTCTGCTGACCGCAGCGCACTGGATTGAATCACGGGACAGTGATGCCGAACTAGCCGAAAAATTTCGCGATGCCCCGGTTCAGCCGGTGATTCACCGGTACACCGTCGGCGACCGAACCATCCGGTACATGGCTACTGAAGAACCGGGACGCGACTCACTGCCGGTGGTGTTGTTCGTTCATGGTGCTCCCAGCTCGTTGTCGTTTTTTACCAATTTTTTCAAGGATACGACCCTCCTAAATCGCGCCCGGCTGGTGGCCGTCGATCGACCCGGGTACGGGTACTCGGACTTCGGGCGGGTCGAAACGTCGATTATCAAACAAGCCCGACTCCTGCAGCCCCTGATTGAGCGCTATAAGAAGGCGGCCTACTTTATGATCGTCGGTTCGTCCTACGGCGGATCGGTGTCGGCCCGGCTGGCGATGAACAACCCCAATATAATCGACCATGTGGTCTTTGTATCGTCGGCGCTGGGTCCCGGTCTGGAAAGAACCTATCCCATCAGCCACGTCGTGGATCAACCACCCCTTCGCTGGCTGGTGCCGCCCCTGTTGCGGCTGGCCAACGACGAGAAGCTGGCTCATCGGAAAGCGCTCACCGAAATTCTGCCCGACTGGCCTAAAATCAAAGCCAGTGTTACGTTTCTCCACGGCCAGCGCGACGATCTGGTGTTCCCCACGAACGTTTCCTTTGGTCGTTCGCACCTGATCAATGCACAATCCAAAGAGTTTCTGCTGCCCGAAAACCGGCATGATATTGTTTTCAACAAACGGGAGTATATGACCGAAATCATCGTTAATATCCTGAATTCGTACGTTCAATCCGTAAAACCGCAACCCATTCCGGTTAAATCGTACATCACTGCCACCCGTTACCGATGAAACCGTACCAACTCCGGCGACTCACGGACCACCCGATTTTAACCGCTTCCGACGTAAAACCGTCGCATCCGCAATTTCAGGTAATGGGGGCCTTCAACCCTGCAGCCTGCCGACTGGGCGACGAAATTATTCTTCTGCTCCGGGTGGCCGAAGCGGTGGAAACCCAGGCCGGAAAAATTCAGGTGCCGATCGTGAAGGAGTTGGACGGCCATTTTCAACTGATGATCAAAACCTTTCCGGAACCGGAAGGGGACTACGACCCGCGCGTGGTTCCGATTGACGATCAGGTGTATTTGACCTCGCTCAGCCACCTCCGGCTGGCCCGCAGCCGCGATGGCCTTCACTTTACGGTCGACGAAAAACCGTTCATTTTTCCTGAACGCGCCGACGAGTCGTTTGGCGTGGAGGATGCCCGGATAACGGTTCTGGAGGGGCAATACTGGATTACCTACACGGCGGTTTCGGAAAATGGCCCCGGAGTCGGGCTGATTGTGACGAAGGATTTTGTGACCTTCGAACGAAAAGGCATGGTCATTCCGCCCCCGAACAAGGACGCCTGCCTGTTTCCTGAAAAAATCAATGGCTACTACTATATGCTGCACCGCCCGATGGTATCGGACATCGGAAAACCGTCGGTCTGGATCGCCCGTTCGCCGGACGGTGTGCATTGGGGTGATCACCGGTTTGTGTTCGGAGCCGCCGGAACCGACTGGGAACACCTGAAAATCGGGGCCGGCCCCGAACCCATGCTGACCGACGAAGGCTGGCTGGTGTGTTACCACGGCGCGAGCGTCGATCACGAATACGCGCTGGCGCTAGCTCTGCTCGACCGCAACGACCCCACCCGCCTGCTCGACCGCTCGACGTCTCCGTTGCTGACGCCCGAACTCGACTGGGAGCGTGTCGGTTTTTTTCCGAACGTGGTGTTCAGCAATGGTTGGGTGCAGACGCCCGACGGCCGGATTCTGGTCTACTACGGGGCTGCGGATTACTGCGTTGGCGTGGCGGAGTTGGTAGCGGGGTAGACCCGCTTTACCCGCCGTACGTCGTTACCTTCTGCGCAGCCTCAGCCGCCTGTTTTCGGTTGATATACTGATTGATCCCGTACATCATCACAATCGTGATGGCCATCGTAGCGGCTACAATATACCCGAGCCAGTCGTACCGCTCCAGCGAACCATCGGCGGCTTGTACCACAATTAATCCGGCAACCATCGAGGCAATCCCGCCGGAAACCTGCGAGACCGAGGAGTTGACGCCCATGTACGCGCCCCGGTCCTGCGGGTCCGGCACGCCCGACACCAGGGCCGACGACGACACCATCCGGGCCGAAATACCGGCGAACAACAACACGTTGATTACCATGATCTCCCAGAGCGGGGTAATGCCCAGGTTGCAGTAAAAAATCACGACCGCCATGCCCCAGATCGACGCGTAGAAAAACAACGGAAACTTGCCGATGCGGTCGCTGAGCTTCCCGGCTAGCGGGCCGATGAGGATGGCCGAAACGCCTGTGACCATGTAAATCAGCGGTAAATCGGTCTGCGCGATGCCCAGGTTATGAATCGCGAAGGCGCTGCCGAACGGCATCAACATAAAACCGCCCGTTGCCAGGAGGGTCGTGCTGGCAAAACCGCGCAGGTAGCTCGGTCGCGAAACCGTGTGCAGCAGGTGCTGAAACGGGTTGCGTTCGGATTGCAGCTTCAGATGGGCCGTAATTGGTTTCATGTAAATCACAATCGCAATGCCGACCACGACACTAACGCCAACGATTAACAGAAACGGTGCGTGCCAGCCGAGCGTATTCGCGAGGTACAGCCCCAGCGGAATTCCCAGCACCTGACTGGCGGCAAAAGCCGTCTGCACCACGCCCATGACCCGGCCCCGCACCTGAAACGCAAACAAATCGGTGATGATCGCAAAGCCAATCGAACCAATCACACCCCCGAAAATACCGGTTACAATGCGGGCGATGAGCAGAAAGTGGTAGTCGGGCGCAATGCCGCACAGCAGCGTGCCCAGCACAAAACCGCTGTAGAAAAACAGCAGCAGCTTTTTACGGTCGTAGCGGTCGGCAAAACCGGCCGTCAGCAACCCCGCCGACCCGGCGCTAAAGGCGTAAGCCGACACCACCCAGCCGAATTGTGCCGTGGAGATGTTCAGTTCCTGCATCAACTGAGCGCCCAGGGGCGACAAGACCATAAAATCCAGGATAACCGTAAACTGGATGAAAGCCAGCATACCAATGATGGCTTTTTCGTAGGCGGTGAAGGCGGTTTTGGTTTCAGCAATTTGCATGTTCAGGTGTATTTGTGTGACAATTCGGAATGATCAGGGTTTCAGCGCTTTGATGACGCGTTCGAGCGCCTGTTCAATGAGGTCGTCCGTTAGTTCAAAGTTGCCCGTTTCGGGTAAACCGTGCCGCGACAGGTGGAATTTGACCAGTTGGTAAAGCGGTGCAAACGCCAGCGACCAGTAGACTTCGACCGGCAATCTAGCCAGTTCATTCCGACGGATGGCGTTCCTGACAAACGTCCGCATGGCCGAGATGAACGGGTTGTTGACCTCCTGTCGAAACTTTTCGTGAAAAGGCGAGTGTCGCATCTGCTCCATGAACTGCATGCGTTGCGGGTTGTCCAGGCAATAGCGAATCCGGTTTTTCCACTGAATCCGCAACCCTTCCTCAAAGTGCATGTCTGGATTGAAGCCGTTCAGCGTGATCTCACTCATGCGCATCGACTCTTCGAAATAAAGTTGCATGATCAGATCTTCCCGATCTTTAAAATAGATGTAAATCGTGGCCGGTGAAACCCCTGCAGCCTTCGCCAGTTTCTGCATGCTGAGTCCGTCGAGACCCTCCTCTACGATCATCTTAATGGCTTTTTCCCGAATCGCCCGTTCTTTTGCTTCGTCGCGTAATCTCATGTGCAGCAAAAATAAACGAACATTCTTTTATTTCCAAAAAATAGTCTTGAACCTGGATTACGCGGATTAAAAGATTAGCTGGGATATAAAAGACTGCGGTAGCGAATCCCTTTAATCCTCGAATCTGTGTAATCCAAGTTCAAGACTGTTGTATTTTTTGTAACTTGGTCAGTTGTTAACCCCCTTCATCTATGCGTTGCTGCGCTTTTCTTCTGCATTGTTTTTTTGTTTTAGTACCTACTATCCTGTTTGCTCAACAACCCAAACGGCCTTTGACCCACACCGACTACGACCGCTGGCAAAGCGTCCGGTTTGAAAAACATTCCAACAATGGACGATGGCTTTGTTACCAGATCGATCCGCAGGATGGCGACGGGGTTCTGGAAGTCGTTATGGTGTCGGGAAACGGTTCGTTAAAGGCTCCAACCACAACCGACAATCAACTGCAGGCCAAAGCCGGAAAACCAACCGTACCGGCGGGCTTTAGCCCGTCCGCAAAGGCCCCACAAACTCAATCAGAGCGCCGGTATGTGTTTGCACGGGGCCATATGGCGCAGTTTACGCCCGACAGCCGGTTTCTGGTCATGCGACTGAAAGCGCCTGCCCGGCTCACCCGAACCGCTAAAAAGAAAAAAGTAAAACCCGACCAGTTGCCGAAAGACAGCCTGCTGGTGTTTAACCTGGAAACCGGAAACCGCATCGGGTTCGCCAACGTCAAATCGTACATGCTACCCAAGGAAAGTGGTTCATGGGCGGCAATTTTGCAGGAACATACGGAAGAAAAAGGCGTCAAAAAAGATTCGCTGAGCGCCAAACCCGCCAGCCGCACCCGGGCATCCGTTGCAGCCAAAAAACCAAAAGGCGATGACCTGATTCTGCTGAACCTGGAAACCGGCGCAACGCAATCGTTTCGCTATGTGACCAACGTAACCGTTTCGGAGAATGGCAACACCATTTTTTACACGAAAGATGCCGTCAACGACACCCTGCGAAAAGCCGGTGTGTTTGTCTTCAACACTCGCACGCAAAACGAAATGCTGATCGACACCAGTTCGAAACGCAAGGTGTACAAAGGACTCGCCGTGGATAAAACCGGCACGCAACTGGCCTGGCTGGCCACGGCCGACAGCGCCGAAGCCGACGTACGGGCGTACGCATTGTATTACAAACGACTGGCTCCGTTGGCAGTCGGCAAAACCCGAAAACGGAACGCCCCGCCGGTATTTGCCGGATTAAGCGGACAAACCGTCGTGCTGGCCGACACGCTCACGAAAGCCTATCCGAAAGGCTGGAACGTGAACGAATACCGCACCCCGAACTTTTCGGACGATGGGAAACGGCTCTATTTTGCCTCCTCCATCCTGCCACCCAAGCCAATCAAGGACTCGACGCAACTGGACGAGGAGCGGGTGAAAGTTGACATCTGGAGTTGGAACGATCCGACCATCCAACCCATGCAGCTCAAGCAGTTGAAGCAGGAAAAAGAACGCGGTTTTCTGGCGGTTTGCGACCTGACGACCGGCAACATCACCCAACTCGGCAACCGCGACATTCCGAATGTGCAGATCGACCCGAAGTTCGATCACCCGTACTGGCTGGGAACGAGCAATTTACCGTATCAGATCAACAGCATGTGGGATCCCGGCCAAATGGACCTGTACCTGATCAACGCCAAAACCGGCCAGAAAAACCGGATTGTGAACGACGTTCGGGTGTCGTACGCCCAACTCTCGCCCGGCGGCCGCTACGCCTGGTGGTATAACGAGCGGGATTCACTCTGGCAGGCCTGGTCGATTACCGAAGGTAAACGCCTGGACCTGACGCGCGGCATCCCGGTGCGGTTTTTCGACGAAGAACACGACACGCCCGACCTACCGGGCAGCTATGGCGCGGCAGGCTGGACGAAAGACGACCGCTACGTGCTGATCTACGACCGCTTCGATCTTTGGAAAATTGATCCGACTGGCCAGGAAAAACCGGTGAATCTGACGGCGGGATACGGCCGCAAAAACCGCATTCGGCTTCGGCGCGTCGACCTTGACCCGGATGAAAAGCACATCGACCTGACCGGTGACCTCTGGCTGACTGGCTTTTGGGAGAAAGACAAATCGACCGGTATTTTGCGGAAACCAATCAGCCAGCCAGCCGCCGAACCGGTGGTGCTCGCGCAGGGCGCTTACCGGTTTGCCAGCTTGTCGAAAGCGAAACACGCTCCAACGCTGACGTTCCATAAAGGCAATTTCCGCGAACCGATCAATCTGTATTTAACGGATACAACGTTTGCTGAACCGCAGCAACTGACCCGCATCAATCCGCAGCAGGACAGCGTTCGCTGGGGCAGCGTCGAACTGGTCAACTGGGTGGGCAACAACGGCGTCCGGCTGGAAGGGCTGCTCTACAAACCGGACGACTTCGACCCGAAAAAGAAGTACCCGATGCTGGTGTATTATTACGAGCGCAACGCCGAAACGCTGAACGACTACAAGGCCCCGGCCCCCAGCCGCTCGACGATCAACATGGCCTACTGCGTCTCGAACGGCTATCTGGTGTTCGTTCCCGACATCGTGTACACCACCGGAATGCCGGGCCAGAATGCGTACGATTGCATCGTTCCGGGTGTATTGAGCCTGATCGAAAAAGGCTTCGTCGACCGCGACCGCATCGGCTTGCAGGGCCAGAGCTGGGGTGGTTATCAGACCGCGTACCTTGTCACGAAGACCAACCTGTTCAAAGCCGCGATGGCCGGAGCGCCCGTCGCCAACATGACCAGCGCCTACGGCGGCATTCGCTGGGGAACGGGCATGAGCCGGATGTTTCAGTACGAAAAAACGCAGAGCCGCATCGGCGGAACGCTCTGGGATAAACCGATGAACTACATCGAAAGCTCCCCGCTTTTCTACGCCAACCGCATTCAGACGCCCCTGCTGCTGATGGCCAACGACCAGGACGGGGCCGTGCCCTGGTACCAGAGCATCGAGTTTTATTCGGCCCTGCGACGCCTGAGCAAACCGGCCTGGCTGCTGGTCTACAACGGCGAAGATCACAACCTGACCCAGCGGCACAACGCCAAAGATTTGAGCATCCGGATGTACCAGTTCTTCAATTATTACCTGAAAGATGCGCCCCAACCGGCCTGGATGAAGGATGGCCGCTCGGCCGTGGAAAAGGAACTGGGTATTATGAAGTATTGAAAACCGGTTTTTAAACCGCGAAGGCCCGCCAAACACATCAAAGTTTAGCGGGCCTTTCATTCTTCGTAGTTGTTGTTTACTAACCTTAACCTATTTTCATTACGGAATCACCTCGCCCCGGATGGTCAGGACGCTGGTACCGCCCTCGGCGTTGGATTCGACGGTGACGGTTTTGTTGAAAGCCCCGGCCGATGCCGCGTTAAAGGTGGCTTTGATCGTTCCGGCTTTACCGGGCAGGATGGCTTCTTTGGGATAATCGACGCCCGTGCAACCGCAGGAGCCCCGGGCGTTGGTGATCACCAGCGGTGCCCCGCCCTGGTTTTTGAAGGAGAACTCGGCCACAACCGGTTTTCCCTGTTTGATTTTCCCAAAATCGTGCGTGGTTTCGTCCCATTTGAAAACCGCCAGCATCGAGTGGGCGATCAGGACCGTGGCGGCCGTAAGCCACAAGGCCGAAGCAATCAGCAAAATGCGTTTCATGGTGTTTGTGTTTAGTGGTAAATCGATCAGATCGACACCACAAAACTACCGGCGCGGAAGATTGGCGGCTGTTAATAGGTAGCGAATGGTTGTTAACGAGTTGTTAACGGGTTGATTTTTAGCCGCCGGAAACCGACTTTTGGTTTCCGGTTTTTACTTTTTCAGCAAAACCTGCATGTCGCGACGTGTTTTCCGTATTCTGATCATTCTGTCGGTCATCTCCATCATTGGCATCATTACGGTGCAGATCGTCTGGGTGCGCAACGCCTATGCACTGCGGGAACGGCAGTTCCGGCAAACTGCCTTCATTGCGTTGCAGGATGTGGCCGAACGTGTTGGGCAGCACAACCGCATTACGACTAGTTGCGCGGCTGTCCGGCAGCTTTCGCCCGATTATTTCGTAGTCAATACCGACTCGCCCATCGATCCGGCCACGCTCGAACACTACATCCAGACCTCGCTCAGCAATCACAACCTGATCACCGAATTTGAATACGGTATTTACAACTGCGAGTCCGACCGTATGATGTACGGCGCACTAGTCAGCCCGAGCGCCACCCGGCAACCGGCTCAAACCGGCCGGACACTGCCCAAATTCTCGGAAAATCCGTATTATTTCGGCATCCGGTTTCCGAATCAGACCCGGTTTATCGTCGGAAACCTGGACGGCTGGATTGTGTCGTCGGCTGCGGTTTTGCTGGTCGTGGTCTTTTTCGGCTACACGCTGGTGGTCGTGCTGCGGCAACGCAAGCTGACGGAAGTGCAGCGGGATTTTATCAATAACATCACCCATGAGCTGCAAACGCCGGTGGCAACGCTCCGCATCGCGGCCGATGTGCTCCGTTCCGACGCCATTCTCGACCAGCCCGAGCGCCATCGGCAATACGCCCGGATCGTCCATGAAGAAAGCCTGCGACTTCAGAAACAGGTGAGCAGTGTGCTGCAACTGGCCCGATCGGAACGAATGCAGTTTGCTCTGGAAACGACGGACATCGACCTGCATCAACTCCTGGCCGAAGCCGCGGCCCTGTTTCACCCGCACATCACACTGGAATTCTGGGCCGAAAATGCCCACATCCGTGCCGACCGCTATCACCTGGAGAATGTGATCAACAACCTGATCGACAATGCCCTGAAATACAACAATAGCCAACCCAACATCCGGCTTCAGACCCGCAACGAAGGCAACCTCTTGATCTGGTCGGTACAGGACAACGGAATCGGCATCGCCAAAGAACACCACCAGGCGGTATTCAAGCAGTTTTACCGGGTTCCAACCGGGAATATCCACAATGTCAAAGGTTTCGGGCTGGGCTTGTATTATGTCTGCAAAGTGGTGAAAGCGCATCGCTGGCAAATCCAGTTGATCAGCGAACCGGGCATTGGCAGTATCTTCACCATTCAGGCCCCGGTTCTGAAACTCACAACCCCGACCGCAAACCTGCTGACGGCTTCATGAAACCATTGCTGTTGTACGTTGAAGACGATGTCAACCTGAGTTTTGTCACGAAAGACAACCTGGAGTTGGCTCATTTTCAGGTAATTCATTGCACGACGGGTACCGAAGCGTGGCGGTGTTTCGAGCAGCATCCATTCGATCTATGTATTCTGGATGTGATGCTGCCGCAGTGCGACGGTTTTACGCTGGCCCGGCAAATTCGCCAGGTCGACACCCATATTCCGTTGCTTTTTCTAAGCGCTCTGGCCGACAAAGACGACCGCTTGCAGGGCCTCCGGTTGGGTGCCGACGATTACCTGACCAAGCCGTTCAGCATCGAAGAGTTGATCCTTAAAATCAACGTCTTTCTACGCCGGAGTCGGAAATCACCAGCCTCACCGACGGATTCTTCACAACCAATCGGCTCGTACCAGTTTCATTTTCAGAACCTCACGCTCGAAAAAGACGGCCACTTCCAGACCCTTACCCACCGCGAAGCCGAGGTACTTCATTACTTGATAACCCGTCCTAACACGCTCATCCGTCGGGATGAAATCCTGAAAGCCATCTGGGGCGACGACGACTATTTCATGGGCCGCAGCCTGGATGTGTTCATCTCCCGGCTGCGCAAACGGCTCAGTCAGGACACAACGATCCGGATCGAGAACCTGCACGGAATCGGCTTTCGTTTTCTGGCCTGAATTCGAAATAAAATTTACAGGAAGGAAAAATGCGGTGATGAAAATTCCGGCATTGGGCTATATTTGTGTAACATCTGAAACTATAACCTTTCTTGTACCTTCATGAAAAAACAGCGTTTGGTTGCGTTAGCCACTCTATTGACAACGGGTGCATTCGCCCAACAGGAGCCCATTCAGTTTACGGCCAAAGGCATTGTAGCCCTCTCCGACGCCGATATGTCGGCTTCGGCTCTGGTAGACGGTAACTTGTACAAAAGTAAAGGTAGCCGTGATGTGCTGACGCTGGTCAAATTCCCGCTGGATCGCAATGGCCAAAACATGGTCACTGCACCAATCTCTAACTCCTCGGCCCTGTACGACAAAGCCGCCGTCGTGACACCGAATGGACGATTTGCGTTCGTTCTCGAAGGTCGTGGGCAACTGGGCGACAGCGTGTCTACCTTGAAAGAAGGCGTGAAAGGCTTGCCCGTAGCGGCCCGGATGTTTATCGTCGATCTGGCACCAGCCAAACCAACGGCCAAAGTGGTCAGCGTCGGCAATCTGCCCACCGCCGTCACCATCAATCCGCAGGGAAACACCCTGGCGGTCGCTTCGGGTGATGCGGGCAAAGAAATGCGACTGATTGAAATTGATAATACCGGTACGCCCAAGCGGGTCATTACGGCTCCTTCACCGGTGCCGGGCGCGCGCATCACGGACCTGGTCTGGAGCCCGGCCGGAGATTTCATTGCGTACGTCATTGAGGATACGCAGGAAGTTGGCTTGATGAAATACTCACTGGATGCCGCGAAAAAACCGAACATCGTTCCGCACGGCAAGCCGATCAAAGTAGGCGGTTTGCCCGCTACCGGCCGTTTCTCGCCCGATGGAAAATTCTTTGTCGTTTCTGATATCAAGAAAGCCGCCAATGCGCAGGGAGCCGGAAAGGGCGAATTATTTGTGGTTCAATTCAGCACGGAAGATACGCCCGGCGAACACAAAGTGGTTTCGCAACTGGCCGCTGGCGAGAGCAGTGAAGCGATGGCGGTCAGCCCCGACGGCTCGATGATCGTGGTTGCCAATGCCGGGCAATCCTACCAGCCATTCAATAACGCCGGAGCTGGAAAAAGCTCGCTGTCGGTGTACACGCTCGACAAAGAAGGCAAACTGACGCTCGCTAACGAATACCCGTTTGAAGGTATTTTACCCCAAAGCATCGAATTTGACAAAAGCGGGAATGCCATTGCCGTAGCCGTTTCCGAATACCTCGACTATGGTGACCGGACCGGTGCCATCGAGTTTTGGAAAGTGACCAAAGGCGACAAACCGGCCCTGGAGAAAATGCCCGCCAAAATCAGCGTCCCGCGAGGCTGCCACACGGTCAAAGTTTATTAGTTAGGAGTTATGAATTAAGAGTTAAGAGTTAATATGCTCCGCAGTAGAATGCGTCAGCCAACTCTTAACTCTTAATTCATAACCCTTAACTCCTTTCCCAGCGGAATTGCTTTTTTACCTTCTTGTCTTTTCCACTGCCTCTATCTTTCTTCGCTCCTTTTTTGTCACTCGCCAGTGAGGCCCGGGCACCTTCTCCTTTACGGTTCGATAGCCACCAGGTCGGGCTGTGCATGGTTCCGAAGAAGGTTCCCCGGTACACCCGCCCACCGTGTTGATGTTCCATCCGGACGTGACAACTTTTAATCGGGCAGTTTGAAGCCATACACCCCGTCAGAAGCCACCCTGCCACCAAACTGATCCCCAAACCCAGGCGCTGTCTCATAGGCGGTCAAGTAGTAAGTAGAAGGGGTGAAAACTGAAAGTTATTTTCAATTTTCACCCCCAAATGTGGTTGCTTGTCGTGATCAATCACCGTCCAAATGCTAATTCGTACCCGGCGTTTACCAGGTATTCAGCCACTCGGGGCCGTACCACCCAATAAACCCCATTGTCTCCGCGCAAAATCCAGTGGTCACTTCCTTTCACGTACCGATTGTTCGCGCAATCGATGGCCTGCATCAGTGTTTTGAACTCCGATTGACGAGCTTCCTTTAACATCTCTGCGAGTCGTGGAAAGGCCACACTCCGCCTTAATCGCAATGTAACTGTTGAATCTCGGGAATACATACACGTAGAGTAAATTCAATTAGCACTAACCAGTACACAAATTAAGCCAAATACCATGCTTTTTGTAACCGCTCAGTAAAATATACCAATTATAAACGTTTTTTTTCAAAAAATGGATCACCGAAAAATCACATTTTTATGAAACGGTTGTGGAAGTAGGATTAAACAAAAGGAGAATATAATAATTAAGCTATAGTATGGTACTCCGTGGAGTTTGTTCCCCATCTACAGGTGATAATTTCCTCAGGGACCAATTCGAAATTCGAGTCGAGGCAGGTAGATGAAACCCCACCAAAAATCATGCAAAAAGCTGATAAACTGGCATTTATAATTCATTAAAATAGGTAAATTGTGTAAACGGCAAGACATTGGTACAGGATTTGGCCCGGCTATCTGAAACCAATGTGTAACAGTCACCATGAACGTTCACCACCATTCTCTACAAGGAATCAAGGTAAAAACGGTTGCGCTGGTACTCACCGGCAGCATTCTGGTCACAGATACAATGACGGGTTGCAAATCAATCCGGGAAAAAACGAATAAAACCCAGCGTGGAGCCATCATTGGAGCCGGAGCCGGTGCGGTTGCCGGAGGGTTGATTGGACGGAAATCGGGCAACACTGCCGTTGGCGCCATCCTGGGGGCCACGGTTGGAGGAGCTGCGGGAGCGCTGATTGGCCGACGGATGGATAAACAAGCCGAAGAACTCCGCCGGGACCTGGAAAATGCCCGCGTCGAGCGAATTGGCGAAGGCATCAAAATTACGTTCGATTCTGATTTCTTGTTTGATGTCGATAAAGCTAACCTGAAAGCAACTAACCGGGAGAACCTGGCAAAACTGGCGGAAACACTCAAGAAATATGACGATACCGAGGTGCTGATCGAAGGCCATGCCGACAATACGGGCTCGGATGAGCACAACCTGAAACTGTCGGAGCGCCGGGCCAAAACCGTTGCCAAACTCTTGCAGTCGGAAGGCATTAAAGGCAATCGGATCGTAGAGAAGGGATACGGCGAAAGCCAGCCTATTGCCGACAACACGACCAGCTCCGGCCGGCAGCAAAACCGCCGGGTCGAGGTTGCCATTTATGCCAACGATAAACTGCGGAAAGCCGCTGAACGGGGCACCATCGGTTCAATAAATGCCTGATCGACCCTGAATATCGATTCTATGGGCAAACACTCCTCCCAATTCAGGGTTAGTAGAGAAATGCCTTATTTCATTTAGACTCCTAATAAACGTTATGGAAGCAGGAAACACGAATGGCGAAATTCTGAATCGGCTGAATACGCTACTAACCCGGACTCGCGATGGCGAACGGGGTTATCAGGAAGCTGCCGAAAATGTAAACGATACCGAGCTGAAGAGCCTTTTCCTGGCTCAGTCGCGCCAGCGGGCAGAATACGCCCTCGAACTGGATCGGGAGATACGGGCGCTGGGTGGCAATCCGGAAACGACGACCAGCCTGGCCGCCGACCTTCACCGCGCCTGGATCAACATCAAAACCACCTTTACGGGTAATGACGACAAAGCCGTGGTGGAAGAATGCAAACGCGGAGACGGTCAGGCACTTGAAGATTACCAGGAAATTCTGCGGAATACGAGCCTGATGGCAAGCACCCGTGAATTGCTGCTCCGGCAGAAAGAGCGGATTGAATCGGCTCATGCCTCGATGTCAAGACTTGCCAATGTCGTGTGAGTGTAAGGGGCATGAAACTTATGAAAAGTCGTCGACCGGTGCCGGTCGACGGCTTTTTTGTTGTATCTAAAAACAATCTGTCAACTCCCCCGGTTGAGTAAAAAGCTGGTTAAAGCGAATTAATCACAAGGCAATGGAAGGCCTTCACTTTACTACAAAAACCAATTAAAGCTTTAACAGGCTATTTCAACTCGTATGGAACCCACAAATACTGTAGAGAACCCGGACGAAATCCGTTCTAAACCGGGCAAACCCTATCCACTTGGAGCGACCTGGGACGGCGATGGTGTAAATTTTGCTCTGTTCAGCGAACGGGCTACGGGTGTCACCTTATGCCTGTTCGACGCCGATGATCCGGCAAAAGAAACACAACGCATCCCCATTACGGAACGGACCGAGCACGTCTGGCACATTTACTTGGACAGCATTCGGCCCGGGCAGTTGTACGGCTACCGGGTAGACGGCCCGTTTGAACCTTCGCAGGGGCTTTTGTTTAATCCCAATAAGTTGCTGCTCGATCCCTACGCGAAAGCCATTAGCGGACCCGTTGAGAGCCACCTGGCGCAACTTACCTTCGACCCTGATAACCAGGACGAAGACCGGTTTGCAAAACCACAGGAAGATGACAGCGCACCGTATGTTCCCAAATCGGTCGTCATCGATGCAGAATTCGATTGGGAAGACGACCAACGACCGGATATTCCGCTCAGTCGGACGATCATGTACGAGATGCACGTCAAGGGATTCACCATCCAGAACCAGGATTTGCCAAAAAAAATCCGGGGAACCTACGCCGGTCTGGGTAGTAGTGAAGCAATTGACTATCTGAAATCGCTGGGGGTTACAACGGTTGAGTTGATGCCCGTCCACCAGTTTACGAGCGAAACCTACTGGGGCTACAATTCCATCGCTTATTTTGCTCCGCACAGTGACTATGCGTCCAAAGGTGAGATCGGACACGCAGTTCGTGAATTCAAGGAAATGGTCAAAGCTTTGCACAAAGCCGGTATTGAGGTTGTGCTTGATGTGGTCTATAACCATACCGCCGAGGGCAATCAACACGGTCCGACCCTCTCCTTCCGGGGCATCGACAACCCGGCCTACTACTGGCTGGTCGAAGGCAACGAGCTATATTACATGGATTACACCGGGACTGGTAACACGCTGAATATGAACCATCCGCGTACGCTGCAACTGGTTATGGACAGCCTACGCTACTGGGTCACGGACATGCACGTCGACGGTTTTCGGTTTGACCTGGCCACGGCCCTCGCCCATAGTCTGAATGCAGCCGGACAGTTATCGGCCTTTCTGGACACCATCCAGCAGGATCCGGTTTTATCCCAGGTGAAACTGATTGCCGAGCCCTGGGATGTACAGGCCTATCATGTAGGAAACTTCCCTGTCAACTGGTCGGAATGGAACGGAAAATACCGGGATTGTGTCCGCGATTTCTGGAGGGGCGAAACCGTGATTGGTGAATTGGCTGCACGTTTGATGGGCAGTCCGGATTTGTACAACGATGGTCGCCAGCCCGGCAACAGCATCAACCTGATTACGGCACACGACGGGTTTACGCTCAACGACCTGGTGAGCTACAACGATAAGCACAACGACGCCAATGGGGAAAACAACCAGGACGGTGCCAACGACAACCGGAGTTGGAACATGGGCTCCGAAGGCCCTACCGACGACCCGGATATCCTGCGGGCGCGGGAAAAGCAGAAGCGTAATTTTCTGGCTACACTCTTTCTGAGCCAGGGAACGCCTATGTTATTGATGGGCGATGAATATGGCCGAACGCAGCAGGGTAACAATAATGCTTACGCCCAGGATAATGAAATCAGTTGGTTCAATTGGGAGTGGACTGCCGAGCATCAGGCCCAATTTGACTTCACCCGCCAACTGACAGCCTTACGACAGGAACACCCGCTGCTGCGTCGCCGTAAATTTTACCAGGGCGACGAAGTTACCTGGATCCGCACCGACGGGAAGTCCATGACCTCCGAGAACTGGGACGATGGCATTACGCGTTGCATCGGGCTGCTGATTGATGGCACTAAAGTGGACGAGCAGGATGAAAATGGCGAACCCATTGGCGAAGGGCACCTCCTGCTTTTGCTGAACGCTTTCTGGGAACCGGTTTCCTTTAAATTACCCAAAATCGGTCGGAAACATACCTGGGAAGTTCTCATCAATACCGACCTCGATGCGACGGTTCCACAGGCGATTTCGGCCCGCCAGCCGTTCGAAATCGCTGGACGCTCCGTGATCCTGATGAAACTGAAATGAATTAGGAGTTAAGAGTTATGACGGGGCCGCCCGGCGGTTGCGCTGCAACTAGTAAACGCGTCAGCCAACCGCCGGGCGGCCCCGTCATAACTCTTAATTCTTAACTCATAACTCATTTTTTAAACGCCCATTCCTTCTCTTCAATGGGTGATTGTTGTAGGCACTCATAAAGTTCGGAATCGGACCTAAAGCGCAGTTGATGAACCTGATAGGCTTCGATTTGGAGCGAGAAAGCCGGTTTTTCAAAGGGCCAGGGGTCAACGCTTACGGTTTGATCGGCCCGCTGGATGATGTAATACGAAATGCCATCCGGCCCCGGGCTGATTTCCAGCCGACGCTCGTTCTCGGGTAGTTTGCCCTGACACAAAATAAGCGACAGGGCGTCGCACCACTGGACAAAAGCATAGGCTTCGTCAACCTCTTTTTGCGCTACCCCAAGCTGCTTCATCCATACTTTCTGGTTCTGCTGTTGTTCATCCAGAAACCGGTCCAGCTCCGGGTTTTGCGTCCGCATGGGTTCGTACAGGAATGAAGCATGTTTGGACACCATCAGGGCATTCCAGCGGCTTTTTTCCAACGCGATTTCGACCATTCGCTTAGCCTGTGCTACCGAGTATTCCTCAATCCGGAAATCCATCGGCGCTCCGGCTTCGGTCAGGTGGTTTTTGCCTTTCCAGGGTTCCTGCCCGTCGTCGTGTTCGGTGAGGGCAACCAGCGTTTCGATCCAGCGTTTGGTTCGCCTTGTAGGGTTCCACTGGGCCGCAATCTTGACCGCCAGCAAGCCGTGAGCTTGTTGATGAATAATCTCCCAGCCGTAATCTTTGCTCGTAACAATCATTTTTTGTATTGGTCCTTTGGATAATACCAAAAATGCCACCCCGTTCGGAGCGGCATCATTGGCTGCATTTTATGTCTTGTTACCGGTTTTCGACCAGTTTGTTTTCGCCTTCTTTGTAGGTATCACCCGTCAGGGCGGCACGAGCCATTTCGAATAATCGCACCATTCGGCTTGAGGTAGAATCCCAGTATTCGGCCGTTTCGATATGCACTTTCAGAATGGACAGTTCCGGATCGTCTTTTCCTTCCGGAAACCAGGGCTTAGCCATCGGCGACCATATTTCTTCCAATTTGGCTCGATCGTGCAATTCCTGGGCAGAGCCACTAACGGAGACATAGGAAGCATCGGCCACATCCGCAAAAGCCACATTTACTTTGTAATTTTGGTCGATATGATCCAATTTGGGAGAACGCTCTTTGGTCAGAAACCACAGATTTCCTGCCTCATCTACCTGCATCACCGCCATCGGTCGGCTGACCAGATTGCCTTCTTCGTTCTGGGTGGTGAGCATCCCAATCCGAATGTCGGTAATCAGTTTGCTTACTTTCTCCATGTCCGCACTCTGTTGTTGCTTCGTTTCCATGATTCGTGGATTTAAGAGAACGACCGATTGCGTTTAGAGTTACCTAAAAGCAATCGGCCGTTCGGTTTGAAGATCTATGTACGGTGCCGATCCCCTAGTCGGGTCTTCATCGTTTGCCACATTTTTTCTGAACTGACACAGCGATTATAGCCAGGATAAAAAATGTTTCTGACACCTGAAATTCACAAATCAGTTGCGCACGTTTACAACGGCCCTCGGGGGTTCCGTTTTCTTTATGTCCGCACTCACGTTTCGCACCTCCACGCACTGACAGAATGTTCCGGTGGCCGATGGCCCGGCTGGCCGTCAAACCAGCACCGTTTTCACTTGATTGAATCAGCTTAATTATAGAGCATTTCCTGACGACCCAACGCGACAAACAAGGTGCGGGAGGTTTCCGACTCGCTCTCGGGCATCAGACTCATTTCAAGAATCGTCATGCAGGCCCGAATACACTGACGGCAGGCACTAGCAATCTGACAAGCCCGCTCGGCACTCATTCGCTCGCATTCTTCGGCGCATTTTTCACAAACTTCAATACAGGTTCGAGCCAGTAACCGGGTGTTTTCAGACCCCCGAACGTAAAGTACCGCCACTTGACGACAAAGATCCGAGCAGTCGAGACTTAAGAAAATACAGCGATACAGATCTTCAATATCCTGCTGCCGCGAGCATTCCGTAGCGTATTCATCACAAGACGTGGCGCAGGCTACCAGTGTATCATACACATTTTTTTTCCAGATCATGGCGGTAATTTTGTTGCTTGGGTTGGCTAAATAATTTCGTATCAGGTTAACTTATATTCTGTCAAGCACGGCTTGGAAACTCGACTCAGCCGTACGTTGCCTTGCCCAATTTCGGGCTTCGGCAATGCTCATCGAAATTACTTCCTTCTGGTTAGGGAGCCCCTGCTCCTGCAAGTGATTGGCAATCTCGATGGCCTTGGCCCGCACACTTGGCGTCAGCGAACGCATTGCAGCGGGAAAATGGGAGGAGTTCCATACCATATCCGTTCGTCGTCTGTTGATGTCAAGCTTAATGAGATAATTATGCCACTTTATGCACTTCTATTTTAGTCAATTGGATACAGCTAGATTCCACTAGTTACCAGATAATTACCGCTTACTATACCTTAAAAAATACAAGAATACTTTCCATACCTTCAGCCGTTCTGTAGAATTCGCATGCCCCATTGTGCAAAAAAATCTACACCAGTATTCAAAAAAACACCCGCCGGAAGCGGGTGTCAATCAGAATACAGCCAAGGGATTTTATCGGGGAAAGATCAGCCGGAAGGTCGTCCCTACGCCCTCTTGACTTTCGACTTCGATCGAGCCTCTGTGACTGTTGATAATATTTTGGGTAGTGGTCAGCCCGAGTCCCATACCACCCTGTTTTCCGGTAAAAAAAGGGTCAAAAAGACGCTTGCGGTTTTCTTCGGAAATTCCCGCACCATTGTCTTCCACACAGACCATCAGCGCCCGGTCACCAAACGGAACTGTTCTGACGTTCAGCCTTCCGGTATTCTCCTTCATGGCCTCTACTGCGTTGATCAGAATGTTTAGCAAAGCCGTTTTGAATTGCTCCTTGTCGAGCGGAACCGTGCTGTCTTCCTCCGTAAACTCGGTAATTAATTTCATGCCTTTTAACTGAAGTCGGTCGTTGACGAGATAGAGCGTTTCCCGAACGGCCTCATTCAGGCCATACGGTTTTAGCTCCAGTTCACGCGGTTTCGACGAATTCAGCATCTCGGTGATCAGCTGCCCGATCCGTTCGGCGTTTCGGCGAATGATATCGATGTATAACACCAGACCGGGGTCTTCGGGAGGCAGATCTTCCTTAAGTTGTTCGAGCGCCAGGTGGAGGTTGGTCAGCGGATTTCGCACCTCGTGGGCGATACTACGGGCGATCTGGCCGGTCATGCTCAATTTTTCGGCGATCAACAGATCCCGCTGGGCTTTTTTCTGCTGCGTCACATCCCGAACAATCGTCTGGTACCAGTTGACAACACCGTCCATGTCCGGAATGGCCACGACCGAAAGCAGGCAGTCGATTTTCCGCCGGTCTTTACTCACCAGCACCACTTCCGTATCTTTCACATGGACCGGGCCGTCGATCTGTTGCCGCAACCAGTCGTACAATTCGGCCTTATCGAACAGGTCACGCACCGTCATGCTCATCAGTTCCTCTTTCTGGTAACCGGTCAGATTTTCCAGCGAGGGATTGATTTCCTGAAACTCAAAATTCCGGTCCGTGATGAAAATGGCATCGATGGAGCGTTCGAACAGGGAACGGTATTTGGTTTCCTTTTCGGCCATTTCGCCCATAACCGTAGCCTGTCGAAGCGCATACCGAATGCTTCGGCCCAGCAGTTGAGCATCGATCCGACCTTTAACCAGGTAGTCGGCTGCACCGAGTTTCAGGGCTGAATAATCAACCTCCAGATCGTCCTGGCCGGTCAAGAGGATCATTGGTGTGCGGGAGCCCGCCAGAACCGCTTCCTGGATCAGTTCGATCCCGGTTCGTTCGCCAAGCCGGTAATCCACCAGATAGACATCATAGGCATTCTGGTGAATGCGTTCAAGAGCCGAATTAAAATCACTGACCCAGTCAAGGTGAATATTAGCATTGTCCCGAGTCGATATGAGTGACTTTGTCAAGACAAAATCGTCTTCGTCATCCTCAACCAAAAGTACTCGGATCAATTTCTCCGGTATGTCAGCGGGTTGAGTCATCAGGTAGGGAAACGGTGTCAATCCAGTATTTCTTTATGGTGTTGGTAATATCCAATAATGTACCAAAATCGAACGGTTTTGAAATATACGAACTAACGCCCAGGTCGTACGTTCGCAGGATATCTTCTTCAGCCGTTGATGTCGTAAGTACAACGATGGGGATTTGCCGGAATTGCTCATTGGCCTTGATTTCACGCAATGCCTGAATTCCATTTTTGCGGGGCATATTCAGATCTAGAATGATCAGACTAGGTCGGCTAACGGCCGTAAACCGTTCCCGCTGGTGAAGAAAATCCAGCAACTCTTCACCGTCTTCTACAAAGTATAATTCTGATTTCAGGTTACATTCCCGAAAGGCCTGTTCAAGTAATATACGATCATCGGCATCGTCATCCGCAATCAAAATGCTGGTATTAAAAGATCTGTTCGCCATCCGAATGGAAATAAGAATTGGTGTTCTAGAGCACAAAAATCATCACGGGGTTCCTTAATAACTGTTCTTCCATTCAGGTGTTTATCTGGTAAATAAGCATGTCACCCGGTTTTCACAGGATGAGTACAATATTCTACACGCAGTGACCGGTTTTTGAGGATGCAATCCTGCGCAGAATCTAGTACAACCATCTCATTATCAACCCAATAACCAAAACTATTTTCTCATTTAGCTGCTTTGGCACAGATTTTTTGCACGAATCTGTACACCAAGTTTATTCGTCCCATGAACAGACTGTTAGCCAAATGGCTCGTAGCACCCGCTCTTTTGGGTATTTTAATGAGTTCAAAGGTTGTAGCCCAAACTACCCCCCGAACGGGAATAAAAGGCGGTTTGAATGCCAGTACGCTGTATCTTGATAATGTCGAAGAGCGAAACGAACGAATCGGGTTTCATATCGGTGCCTTCACTCAAATTCCGGTAACCGGCTTTTTCGCGATTCAGCCGGAATTGCAATACAGTACAAAAGGTGTTTCAGCCGATTACAACCTGCTGGGTGCCAACGGCCGTAATTCCTTCAAATTGAACTATGTGGAGTTTCCGGTTCTGGCTACCTTCAAACTCGGCAACGCGGTCGATTTGCAGGCGGGTCCTTACGCAGCTTACCTGGTCAACTCCAAAGTAACTACCGAGGGTGATCTGGGATCCAACTATAGCAACATCAGTCGTGACAACTTTAATTCGTTCGATTTTGGAGTTGCAGGAGGATTAAATATCTACTTCGGAACTGTTTTGCTGGGATTGCGATATGGCCAGGGACTTCAACCAGTCGCTAACGACGGAGCAGCCCGCCTAGTGATGGGGAAAGCCAAAAATGCCACGGGCCAGGTTTCACTGGGCTTCACGATCAAATAAATGAAAAATGAACAATTAATAATGAACAAATGAGAAGACAATAGCCCCAATCTTTTCATTATTCATTATTAATTGTTCCTTAATTCAAAGATGAATATCGTAGGCTTTGAGCTTATTATAGAGCGTCTTCCGATCAATGTTGAGGACCTCGGCCGCCTTGGTTTTGTTGTATCCCGTTTTTTCCAGGACCTTGATAATCGCAGCCCGTTCCGCATTTTCTGAAACGGATTTTAGGTTATTGGCAGGGGTAACGGTCGAAACAGACGAAGCAGCATCTTCGCCCAGGTAAGTGGGTGAAATGATTTCGTAGGGTAAACAATCCAGGGTGACCACATCGCCCTGTGTCAGTAAAACAGCCCGTTTCACGACATTTTGAATTTCGCGCAGATTACCGTGCCAGTAGTACTCTTTTAGCTTTTCCTTGACTTCATCGTCAAAGCCCTGGACATCCTTTTCCAGTTGCTCATTGGCTAGTTCCAGAAAGTGTTCCGCAAAAAGCAAAATATCCGCTTTACGTTCCCGCAAGGGAGTCAGTTCAATCCGGAATTCATCCAGACGGTGGAAAATATCCTCCCGGAATCGACCCTGCCGAACGGCATCCCGCAGATCTTCATTCGTTGCCACCAGGATTCGAACATCAACGACGATATCCGTGTTGCTGCCTATTCGTCGAATTTTTCGTTCCTGCAAGACGCGCAGCAGCTTAATCTGGTTTTCGTAGGAAAGATTTCCGATTTCGTCCAGAAAAAGCGTTCCGCCATTGGCATACTCGAAGCTTCCTATCTTGTCGGACAGCGCCCCCGTAAAAGAGCCTTTTACATGCCCGAACAATTCACTGCCAGCCAGTTCTTTGGATAAAGCCCCACAATCGATGGCAACAAAGGGTTTAGTGGCCCGCTTGCTCTTCTGATGAATGGCATTGGCGACGAACTCTTTTCCCGTGCCGGTTTCGCCGGTAATGATAACCGACATGTTCGTAGGAGCAATCAGTTCGATGTGTTTCTGGAGCATTTCGGCCGCCCGGCTTTTTCCGAAGATAAAGCGCTTGCCCCCCGCCATAACGGCCCCGGTTTTAGCCGTACGGGTGACCGATTTTGGCGGACTTACTACCGTAGCTTCCTCATCGTCTTCGTCAGAACCTGAAACCGCCACCGACCCGCTTTCAATTCGCTGGCTACGCCGGTCGAGGGCACTTTTAATCGTATACAGGATTTCGTCAGGATACAGTGGCTTGGTTACATAATCATATGCACCGTGTTTCACCGTCTGAACGGCCATTCGAACATCGGAATACCCGGTAATGATGATGACCGCCGTGGTGGGATCAAGAATTTTAATACGACGCAACATCTCAAGGCCATCGACATCCGGCAGCTTGAAATCGCAGATGACCAGTTCGAACGGATCTTTTCGCAGCAGCGTTAAGGCGTCATCTCCTCGTTGAACAGAAGCCGTCTTATATCCTTGTTTTGACAAAAAGCGTTCTAAAAGCAGGCATATATCCGTATTGTCGTCAACGATTAAGATTCTTTCCATAGAGGGACAGTTACAGTGTCCTGTTTACTAATTAAAGGATAAAGTTAACTAAACTTGGATATATTGTAAAGCTTGTTCGATGGTGTTCCGGTTAAAAGGTTTGCCGATAAAATAATCGGCCCCCTCCTGCAAGGCTCGCTTGCGTTCGGCAATTCCATCAAACGCACTGATCATGATTACCTTGGTATCAGGTTCGCTCAGGCGGATGTGCGACAGAAGTTCAAAGCCGACTCCATCGGGTAAACTTAAATCCAGAAATACGGCGTCATACGATTGCTGAGCAAGTCGCTGACGGCCTTCTTCCAGAAAATTGGCACAGGTTGGCTGGTAACCTAATCGCTTTAATAAACCGGACAGTAAAAGACAAATATCCGCTTCGTCGTCTACGATGAGTACTTTTTTCGTATTCGTCATATTTGATATCACCGGCTTGAACTGACTTCCGGTTTGCCAGCTCCTCATTCTCTCCACGATTTTTTGTTGTTTTTCATTGGACACACTTTATCTACCTCTCAATTGATAGATAATAATGTGCCTAACTCTGATGGGAAGGAATTTACCTGGAATAATTCCGGATTCTGACCTCATTTGACCCTTTATATATTAAAATAATACAGAAATGCGCCGTTTAGAACTCAGGTAAAAGCAGTTTCCTTTCCGGGAAAGGGCGGTATTTTTCTACACAAATTTCTACACTTGTAGAGATTTTTCTACAGCTCACAGAAATTAATTTTGTTCATACGTATTATCATTTTGTCCTTTTTCAAGGAAAGTTGCTAAGAAGGCCATTATTATTGTATTTTTCAAAGCCACAATAGCGACTTTCGGACTTTTGGCATAACATTTTCTGATAAGAGAGCAGAATCAGCCGCTGGTTGAACAGCAAAAACTAACGTTCCGTATGGGAAACTTACTCTATACTGTTGCGGTAATACTCATAATCATCTGGGCGTTGGGTTTCTTTGGTATTTTAGGTACCGGGCTAGCAGGCAGCAATCTGATTCACATACTACTTGTCATTGCCATCATCGCCATTCTCCTTCGGGTAATTCGCGGTAGGGGCGTCTGACATCATTCAAGTTGACACATCATTTAAAAAAGCCGTTGCGGTTCGAATTTCGCAACAAACGATATAATCGCTGCTTAACGCTATTCTAGCGATACGTTTAGGTTTAGGTGGTTTCATTTTAGGTTAAGTACAAGTTACGGTGGGTACGGAATCCCTGCATCAAATTTGAGTGCAGGGATTTTTTGTTTTATACTTAGCAACCATCATCGCACAGCCAATCCGAATAGCTGTTGAATTTGGTATGAAATTTCCGGTTGGTTCTACACTTTGTAGAAAATGTTCCTCGCTTCTGCCGCACAGACTTGCAGGCATTCAACTAAAAATTTGGCCTTTAGTTGTTGAAAATAAGCAAGTTATATAATTCAAATCTCCTCCCAAACGCATCTGGTACGGAATTTTCTACCATACTGCATGTTATCCGCCGTGAGCGGTTATTATTCACTCAAACCGTTTGAAACGCTATGAAATCGAATTTCAGTGGCCTGCTAGTTGCGATTTTGACGGGTGCCGCCGTTGGCTTGTTATTGGCACCGCGCAGTGGAAAAGACACGCGCAAAAAAATCTCGAATGACTCGGATAAGTTTCTGAAAGATTTACAGGATACTATTACCAATGGCTTTAACAGTATTCGGAGTCAGTATGAAAATACCAAAGACAACTTGACTTCGAAGTATAACGACGCTGTTGATACCGTAGCTTCCCGGTCAAAAAATGCAATTGAACGGGCTGAGCGGAATTCTAATTATTAATTTAATACATTTGCTACTTTCACGAGTCGCAAACTTAAATCAGAGAACACGATGAGAAGTTCAAGAGATTTTTTGTTAGGGTTTATCACCGGCGTAGTTGCCGGGATTTTAACGGCCCCAAAAAGCGGTCAGGAAAGCCGTAAATGGATTCAGGATGAAGCTGACAAGCGCACGAAAGACCTGCAGGACCAGTGGAATAAAGGTGTAGACCAGGTTAAAACTCAGGTTGACCAGATTAAATCGCAGGTCAACCAGTGGAGCAGTAAATTGCAAGGCGAAGGTGCCAACCAAAAAGACTCATTTAACAATCAGGTTGAAAACGTGGCTGACAAGGCTCACTCCGGAGTAGAGTCGGCTAAACAGTCGCTTAAAGTTGACTAATTCAGTCAGGTTATAAAAGCTTCGGCTTGTTCCCTATTAGCTTACTCAACGTTATGAACAATGGGCGAAACGTCTGAATGACGTTTCGCTTTTTTATAAGCTGACTTCAACAAAACAAAATTTTAGCAAGAGGAGGTTCGCAATTTTGGTTTATGGTGTCATAAACAAAAACCGCATTAGACGCCTTCCAGAGCCTCTTTCCAGCTATTTTGATAAAAAAAGAACTCATTAAATAAATAACTAAGTAGTTTTCTTTGTTTTTTTTGTAAAAAATTTGATGTTCATGCTGTAAACAACTGTTATATTTGCATATTGATTGTAAATTGAAGATTGCAACTTATAAACCTGACCTATTCAGGTTCTTGACAAAGGCAGCCTAAGCCTGAACGGGCGGCTGTTTTTAAATGGTGTGGATATAGTCGGAAAGCTATTCGGGCCGTCTCGAATAGCTTTTTTGTTTTAGGCCGGTTCGACATTTACCGCTTTTTAACCGCCTTTCACCTCTTTTTAACTCGCATTTAATGCCGGTTTAATCCAATTGACCTAGTTTTGTAGTGTTAAATTTTCCACTGTAAGTCAGCTAGTATCTTACAAAAGGGAGGTTGAACATCAAAGCAGATGCTCTCATCGGCTTTGAATGGTGTGGATAGGATGAAAAAAGCTACCTGAAGCTAAATTTCGGGTAGCTTTTTTGTTTTATTGCGTCCATTACTATAACTACACGGTGTATAATCCCCGCTCCGGCACGCTTGTCAAAACGGTATGAAAATTCTGGTAGTTGAAGACGAACCCAAACTGGCTTCCTTCGTAAAGAAAGGTCTCGAAGAACAATCGTTCGAAGTCGATATTGCTTATGATGGTCAGATTGGCCGTAACCTGGCTCTGAGTAGCAGTTACGACGTTATTGTGCTGGACGTCAATGTCCCGAAAATGAATGGATATGATCTGGCCAAATCCCTGCGTCAGGAAAATATCAAGACACCTATTCTGATGTTGACTGCCATGGGGTCGCTTGATAACAAAGTGGCCGGTTTTGAGGCCGGTGCCGACGACTACCTGGTGAAACCGTTCGAGTTTCGTGAATTACTGGCCCGCCTGCGGGCTCTGAGCAAACGCGTAATCGACATCAGTCAGCGCTCAAACCTGCTGAAAGTAGCTGACCTGGAACTTGACCTGAACGAGAAGATTGCCCGTCGGGGCGGAAAACGTATAGAGCTGACCGCTAAAGAATTTGCCCTCCTCGAGTATCTGATGCGAAACCGCAGCCGGGTCGTTTCCCGCATTGATATCGCTGAAAAGGTATGGGATATTCACTTTGATACGGGCACCAATGTCATTGATGTGTATGTTAACTTCCTGCGTAAAAAAATAGACAAAGACTTTCCGGTTAAGCTAATCCATACCGTTATCGGAATGGGTTATATGTTGAAAGAAGAATGAACATTCGGGCTCGTCTGACTGTCCTTTTTGCCTTGCTGGTGGGATCCATTCTCCTGCTCTTTTCGCTCTCGATCTACTATTTATTCGATCAGTACCGGGAGCGGGAGTTTTATGAGCGGCTCCACCAGAATGCCTTTGCCACGGCAAAAGTGCTCGAGAACGTGGAAGAAGGCGGTATAACCGAGCCTATGCTCCAGCAGATTGAGTCGAACTACATGTCGTTTTACAAAGGGCATGTGACGATTTATCTGCCCAATAACCGTATTCTGCACTCCACCGATTCGAAACGGGAGGGCGTTTCCACGCAGTTTCTCGAGCAAGTCCGCAGTGGGAAGGAAATCTTCCGACGCAATGGGGAGATCGAGATGCTGGGGGTTCCGTATACCGATAATCATCGACGAATACTCGTTGTGGTGGCAACGGCCATCGATCGCTATGGGTTTACGAAGCTTGAATGGTTACGAGACATCCTGGTCATAAGCTGGCTGGTCAGCATGGGCATCGTGCTGTTGGCTGGTTGGTTGTTTGCCAGTGATGCGTTGCGGCCGGTTTCGGACATTATCGATCAGGTCAACGACATTTCGGCAACCAACATCAATGCGCGGTTGCGCATCGGACGCGCCAAAGACGAACTGGCCAAACTGGCAATGACCTTCAATGCGATGCTTGACCGGCTGGAAAAAGCCTTTGTCCTCCAGAAAAATTTTGTTTCTCATGCTTCGCACGAACTCCGGACTCCCCTAACTGTGATGATGGGCCAGGTGGACGTCGCCCTCATGCAGCCCCGCAACGTAAATGAATACAAACAGGCATTGGAAAGTGTGCTGGAAGAAGGCCGGAAAATGAACAAACTCGTCGATGGCCTGCTCGAACTGGCCCGGGTCAGTGCCGATGCGGCAACGCTTTCCTTCAAACCGATTCGCATCGATGAAGTGCTTTGGCAGGGTCGAAGCCGGGTTTTGCAGAAAAATCCGGCCTACCGCATTGACATCCAATACAAAAAACTTCCCGGCTCCGAAGAAGAGCTGATTGTGCTGGGTGAAGAATCCCTGCTGCAAATGGCCTTTCAGAATTTGATGGAAAACGGCTGTAAATATTCGCAGGATCACCACATAACCGTTACGCTCAACGCCGAGAACGATTTTGTTCAACTGACCTTTATCGACCAAGGTTACGGCATTCCAACCGAAGACCTCCCCCATCTGTTTGAACCTTTCTTCCGCTCAGAAACCACCTCCGGTATTGTCGGGCACGGTATTGGCCTGGCCCTGACGCACCGGATTCTTACGATTCACCGGGGTCAGATCGACGTCCGGTCGACCGTCGGAACCGGCACCACCGTGGATGTTTTAATCCCGATTCGAAAACCGGTTTTAGCCGAAAAACCGCTCGCCTTCGAATTGGATGATTGAGCCAGTTAGGCAATTTAACGCGTTTTTAACGCTCCATTAATTCACTTTTAACGGTTTTGCGGCACTTTTGATTCTAAAGTTTCAGTAACGAGACATGGAATCAGTTGTGTTGATCGGTACGGCCCTTTGTAGCCCCGGAGTCTTTCTCTTTCGGGGCCAGACGAAGTACTATTTCAGCCTCTTTCTCCATTTTTTGTTGATCGTTACCGCTTCTTCCTGGGCCTTTCGGGCGTTATCGACGGGGAGTGTCATGCAATTTAATCTGCTCGAACAGGTGGATGGATTTCTTCCAGTCAGTATCGACAGTTTATCGGCTCTATTCCTGGCCCTAATTAGCCTGACCTTCCTGACAAGTGTACTGTACGCCAACGGCTATCTGAAACTCTACCGGCGAACACGAACCAACCGCCAGCTTTCGTTTCACCACCTGGCCCTGCTTTGGCTGCACGTGGCACTGTTGCTTGTCAGTTCGCTCCGGGGTGGCTGGGCTTTCCTGATTGCCTGCGAACTTATGGTATTATCAGCCTTTATCCTAGTCGTTTTTGAAGGGGAACGAAAAGAAGTGCTCCGTATCGGCCTGATGTACCTGGGCCATATGCAGATCGGCATTGCCATGATCCTGGCGGTTTTTCTACTGACGCAAACCGACCGGGCCGCTTTCGGCTTCGATGGTCTGAGTGCTTATTTCGATCAGCATACGGCACTGCCGGTTTTTGCGTTGCTTTTTGCCGGATTCGCCATTCAGGCCGGTCTGGTTCCTTTCCACACCTGGCTACCAACGGCGCATCTGGCGGCCCCCTCGCACGTTTCAGGTCTGATGTCGGGCGTTCTAATTCAGATGGGGATGTACGGAATTTTGCGCTCGTTAACTTACCTCCACTCCGACTTAGCAACTATCGGGTTACTGATACTACTCGTTTCCCTCGGATCAGGCCTGGTTGGAATCCGTTACGCGTTTGTTCATCAGGATATTAAAAAAATACTAGCCTACAACAGTATCGCCAGCACCGGGCTGATTGGCATCGGTATCGGCACCGGACTGCTAGGCATCGCTTACCACCTCCCGGTCCTGGCGGCTTTGGGATTTACGGGCAGTATCCTGCACCTCATCAACCATTCGCTGGCTAAATCGCTGCTTTTTTACAGCCTTGGGTCCATCTACCGGTCGGTACACACGCGCCACACCGACCAACTGGGCGGTTTGATAAAGACCATGCCTAAGACCTCCACTGCGTTTTTGCTGGGTACGCTCGTCATGAGCGGACTACCCCCTTTCAGCGGTTTTCTGTCCGAATTCATGATCTATCTCGGGATTTTTAGTGGTCTGAATGCCGAAACCGATTGGGTTCGTCTGGTACTTCTGGCGGTTTTGCCAGCCCTGCTGGCGATGAGCGGGTTAAACGTGTATGGATTGTGGAAAACCTTCAAAACCGCTTTTCTGACCAGCCCCCGCTCCGAAGCCGCAGCGAAAGCCGTGGAAATCAGCGATGATATGATTATACCGAAAGCGCTGGTGGCCAGTGGATTACTCATCATTGGTGTGTTGCCTATGCTGTTCATCCGGTTGTCCAGTCAGGTTACCGCTTTGTATGTCAGCGACCTGAAACCGATCGGTAACGTTTCACACACCTTTGCCTATACCAGTCTGTTTGAAGGTATCCTTTTCAGCCTGGTTGCGCTGGCCGTCTGGAGTCACCCGCAGTCATCCCAATTTAGTGCGGTCAAGGCTCCAGCTAAAGTACCTTTTCAAGAGACTGAGCCGGAGACAGGCACTCGCAAGCACCAGGACAAAACCCGCTGGGTCGATTTCCTCCACGGGCTGCTCCTGTCATTTTTGGGATCGCAATAACTTCTTTTTTCTGTATTCATTTAGGTTAGGAAGCTCCGTCCGGTCAGTCGACCGGACGGACTTGAGTAGCATTATGTCAGAATCGCTAGCAAATTGGCGGGCGAATAATTGACATTTTTCAGCGTTTTGTTATCCGCCGTCCGGTACACGAGGTATTTACCATCCGATTCAACGTAATGACATTCAACGCCTTTGGCTTGATAATGCGTCACAGTGGCTTCGGCTTCTTCCACCGTCAGACAAGCTTTGCTCAGGTTAGAGCGCTGTACCTCATCGAACAGCATCTTGAATTTTTCGCCTAGTCCAAATTCCAGAATGGCCCCGGCCAAGACGTATTGCAGGTCACAAAGCGCATCGGCCACTTCAACAATGTCTTTTTCCAGAATAGCCACTTCGAGTTCTTTCAACTCTTCGGCCAGCAGCGCCACCCGAAGCTGGCAGCGGGTTTCGGCCGGAATCTGGGGTTGTTCCAGAACGGGGTGATGAAAGGTCCGATGAAATTCGGCAACGGCATTTAATGAGTCAGGTGTCTGCACGGTGATTTCGATGATTTGTAACTATGATTACAGTGATTGGAGTGATGGGTATGATAAAGCGGTTTTCGTTTAAATGAAAAAAGCTCAGGAAGAATCTTCAGACATCAACTCTCCGTTTTTTTTTGTTTTCATCATTTTCATCATTAAAATCACCGTAATCTCAGTCAGAAGTTATTTTTAAACAGTTTAATAGCAATGGCAAGCAAGATAATGCCGAATACTTTCCGCAGTATGTTAGTACCGCCCGGCCCCAGGCGATTTTCAATCCACTGCGACGATTTCAATACGATGTAAATCAGCACCAGGTTGATTCCGATGCCAACCAGAATGTTGGTAGTCGCGTACTCGGCTTTCAGCGACAGAATGGTGGTCATGGTTCCGGCACCGGCGATGAGCGGAAAGGCAATCGGGACGATGTGGGCGGCACCGGTTCCATGATCGTCGGCCTTGAAAATGTTCCGTCCCAGAATCATTTCCAGTCCCAACAAAAAAATAATGAGCGCCCCGGCGACGGCAAACGACGACACATCAACCCCAAACAACTTCAGAATCGATTCACCGACGTACAAAAACGCCACCATCAGCATCCCGGACGCCAGCGTTGCCTTCTCCGATTCAATCTTGCCGACCTTCTTCCGCAGGTCAATAATCACCGGCAGCGAACCGATCACGTCGATCACCGAAAACAGGATGAGCGTCACCGATATGATTTCCTTGAAATTCATTTTACGTACCCACGGGCTTTAGCCCGTGTGAGATTCTTGAACTAATCAGTAGTTAGTATCAACTTCAAGGTTTTTACGGCTCACACGGACTAAAGCCCGTGGGTACGTAAAAACGCTTTCAGCGTCTCGATCTCCCACTCCTCAATGGCCGGGAAGTTGGCAATCCGGAAAGTCGTTGATTTCCAGTTGCCGTAGCCGTTGCCAAGCGTAATGCCGGTTTTCTGCGCATCGGTTTTCACGGCCCGGATGGCGTCCTCACTCCCTTTGACGGCAATGACGGTGTCCGACCGCAATTCCGGTTGTTCAATCAGCAGCGGCCAGGCGGTTTCCTCCGCGATAAACCGGTACCACTCAGCAGCCCGTTGCCGAATCAGCGCATCCACCTCGGCAATCGGCGGCACCTGCTCCAACACCCGCATCAGCAGGTAAATTCCCAACCCATTCGGCGTAAACGGCGTTTGGTACTTCGCGATATTTTCGTGGATGAACAACAGACTGTTGTAAAACTGCCGGTCGTTGATGATTTCGGCCTGTTTCAGCGCGTTGGGCGAATAAATCAGGACCGCCAGTCCCGCCGGAAGGCCCAGGCACTTCTGCACCGAGGCAAACCAGACATCGGCCAGCGTCCAGTCGAACACCAAACCGCCCAGCGACGAAACCGCATCCACGGCAATCAGCCCCGTAAACTCCCGCCGGAACTTCGCCAGCGTCTCCATCCGAACCTGCGTGCCGTTCGAGGTTTCGTTCTGCACCACGCACAAGACATCGGCTTCGCCGGGCAGAATCATCGGTCTGATGCGGTGCGCGTAGTCCATCCACTTCTTCCCGAACGCGCCCCCGTGCGGGTGCAGGCTCGTGGTCACTGTCATCGATTGCGCCACAATTTCCCAGCATTCCGTAGCCGACGACACGAACGCAATGTGGTAATCAACCGGAATCGCCAGCTTTTCGTGCAACAGCCGCAGCGTTTCCTGCACAATGTCCATAAATCCTGCGCTGCGGTGGTTCAGGCTCACCACGCCCGACCGAACGGCCTCCCGCGCGTAATCGGCCACCTGCGGGTACACTTTCGACGGACCGGGGTAAAACGTAATCATGCCCAACCGACGGTTTTAGTTTTCCAGACTAACCAAATACCGGACGGCCAGTTCGTAGCCCATCAGTCCCAGCCCCACAATCACCCCTTTGCACTTGGCCGATAAATAGCTGTGGTGCCGGAATGCTTCGCGGGCGTGGACGTTGGAAATATGCACTTCAACGGTTGGGGCCGTTACGGCTGAAAGCGCGTCGGCAATGGCAATGGAGGTATGCGTGTAGGCACCGGCGTTAATTACAATTCCGTCGACCGTAAAGCCCAGTTCGTGAATTTTGTCAATCAATTCGCCTTCGTGGTTCGACTGGAAATACCGGATTTGCACATCCGGAAACGCCTGCTCAACGGTTTCCAGGTAATCGACAAAGGTCCGGCTGCCGTAAATGTGCGGTTCCCGCTTGCCCAGCAGGTTCAGGTTTGGGCCGTTCAGGATCAGGATTTGTTTCATGGATCTTAATGGGTGTTGCAGATTGCCGGATTAACCCGTACTTCGCGATTGAAATCCGAAAATCGTATACAACGCTGTGTGGCAAAGTTACATCAACGCTTTTAAAAACTACCTGAAACTGGAACGTTCGCTGGCCGAAAATTCCGTTGAAGCTTATCTGCGGGACGTCAACACGTTGCGCGAATTTCTGGAACTATCGGCCGAGCCGGTTTCGCCGACGCAGGTCACGGAAGCCCATCTGTTCGATTATCTGGGTTACCTGACCGACCTCGGCCTCTCGGCCACCTCCCAGGCCCGGTTTTTATCTGGTCTGAAAGCCTTTTACAAGTTTTTGTTGCTGGAAAACGAAATCCAGACCGATCCGACGCAACTGATCGAAGGCCCCAAACTGAGCCGGAAGCTGCCCGATACGCTCAGCTTTCCCGAAATCGAAGCCCTTCTGAGCGCCATCGATCTGTCGACACCCGGCGGCACCCGCGACCGTGCTATGCTCGAAATGCTGTACAGTTCAGGCCTGCGGGTATCGGAGTTACTCGACCTTCGGTTAACCAGTTGTTACTTTGAAGTCGGTTTTCTGCGCATCACCGGTAAAGGGAATAAAATGCGCCTGGTGCCGATTGGGAAAGACGCTATTAAATACACCACGATTTACCTCGACCACGTTCGGAGTCAGCTCGACATTCAGAAAGACGCTGAGGACACGGTTTTTTTGAACCTGCGCGGGGGCACACTCTCGCGGGTATCGGTTTTCAAAACGATCAAAAAACTGGCGCTCGAAGCCGGTATTCAAAAAGAAATCAGCCCGCACACTTTCCGGCATTCGTTTGCAACGCACCTCATCGAAGGCGGAGCCGACCTACGGGCGGTGCAGCAAATGCTCGGGCATGAGTCGATTACGAC
>NZ_JBMSDT010000009.1:0-350742 GCF_049445795.1 Larkinella sp. VNQ87
TTTCACCCCCGTTCGTAGCAAACAAAAGTCCCCGCCATCAGGAATAGCGGGGACTCGTCTCGTCGGTTAACCCTAACCCAAATCACATTTTTCACTGTAAGATCTGTTATACTTCGGCCGTCGTTTTTTCGCCGGTGAAATAATGCTCTGGCTGTTTAAATAATACGTTAAAGGAAGTCATACTTCCGTAAATCCGGGTAATGTACTGTTGGATGTTGACCTTCTCCTCATCCTCCATCGAACTGGCGTTCACCCGTTGTTCCAGCACCCGCAACCGATCACGCATCATGACGATTTTGTGGAAAAATACCTCAATCGGTAGTTCCTTCGATGCCAGATCGGTCCGACCCGGTTTTAGGATGAGTTTGCCCCCTTTCCACTTATCGCCCAACGGCACCACCTCGGTCACATCCGCCCATTTTTGCAGAATCCGCGACAGCGCCTGCTCCACATCGAGCAGACTCACCAGATCACGATCTGGTTCGATGGCATCAATCACCTCCAGCGGTGTACTCAACTTTACTGTTTTGACGCCGGTTTCAAGAAAAGTCACAACATACCCGTTCGATTTTACTGAAATAATTACGCCAACCCCAAATTCGCTATGCCGCACCTGCGACCCAATGCCTAATAGTGTCTCCATAAATCGTCCATTTGTTTGCTTGCAAAAACACAAACCACATACCAAAATCAGTTAAGAATTAAGAGTTAAGAGTTATGAGTTGGCTCCGCCGTTTCCAATAATGTGGCGGAGCCAACTCATAACTCTTAACTCTTAATTCTTAACTCCCTTGGGAAGCAGGATTTTGCAGACGCAGGTGGTTTTGGTGACAGTGGTGGCTTCGTCGAGGAGGTCGAAACCGTCTTTGAGGCTGGCCCAGAGTTCGTCGCTGTGCTTGTGATCGTTGATCGTGACGAGCAGTAAACCGTTGGGCTTGAGGTGAGTCGCATACCTTTGCAAGGTTTCGAGTGGGTGGCGACTGTAGTAAATAGACTCGTTAAACATAATCATGTCGAACGCGCCAACGGGCTGATACTTGTCCATGTCGGCCACCAGGTAGGTGCATTTTTCATCGGCCTGCGCCTGGGCGTTCCGGATGGCGCTGTCGGAGATGTCCAGGCCGACGTACCGGCCGTAGTTGTGCGGCTGGAGCCGTTGTTGCAACAGGCCTTCCCCGCAGCCGATTTCCAGCAGTTCGGGCTGACCCGGTTTCAGGTATTTCACATACCCAACGATGACGCTGAACCGGGCCAGTTCGTCCAGCCCTTTCAGTCCTTCCCATAACCCCTTGTCGTACTGATAGTTCCAGCGATCGCGGTTGATCCGAAAGATTTTACGTTTGATAAATGAAGTCAGGGAACCCATGTGGCTTGGTTGGTAAATGGAGACTTAACGGGCGGTGCTGTCCTCGACAAACAGCGTATCGGAGGCATCCAGCAACGAAGTGTCGATGGCCGTTCCGTCCGGTTCGGTGGGCAATGCCCGTTCCAGTTGCCGTTTTTTGTTCCAGGGCGCCGTGGTCCGCCGGGCCATATCGACCGCCAGCAGGGCCACGATCAGGGTAAAAACAAGGGCTACCACAAACAGGATACGCCGGTTTCGATTCATGATTCGGTTAATTTTTTGGGCGAAATCAGGTCAATCAACGTTCCCGTCCGGCCCGAAACTTCCGCCCACTCCAACCCATCGAACTCGATAATCACCACTGCCCCTTTGCTCATCGAACCCACATCGGCATGGGTCAGGTATTCGGCCACGTACGAAATATCCGGGTTGTGCCCAAACAACATCAGCGACTGACAACTCGCACCGGTATTGTTGATGGCGGCCAGATACGCCTTGGGTCCACCGTCGAACAGTTTCGGCTCCAGCCCCATCGCTTCCGGGTCCAGGTGTAACTGTTCGGCTATCACTTTGCCGGTATCTTTGGCCCGGTTGGCCGTGCTGCTGATCAGGCAGTCGGGCTTGATGCCCATCTTAGCCAAATGACGGCCCACACGGGCGGCAGCCATAATGCCCTCCGGCACCAGATCACGGTCGTGGTCACGCTGGAAACTGGCCCGGTCTTCCGCCTTGGCGTGCCGGACGAGGTAAAGAATTTTCTTCATTGTTTGGGTTAAGAAAGGCGTTTTTTTCCAAAACTACTAATTCTGCTCAAAAGACCATGCGTCAACCCGCCGACTCCCCGGAATGTTCCTCCAATGCCCCTGAAAATTCGTATCTTTGCCTTCCCATACATTAATAGAAGTCATAACCGCCCTAAACCGGGCCGGTCAGCCATACAATGAGTACGCTACAGGAAATCAGCCGTCGCCGGACGTTCGCCATCATCAGCCACCCGGATGCCGGTAAGACCACATTGACCGAAAAACTGCTGCTTTTCGGCGGGGCCATCCAAACCGCCGGAGCCGTGAAGTCGAACAAAATCAAGAAGTCGGCCACCTCCGACTTTATGGAGATCGAGAAACAGCGCGGTATTTCGGTAGCTACGTCCGTAATGACGTTTGAATACCGGGATCTGAAAATCAACATCCTCGATACGCCGGGTCACAAGGATTTTGCGGAAGACACCTACCGGACGCTCACCGCTGTCGACAGCGTGATTCTGGTCATCGACTGCGTCAAGGGCGTCGAGGAGCAAACCGAGCGTCTGATGGAAGTCTGCCGGATGCGCGATACGCCAGTGATTATTTTCATCAACAAACTCGACCGCGAAGGCCAGAATCCATTCGATTTGCTCGACGAACTGGAAGCCAAGCTGAACATCCGGGTTCGGCCGCTGACCTGGCCGGTCAACATGGGGTCGGATTTCAAGGGCGTGTACAGCCTCTACGACAAAACCATGAATTTCTTCCGCGTCAACAAAACGAAGGTGGAAGAAGACATCCTGGAAATCGACATTAATACGCCGGTTTTGGATCAAAAAGTAGGCCAACGCGACGCCGAACAACTGCGCGAAGATGCCGAACTGATCGAAGGCGTTTATGATCCGTTCGACCGCCAGACCTACCTGGAAGGCAAAGTAGCCCCGGTTTTCTTCGGCTCGGCCGTCAACAACTTCGGGGTCAAAGAATTGCTGGACACGTTCTGCACGATTTCGCCGGAACCGATTGCCCGCGCCACCGACAAGCGCGTGGTACAGCCCGACGAGCCGAAGTTTACCGGTTTTGTCTTCAAGATTCACGCCAACCTTGACCCGCGCCACCGCGACCGGATTGCGTTCCTGCGCATTTGTTCGGGCACGTTCGAACGCGGAAAATTCTACCACCACACGCGGCTGGACAAAGACGTACGGTTTTCGAGTCCGTTCAGCTTCATGGCCGACAGCAAGAGCATTGTCGAAGAAGGCTTCCCCGGCGACGTGGTGGGCCTCTACGACACGGGATCGTTCAAGATCGGCGACACGCTGACGGAAGGCGAAGACCTCCAGTACACCGGTATTCCGAGTTTTTCGCCCGAGATTTTCAAGGAGTTGATCAACGCCGACCCGATGAAATCCAAGCAGTTGGAGAAAGGCATTCAGCAATTGACCGACGAGGGCGTGGCGCAGTTGTTTACGATGACGAGCGGAAACCGGAAGATCGTCGGCACGGTCGGCGAACTTCAGTTTGATGTGATTCAGTACCGGCTCGAACACGAATACGGGGCCAAATGCCGCTGGGTGTCGCTGCCGATCTCGAAAGCCTGCTGGCTCACCTCCGACGACCGGAAGAAGCTCGACGAATTCATCCGGCTGAAAGGGCTGGCGATTGCCTACGACAAAGACGAGAACCCGGTTTTTCTGGCCGAATCCGATTGGATTCTGCGCATGAACATGCAGAACAACCCGGATATCAAATTCCATATGACGTCGGAATTCAAACTGGCCCTGGAGGTATAATCTAAACTGGCGACGGTATGAACCAACGAATTTGGCCGTCGAAGTCCTGTTGCCCAAAACGGCAAAAATTGACCGTACGATTAAATTCACCGATTACGAAGCACACGGCGTAGGGGAATACTGGCTGGTTGATCCCACTAAAAAAACCGTCGAACAGTTTGTCCTCATTAATGGTGTTTTTCATCTCCGGTTTCAGGGTGGTGAGGGGCTGCTCAAAAGTGAGGTTGTAAAAGGCTTTCAGCTTCCTGCGGAAGCGTTTTTCAGCACAACCCCTGCCCTGACCATTTTACAGGAATTCATGAATTAAACGCCACGGCGAAAAACCACACCCTATGCAAAATACCTCCGTTGTCGACCGGTTTTTACGGTACGTCCAGATTGATACCCAATCCGACCCGCGTTCCACCACCAATCCCTCGACCGAAAAACAGAAAGATCTGGGCCGTCTGCTGGTGGACGAACTCCACGAACTGGGCGTTTCGGATGCCGAACTGGACGAATTTGGGTACGTCTATGCCACGATTCCGGCCAATACTGGCAAGCCGAACGTGCCGGTTTTGTGCCTCTGCGCCCACATGGACACCTCGCCGGACGTGACCGGCGCGGGCGTCAAACCGCTCATCCACCACGATTGGGACGGCACGGACATCGTGCTGCCCGACGACCCGACGCAGGTCATCCGACTGGCCGACCACCCGGATTTGAACGACCAGATCGGCCACGACATCATCACGGCCAGTGGCACCACGCTGCTCGGCGCCGACAACAAGGCGGGCGTAGCCGAGATCATGGCCGCTGCCGAACTGCTGCTCAACGAGCCCGTAATTAAACACGGCACGATCCGGCTGCTGTTTACGCCGGATGAAGAAGTCGGTCGCGGCACCGAAAAAGTCGATCTGGCAAGACTCGGCGCGGCCATTGGCTACACGATCGACGGCGAGATGCGGGGCACGCTGGAAGACGAAACGTTTTCGGCCGATGCGGTCAAAATCACGATTCAGGGGGTCAGCACGCACCCCGGTTTTGCGAAAGGCAAGCTTGAAAATGCGCTGAAGATTGCCGCCGATCTGCTGGCTTCCCTGCCCAAAGATTCGCTTTCGCCCGAAACCACCGAAGGCCACGAAGGCTTTATTCATCCGGGCCACCTGGAAGGCAATCAGGATCAGGCGGTTTTGGAATTCATCATCCGCGACTTTAGCGTGAGCGGTTTACAGGAAAAAGAGCATTACCTACAGAAGCAGTTGCAGACGGTTTTGGCCATGTATCCCAACTCCAGCGCGACGTTCGACGTTCGGGAGCAATACCGGAACATGAAAGAAGTGCTCGACCAGCACCCCGCCGTGGTCGAAAACGCGCTCGAAGCCATCCGCCGGAGCGACCTGCAGCCCGAACGCCGGAGCATCCGGGGCGGCACCGATGGCTCACGGCTGTCGTTCATGGGTCTGCCCTGCCCCAACCTCTTCGCGGGCGAACACGCCTTTCACTCACGGCTCGAATGGGTCTCGGTGCAGGACATGGAAAAAGCCGTGGAAGTGATTGTCAATCTCTGCCAGGTTTGGGAAGAACGGGCATAAACCATGACCGGTATACGGTTTTCAGTTTACGGTTTTCCGGGCGGAAACGCATTTCTCATGCAGCGAATCCAACTGTATACTGTAAACCATAAACTGAAAACCCTCAGGCAATCGTCTTCGTCACCCCCCCGTCGACACGAATGGCCGCGCCATTGGTCGCGGATGCCAGCGGGCTGACGAGGTAGGCCACCAGATTGGCCACTTCCTGCGTGGTGGCAAACCGCTTGATGATCGACGTGGGCCGTGCGTGTTTGAAGAAGTCTTTTTCCATCTCTTCCACGGTCACCTTGTTCATGGCCGCCATGTTACCAATGAAATCACCAACGCCTTCCGAGAACGTTGGCCCGGGCAGAATGGTGTTCACGGTCACTTCGGTGCCGGTTGTCAATTCGGCCAAACCGCGTGAAACGGCCAGTTGCGCGGTTTTTGTCATACCGTAATGAATCATTTCGGTCGGAATTTGCAGGCCTGATTCGCTCGATACGAAGATGATCCGCCCCCAGCCTTTCGCCAGCATCGCCGGAAAATAGTGCCTCGAAAGCCGAACGCCACTCATCACGTTAACCTCAAAAAACCGGAACCAGTCTTCATCCGGGATGTCGGCAAACTCCTTCGGCTCAAAAATGCCGACGTTGTTCACCAGTATATCCACTTCGGAAACGTCGGCCAGCAGCGCGTTGATGTCGTCCACCTTGCTAAAATCAGCCGCGACGGCCCGAAACCGGGTGCCGGGCAATTCGTCCATCATCTTCCGGGCCAGAGCGTCGGTTCGTTCCTTGTTCCGGCCGTTCAGAATCACTTCGGCTCCTTCCTGCGCCAGCGTTCGGGCAATGGCCAGCCCGATGCCGGCCGTCGAGCCGGTCACCAAGGCGGTTTTTCCGCTTATTTCTAAATTCATTGCTAAAGTGTTTGTTTACGAATACCGCTCCGTGATCGCTTTGGCCCGTTCACGGGTTTCCAGAATCAACGGATGCACCGGCTGGGCGAGCGCTTCGAGCACGTCGGCCACCGAGTCCTTAAACAACAAATTCACGGATAATTCGTGCCGGGCCTGGCTGGTTTTTAGCATAACCACCGGCCGGGTCTGGCCCTGAGCCGCGTGCAAGCCGTACCAGGCTTTGGCTTCCGCCCAGGTCGCTTCCAGGTCTTCATGGGCCCCATCCACGACAAACTCCTCCGTCGGCACGTGCAGCAATTGCCGGTCGGCCATGCGTTGATCAAGGTCCGCCAGTTGCTGCCGCAAGCGGACGGTATTCTTGCCGGTTCGGATGCGTTCGCGTAACGATTGACGGATGAAATAGGTGATGGCCTGCGTTACATTCAACCCAATTTCGGCCATCTGCTTGAAGATGAGCGAGGTAGGCGACATGCCGGGAATCGTATTCGGATCGTGGAGCAACACGCGACCCGGCGCATTCGGGCCGTCGGGCGTCAGAAAACCGTCGATGCGGGCGCAGACGTTCATACCCAGTTTGGTAAAGACACTAGCGACGTTCACCTGGATTTCGCGGTTGTGTTCGAGCGTCGTCTGCACCGGAATCCGTTTGCGGGTGGTGCTGCCCGACTGGTATTTGGATTTAAAATCGAAGCTCGTGACGTTGTAAATTTCCGTCGGCGGCAGGGCCACGGCGGTTCCGTCGTCGTCCTGAATCACCCCGCACGAAAATTCCTGACCGCTGATAAACTCTTCAAACAGTACATCGTCTTCGGAATTGACCGACGCAATGACCAGCGACCCGTTTCCGGCCTGGGCCCAGGAATCGGCTTTCGCCAGCAAGTCCGCCGGGTGGTGAATCGCTTCGCCGGTTTCTTCCAGAATCACCGGATAACCGATGCCGGAGTCCAATTCGGTAATCGCCTGCACCAGGGCGGTTTTTTGCTCGTCCGAGAACGTTTTCCAGCTTTCCAGATCAATCTCTTGTCGGAAAAAGCACTGATTGACGGCCTTGATGAACGTCGTTAAATCGTTGTTGCGAACGATCACCACGCCGATGGACGAGCCCTGGTGCGGGGCTTTCACAACGATGGGCAGCCCAAGCTGGCTTTGCAGCGATTCAAAGAAACTGGCTTTGTCGGCTTCGTCCCAGGCCGGGCGGCTGATGACGGCGGTTTTCTTTTCCTGCCCGTTGACCAGTGCAATCAGTTCGTTTTGCAGGATTTTATTGATGCCGACCGCCGAACCCATCAAGCCCGGCCCGCTGTACGGAATCTTGTACCATTCGAGCAAACCCTGAATGCCGCCGTCCTCACAATCGGGGCCGTGCATCGCCAGAAAGGCAAAATCGAAAAACCGGCTGAACTCCTGCGGCTGAATCCGCAGCCCGATCGCGTTGATTTGTTCCTCCAGTTCCTCAGCCGACAAACCGGCCAACGACTCGATGTACACGCTGAACCGACGGTCGGTTTGCTGCGGATAAAACGACCGGATCGAGGGTTGAGCCAACAACTCTTCCCGAATCAGGATAAAATTGCCCAGCCCGTCGACAAACACCATCACGGGTTCAAACAGGGCTTTGTCAATATGGGTCAGGGCCGTGCGACCGCCGGCAAAGGAAACCTCCCGCTCACGCGACGGGCCACCGAAGAAGATACCAATTCTCATTACAAGTACCCACGGACTTTAGTCCGTGTTTTGGGAGTTTATTCTATCTAATTGGTAATATCAACTCACACGGACTAAAGTCCGTGGGTACGATGGCGCAAAGTAACAAAAAAGGCCGCTCTTTCGTAAAAGAGCAGCCTTCTATCCTCAAAAGTGGTATTGATTTAGCGAAACAGCCAGGAAGCAATCACCGCAACGGTTTGTTCTTTCGTTACAGCCGGAAAATCATCCAGGGAGATACCCAATTCCAGGTGGTCAAATAAAGATTGAATCGGCACACGCGTCCCGGAAAAAACTGGTATTCCTCCCATGATATTCGGATTGGAGACGATCACTTCGGATAACGCTGCCATAGCTCTTACACAGTTAAAACGCCGGAGTCAGGTTCGTGGCTTCGACTCGCGACACTTCCGGGACGGCTTTCAGAATGGCTTCTTCCAGCCCGGCTTTGAACGTCATCGCCGACATCGGGCAGGAGCCGCACGCGCCGACCAGTTCCAGCCGGACTACTTTATCGTTCGTCACTTCGAGCACCTTCACATTGCCACCGTCTGCTTCCAGGTAGGGCCGAATGGTGTTCAAAGCCGTTTCGACACGATCAAGTAATAATTCGTTTTCCAATTCAGTTCCCATGCTTAGGTTCACAAAAGGTGGTCAAATGACTGATGGTAAAAATACGTTTTTTCGCCGTTAAATCCAATGAAACCGGCCGATTACCGGGCAATCTCCACGCGCTGCGTTTTCTCCAGCGTCGCATTGCGGACCGAAATCTGCTGCGCCAGGGCTTCGGCAGCCGCCCGGAACGCGCCGGAAGTCACCGGGTCATTTTCCGTCACGACCGGTTTTCCGTCGTCGCCCGCTTCCCGGATGCTTTGCACCAGCGGAATCTGGCCCAGCAATGGCACATCGAATTTGTCGGCCAGTTCCTGCCCTCCACCTTTTCCGAAAATATGGTATTTCGAATCGGGCAATTCGGCGGGGGTAAAATACGCCATGTTTTCGACAACGCCCAAAACCGGCACATTAATCTGCGGTTGCCGGAACATTGCCAGCCCCTTTGTGGCATCGGCCAGCGCCACTTTCTGCGGAGTCGTGACGATCACGGCCCCCGTTACCGGTACGGTTTGTACGAGGGTCAAATGAATGTCGCTCGTGCCCGGCGGCAGGTCGATCAGCAGGTAATCCAGTTCTTCCCAGTTGGTATCGGCAAAAAACTGCCGCAGGGCCTGGCTCGCCATCGGGCCGCGCCAGACAATGGCGTTGTCGGCGGGCGTCAGAAAACCGATCGACATCAGTTTAATGCCGTATTGCCGGATCGGTTGCAGCATGTTCTTGCCCTCAACCTGAATCACGGCCGGACGCATGTCTTCAGCTCCGAACATCACCGGTACCGACGGCCCGAAAATATCCGCATCGATGATGCCCACTTTCGCCCCAGATTTGTACAGCGCCACCGCCAGATTGGCCGTTACGGTCGATTTACCAACTCCGCCTTTCCCGGAGGCAATGGCAATAATATTTTTAACACCCGGTAAAACCGGGGCGTTGTAGCGCGTCGAACTCACATCCGCCGTCAGGTTGACCGTCACTTCGATATCCGGGCTGATGTAAGTGTGAATCGCATCGACGCAACGCTTCCGGATCAACTCTTTCAGCGGACAGGCCGGGGTGGTCAGGACCACCGTAAACCGGACCTGATCGATCCCTAATTCAATGTCTTTCACCATATTGAGCGTGACCAGATCACGCTTCAAATCCGGTTCTTCGACGTGCCCGAGGGCGTTCAATACGGTTTCTTTGGTCAGTCTGTAAGTCGACATAACGTCTTGGTTCTGTTGGGTGAACAGCAAATCAGGCTGCCTGGTTCGCGCCGGGGTCAATCGTCTGGAAAGATCGCAGACGGCGCTCCACCTCGTGCCGTTCCTGCGAAATATCGGCCCGGTGGGCAAACGCATCCAGTTGTTTCAATAAATTTTCTAGAAACCGGCGGTGTGAGTCGGTTCTCTCATGGAAAGGCCGGTGCGCCAGTGCCTTTTTCAACTGCTGCCAGTCGGTGATGAACCGGCGAAGTTCGGCATCAAAGGCACAATCGGCAAATTTTTCAAAAATATAGCGTTCGGCCACCGCGTTCGGGTGAATGAGATCGGCTTCGTAGAACCGGTAATCCCGCAGATCGTCCATCATGATTTCGTAAGCCGGGAAATAATGAACCGGCTCGTGCCAAACCGTCAGTTCGTGGCTCACCGCCCGCAGGATCGACTTGCTCACCTGATTCATCGGTAAGGAATCTTTTGTATGCCGCACCGGGCTAACCGTCAGCAGAATTTGCAGGTTCGGGTTAGTTCGTTTCAGAAATTTCACCAACCCGGTCAGTGTGCTTTGAACATGTTCATAGGCATACAAATACTTTTCGAACAGAAAACCGGGCATTTTATGGCAATTCGCCACGACCTTACCGGTTTCCTGATGGCGATAGACGAAAGCGGTGCCGAGCGTCAGCACAAACCAGTCAGCGTTTTGCAGCGCTTCGCCGGTTTGGGTCAGGCAGACGGCCAACCGACGTTGTAACTCCTCGCGGGTATGACCCCAAAAGGAGGAATGAAAATCGTAATGGAACCACAAGCCGTCGCGTTCGACGTACAGTTCCGGGTCGGGTTCGGTTTGCTGAATGGCCGCCCGCAGCAATTTGTCGACGGATACGGGGTTGAACAACGTGCCGAACGGATTGTTCAGCACCTCGACTTTGTTGTCGGTCAATTGCCGCCCCAGCACCTCGGCAAAGCAGGATCCAAGGGTCACAATCCGGGCATCGGGCCCGATCAAAACCGGTAGTTTTTCCGGTGTCAGTTCAGTACGAAAGTCCATACTACACTAACAAAAAAGCGGTCCGAAAAACTCCGAACCGCTCCAATTTATTTCACCTGATAACCTTCTGGTTATCAATACGATTACTCAGCAACAACCTCAAATTTGACGGCTTGTTTGACGTCTTTGTGCAAGTTGATCGTCGCGTTGTACGAACCCAGCACTTTTACCTCGTCGATGGTGATTTTCTTACGGTCAATATCGAAGCCTTTTTCTTTCAGGGCATCGGCTACCTGCGTGTTGGTCACGCGTCCGAAAATCTTGCCGCTTTCACCCGCTTTGGCCGGAATGCTGAGCGTCAGTTGGCTCAGGGCGTCGGCTGTTGCCAGGGCGTCGTTCTTGATTTTTTCGGCTTTGTGGGCAGCTTGCCGGATGTTTTCGGCCACCACTTTTTTATTTGATTCCGTGGCCATGACGGCATATCCTTGCGGAATCAGGTAGTTACGGCCGTAGCCGGGTTTTACGTCAACGGTATCGTTCTTGAAACCCAGTCCGGCGATGTCGGTTTTCAGTATGATTTGCATAATGGTAAATGAGTTGGCAGTTTATGGTTTTTAGTTTATGGTTTATTGTTCCTAGTTTCTTGCTTGAATCAACTATAAACAATAAACCGTAAACCATAAACTTATTTCAGTGAATCGCCTACGTAGGGTAACAAGGCCAGGTGACGCGCCCGTTTGACGGCCTGACCCACTTTGCGTTGGTATTTCAGGCTCGTACCGGTGATCCGGCGGGGCAGGATTTTGCCTTGTTCGTTCAGCAACTTCAACAGGAAGTTGGGATCTTTGTAGTCGATATACTTGATACCGGACTTTTTGAAACGGCAGTATTTCTTGCGGTTTTCGTTTTTGCTAACGGGTTCGTTCTGCAGACTCATGATTATTTGGCCTCCTCTCCTGCTTTTTCGGTTTGTTTGTTTTTACCCAGTTGTCCTTTCCGGCGACGCTCGTTATACGCAACCGCGTGTTTGTCGAGCACCGTAGTCAGGTAACGAATGATGCGCTCATCCCGACGGTATTCCACGTCCAGGGCTTCGGGCACTTTCGTTTCCGCCGTAAATTCAAACAGGAAATAATACCCCGTGTTTTTGTGCTGGATCGGGTAGGCAAGCTTGCGCAAACCCATGCTTTCTTCATTTACAATTTCCGCGCCGTTGTCGGTCAACACTTTGCGGAACTTGTCGACGGTGTCCTTTATCTGGGTTTCAGATAAAACGGGAGTCAAAATGAACACCGTCTCATAGTTCTTTGTGAACTGCATGATAATTGTGTTAAATGGATAAAGATTTCAAAATGAGGACGCAAAGGTAACTATAAAGCACGAAAGGCGAAAGAGGTAAGCCGGTTTTTTTGTAAACCGCTTCCGTCTTTCGCCATTCGTGCTTTATAGTTACCTCGGTTTATTTTACCGTAAACTCACCCTGACCAATTTTAAAGCCTTCTGAATACAGCTCAATCTGGTGCGCACCTTCCTTAAACGGGATGTTGCCCCGGCCGTAGATAAACGTCACCTGCTGGCTGCTGTTGTCGTAAGTAATGGTCTGTTTGGCGGTGTAGACCATTTCCTGTCCGTTGAAAATAAACTGTCCGGAACCGGTGGCCATATCCGAAATCACCGAACCACTGGGATCCAGGATACGCAGAACGATCTCTTTCTCGTTTTCCTGGGCCAACGGATTGGTCGCCAGCCGAAACGAAATTTTCACTTTTTCAATCCGCCGGGCGCGGTATTCGCCCCCGTCGCTCTCCTTACCCCGCCGGTTGATGGCGTTTACAACCAGGTTTTCCGCTTTCAGGGCCGAAGCCAGGGTTACCTTTTCGGATAACTCCCGGTTTTGCTCGGAGTAGCGGCTGACGGTATCTGCCAGTGCCTGTCGTTCGTTTTTCAGGCTGGTATTTTCCTCCGTCAAGGTCTGGTTTTGCGAAGTCAGGATGCTGTTTTCCTCCTTCAATTGTTCAATCTCCTTGTCTTTTTCGCCCAGCAAGGCCAGGTATTCCCGGATTTTACCTTCGTATTTTTTTGCATCAAAAGACGCCACATTCCGCAGGTTGCGTTTATCAGCTTCCAATTGCTCCTTCACTTTCAGCAACGAATCGACCTGACCGCCCAACGACTGAATCTCGGAAATCTTGGCATCTAGTTGCGTCGAAATCGAGTCCAGCCGGGCCTTGGTAATCAACATTTCCTGCGTTTTGTCGGCCAGCGTCGTTTGTTGAAGCTTGTTGGTCTGTCTTTCCTGGTAATAAAAGTAAAGCAATAGCAAGTTCAGGGCGGCCAGAATGCCTAAGGCCACCAATAAGTAATTTTTACGGTTATTACGTCGGTCCTGGTTATACGACTCCATGAATAGTAGTACTTAATGGAATAAGCATTGTGGGCGTAAAGTACATGATTCCACTAGTTTTTCCATACAACGACCCATGTTTCTTTATTATTAGGAGCCAAAGGAAAGAAGTGAGACGGAAAGATTGATTTCCGTTTTATTCCTCCTTTTCTCCCCTGCCAAGATGATTCTATCTTTGCAATTAAATTGTGGAAACATGACTTTAGCCGATAACATTCGAACCATCGAAGCCCGATTGCCGGAAGCCACCAAGCTGATTGCTGTTACGAAAACCAAGCCCGTCGCTCTGCTTCAGGAAGCCTACGAAGCTGGCTGCCGACGTTTCGGCGAAAACAAGGTACAGGAGATGGTCGAGAAACAGCCCCAGTTGCCCGCCGACCTGGAATGGCACCTGATCGGTCATTTGCAAACCAACAAGGTCAAGTACATTGCTGCGTTCGTCAGCCTGATTCATTCGGTCGATAGCCTGAAGCTGTTACAGGAAATCAACAAACAGGCTGCCAAACATGCCCGCGTGATCGACTGCCTGCTTCAGATTCACATCGCGCAGGAAGAAACCAAGTTCGGTTTTGACGAAGCCGAAGCCGAGTCGCTGCTCCAAAGTCCGGAACTGGAAACGCTTGCAAACGTTCGGATCGTGGGCCTGATGGGCATGGCAACCAACACCGACGACGAAGCGCAGGTTCGCCGGGAATTTCAGTCGCTCAAACAACTTTTTGACCGGCTGAGTCTCGTGCAGCGCCCCAACGTCCGGTTTCAGGAGCTTTCGATGGGCATGAGTAGCGATTATTTGATCGCAATTGCGGAAGGAAGTACGATGGTACGGGTCGGAAGTGCGATATTTGGGTCACGAAACTGAAAATCGCTATCATGCATAAATTCTTTCTGCAATCGGGAGCCATTCTGGGATTCCTTGGCGTTGCGCTTGGGGCCTTCGGCGCCCATGCCCTCCGAGCCGCGCTCGAACTATCCAAACGCACCGACACCTTCGAAACAGCCGTCAAATACCAGTTTTACCACGCCCTGGCGCTGGTTGCCATTGGAATTTTGCTGCAACTTCCGGCTACTTCGGCGGCTTCGGCAAAATTCTACGGCTGGGCAGGCTATGCATACCTATTCGGTGTTCTAATCTTCAGTGGTTCGTTGTATGCGATCTGCTTTACCGGCATTACGAAATTCGGCGCGGTAGCCCCCATCGGCGGCTTGCTGATGCTGGCGGGCTGGGCCCTGCTGCTGATGGGTGCCGCAAAAGGGTAAGATTATATGAAAATACAAAAAATCCTCACGGGAATAGCGGTTGTACTAGCCGGGTGGCTGACGCTCTCGGCCCTGACGACGCCCTCGGAAAAGCCGGTCACTGGAAAAACCGGGTTCACCGCCACCGATTCGTTGAAACATGATCCGAATACCGGCCTGGTCGTCGACGAACGGCTGAACCTTATTGTGGGCCACTGCACGGCCTGCCATTCGAGCAAACTGATTCTGCAAAACCGGTTTACGCGAGACGGCTGGAAGGAAAAAATTCGCTGGATGCAGCGCACGCAGAAGCTTTGGGACCTGGGCGAATCCGAACCGGCGGTGCTGGATTACCTGGTCAAATACTACGGCCCGGAACAAAAGACGTTCGATGGTCGGCGCAAACCGTTGACGCCTGTGCAATGGTATAAACTGGAAACCGGCAAATGAAAAAAAGTGCTTACCACTATCTGTTTGAGCAGGATACGCTTTTCCAGTCGCCGGAACCGGAGCCCGTCGTGCGGAAAACCGTACCGGCTAACGCTCCGATTGTCCAACCCGAACCGGTTGTGGATGAGCCTAGTGTGGCTGAAATACAGACCGAGCCCATCCAGGCCGGACCCATCCAGGCCGGACCCATCCAGGCCGGACCCATCCAGGCCGGACCTATCCAGGCTGGCCCCATTCAACCTGAACCTGTTCTGACTGAACCTATTTTAGTTGAACCAGAACCTGCTCAGCCCATCATCACACCGGAGCCAGTACCCGCCCCGGTTACACTGGTCGAAACCGCGACACCCACTCCCCCGGCTGCGACCCCGCCCCTCGTGGAACCGATTTCGTCCAAAACCGTTGCGGAAAAACCGAAAGTGCTGGTGTTGATCGATGAGGAACTAACGCCCAGTGAGTTAATCTTCCTCGAAAATATCCTGAAAGCCATTAAGCTGAGCATCGATGACATCGATATGCTGAACCTGGCTGGGTCGGGATTGGTGGATTTTCATGCGGTTTTGGAGAACAAAAAGCTGCATCACTTCATCTCCTTCGGCGTACCGTTTAAAACCATCCACCTGAACATCCAGATGGATCGCTACGAGCCGATCCGCATTTTTGGTATTACCTTCCTGCTGGCCGATCCGCTTTCAGCCATCGAAGCTGACCAAAAATTAAAGCGAAAATTATGGGCCGTTCTGAAACAGGTATTTTTGGATTAAACTTCAAAATGGCTTTTATTTAGAGGGCGATCCCAAATTGATAGTGTACTGGCCTTCAGGCTTGTACTATTTCCTTTTCTTTTTTTATTCTTGAATGATCGAGTCTTCTACAGGCTCTGCTCCGATTCAGGCGGATGAATCGGCGGGGCAACCGGCGTTGCGCAAAGTGATCACCACCGACCAATTGTGGTCGATTGCCGTCGGCATGGTGATCTCGGGCGAATATTTCGGCTGGAACTACGGCTGGGCCGTCGCCGGAACACTCGGTTTTTTGGTTGCCACCGTGCTGGTGACCATTCTGTACCTGGCCTTCATTTTCAGCTATACCGAACTGACCACTTCCATTCCCGATGCAGGTGGGCCGTTTTCCTACGCCCGACGGGCCTTCGGGCCGACGGCGGCTTTCGTTGCCGGTTTTGCCACCCTGGTCGACTTTTTGATGGCCCCACCCGCCATTGCTGCGGCCCTGGGCGCCTATGCCCACTTTCTCAACCCGGCATTACCGGTTTTGGGCGTAGCCGTGGTGACCTATATCGTTTTTATCACCATCAACATCTTGGGAATCAAGGAATCGGCCAATTTTTCGATGCTGGTTACCGTGCTGGCCGTGGTGGAATTGCTCGTTTACATGGCACTGGTTACCCCGGCTTACGAAACCAAAAACGTTGTGGCGCATAACGAGTCGTTTGGATTAAGCGGGGTGTTTGCCGCCCTGCCGTTTGCCATCTGGTTTTACCTGGCTATTGAGGGCGTCGCAATGGTGGCCGAGGAGGTGAAGAATCCGAAGAAAACCATCCCGCGCGGCTACCTGCTGAGCATCGGAACGCTGGTGATCCTGGCCCTGGGTACTATGATCCTGACGGCGGGTGCAGGTGATTGGCGTTTGCTGAGTGAAATCGACTACCCGCTGCCCGAAACGCTGGCGATGGTGCTGGGGCGCAACAGCCCGTGGTCGAAGATCTTCGCCAGCCTGGGCCTGTTTGGCCTCATTGCCTCGTTCCATTGCAACACGATCGGGTATTCCCGCCAGATTTACGCCCTGGCCCGCAGCGGCTACCTGCCCGGTTTTCTGGCGCAGGTCAACCGCCGGTTTCAGACCCCCCACTGGGCACTGATCGGGGGCGGGATTGTCGGTTTTGTGGCGTTGTTTTCGGGCACCACCGGCGACATCATCATCCTTTCGGCCCTTGGCGCCGTGCTTATGTACATCAGCAGCATGGTTAGCCTGTTTCAGCTTCGTAAAAAAGAACCGAATCTCGAACGGCCTTTCCTGGCTCCTTTCTATCCGTACGTACCCGCTATTGCCCTTATTCTGTCCGTAGTCTGTCTGCTCGCCATCATCTATTACAACATCTGGCTCAGCGTGATTTTTGCGGTTCTACTGGCGGTTTCGCTGCTGGCGTTCCGGCTGATTGGCGTGCGAGTTCCTGCTTCTTCCACTACTCCTTAAACAAAACCGGCCGCTGGCGCGCATGGATAATCCTAAGGAAATCGTTCGACGCGGGTACGATCAGCTAGGTGGCGCATATCGTACTTTTTTTGAAAATGACACTAAAAACCGCTACCAGCCCTGGCTGGCCGACCTGGTCGGCCGACTGCCCCCCAACAGCCATGTACTGGAACTGGGCTGTGGCGACGGCATCCCGACGGCCCTTTTTCTGAGTCCGTTGACGAATTACCGGGGCATCGATCTTTCGCCCTACCAAATCGAGCTGGCCCGGCAGAACATCCCAGCGACCCGCTTCGAAGTCGCCGACATGGCCGGTTTGGATTTCCCGGAAGCTTCGTTCGACGGCGTTCTGGCCTTGTATTCGCTGATTCACCTTCCCCTGGCCGAACAACCTGCCGTGATTCAATCGGTGTTTAACTGGTTGAAACCGTGCGGCTATTTTCTGTGTATTACCGGAGCCACCGACTGGACCGGCCTGAGCCATGGCTGGATTCGGCCGGATGTAACGATGTTCTGGAGCCATACCAATGCGGTTTCGTACCAACAATGGTTTATCGAAACCGGTTTTACTCTTATAGAGAACTATTTTGTTCCGGAAGGCAACGAGGGGCACACGTATTTTCTGCTGCAAAAACCGGCCTGAGCAGCGAAAAACGGCGAACGGAAGACAAACAAAGGAACGCCCCCCGCCTTCTGAACCGCAAATATTGGCTGAACCATTCATAAATCCGGCTTGTTTGACAATAATATGCCTTCAAGACCGGTTTTTTCAAAAAGCCATTGGTCAAACTGACTGAAGAAACAGCTCTAAACGCGTATCTTTCCGGCTGAACTAGCTATAGTTCGACCCTGTTAACCCTCAAGAAAGACAAATCAAAAACACAAAATCGGAAACATGAGGTTAATCTACTGACGATCAGACTTGCGGGAATAAAGTAGCCAGCCTGCTTTCATGCAAGAAGCAGTAATAAACCAAACCTCTTCCACCGTCGATGACAGAACCGGTTTTCAAACCGGCGAAAGGCTATTTTTGGGTTAACAAGTGAAAGAAACGATAGACAACATGAATGAACAACAGCCGGCAAACAACCGGGATTTTCAGCACGGATACACGAGCGGGGTCGAAGGAACCGACCGCCAGACCTATGAAGGGTACCTGTCGAGCCAGGTTAGCGACGAATGGATCCACGAACGGGTTGAAGCCAAGCGGGACGAAATTCGGCAACTGGATCAGCAACTGGCCGACACAACGGCTCTGCGCCGGTCGGCCTACGATCGGTTGCAGGAGCATGTCATGCAGACAACGCTGGCCGGGAAAGAGGTGGAACGGCTCGAAACCGAACTCCAGTCGGTTGAACATGAGCGGGAAAAATTAAAGGAGCGTCGGCAGAAAACCGCATCCGAATATTCGCTGTTTGCGGGCCTGATCTTCGTAGCCGCCGGGATTTCGTTCGTCGCCGGGGACCTGATTATTTCCCATGAGATTGTAGCCTACGCCCTGAACATCCGGAACAATACCGAAGCCTGGATGTTCGCCGTCGGGCTGGCGATGGTATCGATTCTGCTAAAACCGGCCTACGACCGTCTGGTGGAAGAACCGTACATTTCAAACTCCTCGCCGGAAGCCGCCCGACGCTACGGCTGGTTCAAGATGGGACTAGCCATTCTTTCCATCGTTACGCTGATCATTCTCGGCTGGTTCCGGTACGATGCCTACCGCACTGACAAGCTGAAAGAGGCCATTAATAAAAGTATCAAAAACATCCAGTTGAACGCCACGCCCCTCGACCCCACCAACCCGAATCCGGTGGCCGATCAGCGGGTATTGCAGCGCATCGAGCAACAATTACAGCAGTCCGACGAGTTGAACCTGCAACTGGTCAACAGCCCGTGGGCCTTGCTGTCGTTCGTGTTGAGCGGGGTGCTTTTTGCACTGGCGGGGGCGGTTTGTCTGGGAATTGGCCTGCCGGTTTTGCAGAAATTCTGGTTTCGGTGGCTCCAGGCCGACCCGCGTTTGTGGCGGCTGCGTCGTCGGCGCAAGCGGCTGGAAAAACAGCACAAATTCGCTCAGGAAGAGGTGGCCAAACACCTGACGCAAAAGAACATCATGGACCACGAGTTGGAGGTGCTGCCATCGCTCGACGAACTACGGCAACGGAAACAGCAGTTGATCAACGAAATCGACCGTTTACTGGAAGACCGTAAACTGGCCCGCACCGACAGCCGGATTGCGTCGTTCAACGATGGGTACGAAAAAGGACTGGCGGCCCGTCAGGCCATGACCGAAGAAGAATACACCCAGTTCCGCAACGGTTTTTTCTCCGTTTCCAACCTGGCCACCAAAGCCCGCTCTTCCTCAGATCAGGATCGGTTGCCGTCGGAGAAAGCGTACGTGAACGGAAGAACTAAAGAGTAAAAGAGTGAAAGAGCGAAATGCTCCGCCAGATTTTAACTTTTGCGGAGCAAATCGCTCTTTCACTCTTTTACTCTTTCGCTCTTTAGTTCATTGAATCGGCGAGTAGTCCGTCGGCTTCATGTAAACCGATTCTACTTTCGTCGTCAGTGAGCCGTTTTTTTCGGATTCGGCTTTGGCTTTTACCCATTTCGGATCAGCTCGGAACTCTTCGAAATGCTTCTTCCCTTCGGCTTCGCTGGGGTGCGCCAGGATGTACACTAGTTTCGACTGGCCGGTTTCGTCGGGTTGCGTCGTCAGCCAGTAAGCAACGTTGGTCATGCCGTGTTGCTTAAACAGCTTGATGGTGTGGTTTTTAAACCGGGCCAGCAGATCATTCAGTTTACCGGGAGCCGGTGAATACGTCCGCATTTCAAACACCCGGCCCGGTTCTTTGGAGAGTTTTAGTTTGGGCGAAATCTCGGCTTCGGTCATAAAAATCTGGTCGACTTTTGCGACGATTTTGCCGTTAGCTTCCGTTTTGGCAACAACTTCCTTCCACTCCGGGTCGCTTCCAAAGGCTTTCCAGGAGGCATCGCGGGCTTCCCGATTCGGATACGACAGAATATAAATCAGCTTTTCCTGCGACGCATCCGTTGGTACCCAATAGCCGACATTGGTCATGCCGTGTTTTTCAAAAATTTTTAGGGTGTATTTCCGAAACCGGTCTACAATGGCTTCGTAATTGCCGGGCGTGGGGTAATAAATCCGGACTTCATACAACCGACCGGGGTCGGCAACCGTTGGGTTGGATTTTGAACCGGCGTAGGAAAGGGCAAGTGTTGTTAGTAAAAGGCTACAGGTCAACAGAATAGGTTTCATTGAAATTTGGGTGTTAGTTTTTACAAAAATAGGGAGAGAACGTGAGAATAAATTGATTGATAATAATTTCGGGAAAGCCGGTTTTTTCCGATAAAAATTTATCTTTACGCCTGTACAACCTCTATTTAATTCTGAAAGTATGCTTAGTCGCGTTGCTGATTCTATTTATTGGATGAACCGCTACATCGAACGGGCCGATAATTACTCCCGTTTTATGAGTGTTAATTTTAATCTCGCACTGGATTTGCCGCCCAACGTAGACGAGCAATGGGAACCGCTGCTGATTGCGACCGCCGATAACTACCTGTTTTACAACTTCTACCAGGAACCGACCCGCGAGAACGTCATCGATTTCATGACGTTCGACAAACGGAATCCGAATTCCATTGTCAGTTGCCTTAATAACGCCCGCGAGAATGCCCGAACCATTCGGGAAAGCATCTCGAAGGAGATGTGGGAGAATATCAATGAGCTTTACCTGCGCGTGCGGGACACGGCGACAAAAGGCCAGTCGAACCTGAACCGGTTGCAGGAGTTTCTAAATGATGTAAAAAACGGCTGCCAGCACTATTACGGCGTCATCGACTGTACAATTACGCGCAACGAAGCCTGGCACTTCGGGCGGGTGGGGCGGTTTCTGGAACGGGCCGATAAAACGTCCCGGTTTCTGGATGTCAAGTACTTCACGTTATTGCCCGACGCCAGTTCGGTTGGCTCGACGCTGGATTTGATGATCTGGACGGCCGTGCTAAAGTCAGTTAGTGCGTACAATATGTACCGGCAGCAGTACAAAATGATCAGCTCATCGCCGATTGTGGAATTTTTGATTCTCGACAAACTTTTTCCGCGTTCGGTGGCTCACTGCATCCGGCAGGCTGAACTGTCGCTATACGAGATTTCGGGCAATCCGATTGCCAACGGGTACAAAAACGAAGCCGAAAAGGCACTTAGCAAGCTGCGGTCGGAAATCGAGTTTACGGAAACTGCCGAGTTATTCAAAACCGGCCTGCACCAGTACCTCGATCGTTTCCAGACCCGCAACAACGAAGCAGCCAAAGCCGTCTATGAAACTTATTTCAGCCTAAAACCGGTGGAAGCGTAACTAAAAAGGTGCCTGAATTCAGGCACCTTTTTTGATTTATCGAGTCGAATTTTCTATTTGAAAAACGGAAATGTCAGCGCCACGTACGTCATCGTTGCCCGGTTACGGAAGCGTTGGTTGTTATCGACAACGTTTTTGTTGCTGGCCCGCATCTCGGTCGTAATCCAGTGATAGCCCGCCTTAATGCCCAACCGGCGCATCAGCCGCAAACGCACGTACACTTCCGTCGAAAGCGAGCCGAGGTCATTGTCACCCAGGAGCCTGACGTTGACTCGCTGGGGCTGTGCGTATTGCCGGGGATGATTCACAAAGTTCAGCAACGAATCCACATCCTGGTCAGAGCTTGCCGCGTTGAATTGGCCTGTAGCCGACCGGTAACGCCCTTCCCGGTTTTTACCAAAACCAAAGCCGATCAGATCGGCTCCGGCTCCGACTTCCACCGGCCCCAGTTTTACCTGCGCCCGCAATCCAAAATTGACGGTCGTGACGGTCACCCAGTCGAACCGCATGGTGTCGATGTTGGCTTCGACCAGCGGGGCACCTAACGCGGCAAAACCGGTTTTCTCCCGGGTTAAGCGAGACGGAGCAGTGGTGTAATTAAGGTTATCGCCGTAGAAAGCCCCCAGACGAGCCGTCCAGCCAATCGAGAAAATCTGGTTAGCGTCCAGGTTCAGCATTTCGAAATACGTCAGGGACGGCACCCAATAGTCTTTTTTGAAAGCTGCTCCGATGTCGACCCCGCTGCTAAGACGGCTGGCGGTCGGCGATTGAGCGAATGTGGTAACGGAGAAGAGAACGAAGACAAACGTTACTATTTTTCTCATGAGGTGGATAACTTTGTATTGCAAAGTTAAGTGGATAATTGAAAAAGGCACTATTTTGTTTTTAACTGACTTTTCAATTTTTCTCTACCGGGTCATGAGCCGTTTGAACGCAAAGAATAATTTTTCGATCAACCGGGTATCTTCTGTAATAACTTCGGCCGTTGCCACCATGCCGGTCCGGTACCGGATCGTTTTATGATATTGCGTCTGCAACCCGTCGGGCAGGGCCACCTTTGCCAAGAAAACACCGTTTCGATCCGGCACATCGGCGATCTGCTTTATTTGCCCTCTTACGATACCAAACTCCTGAAAAGGGTAACCCGCAAACTTGATCAACACCCAATGGCCGATCTTGACTTTTCCGAGGTTATTTTGTGGCAGATTAAGCAACCCGGTGTACTTCACCGCATCACTTGTGGCAATTACAAACAGTTCCTGATTGGCCGTAATGGCCTGTTTTTCCTGCAAATCTGAATTGAAATAGAGAATACCGGCCATCGGACTGACCACCACAAACCGTTGTTTCCAGGACTCGATAGCGCTACGTAGTGCATTCAACTCCTGGACAAACAAAGCACCCTGTTCGGCAATGGTTCGGTCTAGCTCCAACAGTTCCCGTTGCTTAGCCGATTGGGCAGTATGGTTTTGTGTCAAGGCGGTCTGAAGCTGTTTCAGCGGCAACAGTTTGGCTAACACACGGCTTTCTTCGCGTCGATATTCCAGGGGCGGAATGACTTTATCGTCCAGTAACTTCTTTTGAACCCCCAGTTCCTTTCGGGCCAGTTCATAGTCCTGTTGCTGGATTTGCTGTTGATCGAGCAAATTATTATACAGATGTCGTAGATCTTGCCAATCTGCCAGCAAAAGTTTCCGACGCTTGAGGCTGCTTCCATTCCCCAATACGGCTTCCAACTGCATGAAGCTTTGAACGAAGCGCTGAAAACTTCCCTGCAAATCGCCCAGGTGCTGGTATTTTACGGCCCGGAACGCCAGGACCTGCTCCCACCGTTTCTGCTGTGTATAAAGAAAAAGTTTATCCAGTTCGTTCGCCAGCGACAAGGCTTCTTCGGGTTGGGTGGTGCTTTCCAGAAAAGCCAGTACCTGATCCTGTCTTACGTTCTGTTTATCGGTTATGAACAGATTCATCAACCGGCCATCATTTTTAGCCAGTATGCTTTTCGGCGCGTTCGTTGTCGTCAGTACCAAAGGAGCCTGAACCAGATCCGGATAATGAATCAGGTAAGTGCCTGCTAACAAAAAACTTAGCACTAGAAAAATGACCAGCGTTCCCCACCGGATCATCCAATGGGGCATCACACGGATAAAATCGCGCACCTCCTCACTTCGATCATCCAAGTCAGGATCAACTTCAGTAATGGTCGATTGATCCATCATACGCCTAATTCCAGTTGATTTTTCACCAGCGTATAGTAATACCCTTTTTGATGCGTCAGTTCATCATGCGTTCCGACTTCCACAATCCGGCCTTTTTCCAGCACAATGATCTGATCAGCTTGCCGAACGGTACTTAACCGATGGGCAACAACCACCACCGTTCGTCCGACAAAAAAACGCTCCAGGTTGTCCATAATCACCGCTTCATTGTTGGCATCTAGCGCACTGGTCGCTTCATCGAAAAATAAAAAGGCTGGATTTTTGTAGACAGCCCTAGCAATCAGAATCCGCTGTTTTTGTCCGCCACTGATGCCCATGCCGCTTGCCCCAATTCGGGTGTTGTAGCCGTTGGGAAGTTCGTCGATCCATTGACCAAGGTTGGCAATTTGGGCGGCCTCTTCCAGACGGTTTTTGTTTACCGCACCGTTCGGGTCCGATTCGCTGATGTTTCGGGCAATATTGTCCGAAAATAAAAACCCTTCCTGCATCACCACCCCACACTGGCTCCGCCAAAAGTTGTAGCTAAAATCAGCCAACGGGCGGTTTCCCACCCGAATTGTTCCGGATTGCGGGTCATGAAATTTAAGGAGCAATTTTAGCAAGGTGGTTTTTCCGCTCCCACTCGCTCCGACAATGGCTGTTACCTTGCCCTCGGGGATATCGAGACTGATGTCTTCGAGTACATTTTCCGCAGACCGACTCCCATATCGGAAAGAAACCTGCCTTAGCGTCAGGTGGTTGTACCGAGGCAACTCCCGGATGGGTTCAGCCGAAGGGTTTTCTTCGTTGGTTTTATGGTGGATTTCGGCCAATCGTTCGAGGCTTAGACGGGCATCCTGATAGGATCGGATAAAGCCCAGGAAATTGGTAATCGGAACATTCAACTGCCCGAGAATGTACTGCACCGACAGCATCATACCCAATGTAATTTGTCCGTCGATGACGGCCTTTGCTGCCAGAAAACTAATCAGAATGTTCTTTACTTCGTTGATAAAACCGGCCCCGCTGGTCTGCATTTGCATGAGCGAGAGACTTCGCAATGACAGGTTGAACAACCGCGCCTGAATAGCCTCCCACTCCCACCGACGGCGTCGCTCGGACCCATTCAACTTGATTTCCTGCATTCCGTTGATCAACTGAATCGTGCTGCTCTGATTACCCGAAGCCTGATCGAAATACCGGTAGTCGATGTCGGCCCGGCGTTTCATAAACAGCATGATCCAGGTTATGTAAAGGGTTGAGCCAACCAAGAATGTGAGGAATATTTGCGGGCTGAACCAGCCCAAAATCACCCCAAAAACCAGTAAGTTGACCACCGAAAACACGGTGGTCAAGGTGGTCGCCGACAGAAAAGCCTGTACCCGGTTGTGGTCCTGAATGCGTTGAAGCAGATCGCCGATATTTTTGGCATCGAAAAACGCAATCGGTAGTCGCATGAGTTTGATCAGAAAATCGGACAACAACCGGATATTGATTCGGCTCGTGACGTGCAACAAAATCCAGTTTCGGAAAATCTGAACGGCCGTTTCCGACACGAACAGCATCAACTGGGCCGCCAGAATCAGGTATACAAAATGCAAATTGCTGGTATTGATTCCCTGATCGACAATCGATTGCGTTAAGAATGGGAAAACGAGTTGCAACCCGGTACTGATCAACAGCCCCAGCAGCAACTGCATGATATACCGGTTATAGGGCCGAAAGTAGGGACGCAAAAAATAGAATCCCTTCCGACGGTCTGCCTCTTGGCTATCCTCGGTTTCAAAAAATTGCGGAGTGGTTTCCAGCAACAACAAAACCCCTTCCGAATCGTCCTGGAGCCGTTTCTGAGGAATCCACCCTTTCATGAAATCCGCTTTTGTATAGCGAATTAACCCATGTCCCGGATCAGCTACCAGCACATGAGTTGGAGTTGCCTCGTAGACCACCACATAATGCCGTTGCCGCCAGTAAGCAATGCAAGGCAGGGGCACTTCGGTGGTCAGCATCTCATAGGGTACGGTCAGTGCAAGGCTCTGAAAACCGATCTGCTCAGCCGCTTCGGCGAGCCCTCCCAGGCTGGTGCCTTCCCGCGTCAGATGCGCCTGTTCGCGCAGCTTTTCAATGGAGTGGTTCCGCCCGTGAAATTTGGCAGCCATGCGCAGGCAGGTTGGCCCGCAGTCGCGCAGATCCAACTGTTTATAGAAAGGGTATTTACGGGCCATGCAGGACTAATCGGAGAATTCGGTTTACTTGCTCTTTTCTGCCAACGCTACCTTGCGCATCAAATCACTCCAGGTTCCGAATTCCTTGTAGCCGTGAATGGGCCACGAACTGTAGATCTTGTCGACTGCCAGGTTATGTTCTTTGATGAGCTGATAAACCGCCATCTCCCGAACCGAGGCCGGAGATTCTTCGCCGGGTTCAAAAAAGCATAAATCGCCCTGAAAAAGGACTTTCTCTGCCGGGAAATACGCCATCAGATACTCGTCGGTATGCTGCGTTTTGTCGGTAAAAAAGACCGAAAACGACCCGTCGCCGATCGTGAAAACCCGTTGATTGTCAATCAACTCGAACCGGAGCGTTTGCTTCGGTTTATTGAACGGTTCGCCGGAGCCAGCCAGGAGATGCGGATAACCGACCATTTTTTCAAAAAAGGCTTTATTGCCCGACGAGGTCAGGATAGTAGCGCCTTCTTCGGCAAAGGCCCGAATAGCCCCGGCATGATCAGGATGGTGATGAGTCACGAACACGTGCGAGACCGGTTTGCCCGGAAACTGCTTCCGCAGCAATTGCACAACATTTTTTCCCACTTCGTAACTAATGGGAGCCTCGAATACTACAAGGGACTTTCCCGTCTGGAGAACCAAAACCCGGTTGTTGAAATCCGTGAGATCAATCGCATACAGGTTTTTCCCGATGAATTTTACTGCGAACGAACGTAGCGGGTCCGCCGGGCGGGGCACCTGACAAGCCGGACAGACCTGATTGGTCGGTAACTGATACGACGGTTGCCAGTCGTAGGCATAGGTCAATTCTTTGCGTAGTCCGCCAAACTCGTATTCCTCAAACCGGGTCGGAAATCGGTAGGACGCCGTTTTCTGATAATCCTGGTAATTGAATTGGTGCACATTGTCGCCATACACGTTATCGTGATCGAGGTAAGAAGCCTTGCTTAGTTCGCCGGAGGGCTGAATGAACAACGCCATCGAAACGCCGTTCAAACTGACGGTCATCACATCCACCGCGCCCTCTTTGCCAATAAACCGGAGCGACGCCCTGTTTTTCCGGGCCATCTGGAGCAGAACCGCCGGATGCGCGGTGGCTGCTTCCAGAAAAGGCGTGTGTCGGTCGGTCAGCGGGCCCCGGTAAACGCGCCCCCGGCTAAAGTAGTCTTTGGCGTAGAGGCTGTCGGTAAGGGCGTTGTAAAAAAGCTGACGCTGGTAGTCTTTGCCTTTGTAGTTGAGATCGTTTTCGACATAAAAAACCGTTGATCCTTTGTAGAGCCGAATCCGGTCAGTTTCTTTCATGTCCATCCGCAAATCCGGTTTGGCAAAATGACCGGTTTCGTGCGCCAAGCCGGAAGCCGTAATCAACAGATTCAGGGTATCGGATTCGGTGCCCAGATACCGGATCGCTTTCGTCAGGATTTCGGTTGACTTTTTCAGATTCGTATACCCATAATCTGCTTGCGCAAGCAATTTTTGTCCGTAAGCAAGGAATAGCAGCAGTAACACGATTCGTCTCATACAAAAGCGCCTTGAAAATTGGTTTTAAGAAATGCCTGAAAATTGAAAATATAGGGCTGGGAGCTGTAATCAAAACTCTGATAGGCTGACTTCCAGAACCGATCGATGTGATTAAACCCTTCCCGAAAAGCCTCATACCAGCGTCGACCGACTGGGGTAAAAATGCGCGGGTCGTCCATATAGCTCAAATCCAGCGCGAATTTCGCCATATAGAACCCCATGCGCGCCACCGCTTCCAGTTGGTGGCGCTCAGACCAGACCTGGGCGGCTAGACAAGCTTGTAAGCAATGCAGGATGGTGGTATAGGTAAACAGGCCATGAAAAGCGCTGTATACCTCCCGCTTGTCGTACGAGACTCCTGTCAATTCGGCCAACAGAATTGTCTTGGGCACTGTTAAATAATCATCCACTTTTAGCGTCAGCGAATAGAACAAAATATGCCCAATTTGATGCGCCAGATCATCAATAAAAAATACTTCATCATGCGGCTGACCTTCCGTGTTTATAAAAGCCGTTCCCAGGTAGGAAACCGCTCCCATCGATCGAAGCATTGGACTATTAAAAACCGCCAATTCACGGGTTGACTGCTCAACCAAGTGCCAAAAAAAAGGCGCATGGTTTTGCAGAAGGGTGGCTGCGCGTTCAAGACTTAACCGTTGAGAAACCTTTGTACTGGAAGCCGATTCGGCAAAGTCCTGCGGTTTTCCATTCTCAGTATACAGAATAAAAGGCAGATGATCGCACAAAGCTAAAGCAGAACCCTTCAAATAGTCGATGGGCATGATATCGAGAACTCTATCCGATGCCGCATGACAAATAGCGTGTCGGCCTTTTAGTTCAAGGTCAATTCGTTTAGCTGATACTCCGGTTTTAAGTACGCCAACATTCGGTAAGTAGGTAAACCCAAAAGGGTCCGTTAAACAGCTTATCCGTTTCGGGCGATCGGCTTCCGGCAAATAGCCGTAGATCAATTGCTCAAGCGGTAATGGGAGGAACGATTTTTCAGAAAAAAAGTAAAAAAAAGCCGGTTCCAGAAAGATACGATCGTCGTCATAATCCAATCGTTCAAACCAGGCAGGATGGTGCTGATAAAGCATCAGCCGAATGGTATCCGCCAATTCGATCTGATTTGCTTGCCATAAGGTCTTATCAACAGCAAACTCAAGTAGTCTATTCATTTTTCAAACATCAATGCAAAGAATAAAGACATATTTACGTAATACCTACAGAGTTTGACTATACAAAAATGCAGAAAAAGTATTTGTAATAATATGTGCAAAAACGCTCCATAACAATCCAAATCTAAGCCTAATTAAACTGAAGCTGTAACCGGCAATAGCGTGTGGAAACAAGATCAAAGGACTAAAAAAAATGGCTTTATATACATCAACAACAACATAGTTATTTATATGTACACAAGCAAATAGTATTAATGAAAACACATATATACGTTTAAAGTTATTATTCCAATAATTAATCATGTTACTTGCATTACGTCTAAGTAATATATAAGAAGCACAAAAAAATAGAAAAGAAAAAAGTAGATATGACTTTACCCATCCTAAGTATAAAGTCAAGTTCTCTTCAGTCAACCAAAATGAGGTAATTGAAAAAAAAACTCCAATAATCAAGAAAGACGAATTCAAAGGCGTAAATACCAATCCCAACCTAAATAATATTTCTTCAGCTAAAGGCACTACAATACACGTCAGAATTATTATTTCGGGAGATACCCTATATGAGCTTGTCCTTTTCAGGTAAAACCCTATATCTAAAAGAGTTGACAAATAAATATTTAACTCATATACAGATAAATCAAGAATATAGAAAAAACACACAGTGCATATATAATATATTATTAGTTTAAAGTTAGGATATATTTTAAATTTTATAAATGGATTTAAATAATTTTTAAGAATGCCGTTCATTACCATATTTACAAGATTTTAACATCATTTGTAAGAAATAAGTAACCAAACAGAATTAAAAATTAATATTAATCAGACCTTTACTTTAATCTTTTTGGTATTTTTCTTCTGTCAAATTCTCTTAATGAGTCATTAATCAAAAAAACCACAAAAGGAGTGTTTAATATATTTTTAATTAATTCTGTTTAGTTACTTATGCAAACAAATTAATGTGTTGATTAAAGATTAAAATAAGCAATAAATAGTACAAAAGAGACTAATTAATCCATTGTTTGCATTATCAGGGTTCTGTTTAATAGCTTTTTCCATACAATCACAATGGCAATTAGAAGCACTACCGCCTTTGATAGCTTCTAAATTTGACGATAATCCATTGTTTGTTTTCGCTTTTAACTCGTCAATTGACAAACGTTTCATTGCTTATTTGTCGAAAGGATACCAGTATGAACCGTTTCAATACGGGGTTTTCGGACGGCTCAAAATTCGAGCGATTGTATTGCATAAACAAACAAATTTAATGGAAAAATATAAGTAATCCTCATTTTTTTTATAAGTAATTTTTATGAAAATTTTATTGCCGTTTATCCAGTATGACAGGCATAAAACCCTTACTAATCAAGTTCTTATCAGCAACCAAAAAAATTTCCGCTTTTTTTACTTATATTCCTTTTTCTTGCCGTTACTTTTCTGTTCGGCCCACGTCTAGGTAGGAGAAGTTCACCAACCCTCTCACGGTATGTCCACCCAAGAAACGTTCGGCCAATGGCTCCGACGCATCCGGACCCAATGCAAGATGAAGCAAGCCGCCCTGGCGGCTGAAACCGGCATTACTCAGTCGGCGATTTCTCAACTGGAAAACGACAAGTTTACACCCGATGATCTCACGCTCGAAAAGATTAAACATACCCTCACGGCGGGAATTCAGCAACCTACTCTTGAGGAATTAGAACACATCAATAAATTGCTTTTGCAAGCAAAAGACAGCAAAAAACGAAATTCGCTGTACGAGGCCGCTGGCGAGGTAGATGCTAAATGCACCGGGAGTAAAAACAAGTTGATCCGAATGCACAAACGGCTGGCGGAGCATCATCAGCAACAAGTTATCCAACTGAGCAGCTATCCCCAACAACCTGAGCAGTAATCAGGCCATAAAACCGCACCACAAGGACGGTTTTATGGCCTGATCGCTTCGTCAATTGTTCTGAACCTTCAGCACCACCGCACCCAGGGGCGGAATTGTCACCAAAATGGACTGCGGGCGGCCATGCCAGGTATCGGGGGTCGACACCAGCGGTTCGCCATTCAGCAAACCGCTTCCGAAAAACGCTCTATCATCACTGTTGAACAGTTCGACCCAGGTACCTGGCACCGGAACGCCCACCCGGTAGTCGGTTCGGGGGATGGGCGTCATATTCAGCACTATAATTACCTGCTCCTTCGTCCTTGTTCCTTTCCGGGCATATACCAGGATGCTGTTTTCGCGGTCCATCGTGTCGATCCACTCGAAGCCCTCGGCCACAAAACTCTGCTCGTACAAAGCTGGTTCGCTGCGGTACAATTTGTTCAACGCCTTTAGGCATTCGCTCATGCCCTGGTGCGGAGCATAGTCAAGCAAATGCCAGTCGAGACTCCCTTCAAATTTCCATTCCGAGGTTTGCCCAAATTCGCTGCCCATGAACAGCAGTTTGGTACCAGGGTGCGTAAACATGTAAGCGTACAACAACCGCAGATTGGCAAACCGCTGCCACTCATCGCCCGGCATTTTACTGATCAGCGACTTTTTGCCATAAACCACTTCATCGTGCGAGAAGGGTAACATGAAATTTTCCGAAAATGCGTAAACCGTACTGAACGTCAGTTCGTCCTGGTGCCAACGCCGGTAAAAGGCGTCCCGCTGGAAATACCGCAGGGTGTCATTCATCCAGCCCATCATCCACTTCATACCAAAGCCCAGACCACCGGCGTAGGTTGGCCGAGTAACGCCCGGAAACGCCGTCGATTCTTCCGCAATCGTCTGGGCTTCGGGGTATTCGCGATACACAGCTTCGTTTAGTTCTTTGAACAAGGAAATGGCCTCCAGGTTCTCCCGCCCCCCAAAGATATTCGGCTCCCACTCCCCGTGATTCCGGGAATAATCCAGGTACAGCATGGAGGCTACGGCATCGACCCGCAGCCCATCGGCATGAAACCGGTCGAGCCAGAAGAGCGCGTTGCTGAGTAAAAACGAGCGAACTTCGTTGCGGCTATAATTAAATATGTAACTTTTCCAGTCCGGATGATAGCCTTTCCGGAGATCGGGATGTTCGTAGAGGTGCGAGCCGTCAAACTCGTACAAACCATGGGCATCGCCGGGGAAGTGTGAGGGCACCCAGTCCAGAAAAACCCCAATGTTTTCCTGGTGCAGTCGTTCGATGAGCTGCATGAAATCCTGGGGCGTTCCGAACCGGCTCGTCGGCGCAAAATACCCGGTTATCTGGTAGCCCCACGACGGATCGTATGGGTGCTCCATAACAGGCATGAACTCGACGTGCGTGAACCCCATTTCCTTTACGTACGGCACGAGCGCATCGGCAATCTCTCCGTACGAAAGCTGACGGGTGGGGTCCGCCGGATCGCGTCGCCACGAATTCAGGTGGATTTCATACACCGACATCGGTTTATTGAGCGAATTGAACCGGCCCCGGTTTCGCATCCAGTAGTCGTCTTTCCATTCGTACCAGGTATCCCAGACAACCGATGCGGTTTTGGGCGGTATTTCCCACCAGAGTGCGTACGGATCGCCCTTCTCTAACTCCCGGCCACTGTCGTGCGTGATGGCGTATTTATACACCTCGCCCCGGCCAATGTGCGGAATAAAGCCTTCCCAGATGCCCGAACTGTCCCAGCGGACGTTTAGCGGGTGGCTTCCTTTGTTCCAGCCGTTGAAATTTCCGATCACCGACACATAGCGGGCCGACGGCGCCCAAACGGCAAAATACGTCCCGACCACGCCGTTGAATTCCACAACGTGGGCACCCAGTTTGTCGTACAGTCGGGTGTGTTTACCGGCCCGGAACAGGTAAATATCAAATTCGGTAAACCGGCTATAGGTCGTCGGTGCCAACTCCGCAGCGGGTGTCGCCACTGACTGCGTTTCCGGTGTCATTTCAGGTATAGGGCTGGTTTTGGTGGTCCTTTTTGCCATAAAAAGCCATTCGTTTAGCGCGTGTAAGATAGAAAAATTTTCACCAGCGGTTTGCGTTTCCTTCCGGGCTTTCACCCTGGCCAGCCGCATACGGTTTACAAACCATACCCTCAATCACCATCAATTGTTCTTTTTAAGAAGACTAAAGTTGGTCCGGCATGGTGTTATTCGGCAAAGACTTCGTGGAGGTCGATCTGCAAATCCGGGAAAATTGTGGGCGTAATCCAGTCACTTTCGTCGTAGGGATGCTGCCCGATGAAACGTCCCTGTTCGTTCAGCGTATAGACCAGCACGTTATCGTATTCCGGCTGCACGACCCAGTATTCTCGAACCCCGGCCTCTTCGTACGCTTCAAACTTCACCTTCATTTCCCGCTTCGTGTTGCCTTTCGACAACACTTCGATCACCAGATCCGGCGCACCAAGACACCCGGCTTCGTCCAGTTTTGCCGGATCGCAGATCACGCATATATCCGGCTGTACGACCGTCGTGATGGTTTCGTTTGTGACTTTGTCGGTCCGGGGCAACCGCACATCGAACGGAGCCGTGAAGACCTGACACGGTTTTCCTTTAAGGTGGGACCAAATCAGTCCATGAAAATTACTGACAATTTCCTGATGCCGGCGATTAGGCGCGGGCGACATTTTCCAGATAAAGCCTCGAATCAACTCCAGCCGCTCCTGCACCCGCCAGGTCAGGTAGTCGGCGTAGGTATACTGCCGGGTTAAATCCAACTGATCCAAACTGGTTATTTCCATACCGATTTCGTTTCCCACAAACTTACTCTTTTTTCGTCTGCAACAACCCCATCTGCAACAATGGAACATCCGAATTTCGGGCGGGATCGGCAATGCGGATTTTTTCAATTTCACCAATGACATCGACGATGCCTTTCAACGGAATTTTTACCCAGGCTGGCCGGTAACTGATTTCATAACCCAGTTCATAAACCGCTTTCTCAAGCAGGTAGATCAGTAACAAAAAGTTAAATTCATTGCTGTTTCGGAAAAGCGGATGAGGATTGCCCACGGTTTCCAGATAGGCATCCATGTAGGTGTCCCGAATCAGCTTGAACCAACGGTCCGAAACCCGTTGCAAGTGATCGGGATCGATGCGTTCCGTTTCCCGGCTTCCGAACAGTTTGGCGCTCACTGCGTAATGGTACGACCGGATCATCCCGGCCACATCCTTCAGGGGCGAGTGTTTAATTTTTCGTTCCGAAATACTGCTTTCCGGTTCACCCTCGAAGTCGATAATGATGAAGTCGTCGGGCGTTGCCAGTACCTGCCCCAGGTGGTAATCACCGTGAATCCGAACGCGGAGCGAATCGAGGGGACGGTGCCGAAAATCATCGACAAATTCATCAATCATCTCTTTAGCCTCCATAAACACCCAGGCCAGCCGCTGCGCCAGCGGATCGAGTTCGGTATACTTATCGATCAGCATGGCATACCGGCGTTCGAGCAAACTTTCAAACCGCCGAATGATGAAGTCCCGGTAGTCGTCGGTGAACGGTTCGGGCACAAAAGCCGGGTCGGTCGTGTCCGGGCTGTACAGGGCCAGGTGCATTTGGGCCGTCCGCCGGCCGAGCAATTCCACCCGATCAAACACCTCTTCCCGGATCGTAAACAGCCGGTTTGGCACCGCGTAGAGGAAATCATTCAGGTAATCGCCCGTCTGGCTCCAGCTATCCTGTTGGTTATCAATCATCAACTGCATCATCCCCAACGTCATATCCGGCATGGTGGTCTGTTCCCAGACGATGCTCCCCGCATAAGCCGGAATGTGCGTAAAATGGCTTTCTTCCGTCAGAAAACTGACCAGATCGACTTCCGGATTGGTTTCCTGAAATAGTTTTCGGTATAATTTCAGAAAATATTTCTCGCCCTGCCCCGGAATGCCATAGACTAAGGCGGAGTTACTCGAATCAACCGGCAACACCCGGCTGGTAACGTCAACATCCCAATCCTCGGTCGCCAGCCCGCGCCCCCGGTGAAATGTCAATTGCCCAGCCTCCTGCGAAAGAGTGTTCTGAGTAACCAGATCAGCATACAACGCCAATCGGAACCGCTCGTCGTAAATGGCATCGACCAGCAGACCCGGTTTTTGATCCACCACAGCGCGCGCCAGAATGCCCTTTTCAGGGACAACCGAGGTACCTGGCTGACCGTTAGCCAGAAACGACAGCGGTAATAAATAATGTTCCGACTCGCCCTCGGCATACGTAACTTCGACGATTAGCAGGAAAGCGTTCTCCCCGGACGCAAAAGGAACCTCGTGACTATGTTGAATTCGGAACTGCTCCTGCTGACGGGCTTTCCCGGCAAACCACCGGCAGGCATTCAGGTAAGGCGGCAAAACCGTTTTCTCCAGAAACCGGATCGCATCCGGGTCCCGAGGCAAATTAGTCCAGGCGTTTAGGCTGGTCAAAGTGGTAACAGGGATAGCAAACATGCCGGCAATGATTAGGACAGGTAATGCACTTTTACCCGTAATAATACAAACAGATTCGATAAATAAGTCAATTCAGCTTTGATTGGCCAGCCCGGTTAAATCCCTACCAGGTAATCGGTCAGCGTTTTCCACTGAATTTTCTGATAAAAGAGCCAGCCCGTTCCGGCGATGGCCGTATTCACGACGGCCCGGCCTCCCGCCTGTTCGTCGTGGTTATTGGTTTGCTCGTTTTCACCGATCTGACAGGCCACCAAAGCCGTTCCCTGCCGTTCCAGCCAGAAGGTGCTGGTGGCTTCGTCCGTAAAAAAGTGTTCGGTTTCGACACCGGTTTCACGCGGATCGGCGCAGGGACGAGCCGTAAAGCCAGCCTTGTTTTCTTCGTCGACGAGTTCAACCACCCGCACCCAGTTTTCGGGCACCGGACCGGGCAAGTCGATTCTGATTGAATCACCAATCTCCGGTTGACCGGTTTTCGGGTTGCCATCCGAATCATGCAGCATAAAATCCGCCGTCAGGCTCGATAGATTCGACCAGCGGTTTATGGCAAACAACCGCTCTCTGGCCTGGTTGAAGGCATTCCGGGCGGCCAGTTCGTCTGCCAAAACATTCTGGCTGCAAAACGTCTTATCAACGGCTTCTTCGCCTTTCATCCGGTCGATTCCCTGCCGGATAGTCTCAACGATATTTTTCAGTTTCATGGCTTACGGAACGTTAGGGGTCGACGTATTGTATCAAAAACCCATCCCAGCGCCGGGCCGGAATGGGTTTTAAATAACTATCAGACGCTGCCCTTCTAGTTATTCCCCGTATTCCCAAATGAACGGTCGCTGCCGCGTTTCGCCTTGGTTTTCGGGTCTGCCTTGGGCCGTCCTTTAATCACGCTGGTTCCACCGTCGGCATCGGAAGCGGGCAGGTCGCGTTTCTCACGGCTGGTCTGCTTATTTTTTCCGAAACGATCGGCGGTGCTATTACTTTCCGGACTTGTATTTTCCGAACGTGCCCCCGTAACGGTGCGCGTCACGGTTGTTTTGGATTTGGCCTCATTCGTACTGCCGGAGTTGGACGTACCGGATTTACTCTGGGCCGAATTATTCGCATTATTTTCAGAACTTGTGCTTTGGGCCTGCACGGCTGCGCTCCCGGTCAGTAGCAGCACGCCAAGAGCCATCATGATCTTTTTCATACTGTGTTTCGTCAGTGAAGTTTGTTTATCGTTTTCAGTTCATAGTTATCGACAAGCATCTATTTTCATCAGAATGTTATCGTAAACCATAAACTTCAAACTATCGATAACTATTGATTTGTCACTCCTCGTCTTCGTCGTATTTGTAAGGCGTACCCGAGGTTACTTCTCCCCCACTGGTCCAGAGACCTCCGCCATTTTCCCCGCTATTTTGGGTATTTTCACCGCTGGGACCATCTTCCGGCACATTTCGTTTCTGCTCGGGGTTCGTATCGTCGACGTGTCCCTGGGGTGCTTCGGCAATGGAGTCACGTACTTTCTGAGTTGGATCTTCCGCTTTCATTCGTTGAGTTGATTACAGGTGTACGTTTTACCGGTTAAACCAGATTCAACGGTTGCGGTTTCATTGAATCGCGTAATTTGATCATTTGGCCCATTGCCAAATACCCTCAAAACGAAAAAGGGGCCGATGGCCCCTTTTCAAATTTTTGGTCTACAACGGCTAGACCCAATCCCAGTCGAACAAAGGTTGGACCCGGCGTTTGGCCGCCAGGAAAACCTGGTACAGCCGCGTACGGCGGAACCGCAACACGCGCAAGCCGAGCAGAACCGTAGCAGACGCCGGGACCGGAGCCGCCGAAGCCGTCATCGAAGCTGAACCAGAAGCACCATCGGGTTCTTCGCTAAAATCTTCCGCATCATCGCCGGTGATTTGTGCTAGCGCTTCTTCCAACAGGTTTCGGCTGCGTGGCCCCCAGGTCGGTTCGGGTTCAACACCAGGTTCTGAGCCCGGGCTGACAAACGGCATCACGCCCGGCTGGAAGCGCTCGCCCGGTAAAGGCCGGATTAAATCAGCCAGAACGGCGGGCGATAGCATATCGCTGTAAATCCGGGGTCGGGTCAGCAACTCCTTGTAGGCTAATACGCGGTACAGATAGGTGCCGGTTTCGCGGTGGAGCCGAAGATTGTAATAGCTCCGGACACCCTGCCGTTCCATACGTTTCTGTACGTGCGTCACCCCGCTGTTGTAAGCGGCTGCGACCAACGTCCAGGAACCCAGTTCGCGGTGTAACTCCTTCAAATACCGGCAGGCGGCCATGGTCGACAGGCGCAGGTCACGACGCTCATCGTGGCCGGGTCGAACCACTAGCCCAAATTCGCGGGCGGTTTGGGGCATCAACTGCCAGTACCCGCCAGCCCCTTTGGGCGACGTGCTGGTACCCGACAGATCGCTTTCGACCAACGGCAAATACTTAAAATCCCGGGGAATACCATGTTTCACCAGAATCGGCTCGATAATCGGGAAGAACTTGACCGCCCGTTTCCGAAGCCGGAGCAGGTAATCCCGGTGGCGGGATTGCTGCAATAAAACCGTTACCCAGCGACGGGTAACATTAGATTGTTTAAGGGGCACATCCTCCCCGCAGAATTGAACCGGCTGTAGACTTTGGATGGTGGATCGACCGGGTAATCGGACACTCACGGTGCCGTTGGAATAGGACGTAAACTCTCTTGAATTGACGTCTTTGGCCATCGCCAACTCCATGGGTTTGAGCGCCGACAGCATGAGTAAAATACTAGCTTCTTTTATCAAAACAGACTTAGTTGTTGTTTACGTCAACACGACGGTCACGGTTTAATAAAAAGACAATAACACGAAGCTAGTTGATTTTCTGGACTTTACCAAATTACGGTTCTATATAAATTACTAAACGGCCATTCTACTAATGCCATAGACCACTCAGAGAATCCGTCCCTGGAGGGCGGCCACAATCCGGATTTTGGCGTAATCATAGCGCCCTTGCAAGAAGTCGTAAACCGGCTTTAACGCGTTGTTTTCCACGCCCACACGGGCCAGCGCGCGTTCGATATCCAGCCGCTCGGCGGTGTCGATCAGCGACGCCAAATCCACCTCATAACCGTTGTTCGACAGGTAGATCAGGTGCATGACAATGGTCGATGGTGACAGGTTTCGTTCCTGCGCCATTTCGTGAACGGTCAGGCCACGCTCGTAAAGTTCGAAGGTCATCAGGTGGGTGGCTCCTTTCAGGTTCGTGCCTTCGCGGGCCTGCCCCGTCAGGAAGCTGGCAATTTCCTGCATGAAGCGTTTTCCGAATACCTGCAACTTCCGGTCGCCGACCCCGCTGACGTTCCGGAAGGCTTCGGGCGTCGTCGGGCGCAGGCGACTCATTTCTTCCAGCGTGGAGTCGGTGAAGATCACGTACGGCGGCACGTTCTGTTCGTCGGCCAGTTGTTTCCGCAGTTGACGCAGCCGCTCGAAGAGGTCGTCGCGAGCCGACTCGGTTTTGGTCTTCGGCTTCTGCTCGGCTTTGCGTTGGGCCGCTTCCTCCGGTTTGATCAGCTCGATTTTCCGGTTCTGGAACAAAACCGCATCGGCCAGGATGCCTTTTCGCAGAAAATAGTGGTTGTCGTACGCAATCTCAATCACGCCGATGTTGATCAGTTGCTGCAGATAACTCCGCCATTCGTCAAACTTCAGGTCGCTGCCCGCGCCGTAGGTTTTGATCAAATGGTAGTTGTTCTGCAAAATGGTCTGGTTGCGCGAGCCCCGCAGCACGTCGATCAGCGTGTTCATCGGCACCTGCTCTTTCAGCCGCACCAGGGCCGAAAGGGCTTTCTGGGCCAACACGGTCCCGTCGAACATCACGCGCGGATTCTGGCAAACGTCACAGTTGTTGCAGCCGTCGGCCAGTTCTTCCGAGAAATAACTCAGCAAAATCTGCCGACGGCACGAGTGGGCTTCGGCGTATTGCTGCATTCGCTCCAGCTTCGCCATTTGCAGGCCCAGGTTGACCGGGGCATTTTCCGACAGCATTTCCTTCCAGTTCGCCACGTCGGCAAAGCTGTAAAACAACAGCGTCTCAGCCGCCGAACCGTCGCGTCCGGCCCGTCCGATTTCCTGGTAAAAGCTCTCCAGGTTTTTCGGCATATTGTAATGAATCACCCAGCGCACATTGGATTTGTCGATGCCCATCCCAAAGGCAATCGTCGCGCAGATAATTCGAATATCGTCGCGCACAAACTCCTCCTGTGCACGGGCACGGTCGTCGGCGCTCATGCCGGCGTGGTAAAAACCGGCCCGATAGCCTTTTTCCTGCAACTTGGCCGCCAGTGCTTCCGTGGATTTCCGGCTCTGGCAGTAGATGATTCCGGAATTGTCGGGTTGTATGGCCAAAAATCGCTCGATCTGCTGCATCCGTTTCAGACCGGGCAACACCCGTAGGCTCAGGTTCGGCCGGTTGAAGGAAGCAATAAAAACCGCCGGATCGTCCAGGTGCAGTTGGGTCACGATGTCCTGCCGGGTCAGCTTGTCGGCCGTAGCCGTCAGAGCAACCACGGGCACATCCGGAAAGTGGTTTTTCAGCAGGGCCAATTGGGTGTATTCCGGCCGAAAATCATGGCCCCAGGATGAGATGCAGTGCGCTTCATCGACCGCGAAGAAACTAATGGGCAAGGTATTCAGAAATACAAAGAATGACTCTGAGAGCAGTTTTTCGGGCGACACATACAGCAGCTTCAGCCGCCCGGCCTGACAATCCTGCTCAATTTGGCGCTGTTCACGGCTGCTCTGGGTGCTGTTCAAATAAGCCGCCGGAATCCCGTTCTGCAACAGGGCCTCGACCTGATCTTTCATGAGTGCAATCAGGGGCGAAACTACCACGCAGACACCCGGTTTCATCAGCGCCGGAACCTGAAAGCAGACCGATTTTCCACCACCCGTCGGCATCAGCACCAGCGTATCCCGACCCTCCAGCAGCGTCCGGACAATCTCTTCCTGCATCGGCCGGAACCGGTCGTAGCCGTAATATTGCTTCAGCACCTCCACCGGTTGCAGCGTTTCCGTCTCGCTCATCTTTGTTGTATCGATCATTTCCCTATTTTTTGTTCGGTGGCCGTAGGCAACACCGTGTTGAATGTTCCCCAAAACCGCTCGTCATACTGCCCAGATTGCTTCGGCAGGTGGTCGGTAGTCAGCAATAGCTCCGTTTCCTTCACAGCCTGTCCATTTGATTTCGCGTACTCATTCGTCACATAATGCAGGCAAATCGACGCCAAAACCGGGTCAGCATGGGGCACGACAAACTGCGTTTCGAGCACCAGCCGCGAATCCTGCAAATACCATTTGTTGTTCCAACGGCGATACTGGCTGTGGCTCGATACTCGTTTTACTTCTTTTTTCGAGCGACCAGTCAGGTTATCAAAAACCGATTTCAAACTGGTTTTTAGTACTTCTCCGGCGGCTTCGGGCGTAAACTCGTAGGTTATTCGCACAATGGCCCGGCTGACGGTATCGATCAGCAACTCGCCGGTCCGGGCCGCCCGCACCCGCCGACCCGCCACCGGAGCAAACGTCAGCCGGTAAACCGGTCGGTCATCAAAACCGGTCAGGAGCGAATCCAGCCGAAATTCATAGTCAGTTAAATTGTCCCCGGTCCAATAATCAGGTGGTCCTAACTCCATGCTGCGCGTGACAATAGCGGCACCGTTTGGAAAGGCGTACCCTTCGAGACATTTCGGTAGCGGTTCGCGGACGAGTTGACGGCCTTTCACCAGTTTCACTTTCTCGGGTAATTCGGTTTTCGCGTCCGGCAACTTTTCGACTTTCAACACCGCTTCCCGCACATTCCAGCAAACCGTATCGGCCGTCAAGGTCTCGCGGTAAAAACCGGTCAGCACCGTTGGTGTCGGCTGGAAATTCGCCGGAATCGCTTTTAGGGCTGCAAACACCAGCATGCGGGCATCGGTGCGGTTGCGAAAAGACGACGACAGCACAATGGGCTCGATGGCTTCCAGCGACACCCTCACCGAATCGGCTGGTTTCAGATTCCGAAACGCAATGAAGCCGTTCTGATAGCCCGGAGCTGCGACTATTCCTTCCTTTTGGGCGTCGATTTTTGGGTATTTTAGCAAAAACCAGCCGTCGGCATTTGCCAGGGTACCCCAGGCTTTCCCGGCCACACTAATATAGGCCGATACCACCGGTTTGCCGGTTTTCTGATCAACCACCTGCCCAGTTACCTGCTGGTACCCCTGCGCCCAAACCGCCTTTCCACCTACCCAAACCCCAAATAGAATGCCCAGCACGTATTTCATGCGGAAAACCGTTAAAAGCGTCTAACACCCATTTACGGGATGCCGCCGAATCGGGTTCCGTTTTCAAAAATACGAAATCCGGTGCGCTTCTCCCATGAAAAGGACGTAAACATACAACTTGTTTTTATTGCATATACAATTTACCGAGTGCATTTTTTGCGAGTTTTTTACTCCGGATTTCGGCTACTTAAACACCCATGTCTTTGCGATCAGGCAGACCAAAAATCCGGGAATATCCGTATGTTTGAAGGTCGAATAACCCTGTAAACGCTTCAAAGTAATATGATGAAAATAGGATTTACCGGCGCGCTGTTGCTCATGAGCCTCGGCGTACAGGCGCAGACTCCACTTACCCCCGAACAGCTCTGGAAATGGGGCCGGGTATCGGGCCTGGGAATCTCCAAAGACAAACAGTTCGTGGTCTACGCCGTCAGCACGCCCAATGCAGAAGAAAATAAAAGTGTGCGCAAAACGTACCGCATTCCGCTGGCGGGTGGCCTGGCGACCGAGATTCCGAATGCCGGAGAATTGCTGCCCAATTCCAAAATCTCGTCAGACGGCAAACACCTGATTAGCAGCGAAGCGGTTAAGATTGAAGACATTACCAGCACCGATAAATACCCCGACCTGAAAAAATCGAATGCCTACATGTACACCTCGCTGAATTACCGGCACTGGGACACCTGGGAAGACGGGAAATACGATCACGTGTTTGTGGCTCCCCTGGTCGACGGAAAACCGGGTAAAGCCAAAGACATCATGCCCGGCGAAAAATTCGACTGCCCGCAAAAACCGTTCGGGGGTGACGAGGATTTCATCTGGCATCCCGACGGCAAACGGATTCTGTACGTCACCAAAAAGAAATCCGGCACCGACTATGCCGTCAGCACCAACACGGATTTGTACGAATACGACCTGGCGACCGGCACGACCAAAAATCTGACCGAAGAGAACAAGGGCTATGATGTAAGCCCGGAGTATAACGCGAAGGGCGAACTGGCCTGGCTGCAAATGAAACGCGACGGCTACGAATCCGACAAACAGGATTTGATCGTCTGGGACGGCATCACCAAAATGAACCTGACCCAGCAACGGGACGACCTTCACATCAATAGTTTCAAATGGAGCACCGACGGCCGTTCACTGTTTTTCAATGCACCTATCGACGGCACGATTCAACTGTTTGAAGTTCGCTATCCGGGTCGGACGAAAATGATGCCCGTGATTCGGCAAGTGACCAAAGGTGATTTCGACATTACGGCCATCGTCGGCCAATCGGGCAATACGCTGGTGGTGGCCCGCAACGACATCAACCACCCAACCGAACTCTACACGGTCGATCTGGCGAGCGGAACCCTCAAACAACTCACGCACGTCAACGACGAGGGCGTTAAAAATACCGGTATCTGCAAAACCGAGCGCCGGATGGTCCGCACAACCGATAACAAGCAAATGCTGGTCTGGGTGATCTATCCACCCGGTTTTGATCCCGCCAAAAAATACCCGGCCCTGCTTTACTGCCAGGGCGGTCCGCAGTCGGCCCTGACGCAGACGTACTCCTACCGCTGGAATTTTCAGTTGATGGCGTCGCAGGGCTACATCGTGGTCGCACCCAACCGCCGGGGCATGCCGGGCCACGGCACCGAATGGAACGAGCAGGTGAGCAAGGATTACGGCGGGCAGGTGTTGAACGATTACCTGAGCGCTATCGACGATGTGGCCAGAGAACCGTTCGTGGATAAAAACCGGCTGGGCTGCGTCGGGCCGAGCTTTGGTGGCTATTCGGTTTATGCACTGGCCGGAAAACACGACAAGCGGTTTAAGTCCTTCATCTCGCACGACGGTATTTTCGATTTCCGGAGCATGTACGGCACAACTGAAGAACTCTTCTTCGTCAACTGGGATTTCGGTGGGCCGTACTGGGACACGAAAAACAAATCCGCCCAGCGGACCTACGAACACTCACCGAGTAATTTCGTGGACAAATGGGACACGCCGATTTTCATTATCCAGGGTGGTCGGGATTACCGCGTCCCGATCGAGCAGGGCCTGCAGGCGTTTCAGGCGGCTCAGTTGCGGGGCATTAAAAGTAAGTTGCTCTACCTGCCCGACGAAAACCATTGGGTGCTGACGGCCCAGAACGCGCTGGTCTGGCAACGGGAGTTTTTTAGCTGGCTGAAGGAGACGTTGAATTAAAACCGCCTACTCTACATTCCCCTTCACCTGCAGCCCGCTGGGTACGCGGGCCGGGACGGTTTGGGTGTCGGGTGCCGGTTGCAAACCCTGACAGGGGTAGGAAAAAGTTAGCTTACCCGCTGTCAGGGTCTGCGACCGTAGCGACGGCCCGGCACTGACAGGGGCAAAAAAAGGGGCGGCCATTATGCAACGGCAGCCCCTTCTTATTTTACCGCTTTCCGACCGCTAGTTGGCTACGTTTAGCCGGTAGGAGAACGGGGAACTGTAAAACGCTCCACCCGTGATGTTAACACCGGTATTGCTGGCCGTGTACGATTTGCCGTTGGTCAGTTTCATGACGCCGGTGATGGTGAAATAGTCACCCGCCGAAATGTCCGTTAACGCCAGCTTGGTCGCCGTCAGGGCTTCGGTACCCGTTACGGTGATGGTGGCCCGGGGATAGCCGGTTTGGGCGTCTTTCGCAAACGTCGATGCAGCGAGCGACTTTAGCGCCACGGCCGTCGTCGTTTTGGTGCCGTTGGCAGGCGTGGCATCGACAAACGCAATGGACAAATCATAGGAAGCGAACATGGCGCCATAGTCGGGCGTCACGGCCTCGGCCACCAGTTCCAGTTTGGTGCCGCCCATGTTGGCTTTGCTCACACTGAACGTCGAATTGACGACCGGGTAAGGCGTGACGGTCCGGATGTAACCGCCCTGTTCCATATTCCGTTCATCGATCTTGTCAACAACTTCTGTTTTGCAGGCTCCCACCAACAGGATCATGCCCAGAAGAATGGTGAAATATTTCATAATTAGTTGTCTTAAGTGGTGAATGGTTTTTAGTTTATGGTTTACAGTTTTTGGCTTACGGTTCGCAGTCAAACCTAACAGTCTAAAAGTCAACTACTTATACAGGTAACTAAAAACTGTAAACTATAAACTGTAAACTTTTTCTCTGTTGAAAACCGGTTATTTCAGCAAACCGCTCGGGTTATTATCCCAGAAAACCGGTGTCGTCAAATCCTTTTTCTGCACCGCACTGGAGTTCCGGGTAATGAACGACGACGGGTAATAGAACGAACGCGGGAAAGCGCCCGGATTCGGATCGAGCGCGGGTTGCTGGTTCGCGGGTTTCCCAGTCCGCCGGTACAGGTTATAGGCTTCGATACCGTTGCCATGCAGAGCCAGCCAGTATTCCGTACCGATGATGTTCAGTTTAGCATCCGTCGTGGTGGCTGCGTCATAGTCCGCCAGTACCTTCGTAACGTACTTGGTGACCTCAGTGGCCCAGACGATGTTGTTAGCGGCTTCGAAGGTTGCAATTTTGCTGCTTTCGTTGGTCCCCAGCGCCACCGTCCGAACGTCGGCCATCGATTTTTCAATCGCTGACTTGAGCAGGTCTTTGGCTACGCCGGTGGTGCCCAGCGTCAGGGCGGATTCAGCCAGCATGAAATCGACAAACGAACGCATCATGATGGGATGAATGCCGGCACCTCCACCGCCCGCACCCAGCGAAACCGGCACACCCGCGTCGTTATCATATAAACCGCCCGCCGGATAAACGCCCCAGGCCGTCCGCAGCAAACCATCCGGTGGAATACCCTCGTTGCTCAGGTGATCGCGGCCCCAGTATCCCACCGTGGTCGGCAGACAATACACGTCCGTGCTGGAGTAGTGAGCCGGCTTTGAGTTGGTAATACACCGCAGGGCGTTCACATCGGTCGGGTTTTTGATGGTCTGCCGGTAGAAGTAAAACCGCATGCGCGGGTCCGGAAATCCCTTCGCAGCATACATTGTACCCATGTAGGAGTTCGACTGGTAGTCGCCCCCGCCGGTCGGCGAATACTGTCCGCCGTACCGGGGATGGCGCGTGTCGGGGTTAGTCAGGTTGGTCCCGTACTTATACGCAAAGTTCTGGGTTGCCGTCGAAATCAGCTTTCCGCCCGCAATCAGCGCATTGATGGCCGCCGTCGAACCGGCCGCATCGGTCAGCCGTTGGTTCAGGTAGATTTTGAGCTTCAGCGTGTTGGCAAACCGCGTCCAGCTATCGGTACTTCCCGCATACATCAGGTCGTTTGAAGCACCGGCTTTCGAGGTAGCGGCAAAATTGGCAATGGCCTTGTCAAGTTCCTCCAGCGCCGTCTTGTAAATGCTGGCACCATTATCCACTTTCGGGTTGAAGTTGGCTGCGTCGATGGCTTCCGTATACGGCACATCACCGAACACATCCACCAGATTGACGAGTACCGAAGCCCGCAGGGTCCGGGCAATCCCGGCATGCACAAACAGTTCTCCGGCTTCAGCCAGCGGAATGAGTGTTTTCACATCCGTCAGAATACCGGCATAGGCCGTACTCCAGGCGCCGTCGTAATTGGCTGGCGACACGGCATTGTCGTAAATGGCCGATCCCTGGTTCAGCATCCGGGTCAGGCGCATACCGGGGTCACTCAGGGAGTTGAAATGCCCGGCGTAGCTTATTTCGATTTGATTGAGCAGGTAATTGATGTCGGTGTTACTGGTCGTGACGGCGTTCGGATTGTCGAGCAGATCCAGTTCGCACGAACTCAGGACGACCATACACAACGCCAGCAGAATTGTGCCTAGTTTCTTAATCATGATATAGATTCGTTAATGAGTGAGACCGAAAGTGCGGTTTTACCGCGATCAGAACGTCAGTTTCAGCGTTCCGCCCAATCGACGGGAGCTTGGGCCAGTCAGGAACTCGAAGCCCAGGCCGTTGCCGACCCCCAATCCCAGGTTGTCCGTGTCGAAATTGAGGCCTTTCGGGAAATGGATGGCCCGGTACCAGAGGTTATTGCCCGTCAGTGCCAGCGAGGCTCCTTTGATGAACATCTTGCCCAAAATTTTCTTGGGCAACTGGTACGACAACGAAACTTCCTGCAAACGAATCGTCGAACCGTCGTACATCCGGCCTTCGTCGCCGAAGAAATAATAGTTGTTGAAATAAAAGTCGGAAGCCGTGATCTGAATGTCGTTCGGCGTACCATCAGATAGTTTAACCCCCGGAACAACAAGCGTTTGGGCGCGGTCGTAACCTGTCTCTGTGCCCGTATCGATGGTCAGCCCTCGGCCCAGCAAAGCCCCGGCCGTGGATGAATACATCGCCCCTCCGTGCCGGTAAGCCATCATCACACTCAGCGAAATACCTTTGAAGGTAACTTCATTGATCAAACTGGTCGTAAAAGCCGGATTCGGATCGCCCAGTACTACGGGTGAGGTGGTCGCCAGCAGGTATCCCCCGCCGTCGATCAGGTACTGCCCCTGTTCGTTCCGGCGAAAACCGGTTCCTTTGATGATGTTGAACGGCTGCCCCACCACGGCGTAGTTGCCCAGCGATCCACCAAAACCAGCGACCTGCACCTCCTGCAACGTTCCGCCCAGATCGAGCACTTTAGGCCGGTTTCGTGAGAATACACCGGTAACATCCCAGGAAAAATTGCTGTTTTTCAAGGGCGTTCCAGACACACTGATTTCAATCCCCTCATTGCGGATTTTCCCGATGTTGATCGTGGTGGCCGTGTAACCCGTCGAGGCATCCAGCGGGGTGCTCGTAATCAGGTCGCGGGTATTGCGCTGGTAGGCGGTTACATCGAACGTCAGGGCGTTGTTAAACAGCCGTCCTTCCAGTCCGATTTCGGTTTCGGTGTGCAGTTCCGGTTTCAGGTTCGGGTTGCCGAGTGTATTGTCCACCGAGTGTGTCTGTACGGTCGTTCCGGCGGGCGTCAGCCAGGCCCGGGCATTCTGGTTCAGCACGTTCCGGGTGCTGTAGGGGTTCGGAAAACCGGCCGAGGTTCCGATACCGGCCCGCAGTTTCAGGAAATTGACAAAACCGCCTGCCTGCAAGCCTTCAAAAACCGAGGTTGGTACGAACGAAATACTGGCCGAAGGGTAGAAAATCCGGCGGTTTTCCGGTTCTACCGTCGAAGTCCAGTCGTTGCGGCCCGCCAGGTTTAAAAACAGGAAGTCGTTGACATCGGCCGTAATCTCGCCGAAAACACCGATTCGAGTTTGCTCAACGGTTCCGTTAATGGACGTATTGTCAATGAAGTTATTGTGCCGGAACAGGTTACGGGCCAGTTGGTTCTGGCTAGCCACAAAAATGGCATTCGTTACGTCGTTCCGCATGTTACCACCAATCCGGCCCGACAGCGTAACCTTTTCACCCAGGGATCGGTTGTAGGACAAAATCATGCTGTTGTCCCAGATGGTATTCTGTACGTCGTAGGTATTGTAGTATCCATTGACAAAATCAACCCCACCCTTGTTGAATTTGTACTCCTGATTTTCGGTGTAGGTATCCAGACCGATTTTGTAGACCAGCATCAGGTCTTTGGCAATGTCATAATTGAGCGTGGTCGTGGCAAAAATCCGGTTGACGACACCGTTCGTTTTGTAATTTTTCAGCATCCAGCGCGGGTTCGGAATATCGTTTCCGCTCCGAAAATATACCGTGCTGCCATCGACCGGGCTCTCAAACGGCCAACCCATCAAATCCACCTGCCGGGGCGTGTAGAGTACGTTGGCCAGGATAGACGGAAAACCGCCCAGCGAGTTGTTGCCGGTTCCGGCGTTCAGAGGAGGGGAAAACTGGTCGGTCTGGGCAAAGTTGAAGGACGAAATGAGGGTAAGTTTTTTGCTCAACTGCGCATTCAGACCAAACCCAAAGTTCAGCTTCGTCAGCCCGTTTTCCGGAATGTAGCCTTCTTCCTTATTATAACCGGCCGAAACGTTGTAGCTAACCCGCTCGCCCCCGCCCGAGACGTTCACCGAGGTGTTGTAAATTTTTCCAGTCCGGAAGAAATCTTTCACGTTGTTGGGAAACACCTTCATGGTATACGGGCTCACCGACGCGACATAAGGCGCCATAGCCGACCGCAGGGAAGCCACGCTCAAAAACGCGTACGGGTGGTTGGTCAGGGCCGTATTGGTGTTTTGCGACGGATAAATTGCCGCTTCCTCCAGGGTCGGCCCCCAGTTGCTGAAGAAATACCCTAGGTTCTGCTGAAAACCGCCGACGTAATCATTCTGATAGCGCGGCAGGTGAGCGGTGTTGGTAAAAAATGACTGCGTCAGCGAAACTTGGGTGGCCCGCGCCTTCCGGGTGCCGTTTTTGGTGGTCACCAGAATAACGCCGTTGCGGCCCTGATCGCCGTAGGTCACAGTAGCGGCCAATCCTTTCAGCACACTGATGTTCTCGATGTTGTTGGGGTCCAGATCCAGAAACCGGCTGGAAGCTGACTGGCTCCCGCCCGTAAACCCACCCCCACCGCCGGTGATGCCACCCCGGGAGTTGGTGCTGGAGTTAAACGGAACGCCATCGACCACAAACAGGGGCTGCGTGGAGCCGGTGATGGACGAAAACCCCCGGATGTTGATGTTGGTGCCCGTACCGGACACCCCCGAAGTCGCGGTGATGTTGACGCCGGGAATCTTTCCCTGCAACACCCGGGCTACATCGGGCTGCGGCCGGTCGGCAATCTGCTTGCTTTCCACCGTGCTGACGGAATAGCCCAGTGCCTTTTTCTCACGGACGATCCCTTGCGCGGTTACCACGATTTCCTGGAGTTGCTTGGCATCTGATTCGAGCGAAACATTGATGGTCGCCCGTGTACCGACTTCGACCTCTTTCGTCAGCATGCCGACGAAACTAAACACCAAAACCGGATTACTGCCCGAGACATTGAGTGTATACGTCCCGTTGGCGTCGGTGTTGGTTCCCATTGTGGTCCCTTTAGCGACCACCGACACACCGGGCAAGGGAGAGCCGTCTTCGGTAGACGTAACGACCCCACTGACCTTTCGATCCTGAGCATGGGCACACACCCAGGTCATACAAGCCATTATCAGGCTTAGTAATAAATGTTTTTTCATCATGTATTTAGTTTGGTTAAGACAAGACGCTATCGGTGAATAGCGCTACTAAATTTATTTATTAAAAATTTATTAAAACAAATGACAAGGCATTTTATTTGATTTTTGATAAAATCCTATCAGTTGACATCAAAAACATATAAACAGGTTGAAAATTAATGATTTAACATACGTTATAGCCAAATTATATTTAAACTTTATAAATTTATATTCACCATTTTGTGGTTTTTACATAAAGAATAAATGCAAACTATCGCATCAATATGTTTGTGCATTATCATCAATTAAATGAGCCTTTTAACAATTTATTAATCAACTTTCATTAGTTTATCTATTCTATTTTATAACCTAAGTGATTCAATATTTTCCTTTTTTAAGAATGATCTATTGAATCACTATGGCCATATAGTTAGTAACAACTATGTTGGTATAATACACTAATGAAATACGTCGTTGCCAGGAAAATCAGGAAAAGTGCAGGAGACGGGGTGGCGTGTACGTACACCGGTATTGACAAGAAGCCGCAGAACCGCCCATTGAAGGCATGGCAAAAAAAAACTGCGATGAGTCAGAAGGGGCTTCCTTCAACTCATCGCAGCCTGGATTTAGAATTTCCAGCCGTTAAAACTCGGCGCTTTTGGGGGTGCGGGGGAACGGAATCACATCACGGATGTTGCTCATGCCGGTCACAAACAGCACCAGCCGTTCGAAGCCCAGGCCAAAACCGGCGTGCGGGGCCGAGCCAAACTGCCGGGTTTCGAGAAACCACCAGATGTTGGCCGGATCGATACCGACTTCGTGTACGCGAGCCATTAGCTTTTCGTAGTCGTCTTCGCGCTGAGAACCGCCAATGATTTCGCCGATGCCGGGGAACAACACATCCATCGCCCGCACCGTGGGGCCGGGGGTTGCCGGCGAAGGTTCGTCCTGCTTCATGTAAAAGGACTTGATTTCGCGCGGGTAGTTGGTCAGAATCACCGGTTTTTTGAAATGCTTCTCGACCAGATAGCGCTCGTGTTCGGATTGCAGGTCGATGCCCCACCCCACCGGAAACTGGAATTTCTTCTCTTTATGCGGTTTTGATTGCAGCAGAATATCGATTGCTTCCGTGTAGGTCAACCGCTGGAAATCATTATTGACCACAAACGACAGTTTTTCGAGCAGCGGCATCGGGCTGCGTTCGGCCTGTGGTTTATTTTTTTCCTCGTCAATCAGGCGGGTTTCCAGAAACTTCAGATCATCGGCGCAGTGTTCCATCGCGTAGCCGATGACGGTTTTGACGAAGTCTTCGGCCAGATTCATGTTGTCTTCCAGTTCGTAGAAAGCCATTTCGGGTTCGATCATCCAGAACTCAGCCAGGTGGCGCGTGGTGTTGGAATTTTCGGCCCGGAAGGTGGGTCCGAACGTGTAGATTTTCGACAAAGCCAATGCCCCAAGTTCGCCTTCGAGTTGTCCCGAAACCGTCAGGTTGGTTTCCCGGCCAAAAAAGTCCTGCTTAAAGTCGATCGCTCCTTCCTCCGTCCGTGGCAGGTTGTTCAGGTCCAGCGTCGTGACGCGGAACATTTCGCCCGCGCCCTCGGCATCCGAAGCCGTAATGATGGGGGTATGCAGGTAGAAAAAGTCGTGATCGTTGAAATACTTGTGAACGGCAAACGCCAGCGCGTGCCGGATGCGGAGTACGGCGCTAAAGGTATTCGTGCGCGGGCGCAGGTGAGCGATTTCCCGCAAAAATTCCATCGAATGCCGCTTGGGTTGCAACGGGTATTTTTCCGGATCGGCGGGGCCCAGCACCCGGATTTCGGTGGCTTTCACTTCCACTTTCTGACCCGACCCCAGCGACTCGACCAGGGTGCCGCTCACGGCCACGCAGGCCCCAGTGGTCACCAGCCGAATAAGTTCCTCGCCGAACTGACCCGGTTCAGCGACGGCCTGGATGTTGTGAATGGTCGAACCATCGTTGATGGCGACGAAAATGGCGTTTTTACTTTCCCGCTTGGTCCGAACCCACCCTTTGACGGTGACGGTATGACCGGTCGTATCCGATGCAAGTAATTTTTTAACCGATAAAAGACTCATTCCGAATGGTAACAAATGTGAAAGACGGTCGCAAAGGTAAGCCATTCAATGAAAAATGACGCGAGTTGTTCTATACTGAATCATTTGCAACCGATAAATAATATTTATTTTACCACTGATTATCAATTACTTACATCGATTTTATCAAAAAAACGCAAATTGTAAAACATTTTTTTTTAACATTGGTCTAGAATTTGATAGCCCGGCCAACCTATGACGGCATCTGGCGGCCATGGTGCCCGAATTTAGCGTAGTTAGTTATGCAAAGACTTAGCCTTACCCAATCCCTCCAGCAAAAGCTGTCTCCGCAGCAGATTCAGTTTATTAAACTGTTGCAGATTCCGACGGCCGAACTAGAAACCCGTATCGAAGAAGAGCTGGAAATTAACCCGGCGCTGGAAGAGGGGCTTGATACGGACTATGACGAACCCAGTGCCGAAGACCCGTTTTCCGACGATTATGAAGACGATTACAAAGAGCGTAACGACGAAGTGGATCTGGGTAGCTATCTGAATGAAGATGACTACAACGGGTACAAAATGCAGGGCGACGGTAATTACAACGAAGAAGAGCGCGAAATGCCGGTGGCCAACCGCTCGACGCTGACCGACACGCTCATGCAGCAGTTTGGGTATCTGAACCTGGATGAACGGCAGGAAGCTATTGGAATGCAGTTGATCGGCAGCATCGAAAATGACGGTTACATCCGGCGCTCGATGCAGGCCATCGTCAACGACCTGGCCTTTTCGCACGGCATTTTCACCGATACGGAAGAGCTGGAAATCGTTCTGAAACGCATCCAGACGTTTGACCCGCCCGGAATCGCAGCCCGGACGCTCCAGGAATGTCTGCTGTTGCAACTGCAACGCAAGGATCCATCCGACCCGACCGTTCCGCTGGCGATCCGGATCATCGAAGATCTGTTTGAGGAGTTTTCGAAAAAACACTACGATAAGATCCAAAAGCGCCTGAACATAGGCGAAGAACAACTCAAGAAAGTCATTACACTGATTACGAAGCTGAATCCGAAACCGGGTTCGGGCGAAGGTGAAGATGCCGCCATCCAGTACCTGATTCCGGATTTTATCCTGACCAACAACGGTGGCAAACTCGAATTGACACTCAACTCGCGCAACGCTCCCGAACTCCGCATCAGCCGGTCGTTTGCCGAAATGCTCGACACCTATGAGAAAAGCAATAAGAACAACCGCTCACTGAAAGAAACCGTCTCGTTTGTCAAGCAAAAGCTTGATGCCGCCAAGTGGTTCATCGATGCCATCAAGCAACGCCAGGCAACCCTGCTTAAGACGATGAATGCCATTGTAAAATTCCAGTATGATTTTTTTCTGGAAGGCGACGAAACGAAACTGAAACCGATGATTCTGAAGGACATTGCCAACCTGATTGACATGGACGTTTCGACGGTTTCGCGGGTGGCGAATAGCAAGGCGGTGCAAACGGAGTTTGGCATTTATCCACTCAAATACTTCTTCTCGGAGGGGATTGCCACTGATTCGGGCGAGGATGTCAGCAGCCGCGAGGTGAAAAATATTCTGAAAGAGTTCATCGATCATGAGCCCAAAGGCAATCCGCTTTCGGACGATAAGCTGGAAAAGATGCTCAATGAACGCGGTTACAACATTGCCCGCCGAACCGTTGCCAAATACCGTGAGCAATTAAACATTCCGGTGGCCCGCTTGCGGAAACAACTTTGACAACTTTCGGTTTTCAACATACGCCGGGCCTCCAATACGGTTTTGACGCGATCGTGCGTTCATATCGGTATGCTTTGTTAATTTTGTTCAATGATTGAAGAGCAACGGTTGACCGAAAACCGAAAATCGAAAACTGAAAGCGTGAGCGTCACGCTGGCCCGTGTCCTGTCGGCGGTTTTTCATCCGCTCCTGATGCCCACAATTTTATTCAGTATTTTACTGTATAGTACACCGGCGAGTCTGGGAGTTGATGCATACGGGCCCAACTTCAGGCCGAGTCTTCTGTTCCTCATCTGCATTTGCACCTTTTTGGTCCCTGCTTTCCTGATTTACTTCCTGTACCGCACCGGCTTTGTGAGTAGCCTGCACATGAACGAGTTACATGACCGGCGAGTGCCGTATTTCATGACTGCCCTACTTTACACCACAACAACCCTTCTCTTTGCGTACCAGTTTTCAAATGCGATTCCTAAAATTGGAATTGTAATGGGAGGCATTACTGTATCGGTAACACTTGTCGGTCTGATCAGTCTGTTCTGGAAGATCAGCGCGCACAGCGTTGGGGTCAGTGGCATGGTTGGCACGATCCTCGCCATTGCCGTTAAGACCGGTGAACCTTCTCTTTTGTATCCATTGCTATCCCTGGTTGTGCTGGCCGGTCTGCTGGCCAGTGCCCGGCTCCACCTGAACGCCCACACCCCCGCCCAGATTGCCGGTGGCATGAGCCTAGGGCTGCTCATCAGCCTGGCGACGGTCGTATTGCTGGTGTGATGGCATTTCTCCGTTCACGGTTTTTTACTTCGTTATTCGCTATTCATCATTCGATATTCGATATTGAATTTAAAAAAAAAAAGATTCAATATCGAAAACTGAAAACCGTCTTCTCTTACTATGTTCGAGCACCTTCTTTACGCAACTACTGACGGAGTTTGCCGCATCACCTTAAACCGGCCCGAGGTGCATAATGCCTTGAATCCACCCCTTATCCGGGAAATTACCCGGGCTATAGAAGCCGCGGGAGCCGACGAAAGTGTGCGGGTAGTGGTGCTGACGGGTGCGGGCGACAAGGCTTTTTGTTCCGGCGCTGACCTGAAAGAAGCTGCCGGGCGGTTTCAGGCTCCGGGCGGTTTTTCGATGGGAGAACTACTCCGGACAACGTACCATCCGATGGTGCAGGCCATCCGGAATCTGCCCAAACCGGTGGTTTGCCGCCTGAATGGGGTTGCGGCTGGAGCCGGTTGTTCGCTGGCGCTGGCCTGTGATGTGATCGTGGCCGCCAACGAAGCGTATTTTGCCCTGCTGTTTGTCGGGATCGGCCTGATGCCGGATGCCGGTTCGACCTATTTTCTGCCCCGGATGGTGGGTGCTCAGAAAGCGTTTGAATTGTGTAGCACAGGTCGGAAAGTATTCGGGCCGGAAGCCCTCCAATTGGGACTCGTCACTCGCTCGGTTCCGGCTTCACAACTAGACACTGCTGTAGCCGAAACGGTGGCTTATTATGCTACAGCTCCAACACAGGCCATCGGTTTGATGAAAATTGCCTTAAATCAATCCATGATGTCCGACCTGGCGACCCAGTTGGAGCAAGAAGCTCAGTATCAGAATCAATTGGGTTATTCGGATGACACTGCCGAGGGCATTCAGGCCTTCCTGGAAAAGCGAAAACCGGTTTTTCGGGGAAAATAAGGCAGAATTTTCCAGTTGCTGGTTTGACTCTTAGCAATTTTGTTTTACTTTTGCAGTCCCAACACGGGAAAACGCATTCGTAGCTCAATTGGATAGAGCACCTGACTACGGATCAGGAGGTTTGGGGTTCGAATCCCTACGAGTGCACGAAACAAGCAAAAAACGCCCAATACGCTACGTATTGGGCGTTTTGCGTTTCCTAAAGCCGTTCCGAATTGTTTTCACCCACCTCTCTATTCCTAATTTGATCCGAATGGGAACCACTCAGAACTACGTAAAAAAGATCATTATTAAGGACGACCACGTTAGAAAAGACGGTACATCACCACTGTACATCTATGTGAATGTGGATGGCCAGAAAGACCGAATTCCCCTAAAACTGGCCTGGCCACCCTCCTATTTCGACAAAAAGGCCGGAAAGATTCTTCCCCGAAAAAAAGATGATAAAGACTGTTCCGACTTCCGAATGATCATCGATACGGAAGTGGGGAAGATCAACGACATTTTTAAGGAATACCGCCTGTCGGGAAAAGTTCTGACAATTGCCCAGCTTCTCAAAGACTACAATAACTTCACCTCCAGGAAAGATTTTTTCACCTTCGCCGTAAATGACTGCCTGGAGCGATACAAGCGTAAAAAGATTGAATTAGGCAGCCGGAAGGGCCACATGGCCAGCCTGAACAGCTTGAAAGAGTTCTGGAAACAGGAACAGGCAAAGCAGATTAAAAAAATAAAAAGTGACCAGGTGCCGGATCCTGCATCTAAAGAATTGTACCTCCCCTTCAAAGACGTTACCCCAAAGCTTCTTGAAAATTTCCGGGCCTGGATGAAGGCCGAACGTGGCAACATTCCCAGCACCGTCGAAGGCCACATGAAAAACATCCGGACATACGTAAAGCGGGCGCTGGCGGCCGGGAATGTCTTCGATGATCCCTTTAAGGTGGTAAAAGTAGCCCACCCGGAAACTCACCCCAACGTGTTGACGGAAGAACAGCTTCAGGCTCTCATGGCTATTTTCCGGAGCAATACTACCCCCGAAAGCTGGCAGGTGGTTCTGCGCCATTTTCTGTTCAGTTGCTTTACCGGGCTTCGCATTTCGGACGCAAAAGCCGTGAACCACGAAAACATAAAAGGTGACTGGCTAGTGCTCATGCCTAAAAAAACCATGCGGTTTCAGAAAGTTGTCCGGATCCCACTACACCCGATGGCGCGAACCCTGATCACAACGTCACTAGGTGTTCTTTTTGAAACCTATTCAGAACCCTACACCAATCGTTTGCTGGATAAAATAGGCAAGGCCGCCGAAGTGGATTTTAAGATTACAACCCACACCGCCCGCCATACCTTCGGAACGCTGTTCATCGAATTGGGGGGCGACGTTGTAACCCTGAAAGAATACATGGGACATGCCAACATCCAAACCACAATGAAATACGTTCACCTGAGTGAGAAAAGAAGGAAGGAAAAAATTCACGTCTTTGATAAGCTGTTCAAAACAGCCAAAGAAGATACCCTGGGAGCCGCTTAATATAAATTTTTGCCGTTTTCTAGGTCGTTGGGTTGGTATTACCAGCTTGTGGCTACATTAGGAGCTTAGTTTTTATTTAAAGGATGAATGATCAAGGTGGCCGGGGTTCCTGGCCACCTTATTTTTTCAGCCCACCAAATTAAACTATTAAACACCTTCACTCCTATTTATTTACATTTCTCTCTTTTTATTTACCTTCTACTTTTCCGTAAAAATATAGGAGAATCAGGACCTGGAATCCCAGAAAGATCTGAATTATTTTTTTTTAATTCGGTCATCAAATCCTTTGCCGCTTTATCAGCGGAACTAATTAGTTTATTTGCTAAAAACTCCTTTCCATTATCGGAACTTGCGTAAATAATTACAACATTTTTTGGAAGGTAATCTTCAGCAAATATTGGTTCTTGCCTTTGGTTTATTTGTTTTATTTTGTTTAATTCTGAATCAACGATAAAACCAATTATAGCATCAGAGGGCAAACTTTTCATAGCCGAAATTTTCTTAATAAAGAAAGCCCAAGATATTCTTTCTGGATTGCTTGCATTATCAAGCTCTAATGAAAACACAATTGACATTACGGGATTGTGAAAATACTCATTATTAGTTGTTGAGAATGACAATATACTTAAGCAAGAAACACAAATTTTTTTTTGATCAATTATCAATGAATTTGTATCACATGCAAAAATCATGTTAAATGACTTGATTAATGCATCATTGATATTAATATCAAAACTATTAATATCTACAGTAGTAGAATTCATTATTTTTTCATTCTTCTCTCTGGAATAGCTAGCTATAATATGTATTTTTTCTATGGCTTTTCTGTTCCCATTCTTTACCCCACGTATTTCCAAAAGTCCGCTCTTTTTCGAAAACCTCAGATGCAACTCAGACCCAGGATTAACCTCGAAATTAACCAAATAATTGCGCGGCTTTTTCATATGTTTTATATTGATTAATAATGCTTAATTCTTTTTCCTGCAGCAATTTTCCCTCAATATTTAAACAAAAGTTGACAATTATACAAGTCACACCCGCCACAGTTCCACTTCGGCGGGCGTCACTCGCTGATCCTTCATCAGCGCCAGCTTGATCGATCCCACCAGGTAGTTCACGCCCTTGATGTGAACTTTGTTACGGAAACTGAACGTGGCCAGATCGGCGGGCGTCAGCGCCACCACCTTGTTCAGCCTGAAGGTCGATTCCTTGAACCGTTCAAAGCGCCGATAACCCACATCCACCAGACTGTTAGCCCCGTTCCAGATCAGGCTGCGCGGGCCGCTGGTATGGGTGGCCGTGGGCTTGCCGCCGATTAGCCCGTTCCAGAACAACACCTTCGGCGTTCCCCGGTTCTGGCTATCCTTATTGTTCGGGCTGATCCCCGGCTGGCTGGTTTTGGCCAGGCCGGAAACCGGGTTCTTCAGGTAGGTCGATAACCGGCTCCGGATCGGAAGCACCGATCCGCCTTCGTTGGCCGCCGTTTCCGCCGTGGTGTACTTGTCCATTTCGGCCGGGATCGGTTTCATCAGCGCATCGTTCCCATCCAGTTCATAACCCAATTCCAGGCGGTTAACGGTTTCGGGCGTTTTCGTGTGCGCCTGGCTGGCCTTGCTTGTCCAGTCCAGCAAACAGGGCGCTTTCAGGATTTCTTCCGCGAAACCAATGTCCAGCACCTTCCGCCGTACGTCGAAATCCAGAAACAGATTAAACAGCTTCCGAAGCTCGATCAACAGCCCACCCGCCGTTAGATCCGGAAGATGATTCGCGGGAAAGATCGCCGTGGCTCCATCCAGGGAATACAGGTTCGCCAGCACCAGCCGCGAAAGATCCGGATCGGCCAGGAAATCGCCATGGAAACTCCAGCCCGACTTCTGGCCGAATTGCTCCAGCACCCACCGAAGAAAAAAGTGGGGAACCCGGGCATCGGCCGCATAGGTCGACGTTCCCGAATTGTACTGATTCATAACCCCGCTGAAGGCCTGGTTCCCGTAGAAGCCAGGATTCTCAATGGATGGAAAACAAAACGCATCCGTCAAATGGTTGGCGGCCGCAACGGGCGAAGCCGGAACGGCCATCGGCGCGAAGTTGATTTCCGACAGCATCCGGCCTTGCAGATCCCCGAAAATTTCGCCCAGGTTTTGCGTAAAGTACAGCGTCGTTTCGTTGGCCGCCGATTGCTGAATCTTCACATAGCCCTGTTCGACCACCTGGCTATCGACGTACTTTTCACAGTAGTATCGGCGGTTCGTATAGCCCACCTGCGGATCGTAAAAATAGCCCAGGATTCGGCGGTTCATCGGCGTATCCGGAAGCGTAAAGCTGTTCACCCTGGCCCCTTGTACGGTTTCAAAGTCCAGCAGCGGATTGTATTTCTCCAGCGTGATCTGGGTGCCGGGATTCAGATCCACGGAATACCCTTCAATTCGTATGTCGAACATATTACTTCAGGTTGCTATCGCCAGCCACCACGTTTATCTGATTATTGACATTTACCCACGTTTGTACGCTTAGATCCTTCTGGGCGATCCGGTTCAGATAGCCGTTTGATACGCCGATCGATCCGGCCACATCCCCCAACTTCTGGCGAAGCGTTAAGGCCAGCATGGCGTTCCCGGCCTGTTCGGCTTTGATCAGTTGATCCAGCAGCGCCGAAATCTCTTTCACCAGGTCGGCATGGTGTGCGTTCATCGATAGCCGCATCAAAAACAGGTTCGTCGTCACCGATTTTTGCAGTTCGTCGGATTGCCTGGCCAGCCCGTTCGTAAACGGCCCCGCCAGGTACTTCTGCATTTCGGCCAGCGCCAGTACCATATCTTCCGTGTTGGTGGCGATATCTTCCATCAGCTTTTGGCTTTTGGCGATTTCTTCACTGGTAGCCCCTACGCTTTCCGACACCGAAGCCCCGCTGGCCGTTCCGTTCGGATCTGATCCGTACGAAGCGCCTTCATCACTCCCTTCACCGCCCCCGCCCAGAAAATCATCGGCATTGTAGGAAACCCCGCCATCGGCAAACTTCCGCCAGGTGGGCGCTTTGGGTACATAATCGCCGTACGTTCCGCCATCCCGGAAGATCCGGGCGCCGTTCTTGTGCATACTGGAGTGCAACAGCATATCGATGATCGGGCCGTTATTCTTGCGGGTTTCCCGCGAAAGAATCATAAACGGTTCCCCGCCTTCGGCTTCGCCCACTTCCATCCCGGTCGCCCGATCGACCATCGAAATCCCGGCTTCCCCCGGGCGCGATCCGTGGCGGCCGCCCTGAAGTACACCCGCGTTTTTAAAGTAGCCCGGGCCGATCTTGCCCCCTTTGGCAAAGCTGGGCGGTTTCTGGCTTTTGATCATGGCGATCTGGATTCCGGCCGCCACCGCCGAAGCCGCCACACCGATCAGGCCCAGCGGCCAGCCCATTGTGGCCAGCGATTTCAGGGCCGCCTGGGCCGCGTTGATCAGCGCCATCGTGATCTGAAGCGCCTGATCCCGCTTCCAAGCCTTCAGCTTTTCGGCCTTCGTTTTTTCGTCCGCTTCTTTGGTAATGTCCAGGACTTTCTTTTCGTACTGATCCTTACTGATCACCCCTTTATCATACTGTTCTTTCCAGGACTTTAATTGGGAGTCTTTTTCCTTATCGATCTTCTTAAGCTGGCTTTCCAGGTACTTCTGGTTAAGCTGCATCAGCGTATTGACCACCTGGCCCATTACCTGAAGCGTGTCCTGGCCGTGTTTGGTGAAATCCTGAAGCGCCTTCTGATTCTTCGCCTGTTCATTGGCCAGCTTCTTATTCAGAAGATCCATGAACTTGCTGTAATCGCCCTGCATCAGCCCATCGATGGCCGAAAAAAACTGTTGCTGGTTGGCCAGGCGTTGGGCCGTTTTTTCGGCCGTAAGCGCGGTTTTGGCGGCTTCGTACTGGTTGTCATTCGCCGTAAGCTGGGCCTTCAGCCGGTCATCGATGGCCTTATCAGCGGCCGCCCGTTTGTCGTGATCGGCGATCAGTTCCGCGTTTTTGGCCTTTTCTTCGGCCGCTTCGTTCTGAAGCTTCTGGCGGTTGAAATTGTACTCGGCCGTTAACCGATCCAGCTTCGCCTGGTAAATCGCCTGGGCGTTATTCTTCGCCAGTGAAAGGTTAAGATCGGCATTGGCCACGGCGGCCTGGAATTGCAGATCAAAAAGCTGGCGTTCGCCCGCCAGTTCCTTTTCCCGCTTCTCCTGGTTCTTCTGAGTTTCCTTCTGGCGCTGTTCGTCGTTTTCCTTCTGAATGTCCGACGAAAGCTTTTTATTGATCAGATCCAGGGCTTGGGCCTTCCGGGTTTCGTCGGTGATCGTGCGTTCCACTTCGGCCTTCGCCTGGTTGGCCTGGAAGGTCAGTTCGGCCACTTTCCGCTGGTGTTCATCGGCGATCAGGCTGATCATCAGCTTTTGCTGATTTTCGGCCGCGTCCCGATCTTCCTTCGCCTTCTTATCCCGAAATTCCTTTTCGATGGCCGCCTTCTGGGTTTCGTACGATTTGTCAGCGGCCGTAAATTGCGCCAGCTTCAGCTTGTGATCGGCCTGGCTTTCCTGGATTCGCTGTTTCTCCTGATCGATTTCAAACCGTAGCTGGGCGATCTTGCGTTCTTTTTCGTCGGCAATGGCCGCGATGTTCGCTTTTTTGGTGGCTTCGATGGCGTCCTGGTTGGCTTTCTTCTTTTCGTCGGCCAGCTTCTTTTCGTGATCCCGGCGCTTTTTCTCATCATCCGACAGATAACCCGCGTTATCCTTCGTCATGCCCGCCAGGCCGGTCTTATTGGCCGCCGTGGCATCCTGCGCGGCCTTATCCGCCCCGGTTTTGCTGGTGGCCACCTTCCGATCCGTGTGGGCTTTGTGGTCGGCTTCGATCTTGGTTTGTTCGGATTTGATTTTATCCGAATAGCCCTTCCCGTAGGCTTCGGCAATTTTGGCCCCGCCCGTACTCCAGATTTTAGCCGCCCCGGCGAAGTCCAGATTTTTCAGCGCGTTCCCGAATTGTTGCACCAACGACAAACCGGTTTTCAGGGCTTCCCAGACGCCCGCAATGCCCGCCCGTAGCGGTTGGACGTTGTTGTACAGCAAGGTAAAACCGGCCACCAATAAGGCCACGGCGGCCACCACCGCGCCGATCGGGTTCATGGCCATCGCGGCATTCAGCAGGTTTTGCGCCGTTGTCACCGCCCCGGTAACAATCGCCCGCCCTTTTTCGGCGGCCGCCAGGCGAAGGCTGTTCGCTTCGGCCACGATCGCCTGGGCGTTGAACGTCACCAGCGCCACGGCCAGGGCCGCGAAGGCCACCTTGTTATCGTTGATAAAACCGGGAACCGCCCGAATCGTATTGACAAACGTAAGAAGCGCCTGGCCGCCCCGGATCACAATCGGAATCAACGCCTGGCCAAATTCCACCGACAGGCCTTTTACCTGTTTGCCCATCTTATCCAGTTCGGCGGCCGCGTTGGTGTTTTTCTTGTTGAATTCGTCGGTTAGGCTGGTGCCTTTCTTCATCTCGTCACCGGCCAGCTTTTGATACCTGGTAACAAGATCCGTCTGATCCTTCAGTAAGGACATTACTTTCGTGGCTTCCTGGGATTTGATTCCCATATCCGCCAGGCGCTTCGCCACTTCATCGGCCGGAAGCCCCTTCAGTGATTGGGCCAACTGGAGTAAAAACTGATTCGGGTTCGTGTTGATCAGCTTCTTCATTTCGGCTTCCGAAATACCCAATTGCGTCGCAAACGTGGCCGTGTCTTTGGCCGCCGTAAGCAGGATGTTCGACAGACCGCCCGCACCAATTTCGGCCGATAGGCCCAATTCCTGGAAGGCCGCGCCCAGGCCCATCGTTTCGTTGATTTGCGGGCTTAAATCGCCTAGCTGACCCATTCGGGCCGTAAAGTCCGCCACCACGGGAGCCGTGGCCGAACCGGCCGCGCCCAGAGCGTTCAGGGCCGAACCAATATCGTTAATGGCCTTCCCGGCTTCCAGATCCTTCGTTTCCTTGAATAGCTTCTGAAGCCCGCCGATCGTGCTGGCCACTTCTTCGGCCCCGCCCTGAAACTCATCGCCCAGGGCCACCACGGCCTTATCCACCGATTCGACAAAGCCCAATACTTCGTTTTTGGCGATCCCCAACTGGCCCGCCACTTTGGCGATTTCGGCCAGATCTTCCGTGGCGGTTCGCGTGTCGATTTGATCGATGGCTTCCACCAGGCCTTCCACCTCTTGCTGGCTCATATCGGTCGCTTTCGCAATGTCCGACATGGCATCCGACATCTGGGCGGCCGATGTGATGGATTCCCGCCCGAAGCTGATCACTTCTTCGATGATGTTTTCCAGGCTGAAGGCGGCAAACGTACCGGCGAAGGCTTCCTTCATCCGATCCATCGCTGAAGTACTGTTATCGATCGGCGTCCGAAGCGCGTCCATTTCGTCCTTCACCTGGCGAATCCGGGTATCCACCTGATCGACTTCCTTCATTTTGTCGATCCAGGCATCCGATCCCACTTTCAGATCCCGAAGTTCGGCGTTCAGTTGGCGGGAACGTACATTCAATTCCCGCATCGACGCATCCGATAGATCGATGGCGCTGGTAAACTCTTTGATCTCGGCTTTCAGATCGGCCTGAAGAACCTTCAGTTCCTTCCAGGCTTCGGATCCTTCTTCGCCCGCCTGTTTCATCCGGCGAAGTTCCCGGTTCACTTCGGCGGCCGCTTCCTGAAGTTCTTTCAGGGTGGCATCGCCTTCGTCCCCGTCGATTAGAAGTTTAATTCTACTGACTTCAAAATCATTCATGGCTCTAAATGAAAAATGCTTTCAGCGAACTTCGCCGAAAGCATTTTCTGAACATAGGACGCCATTCCAAGCAACTGCCTTATTTGTCATCTAAGATGAGGGAGTGAACGTATTAGGTATGCTATCATAGCGTTCATCAAAAGTCCAAGGGAAATCAAAATATTGGAGACAGGTGACCTTCCACCACGGGCCGTTAGACTTTTGTTGTTTTGCTAAACCTATCCAAAATTGTTTTTTAGCTTGATACTTCCTAAGTAAGCTATACGTCTCTAAAATATAATTTAATTTAGCAGTAGGAACATCATAGGTAACAAATGTCACACCTACTACCTCGAATGAATTTGTAAGTGATGTAATCCCTATCACTTCTTTTTTATATTTTTTATTAAATGCCTCATTTATTCGCTTAATCAACCTTTCTCGAGTCTCAGGCATAATGTTTAATAAATGCTCATTAATCACCGAAAAGCCTGGATTTCTATCATCTTCAATATGCTTAATTAAATTAAGCCACTCTTCTTCAACTAGTAAAGTAGGCTTTACTCCACCACGCAAATAATATTCATCAAATTTAATTAAATAATCAGGATCAACACCAATATGAGTAACATCCTCTCCAATAGTATTTGGTTTTTTAAGGCTTCCCTGTTCCAAATACCATCCAAAAGGAGTAAGCTCATCTTGAAAAAAGAAAACTTCTTCCATTTGTGATCTTATCCTCTCTTTAATATAATGTAAGAATACTGATGGTGACGAAGGTAGTATTGACGTAATTGTATCAAGGTCATAAATTGACATTGCCAACGGATACTCGTTATTCTGAAAAAACCCAAAAGCCTTTAAATTTTTTATTCTAGCAGACAAAACACCTAGCGGCTCCAAAGTCAAACTAATAAATATATATTCTGTAGTCTGATTTGATTCGGGATTACTTGAAAATGCAACCTCTTTTGAGTCACGGTATTTAAATATAACATTTTTGCCATTATCTACAAAACTCCTAACTTTTACACATTGTTGATATGATTCTTCGTATATTTTTTTTAGTGTGTTCTTGAAAGCTTTTTCAGCTCCCCTGCGAGCTGCACTATTAAAAGATCCAGATTTTGCCTGGACTACAATTAATTTATTGTCAAATGGAATCAGTATATCGGCTTCTTCAATATTTCCATTGAATTCATAGATGATGTTTTTAAAAACACTTGATTTAGGAAATATGCGCAAAAAAAACTCTTCAGCTTTATCTTCTACAAAATAGGCTTTAGACTTTTGGTATCGGTCCCAGATCCTAGTTGGCGGAACTGCCAATTTCTCAGACTCAAACAATTTTTCAAAACAATATGGCAATGAGGATATAATATCAGATGGAGCCGGACAGAAATATACATCATCCCAATTTATAAAGGGCTTGTAAAATAATACATTATCAATTAACAATTCACTACCAATCGGCTGGTCACCTACTTTACAACTATAAGCATGAAGATATTTTTCTACATAAGCCTCATCAATACTAATAAAAATATCACTCTTCTTTAGCTCATCAATTGTAAACCAAAGAAGATCGTTAGAAGAAGACGCTAATAAATATCTAAAATAAAAGTCAAAATATTCACCTTCATCTTCTTGAGATTTGTTATTGACTGTGTCCAAAAAATATTCATCAGACTGAGGATTAGATACAAATTGCTGAATTTTAGAGAACCAGCTTGCATCTTTATTATGAAAATTAATTTTTTCTAAAATATATTCACTAATCGCTTTGCCAATATTCAAAAATAAATTTGGAGACAGACCCGATTTCTTCACAAATAATTCAGAAATACGATTATCTAAGAATTCTACGTATTTTTCTGTTTGATATGGGTAACGATCAGGATTTATAGGCCTTATCATTTTCATACTCTGTAAATGACTATGTAATAATTGCTTTTTTTCATCATAGTCATCTTCAACAAGGCCCAGAAATGGACTAATTTTAATTAGATAACTCGAACTTAACTTTATAAGTGTATACAAATCATTAGCCTTTATATTAGGCTTATCATTTTTAGACTCTCCTTGCAATACTAAACCACTAACCAAATGAATTATTGGCATTTCTCTTAAATTATACACAGCAGATCGCTCATATATATCTTCGCCCTCTTTAATATAAAAGGCTAGTCTAGTAAGCATGGAAAGCAAGTTCAATTCATTTACTGAAGATATAATCTTCTGAATTTCTACCAATATGGATTCGCTTTCAATTAGGTTAACCCTTTTAATTTCCTTCCAGTCTTTGTTAAAAGAGGATTCAACAGGCTCGTCGTTCATGCTGGTAACTTTAGTTTTTAATTTTTCTTCCATCTTTTGACAAACAAATCAATGATTTCGCAAACAACCGCATTGAAATTACTTCAAACTGAAGCTTTCTATACAGAAAAGGTATAATATGAGTTTAAAAGACTTCAATTAATTTCTCACAACAACTAAAATATAAAAAATTTAGTCATCTACTCCTTCCTCAATCTTCCTTGCCAAATACGGCGCGATCAGTTCCGAATAGCGGCTACTGAGTTGCTTTTGCGCCTGGCGGATCATCGCCATTTTTCCGCTGTTGTACCAGGTTCCCCGGTAGCCCCGCCGAACCGATGGCACCTTTCGGCGGCCGATCGAGATGGCCCAGGCGATTCGCCTGGCGGCATTGTTCACCGTGGGAACCGCCCGCCCTTTGTAGCCCAGCACATAGGCGAAGCGATCCAGTCCAACCTTTTCCACAAAGAATTCCATCGCATCGATCGGCGGCATGTGCGCCCCGTACCGAAGCTGGGCCATATCCTTAAACCGGCCGTACTGGCGGAAATCGATTTCAATGGCCAGGGTGGTCGCCGTACGAAGGATGTGATACTGGAAATCCCGCTTCAGTTGATCGGTTAGAACTATCCCGTATTGCTGGATATAGTCCTGAAAGCGTTTGATGGCGTCCCTGGCGATTTCTTCCACCAGGTCGGCCAGATCGTCGTAAATCTCGTTTAGCTCCATCGCCTATACGTAACCGCCATGGGTATACTCCAGATAAACCCGATCCCCGGAATTTCCGTCGAACTGAACTTCCGGCGTTGGCGTGAAAAACAGTTTCTTCCCCGCCCCGGCATTGTACGGTAGTTGCCAGCTTGCCCGAAGAACCCCGTTCACGTACACCTTCACAAAGCCAAAACCGCCTTCCGCATTCTTTAAAAGGAACTTCCATTTGGAAACATCATCCTGAAGCGGCAAATCCAGATCATTCGTATTGATCGGATAGATGTTCGGGCCGGGCGGGCTTCCCCACATATTACCGGCCTTCGGCGTTCCGTCGTAGTAGATGTAAAACGCCGTTGGGTTGTTGGCCCGGTAGTGGAAATGTCCAGCCGGAACGCTCCAGAAATAGTTTTCCGGGCCGGATACACAGCTTCCAAACTCATCGGCGTAGGCCTGGGTATTCAGCCGCGCCCAGGCGTCGGCGGCCTTCGCGTCGGCGTCCTCCTGACTGACTTCCGATCCGTAGGTACCGGCCGGAATCGTGATCGTGGCCGGGCCGCCGTACTGGCCAGCCGGGCAGGTCTGGCGGATAAACGTCCCGGACTTCTGGATCTGAACGTTTTCAAAAGGTGGCGTCGCACAGGCCGCCGATTCAACGGGCGGAATGTAGCCTTCCGTTCCCGGAACGTTCGCCTTCAGCAGCACACCCACCACCGGCTTATCATCGTCCAGAAAATACTTCTCCAGTACCGACACCTGAAGCATCCCGGTTCGTTTGCCGTCGGCATCGATCCCACAGGCCCAGGCCTTCGGCCGCCAGCCGGTCGGGCGTTTGGACAGGGCCGATTCAGCCGGAAGCCGGGAAAAATTGCGGTTTGGGTTGCTGAACTGGAAGGCCAGCGTTCGGCCGATCACTTCTTCATCATCCAGCTTCGGCACCAGCTTATCATCCATCGGCAGCAGCGGCACCAGCGCCCGATCCGTGGCCAGGAACACTTCCTTCGACAGTTGCAGTTCTTCCAGATACCGAACCCCTTCCGGCGAAAGAAAACCGGTCGCCATCACCAGTTCCCGAACGCCAGTAACCGAATTGATCACCCGTTCGGAATAGCTCGGCAGAAACTCCCAGCCGTTGTATCGTTCCGACACCTGGCGCGAAAACTTCAGCGATTCTTCCGCCTGGCCGGTTAACGCCAGCGTATCGAAACCGCCCAGGCTGTTCGCAAACAGCACGAAGCGGACGTTCCGCCGATAAAGCTGTTCCAGCCGGTATTCCCGGATCTCGCTGATCCGTTCGCCGTTTTCATTCTCCAGCCAAACCGCGTACTGAATCACTTCTTTAGCCTTCACATCCAGGCCCAGGGCTTTCGGGCCGCTGGGAACACAGTAGACCGTGAACGGGAAAACGTTCGACAGTTCGGCCGAAGCCAGGGTTTCCGTGGTATAATCCCGGTAGACCACCTCACAGATTCGCCGAATCTTGCCGGGCGTTGGCGTGAAATTGGTAAAGAAGTACAGGAATTCGGGCTGATCCGGATGGATGGTTTTCGGATTGGCCGCCCAGGTCAGAAACCGCCGATCCGGGCCGATAAACTCCTTGAAGAACTGATCCTTATACTGCGAATAGTCGACCTCCGATATACCGGCTTTGATGGCGTACTGAACCGGCTGGTTTTCCGTGTAGATCACCACGCCATCGTTTTCGATCGTCAAAACACAGTAATACGGCAGCACCAGCCGATCGGCCACCGAAATCCGGGTCTGGCCGAATTCGGGTGCGGTTCGCTCCAGTAAGGGATCGATCTGGTTCTGGATCTCAAAGAAAGCGCCCTGGTACAACAAACCCGATCCGGCCGAAACGGGCGGCTGTTCGGCGGCTTCCAGGCGAACCAGCGGCTTAAAGGTTCCGGCCAGATAATATTCCGGGATCATGATGGTACAGTAATACCGAAGATCCCCGCGATCGGGATAAAGATCCGGATCGGCCGCTTCGATGTTCACCACGATCGGATTCATCGATAAACGGGCTTGCAGAAAGTTTTGAGTAGCTACCAGGTGGTTCATTTGAATAGGCGCGTATTGATGTTCAGATCCAGCGAAACTTCCATCCGAAACCCGTAATGGGAATCAATCCATAACTGATTTACGGATTCGATTTTCAGCGAATTCAGATCGAAATGAATCAGGGCGCGGTTATTGTCGACCATCAGCTTTCCCATCAGATCCGTCAGGGTGGCCAGGCTGGCCGCGTAAGCGTCGATCTGGGCTTGCTGATCATCTAAGGGCGCTTGGAGCAGAACCGAAATCCCGGTAATGTACTGAAGGCACAGGTGGCCAGCGCCGTTATCCTTCGGCTGCAAAACCGGTTGTTCCAGCCAGCAAAAGGGATAATCGAAATCCGGCAGCGAACGGGCGTATTCGATCCCTTTTTCCACCGATCCGAAGCAAAAGAACTTAATATCCGGGCGGGCTTCGGCCCAGGCCTGGAAGTAGTCGATATACGATTTTAAATCGCCGATGATCATACGAACTTCGTTTTTGCTCGAAGATCAGCAGCCACCCCGTTTCCCGGTAGGACACAAAAAAGCCAGGCTGAAGATTCGCCTGGCCTAATGAAATTTAATCCAACTCTTTTTGCCTTTTCTTAATAGCAGTTTGAACCTGTTTAGGAAGAGTTTCTAAAATCTTAGAAACCTTCGCTTCAAAAAGTTTAATAAATCCATCTTTTGTCCATTGAAAAGCAACAGCCGCGTAGGATACATCATCATCCGTTATTTCAATATCATAAAACGTTCTAGGATGTGTCAGTTTATTGCGTGTATGTTTAGCTTTTAAAAAGTATCTATATTGCTTTCCGGAGCAATCTAAATAATTTATATTCAGACCCCATATCTTCTTTGCAAGCTTGAAAGTCCCTTTCAGATTGTCTTGAATTTGGATCATTATCCCCTCTTTAGTACCATCAGATTTTATTCTTTCCTCGTTAAGAAACTCAACATCTTTTTCACTCAGAGCTTTTTTATATCGATTCTTTCTAACATCAGATTTTATCTCAAATTTAATAATCTGAACGCTTGCTTCTATATAGGTAAAAACGTTTCTAATCGCAATTCTTCTAAGAAATTGTGATTCCTGATCAGAAGCTAAAAGTTCAAATGCTTTATTGGCATCTTCAATTATGGCTGTTAGTAAGTCATAGGTTCTTACAAATCCTTCGCCCTTTGATGTATTTGGACTAGAGGCCATTCTAAATCTGATTTAGTGATTCGACAATTTAGAGAAAATTGTCGAATCACTGTACTTTAAACAAATCCTATGCCTGTTCCGCCCGCTGGTTTGCCCTGCGAATCTTCAGATTATTGTCCCGAAGGAACATCCAAACCGTATGCCCGTTCTGTTTACATACCTGATCGAAATCCCCGAAAACGCCCAGCTTGGCAATGTCCATAAACGTCGTCACCAGGCCTTCCCCGTTCTGATACAGTGGCGGTTCATCCGGATCATCTGTCGGCTCATACGCCAGCCGGTAGCTTTCCAGAAACCGATTGTTCATAAACTCGAAGTACTGAAGAACCGCCATCACCACGCCGATCGGTAGGTTTTCGGACTGAAATTGCTGCGCCCGATCATCGGCCAGTAAGGTATTGTAGGCTTCCCGAATGTCGCCGTTCCAATCCGTCGAAGCCCGCCAGCGGGCCGCGTCCTTCCGGGCCGGGCGGCATAGCGTCGCCACCAGCTTAAATACGGCCGGGATCGATGGCGATTCCGTCCGCACGTAGGCGATGTAATTGATGTTCGCCATTGCGATTTCGATGGCGCTGGTATTGGCGTAATTCGGCTCTGGTAACAGGTACGTTACGCCCTTGAACGTAAACGAGTTGAAGGGCTTTTTCTCAATCCGGGCAGTAAACACCCACCGGGCCAGCCGCATCAGCCGCCACTTCTGGGCGGCATCCAGCCGGTTCACCAACTTTTCCGGCGCTCCTAACAGCACTTTCGCGGCCGCAAATTTCAACAGCGCCGATGTGGCCGGATCATCCTGTTTAGGCTGGAGCAATTGCAGCGGCAAAAGTGCCTGAATCTGTTCGGGCGTACATTCCGCCCAGCCTTCCGGCATTTTGTACGATTTGGGGCCGATTTGAACGGTTTTCATTTGAAGATCAGGTATAAGCCGAAGCTGGCCAAGCCGCGCCAGATCCAGGCTTCAAGCTGGTATTTTTTCCGCTTTGTGGCTTCGGCCGCCGTGGCCAGCTTCAACGTGGCCAGATCATCCATCGCCCGCTGTTCGGCGGCCTGGCTGGCCACCAGCGCATCCTGGCAACTGGCAAAGCGGGCGATGGCCAGGGCGGCCGATTGCTGGGCGAAATCGGCTTTAATCAGATCGGCATGGATTCGCCTGGCATTGGCCAGAAACTCGGCGCGAATCGCCGAATCAGTTTCGGCGCTGATACCGCTGATTGATTGCCCGCATAGCGTCGATAAGGGACAAACGATCAGCAGAATCCAAAGCGGCTTTTTTACGCAGTTCCAGAAGTTCATGTTCCTTCGCTAAAAGTTGAAGATCCTTTTCGGCCAGCTTCCGGCCGTATTCGACCGCCAGCCGATGTTTTTCTTCCTGGCGTACCTGATCAATCAGCGCCAGGCGTTCATCCTGGCAGGCCTGAAGCCGCCGATGGTTCCAAAAGAAACCGATCGCCCAGGCGGTTCCGGCGATGGCGAAGGCCAGTCCCATTTCCCAGGCGAATCGGCGGCCATCCTGGCGGATGAAAGTCAAAATCCGGTTCATAACGTGGCCGGTTTAAGACTGTTCCAGTACGGGCCGATCCAGTTGGCGATCGCCTTGATCTCGGCCGTTCGTCGGAAATTGATGTAACAGCCGCCCTTTGTGCCTTTGCCCCCAGTCGTGTTAAAGCCGATACACCGCACCCGATCTTCTTCTTCGGGATCATACCGATCCTGGGCAATGCCTTCGATGTGGCTGGCAAACAGCGAAACCGCATCCATCCGGCCGGGCTTCGGGCCGATCCGCTGGTTCCCGCGTCGGTTCCGTTTGTAGATGAGCGTTTTGGCCTGGCTGAAGTACGTCCGAACCATCCCGACACCGGCCGCGCCGATCGGCAGCTTTACACCGTTGATGGCGTGAACGTAGTAGAAGGCGCTGGCGCAATAGTGGGCGCGGCTGGGCAGTTTACTAAACCGGTTGATGGCCGTAATCCAATCGGCATCGTTTTGATTGGTACGCTCGGTTTTGCCGACGAACGTGGCCGCCGAATCGAACACCGCCTGGCGAAGCTGGGCTTCGGATTGAAAAACGGGCGGCCGCTTCTCGCTGACCGCCCTGGCTGGTTTTTGTTTAGGCTGGGCCGTTACGGTTTGACCGAATGCGATAAGGCCAGATAGAACAATAAGCCCAAACAGAGAATAGTGGTGATGATGGATCGTTGCCACGGCGTTAGTTCGTCATAGAATTCACTGTAAAAGTCCCGCTTCGACTTCAGGAATGGTAGGACGTAAAAACCGACAAACGGCACCATCAGGAACAAGATCAGCAGCGCTACCGGCAGATCGGCAAACACTACCAGCTTTTCGTAAAAGAACTTCTGGATCGACGTTACATCATACGGCTGAAGGTGCTGTTCCACCGGCAGCTTCGCGTTTAACTCCTGGATGTACTGGTTAAACTGGTTGAACTGACGGTAACAGAACGAAATGGCCGCCAGAATTCCCGCCACTTGAAGGAAGGCCACCACCGGCCGCTTCAGAAACGGCGCTCTGGGCTTTTCGTCCTGGGCCGGAACATCCTGATCCAGTCCCAATTCCAGCCCGATCTGATAGGCCTTTTGTTCATCTTCCCGCGCCAGACTCAACAGCGTGCGTTTTTCCTCCGGATCGGATTCGTTGCGGGCCATTTCCCGGAAGTTCTGGGCATCCCGAAGGTGGACTTCGCGGGTCGTGGCCAGGCGCGAACGGCGGGCCACCAGTTCGGCCTGTTCTTCTTCCTGGATTTGCTGAAGTTCCAGTTCAGCGGCCTGAATGGCGGCCTGGGCTTGCTGGCGTTTTGCTTCCAGGCCGGAAGCTGGGCTGGAAGCCAGTTTGTGGCCGTTTACGGCCGTGGTTTTGGTTTCCGTGGCCACGATCGGGCCACTGGCGGTTTTGGTATTCATTGGTTTGCAGCAGACTTTAAACGGTTAAATACAAAGCGAACTAGGATCACCGAAGCCCCGAAAGCCGCCAGGTGAAACATCAGCAGGAGAAACCCCACCACCGGGAACCAGATCGGCGCGAAAATCCAGTACCAGGATAGGCCGATCAATGACGTGGTTAACTTCAGGACAATTACAACCAGGTACGCAAATTCCAGCGCCCCGATCAGAAAAAGCTTTAGTGGACTCATAGCACGTAAAACGGTTTGGATGGATCATTTTTCGGCCGCCGTTCATAGCCGGATTCTTTCGGCGGAACGTAAAGCCCGGAATTGAAATACAGCGAAAACACCGTGGCCGAAGCGTTGGCGTTTAGGTAGTTGCGAAGCTCGGCGGCTTTCTCCTGGCCTTTCGCCAGTGCGTCGTTACGGATCTGGTTCAGCCGTTCGCCCGTTAAGGCGTTTTCGTTCACGATTCCATCGGTTTCCGACACCAGGCGAAGATCCGTATTCAGGTTCAGGTACGGGATCTTCATACTGAAGCCGTACTGAACCAGTGCCTTCCGGGCCAGCGCTAGTACCTCCTTTTCCGGATCCGTAAACGGGCCGCCTTCCACCAGTTTGCCTTTCAAGTACTGGTAGAATTCCACGCCCAGAATCGGCCGGATGTGTTCTTCTTCGGCCAGGTTGAAAAAATCCCGGATCGACAGATACAACCGGCGGCTTTTCTGGATCGGCGGGAAAAACGTGGTGGCTTCCGTGGCCGAACTGATTAACTGGCTTTTCTGGATCGTGTAGGCATCCGACTCCTTCCAGGTGGGAAACTGATCGGCGTTCTTCTCCAGCCAGGCCAGGGCCGCTTCCAGGTAGCGATCGGCTTTTTCCTGGTGGCTTTTCACCGTGGCCACGTACAACCATTTCGGCATGGCCTGGGTATTGGGAACCGAATTCATCACCATTCCCCCATCGCCCGTTACCGTGATCAGCGAAGGCATGGCATCCAGGTAGGCGAACCAGGCCAGCGCCATTTTCAGTTTGTCCTTCAGCGTTTGCTGGTGTTCATCCAGCGCCCCCGCCGAAGTCAATTCGTCGTACAACTCCTGGCCGATGGCCGGAATGATGTACGACAGTTCCGCCCCGGCCACAAACGGCTTCCAGGTGGCCCAGGTCATGGTTTTCTGGATCCCGCCCAGGTATTCCTTCAGGCCGCCTTCCTGGCCTACTTTTTCCGTCTCGTTAAACAGCATCTTGGTTGGCTTTTTGATCGGTTGCTTCGCTTTCGTCGCCTTCATCCGGATCTTCATCTTCACGCTTTTCAGGCTTCTCCGAATTTGGATTCTGGGCCGCCCCGGCTGGCGTCACGTCGTAGGTGTACAGCGAAATGTTTTCGATGTCGAAATCCATTTCGGCCGGCCAGCCGTTGATCCGTTTGGCGATCCGAAGCACCTGGAGCAACACCAGCCGATCTACGTACGTCATAAAGCCTTGCTGGTAGTTGGCGGCCGCTTCCAGTTCCTTCCCGGAACCGCCCAGCTTGCCACCGGTATCGATCCCCGCCAGCGTCGGCAGAACGCCGTGGCCGCTGGCCTGGGCCACGTTGGCCGTATTGAACAACTTCATGTACGCATCGTCCGACATGGTGTTTTTTAAGGGCGTGATCGTTACCCCGGCGATCGGGTTGCCCTGCATGTTGCGCGTGTGGAAGGTAAACAGCGCCTTGTCCACGTTGTCGGCTCCAGCCAGCGAATCGCCCATCTGGTTCAGGGTTTCTTCCTTCAGCTTTTCCTTCTCGTTTTCTTCCAGGCCTTCCCGGTCGAAATAATCATCCGGGATCGAAATGTGGTATTTGATATTATACCCATTATCCAGCCCCGAATCGTGGAATTTCGGGATCTTGTTGGCCACCTTCGTCCAGCTTTCCGTGGCCCACCATTCCGGAAAACTGTAATAATCCTGGCCGGGCAGTTTATCCATCAATTGCAGGATACAAACCGGATACCGGGCCGGATCGGCCGGATCATAGGCCGGAACCACTTTCGTATCAGCCGCTTTGTAGGCCTTCGTTCCGAAGTTGGGATTCACCAGGTAAGCCGACACCTTCAGTTCCCCCGGCTTCAGCTTGCGAACCCGGCACTTAAACGCATCGATCACGTCCACGCCCACCAGCTTCTTCGATGGATCCAGTGTCAACTGAATAAAAGCGTTTGCGCTGAAGGCGTACTGAAGCGCCATCGACACGAATTCCAGATCCCAATTCACCAGATCCTTCCATTCCTGAAACTCCGGAAAAACAACTGGCTCGAACCGCGTTCCGGCTCCCTGGCTCTTTTTCCCGGCATGGGTATACACGCCCAGGCCGGTCGTAAAATCCCGGCGCGTTTTGATCAGCCGCCACTTGTTGGGCGAATCGCTGGCCAGCTTGTGCATCTGCAAAAGCTTGTCATCCTTCGCCCCCCAGGGTACGAACTCAGATCGGGATTTATAGCCCGCCCCGGCCGTGTGCGCGGAAATATCCGCTTCGCCGAACGTCACCAGGGCCGCTTCTTTTTTAGGGCCGAACGATAAGGCGTAAACGTTGTGGCCCAGCTTCCGAAAATTTGCCATGCTTAGTAGTTGTGAAAAATTCGGTAGCCGTTATAGGCCACCAGCAGTTCAATTTTGGCTTCAAACGGATGGCGCTTCTGGCAATCCCACAACAGCAGAGCGCCCGCGTGATTCATGTTCCGCCGAATCCCCAACAGATCCTTCCGGCCGCCCCCGGCGTCGGGATCTTTGGGCCGGGTCGGGTTTTTCTTCACCTGGCCTTTGTGGCTGATCGATCCATCCAGCTTCCGAAACGTCAGGCTGAATTCGGTTCCGGCTTCCTGGATTTCATGCAGTACGGTTTTGAGAGAAATGATTTGGTTTGCCATCGCTGTTTTGAAGAGACAATGCAAGGATAAACCGCCTGATCCGTAGCTGATAGGACACCTTTTCACCCTAAAACCGGAAGGAAAAACTACTTTTTGCAGTCAAAAAAAGGGCGATCCACCTGATCCCGAATCAGATAGATCGCCCCGCGCCCGAAAATCGTGGCTTTGTGTCACGATAGCTCACACCGCCCTTTACCGCCGACCGCCACGGCGGCCCCCGAAAAAAAGAATATAACTTCCGAAACCGGCCGGGATCGGGCTGGTTCTGTAACAATCGTACTGAATTATCGGCATCGATTCGATGATCAGCCCCGGTAAACGAATAGCTGGTTTTGCTGGCCGGATCGGCTGTTCGGTAGGTGTTTGCGGTACTTGCCCCAAACCAGGTAATCAAGCGCATCCGTACCATCGGTGGCATACTCCCGATCCTTCGCGGTTTGCTCGCTGCGCTTGTCCTTCTTGAACTCGCCCGTTACGGGTGCCAGTTGCATCCCGATGATCAGCGCCTTGTTATGGTTCTGATTGAACCGCAGCCTAGGCGTACGATCAGACCCTTCTTCCAGCAGGTGATTGATCAGAATGTATTTGTCTTTGTGGCTGGGGTACGTGAACCGATGGTAGTCACGCCTGACCTTCCACCCGGCCTTAATCAGCACATCACAGAACTGATCAAAGAAGGGCTTATTCTCCATGCTGGAAGCGGCCGATTTAGACCGCCCCGAAGGATCGCCCCATACGGCTACCTCTTTCCCTGGGTGTTTCTGGTAGACCCGATCAAATTCTTCGGCCAGTTGCACCACAAGGTTCTTATCAGTAGTCAGGGAGGGCTTCCGGAACAGGCTGTTAATTACCCGTAATTCCGCCCCTACTTCCTGGGCAATCACCAGCCAGCAAATGGCCGCGTTAAAATCCAGCGATACTTCCAGTAATTTTCCTTCCCGATAATCGTTCGACTGGTGCAAATGCAGTTTTGTCCGGTCGTCGTATTCGTAGCGGAAACTTTCAAAATAACAGTGCTTTTCGGTGAAAAAGGCGAAATAAAAACCGTTTGGAAGGCGGCCCAAGCGCTTATTCCAGACTTCCACATCCAGCGTGATCGGATCTAACGAATCGGTCAAAACCTGCAAATAATTTTCCGGTAGAACGTCCTGATTATCCTGAAAAGTGGACTCCAGAAAAAGCGTTTCGGGCGGAATGCGTTCTTTTTCGTCGTCGCTCATCTCGGCGCGTTTTTCCAGTTCGGCCTTCCATTTTTCTTCCGTTTCGTAGATCCACATCCCGGCCTGATCCCAGGCAGCCGACGAAAAATCGTAATACGCCAGGTGCATGTGGGATTTGGAAAAATCGGCGTAGCGGTTCGCTCGTTTGGCAGGTAGCAAAACGGTTTTGATGAATTCGTGCTTCATCGTGGCCGATTCATCCACCAGCAAGCCATCTGAGTTAATCCCCCGCTGGCTATCAGGCCGATCCTGGCTGACTAGCTGGAGCGTAAACCCGTTGATAAAACAGATACAGTACTGCCAGCCCCGTTTTCCAGGGCTGGAGTAAGGTTTGTACCAGTGATCCGGCGGCATCTGGCCGATCACGTATACGCCGTGGGGGGTTACTTTCGAGTACTCCACGTAACCCATGCGGGAAAGGGCGTTTTTCACTTCCGGCAGCACAATCAGATCAAGCTGAACGTACGTTAAACCTGCCAGCACCACTTTCGCCCTGGGCATGGCTTCAAACATCATTCCGACCACGTTTCCCAGCGTCGTCGTTTTGCCCGATCCCCGGCCGCCCTGGAAGGTTTTCCGCTTCGCCCTGGAGCGTAGGAACTTTAGTTGTTTGGCGTTGGCGTAGATCTTGCGTATCGGCCCCGGCGTCGCTGTTTTACTCATCATCGGCGCGTTTTTGTTGCTGAATCAGGACGTTCACGTTATCGGTAAAGATGAATTTGGCCGCCCGTAAGAAATCATCCGGATTTAAACCGATCTTATCTTCATCGTGCAAGCCTTCCAGCTTATCGGCGCGTTCCCAGGCGCGGCTGGCGGCTTCAATGTCGCCGTTTGACCTGGCGATGTTCGACAGTAGCCGGAAATAGTTGGCGCTGGCCATTTTCTTCGCCTGTTTGTCGATGGTTTGAACGTGGCCGAATAGATAACTGGCTTCGGATATAATGTACCGCGCCTGGCGTTCCTGGATCTTGTAATCCTTCATCAGCATTGCCAGCGCCATATCGTACGTTCGGCCCAGGCTTAGAAAGCTCCAAGCCTTGCGGTACTTCTCCAGCATTTTCAGATCATCATCCGACAGGGCCGCGTTTTCGTAGTAGTACGCCAGAAACTTATCCAGCTTGTGTTCATCGATCTTCAGGGCTTTTTTCATCCGCTGAAGCGCCGTAGTTTTTGCCATTTCTCCAGAAAAATTTTCCGTGTAGGCAATGTTAAGGCCTTAAAATTTGGCTTGGTAGGACATAAAAAGGCCCAATTGTACCTGATTGTGCATTTCCTTGATCTGTATGATTGATTATCTTATTAAATTCAATCCAAAACCAAAATCAAAAAAAATGACTTATCAGGCAATCGAAGAACTTTTACCAGAAAGTAATGAGAACCCCAAAGTTCAACGGGTTTTAGACATTTGTAGTGAAGCCTTTAAAGACTTAGCTGGTTTTGGGACTCACGTACTAAAATGGAAAATCGAAACTGAAGATGACTTCTACCAACTTCCAATTATATACTTATTAAGGCAAGTGGTAGAACTTTCGGATGCTCTTTCTGTAACATTCAAAAGCTCTCATATTCATACCTCTAAAATCATAATTAGAAGCTTACTGGAAGCAAACTTGTCACTAGATTGGCTTTTAAGAGAAGATACAAAACGGCGTTGTTTAGCCTTTACTTATATGGAAAACTATAGAAAATATAAATATTATAGATCTTTACTTCCAGGGACAGATGAATACAAAAGCAGAAAAGAAATCCGAAAAAAAGGGCGGTGGATTCAATCTTCTCCACCTATTCCAAAGCATGTTTTAGAAGAGAATATTGAAAAATTAACGAAACTATTAAACTCTGATCGGAATAAAGAGATTAAAGCTTTTCATGATAAACTAGACAAAGACAAAAAAGTGAATTTTAAGTGGTACTCATTCTTTAAAGGCCCAGGAAGTCTTTCAGCACTGGCTGAAAGACTTAACAAATCGGATTGGTATGAGCATGTTTATAGCACATTTTCGGATGCTACTCATGGTACCAATTTACATTCTGGAAATCTTTTCAGGGATGAAAATGGTAACGCATTCATCGGACAAATGAAAAACCCAAACAAAGCAAACGAAATCTTTTCAATTGGCGCAAATTTTGCATATGATTCTTATAATGAAATAGTTACAAAACATATACCGGAAAAGGAAGAAGAAATGAGAAAATGGTTTCAAACCTTCTTAAAATATTTTGTTGAAAGAATTGAAAAGTTTCCAATAAAAGAACAACAATAAAAAGCCATTATTCAAGCCATCGCTGAGAGCTGGCGTTTAGCCGCATCCACGGCCGCCTTGGCCTTCGCCATCTCTTTCCGGTAGTGGGCTTTCCACAGTTCCGATTCCGCCCCCGCCAGGCCTTTCTTTGCCCGATACAGCTTCGGCATCAAAGAATTTACCAGTAGTTTGTTCAACTCGTAGCGATCGGCGGGCAGGTTCGCCAGGAAGGCCGATTCCTGGACTTCTGGCGCGTTATCGTCCGCTGGGCCGGGCGTTGCAGGTAGGCGGCCGTTTGCCTTCAGATAGGCTATTTTCTCGGCCACCGCGTTCCGCTTCGCTTTGTACTCTTGGATTTCGTCCACCAGATCCTTCAGGTTCGTTTCATCCGGATAATCGCCCAGGCGGTTCGACCTCAAACACATTTGTTTGTGATACTCCTGGCGCTCGATGGTCAGTTCTTCCAGCAGCTTCGTAAACTCCGGAACCGGCATCCCTGGCACCACGGCGGCCGATTCCACGGCGGCCGTTTTCGGCGCTGGAGTAGGTACGGCGGGCCGATCCACGCAAGGCGAATCCACGCCAGGCGCTTCGGGCTGGTACGCTTTCAGGGCGTCAAAGATCCGCCTGGCTTCTTCGACTTCGGCCGCCGTGGCGCGTCCCGCCCCCACCAGCATTTTCTTTAGTTCGTAATTGGCCTGGGCTTTTTTCCGCTGGGCCTTCCATTCGGTTTCATTCATCATCTTCTTCGATGGTAAAATCTTCGTCAATCGGACAGATCTTCGGCAGCAGCGCCACAAAATCGTTTACCGTCTTTTCCATGTCTTTTACATCCAGCCATTCGATCGGCCGTTCATACTGATCATGGTTCAGTTCGACAAACTGGCTAAACTGTTCGGCGTACCGTTCCAGGGCTTGCAGCAATAGCCCCGGATCGATCGCCAGGCGCTCCAGTTCGTCCGAAAGTGCGGGAATAGCGTTAACGTACATAGGGCGAATAAATGCCAAAAGGCGGCCTAAATCCAGACCGCCTTTTGTGGTTTCATCGGTTTACTTGGTTCGCCGATCGGGCTGGGCTTCCTGGGCCGTTTTGGTGGCATGTACAGCCCTTAAGGCTGACGCCAGGCGCATCCCCAACAGTTCGCGGGCGGCATTGTCCCGAACCCGCTGGGCGTATTCATCCTGGGCCGGATCAGCGTCCGCTGGTTCATCGCCTGGCGCTTCTTCCGGATCTTCATCCACGGCGGCAGAATCCACGGCGGGCGTCCGGGCTTTCGATTGCGCCCGAAGCTGATCCAGTTCGGCCTGGGCATTTTCCCGAATTCGGGCCGAACGCTGGATCAAGGCTTCATCCAGTTCTTCGCCAACTGGCTCCGGATCCTGGGACGGATCTTGCCCCGCTTCCGGCGAAGCGGTTTCGTCCGGATCGCCAGCCTTATCCGTGGCTGGTTCATTCGGTTTCGGCGGGTTCTGGGTTGGCTGGCTTTGGTTTGCTTCTTTTTGAGCCTTTTCGGCGGCTCGTTGCGCCCGTTGTTCTTTGGTCAGTCCCATCAGTTCGATCAGGGTTTGAAAGGTTGGAAATCGGTTTGAAGTACGGTACGCCAACGGCCATCAGTTGTTCGGCCTGTTCGTCGGTTAGCCGATGATCGATCCGTACCCGTCGACCATCCAGCAAATGATCCACGCCCCCGCTGGGAACGTGGATCAGCTCATACTTCGTCAGCATCGGCCGTTACTAAGCGCCCCCGCCCGCTTCTTCGTCCGGAAGCAATCCCAGGGCCGCCACCGCCGTCGGCTTCAGCGGCAGAATTCCCCACATAAAGCCATCCTGTTCGCCCTTCAGCGTGTAGCCGCGTTTGTCGTTGCCTTTCTTACCCGATTTGAAGCCAGGCTTCACATAAATCGGGTTGTCCGACGAACCGCCCACCACAAACTGGCCATCGTTCTGTTCCACGATCACCACACAGCCCGCGTTCAGGTGCTTGCGGATCTCGGCCGCCAGTTCCTTGCTAAAGCCCGCCATCATGAATTCCAGCGTGTGCTTGTAGCTCTGGAAACCCGGATCGCCCCCGGCGTCATCATCCAGCGAACAAGTCCCATCCGGATACTGGTATTCGGCAAAGGCTTTTCCGGCCGCCATTGTCGGGCCGTTCTGGATTTCACCGCCCACGATGTCGGTTTCTTTCGGCCAAACGCCCTGTATATCCTTCCGTAAGGCGATAAACAGCGTCCGGATCCCGCCCGGGTTGGGTTTCTGGTAGCTGGTGGCGTCGATATTCGCCAGGCTCAAAAACGCCATCCCGACCGTCACGCCTTCGGGCTGCGCCAGGGCATCCTTCAGAAACGACAGACCATCCAACGACGAAACCGCCAGGGCCACCTGATCCGGAAAAAAGGCGAAGGCCAGGGTGGTCAGGGCAAAAAACGCATACTTCAAAAAAGACTTCATAACCACTTGATGTTAAAGGATGAATGAAAAAGATGAATGAATACTTCAGAATAAAACCGGAAGCCGCTACTGATCAGCGGCTTCCGGATGGCTTACTACACTCCGTCATTCGTCCAAAGTTGTTCGGCCACGGCGATCCCGGCCGCCACCTGGCAATCCATTACCCACGCAATATCCCGCGTCCGTTTGCCGTAATCGACCGCCAGCGTATCGGATCCCGACATATCATCGTACAGATAGACGAAGTTTCCGCGTGTGGTGAAAATCGGCCGGTTGAAGCCCGACAAACCCGGCTCAACGATGAAGGGAATATCCGTTCCCACGATCGTCGGCTTGAGTTGCCCGCTGTTGTAGGGCAGCGTACCGTACCGCGTACGATAATCGGCTTCGTAGTTGGTCTTAACCGTCCGGTTACAGACACAAATCAGATCCCCGGCGTAGAACTCGGCATCCGGAATCCCGGCGATGATCTTTTCAATTTCCGCCACCGCATTTGTCGACGAAAGCACCGCCGTATCGATGATATTCCCGGCCGGAACATCCCCGGCCACAATGGCCGCCAGGATTTGCGTTTTCAATCCGTCGGCAATATCCAGCGGGCCAGTGCCAGCCGCGTTATAAACCCCGTTGAACAGGGTTTTGACCCGGATGTTCTCCTGGAATTTGCCAATCACCCGCGCCGTGATGTATTCTTCAAACGGCACTTTTTCCGGATCGATCTGTTTGGCCTTCACCTGGCCCAGATACGACTTATACAGCATCAGCAGTTTGGAGTGCGTGAACTGCATATCCACTTTGGCGGGCTTCACTTTGGCCACTCTGGGCTTAAAGTTGACCGCATTGGCCGTGGGGTTGAAGGAATCCTTCCCGCCTGGCTGGGCCACGTCGCCCACTTCCAGGTTCGTCAGTACCACTTCATCCGTGGCGTTCATGGTGGTCATGTACTCGGCGATCGGAACGATCGGCGATTCAGCCACGCCACCATCCACACCCGGCACCAGCGCCTTAAAAAAGATGTGTTCTTTGTTGTCCCGCGCGTAGGTCTCCAGGGAGTCGGCAAGGGCCGTTAAATTCAGCGAATCCGCCATTTGCTTGAGAAAAATTAAAGGATGAATGAAAAAATTAAACAGGTGAAAAAAGGAATCCGATCAGGGCGGGAATGGCGTCAGGAATGATACCGTTCGGCGATTTCGCGGGCGGCCTGGTTCCAGGGCTGGCTGGCCACTTTGGAAGCGCCCCGGTCGCTGGTGGTGGAAATATCTTCCTTTGCCATTGCCCCCACCTTGATCGTATTGTCGTACCAGGCCTGAAGCGTTTTCAGCTTGCCTTCGTTGGCGTCCCATTTGGCGGCTTTCTCCTGAAGCGCCTTCAGTTCCGACGCATTCACGGCGATCATTCCGGGCTTCAGTTCGGCGCTGGGCGGGTTGCCGGTACTGGCCGAAGCGTCCGTTCCCGATTCCGTTTCACCGGCCGCCGTGGATTCGGTTTCTTCCGTCGATTCAGATTCTTCCGTCGAATCAGCCGATGATTCCGTTTCCGTGGATTCGCCCCCCGTGGTTTCGGCCGCCGTGGATTCGGCCGTGGATTCGGTTTCCGTCGATTCGGCCGCCGTGGTTTCCGTGGCCGCTTGTTCGGCGGCTTCGGCTTGCTCGGCGCTGGCCTGTTTGCGGGCGAAGCTTTTCAGCGTTTTGGTTGACATTATGGATAAAATTTAAAGGATGAATGATGCAGGTGTTAAGCCGTTTTCGCCAGCCGATCCGCTTCGGCAATGGCATCGCCCAGAAAGCCGATCCGATCCGCCATCTTGCGTTTGATCGCCTGGCGGCCGATAAACATTTTGCCCGAAAACACATCTTCTGAAATGCCTGGGCGGCCCATTTTGACCGTATCCACGAACGTATCCCGGATGGCGTCCAGAATCTCTTTGGTTTCGGCCAGAACGGTTTCAGACAGCGGTTCGATGGAGTTAAACAGGGCTTTGTCCGGCGATCCCGACGAACGAACGATAGTTACTTTATAGCCTTCCTTTTCGTAGGCTTTGCTGGCGTCGACGTGCATGGCCAGTACGCCGATCGATCCCACTTCCGAACTGGTTTCGGACTCCATCACGATCAGCCTGGCCTGGCTGGCGATCCAGTAAGCCGCCGAAGCCGCCATTCCGGCCACGAAAGCCACCACCGGCTTCTGGCTCTGGCGGATCACTTCGCCCAAATACTCGGTTCCGTCCACTTGGCCACCGGGCGAATTCAGTTCCAGCACAATCGCCGATACCGATGGATCATCGTTCGCTTCGATGATCCACTGGGCATAATCTTCCGTTCCGTAGGTGCAAAAATCCCCGTACCGGCTCATCGTGCCAATGATCGGCAGCACCACGATCCGGCCGGTTTCGCCCTTCGGTTTCTGAAGCCGTTCGTAGCCCCAGGATCCGGAAGCCTGGCGCTGTTGGCCGGGCAGAACGGCCACGAAATAGGGATCTTTCCGATCCTTATCCACCCGGTCGGCCGTGGCCGCGAAGGGCGTGTGGCCCAGGGCAATCCGGTCTAAAGCCATCTTGGCCATCCGGTCGTGAAACAACGGCTCCAGCGCCCACTTTGCGTTTAAGTATGCTTCCAACATGGCCGCAACAATACCACGGATCCGGGCGCTGGAATAGGACACTATTCAACCCACCAACGGCGGGCAAACCACCGAAGCGCCAGGTACATCAGGTAGTTCCGAAGCCTGCGCTTCGGCTCGGCCTGATCCAGCCGGATCCGGTATTCCACATCCGCCAGGCGTCGGGCCGCTTCGGCTCCGTACTCGTTTTCGCCCAGGCGGTTATCGTACCAGTAATCATGCAGCACACTGGCGCGGTTGTGCCGCCCGATCGGCGGGAAGATTCCCCACAGCCACACCGGCACCGACGCAAAATCGGTTACGTATCCGGCCGGAATTTCCACCTCACCGATCAGCGTGTGAAACCGGATCGGCTGGGTTACTTCCCACCGATCCGGCTTTTCGGGATCTTCTTCCCGGTAGCGAACCACCAACTGGTTTTCCATTTCAGAATTCGCCCAGGGCGTCCTTTTCGCGGATAATGTTTGCCAGCATCAGGTACACCACCACCAGGTACGGTTCCGATCCATCCAGTGGCAAGCCCTGAGCCTGAAGGTGCGGCAGCGCCATCGACTGAAAGAAAACCAGTTCCGGCACCGCGTTTGGCCCATCCGACAGCACCACTTCGCCCGTTTGGGCGTTCCGGAAACTATCCCGGGTGGTTCTCGGAATTTCAATCGGTTGTACCCTCGCCAGGCGTTCGCGGGCCACAAACGGCGGCAGGGCGTTATCCTTGCTGTAGAACCCGGCCAGATCCCGGCCTTCGTCATCGAACACCCGCATTTCAAACAGGGCCGTAATCTCCAGATCATCATCGAAGGTCAGCCGCTTGAGCCGTACCCGGCGCTGAAGGCCTGGGCCTAACAGGGTGGTTCCCGAAATCGGGACTTCGATCCCGGCGATGGCTCCGGTTTCCGAAATAAGCAGGCCTAGCGCCTGTAACGTATTGTTTTCCATGAGTTAAGCAATAACAAGGTAATCGTAGGTATAAGCCGTTGACGCCGTTGGCGCGGCATCCGTGGAACTGATCGTAAAGGACGTGGCGGTTTTGGTCAGGATGTAGAACCGCGTGATCGACATGGCCCCCTGGTTGCTTCGGGCCGTTAACAGAATGGCTTTCGGCGCGGCCGCCAGGGCGGAAGAAAACGTGATCACCGCCACGGCCACGTTCGTTCCCGGGCTGGTTCCCATCATGATCGTTAAGGTTCCGGCCATATCCGTCGATCCGGCCGTAATGGTCGCCGAAGCTCCCGATCCGGCCCCGGATTGGGCTGCAATGGTGGGCGCGTTCCCGGCCGCCGTTAAGCGTTTTACCGATACATCGCCGTTGAACGTGCTGGATCCGGCGAACGTATTGGCTCCGGTAAAGGCATTGCTGGCCCCCAGGATCAGACTGGTATCGAACCCGGCTTCCCGAATATCCAGCATCGTAAAGTAAAAGGTGGTCGTGGCGGCCGGGTTGTTGTAGTTGATCAACAGAATCGGCCGGATAAACGCCGTACCTGGGCGGAATTGAAGGTTTGCCGGATCTTCCGAATTGCCCGCGTTAATGCCCTGGATGTAACATTCGTACAGCGTCCAGGCGTTGGGAACCAGGCCATTATTCAGAACCGAACTGTACATATAAGTCCCACCTTCCATCACGTTGGCCACCTTTGTTCCGGCCGGAAGGTTCGGGCCGGGCCAGGGAACGCGAAGCGTGACCACGTTCCCAGCTATGCCCCCTTGCGCCCAGGCTCCACCGTTGCCCAGCGAATAGGCGTTATAGTTCGCCGAAATGTTGCGGGAATATCCGTAATCCGGAAAGATCTGGCCCAGGCCGTTCGTATACGGATACCAGGCAAAGCCCCGGTGTGCCGCCGTGGCTCCATTGTGCCAGTTGGCCGAACTCGTTAAGGTCATCGTGGTTTGCCCCGTATTCAGAGCAGCCGCCAGGGTGGTCTGGGTTCCCGTTACCTTTGCCCAATGGGGCGGCTGAATCTCCTGGCCTTCACTGTCATAACAGGCAATCCCGAAATAACACCGGGCGGCTGCGTCATAATTGGCCCCGCTGGCGTCGCCGTGGCGGGCCACCACCGACAGCCGCAGCCGCCGTAGCAGGTTCACCGGAATAAAATCCGTCGTCCGTAGGGTAGCGTTTGCGCCTACGTACTTAAACGCCCCTTTTCCCCCGGCTGGTGGCGCTTGCGTCGGATCGTACGAAAGGTTGGAATTCCCCGTATGGAAATTGCTCAGATCCCCGAATTCGCCGTTTCCGTTTGTAATCAGGTTGCCCAGTACCAGCGGAAAGCCCCCGGCGATTTGGAACAGGTTGGCTTTCTCCAGAACGCCATCCTGGCGCTGAAGCACCAGCTTATCCTGGGTGCGGTTGATCGGCGTTGTCCGGGCCGGAATGGCGCTGTTTGTCAACGTTCCCGGATCGCCTTTCGCCCCCGTTGCGCCTGGTGCGCCCGTTGCCCCCTTCAGTTCGACGTAATTTCCCGGCACACCATCGGCACGAATAAACCTTAGTTGGGTGCCGTTCCATTCGTGATCCGGCGTAAACTCCTGGGCCGCCAGCAGATCCACGAAGGCCTTCAGAAAATTCCGCATCGATTCGGCCGTATTGATTTTGGCAGGTGGCGCGGAAATGATCCCGGCGTCGATCATCGCCTTAATTGCATTGACGTTAAAAGCCATTGGAAAGAAAATTTAAGAGTTGAAATCAAACGAAAAGGACTCATCGAAATCCGCCAGCGGATTGATCAGATCCTCATTTTCAATACCATCCATGTAATAAGCGGGCTGGCTCACGCTTCCGGCAAAGCTTAGAACCGTCTGGTTCCGGCCGGTATGGGTTCCGGTTTGTGCCTGGATCGCCAGGCGAAGCGGTTGGGTGGGCGTACCGACACAGCGGAAAAAGCCGTTCCGATCACCGATAAACGCGATCCATCGAACTTCCCGATTTCGGTGGATCCAGATCGTTACGTCGGGCCGGATCTTCGGCAGCACGATCTGAATGGAAGGATTGAAGAAAACGCCCTGGCTGGAGGTTTCGGCCGGTTCAGAAAATTCGGCCAGTTCGGGCAAAACATCCACGTCGGTAATCATGTAGCCAGGTGCAAAAATCAAGTGCTGATCCGACAGGATAATATCATCGTACCCCCGCTGGCCGGGTGGTGGGAACCGCTCCGGATGAATGAACTGAAGCTGGTGGGATGGCACCAGCCGAAGCCGACGAAGCCCGCCCGCGTTGCCTTCGCCGAATACCGATTCCAAGCTTTCGGCGGCTGTATCGAATAGCTGTAAATACATGGAGCGAAGGACGCCCCCGGATCCGGAAAAAAGTAGGACACAAAAAGGGCGGAATTGGCAACGAATCCGCCCGCGAAACCGCCTGAAAGCGGCCAGCTTACCCACCATTAGGCAAACAAAAAACCGCTGGACAAATCAGCGGTTTTCTGGACTCGTTTTTTCAAAAAAAGGACGTGTTTTCCCCAAAATTGGACACGTTTCAGTTTGGACACGCCACCATCCCGGCATCCGCCAGCGCCCGCTTCTCCCCTACCGAAAGTTTGTCATACATTGGATCGGTAGCCCGGGCCGATCGGGCCACCAGTTTCCGCACCGCATCTGCCGAATAATGATCCGGGTTGATCTTGTGCTTATCCGTGAACCGAACCGCCGAACCGTTCAGGCTGGGAAAAATATCCATGCGACCTTTACACCAGCCGATGGCGTAAAACTCGAACAACACTTCCAGCAGCCGCCCGACTTGCAAAAGCCGCTGATCCGTCACCAGCGAAGGCCGAAGATCGAACTTCAGCTTCAGGTGCAAACTTTCCGGATCCAGGATCGGAACCGGCGTCAAATCTTCCAGGTCGACTTCCTGAAGCGGATACGTACAGAACACAGCGGCCACCAGTTCGCCCAGGCGCGAATTCCGCCGAACTTCGATCGCTTCTTTACCCAGCACATACGACGACTGGAAAAACTGTTTGATGTGCGGTTTAACAGGGATGCTTAACGTCATAAAGGATGAATGAAGGATATTGATGGATGATCAAATAAAACCGGCTAACTATCAACGCCTTATCCAGACAGAACAAATACGCAGCTTTCTAAGTAGTTCCTGATAACCGGCTTCGAGTTGGTAGTCTGTTAAATGTAGCGGTTTTCTCGTTTTCAGGAAAAGAAAGCTACTCATAAAAATTCTTACCTTTTTTCTCTCGATTGGCCGCCCCCAAACGCCCAAAACCGCTCCCTACAATTGTACTTTCAAAAGTTGACCTTGTGGCTGCCATCGTGGCCAGCATCCCTTTTACACCGCCACGGCTGCGCAACACGCGTAGGTAAAAAGTGGAAAAATTCTTTAACTTTTTAACTTCTTAAATCTGGGCCTTAACTAGCTGAATTTCAAGCCAATTTTTGGTTAAAGAATTGATTCAATTTTCTTAACCGGGTCAAAAAATTCTTTAACCGGCCGATTTTGCCTTAAAATGTTGCCCCCTTCATATTTAAACTTTCTCTATTTTTTTTAACTTCTTAAACTTAGTTAAAAAAAATATAAATTCTTTAACCACTGATAGCCAGCCAATTATCGGTAAAAATCCGCTTGGTTTAAGAAGTTAAAGAATTTTCTGAAAATTCTTCCTGGAAGGTTGCAAGGAAACCCAAGCCGGGCCGCTGGGCAAAAAAAACGCCCGTAAACAGGCGCTTGTGGGGTTGGCAGCATTTGTACAAAAAGAATATTTAACCGTTAAAAAAATTAGTGGCACCAAAACGGGAATTACTTAGTATGTTTATAGGCCTTGATAAAAAATATTGTAATAAATTAAAACCTTACCTTCAGGCCACCATGAAAAGACAAAATAAAAAGTCAAACAAAAATAAAAAAGATAGAGAATTATCGATTGTGGTTCCACAATCGATAATTCAAGATAATATGTATAAACCTGCGATTGACTTTATTACTAGTTATAGTTCAAGCATTAACTCAGTATCAAGTCAACTTAAACTATTTAATCAACCTCAATTTCAATCAAGCTTAATAAACTCTATAACAGGCCTTCAAGAGAGAATATCTTCTTTGTACAATTTCCAAAAAGTATTACCTGACATAAATAATATATCTTCATTTTCAAAAGCACTTGAGATTTCTAGAAGTGCTACCTTAACATTTGCAAAACTATCTAACTTAAAAGATATTTCAGCTTTTTATTTACAGGAACCTCAGTCTACATTTTCAGAAGTAATTAAAGGCTCGATGCTTGCGGTACCAACAATTACTCCTTTTGACTCCTCTAAGTTTAGCCAATCAGCTATTAAAGCTCTTGGATCCGAAAATCTACTTTCATTAAATATCCAATCTAGTATTGCACGGGCTTCAGAGCTTTCCCTTTTCGCTGAAAAATCCCTATCATCTTTCAAATGGGAAACCCTTGGTGATAGAATTAAAATTAATAGTGAAAACAAATTATTAATTAGCCAATCTTTCCTTGATCTTTCTACAGATTACTCATCCCTATTAAATTCTTTTGCCACCCTCCCAAAAACATATTTAGATATACCTTCTTCAATTACAAAATTATTGCCTGTTGAGTTTTACACAAGTGCTAATTTCTTAGAGACGATCACAACAGAGGAAGATATTTCTGTCGAAGAAGAAGTAATTAAAACAGAAATACAACTTGAAAACGAGAATTCTCTGAGCGAATACCTACCAAAAATTCAGAAGGGTCTTTTAAGTATGTGGAAAGGAGCATTAGAGGCATACAACTCAAATAATCCAGACAAAGCAAGGCATTTCTCAGTTTCTATAAGAGAACTTTTTACACATTTGATGCACTTACTTGCTCCAGATGATGAAATAAAAAAGTGGACTCAGGAAAAATCGAATTATCATGAGGATAGGCCAACAAGAAAAGCTAGACTCCTTTACATTTGCAGAAATATTTCAAACAATAAGCTAAATAAATTTATTGAAAAAGATATTCAAGCAACGATCGAATTCATCAACCTCTTTCAAGATGGGACACACAGTATAGAAAGTGGCTTTGAGTTGGAACAACTTTTTGCAATTAAAATTAAAGCGGAAACAACATTGAAGTTTATGCTTGAAGTTGAATTTAATATTAACAGAACATAAAAAATAGTTTCAACTATAATAAACAGTCACTTTTATTCAAATCCTCTTTACTATGAATTATTTATTTACAGCAATTGAGATGCATCCAGATAAAGGGTTTGGAATAACCGCAGAGTCCTATTTTAGAAGTGCTGAACATTTAAGAGAAAACAAATTTGAGCATTATGAGATCACCCAACAAGCTGAGATGCCACAGAACTTTCTATATAGACACTCTATTGAACTATACTTAAAATCTTTGATAATAATTTTCCACAAAGAACTACAAATTAATTACCCTAATGAATCATTTGAAAGTGACACCCCTGAAATATTGATAGATGGTAAATTAAAAAAATTGTACACAATTCATTATATTGATAAGTTATATGAGTATTGGCTTAATTTTTTATTATTACCAAATATAGAAATTTTAAACGAAATAGCCTCGAAGGGTGATTGGCGTGAAGTAGAAGAAATATCAATATTATTCCCAGTAATCTCAAAATATGACCAAGATAGCTCATATTTTCGTTACCCAATTACTAAAAATAGTCCACTTGACAACGAAAAGTACACAATGCAGAAATTTAAATCTTCAAGCATTGATGATTTTGTAAAGGAAGTCCAAGAGCAAAAAACTATAAACAATAAACCAACTTTCACTTTATTAATAGTTGATGGTAACAATAATATAACTGATGGATATAAACACATAAGAAATACATTAGTCGAAGTTCGAGATGCTTTACAAAAAGTAGCTCATTACTTTTATTGTATTCATACAATGACAAGGATTACATTATGTAAAGGATTTTAAATAATGACCCTACCAATAAATTACTGTAAATTCTTAGTTTCTAGCTTTTTAGTCTTAAATCCCGACAATTATTATACTTCTATGGATATCATTTGTCTATTGATTAATTTAAGCCATTCTCATAAATCCTAGTTTCATCAATTTTCATGGCTTCATCAATCGATGAAGCCATGAATTTGTGTTCTTCAACCAGCGCAAACTTAACTTGAGTACCCACTTCGACCAGTTAGCGTTTCATGTAGCCTTTGGCACTTCTTTCCCGCCTTTCATCTCCACCAGCGATTCCTTATCCACCAGCGCCCAAAAATCGCCCAGGGCGTGATAAAAAGCGTTCGGATCGCCTACTTCCAGGAGCCAAATCCCGACGGTTCGCAGGTCAGCCGTTACGCCCTTATATTGCTTGTCGACCACGGCGAACTGGCGCTTTCCGTCCTTCGATTTCCACCAGCTATACAGCGCAACCGTTCGGGCGGGTTTAGTTTCCGGCTTCGCTTCCATGTTGCGCGTCCAGTTGGGCTTTCAAATAGTCTCCAGTGGCTTCATCCACAATCAGCACCCGGCCAGCAATCAATTCTTGAATCAGGTGTTCCGTATGCGTTAAATCATCAACCGATTGACAGTTCACCAGCCGATTGGCCAGCTTCAGCAGAATGTCCCGCATCAGGAAAATCGGCGCGTGTTCTTCCGGCGTCAGTTCCGATAGAAGCTTTGCCCGATGTTTATCAGCCGCCTTTCGGATCGATGGTTCGGATTCGGTTTTCGCCAGCATTACCAGCGCCACGTTTTGCACCAGGTATTGAATCACCTTGTTCTTCTGGCCGGTTGTCATCGCTTCAGGCGTTTAATATTCAGAATCAGCCCGTATACCAGGGCGTACAGGATCACCAGGCAAAGAAGCCCAGGCAGTAAGAGCGTAAGCGCCAGAACCAGGCTGGCCACGTTGAAGGATTGCAGCAGAATCATGTATCAGAAGTAGTAAAGGATGATAGGGTGGTAAAAGGCGGGTGGAAAATTGTGGGGTAATTTTCCACCCTTTACAAAAAATATAAGTGGGGTTACACCTGGTTTTTGATTGCTTCGATGGTCAGCCTGGCGCTAGGCAGCGCCTGATCTACTTCCCGGATCTCCGACCATAATTCGGTCGTTACCTGGCCATCCGGAATTGAATCCACGATCATCGACCACAGATCTTCCGCTTCCCGAATGATGGCGATTACATCGTCCAGGTTTCGTTTTTGGAGAAATGCCATTTTAAAGTTTGAATAAAGTTTAGAGGGTTGTTTTGGGATTTCCGATGTGCGTCCGGGCTTCCGGAAGGCTCATCGCCTTGCGCGGATCCGGGCGGTTAGTTCGGTCGTGTCCGCCGTTAAAATCTGGACTTCGCGGCCATCATTCGCCAGCCGGATCGATACATGGGGCGAAGCCTTATGATCCCGCGTATACCACTTTAGTTCATTCTTCAGCAGCAGCAGAAAGGCCTTCAGCGAAACCGGTTTCATTACGCCCTCACCTTTCGCCCAGCGTTGGGCCACGTCGACCAGGTGCGCTTCAAGTGCGGATAGTTTAGACAGTGGCCGGATGGTTTCAACAGAGAAAAGAAGCATTGTTTATGGAAATTAAAGGATGAATGATTTCAGAATAAAATTCGGTGCGTGAGCTGCGGCACCCGGTCACTTTTGGCCGGATCCGGCCGGGCCCAGCCCGACGGCAGCCGTTTGAACAGTTGCCCGACCAAACAATCTTTGGATTCTACGGGCTTCGGGCCTTCGGGATTTTCATGGGGTTCGGTATAGTAAAGGATGAATGAAAGGTCTTATTTCAGCTTGGCCACTTCGTCAATTTCCTTATCCGGCGTCCGGATGTAGATGAATTCTTTCGAGACGTTTTCGCTGTTCTTCCGGATAATCAGGCCTTGCTTATTCTGGAGTTCGGTAGGATTGTACTGGTAGCCGTTGAAGCTACACCAGGCTTTCAGCGCCCGCTTAAATTGCTGGCTGCTCATCTTAATTTTGGAGGAACGGAACAGATCTTCCTGGGCATCTTCCTTAATGATCAGTTGATCCAGGCGGCCACCTTCGAGCGAGAAATACGCATCGGCCCAATTTCTGAAGTGATCCCCCATCACCGCGATCAGGTTCCGCTTCGACAGGTTCGACAGTGGCGCTTCCAGCTTGTCCTGACAACCCAGGTAAAACTTCAGGCATTGCGCCATGAAGTTGTAAAACCGGTTCCATTCGGCTTCATCGAAATCATCAAACAGGTTCATCCCGAATTCGTCCGCTGGCGAACGGCTTTCCCGGTAGTCGCCCGTATTTTCGTGGTAGTAGTCCGAAAAAGCCACATAAAGCTTCCGGCGTCGGCTGGAGGGATCTGTATACCGATCTCCGAAATTGGTATCAAACAGCCACTTCGGCGAAACCGCGTATTCCAGTTCAAACGATCGCTTTTGTTTGGGGTTTACCGTGGTAGCGCTGGTTAGTGGCGCGTAGAAGAAACCGAAGGGAAGCGATTCGTGGGCATCTTCAACGTGGATCAGATCCGTATCCTGATCGACGTTTTCCAGCAAGTGCTTATTGTCCACCAGTTGCGGGTTCCGTCCGTCTAGCTGCACTTTCGTCAGCAGCTTGTAAACCCCTTTTGCCAAGATCCCCTTCCCCGCCCCGCCGTGGCTTTCGCTGTTTTCGCTGATCTTCGCATCCATCACAAAAACCGCCCAGGGCTTCGCTGGATTTTTGTAGCGATGCAACAGATACCCGATCGCGTAGATTTTGTTGATCAGATGAAGCTTCTGTTCCTGGATTTCTTCGTTCGTCAGCAATTCGCCATCGATGGCAAACTGGTACTTCTTTTTGTATTCGATCTGGCGTTCCGGCGTACTCCAGTAAAGCATCGCCTTCAAATCATCGTTGCTCAGGTTGTTGTCGTTGCAGTACTCCACCTGGGCCGGTCGATCCATCAGGCCCAGATCCAGGCGTTCTTCTAGTTCTTTCCGCCAGTGGCTTCGGCTGGTCTGGATCAGAAACTTCAGGAACAAAGCCGGTTCCGGGCCGATCTCCAGATCATACTGGCCTTCGGCGTCCTTGGTGATCGTTAACATATCCGGCAGGATCTTCACCGGCCGCTGAATCACCTTATGTTCCCAGATATGTTTCTCCAGGTTGGCCGATTTCTCTTCCTGGATGGCTTCGGCCGTGATCTTCCAGGTAGCTTTCTGGAAAAACAAGTACTGGTAGTCCGGGCCGTAGGTCTGAAAATCTCCTTCAAAAAAGCCCAGGTTCGAAATGCTGGTATCGCCCAGGTACGGCGTTTTGTACATCGCATTCCTAAGATCCACGGCGTACCGGCGTTCTTCCAGAAAGTTGTGGATGAAGTCTTTCACCGAACTCGGTTCGATCTTGGAAACGATGTTGTTTTGCTCCCGAACGAAGCAAAAACCGTCTTTCTCCTTCGGCGATCGATACCGGGCAAAACCGTTGGCGCGTAGAAAGTTGTAGGCGTGTACATTGTTAAACTTATACTCCATCAACAGCTTCCCGAACTTCATCTTCGGGGTGCCATCCCGATCCAGCGCCACATCCTGATCCCAGAACTGATACGGAAGCGCCACCTTCACCAACTCCAGAAACTCGTTCTTCCGATGGTACTTCAGGTAATCACGTACGTCTTTGCAGGGATTCCCATTCGCGTCCAGGCGCTTCCGCAACTCATCCGGAAGCCAGATCGTCCGGATTTCCAGGTACGTCATGGCCAGTTTGTGGGCTTCACGGCGGCCGGTCACGTCAATATCCGGCAGGTTATAAATCCTTTCGGCCAGGCGGCCCAGCGTTTTGTAATCCGATGGCGACAAAACGGCCGTTTCGCTGTTTTGCCAGATCACCGCATAGCCCAGGGCGGCCACGTTCAGGGCGTCCGATCCGCCCGTACAAAGGATTAATTCTTCCAGCTTTTCCGGGCCTTTTTTCTTCTTTTTGGCCGGTTTATCGCCATCGTCCAGATCTTCTTCGCCAGGCTCCGGATTGGTGGCCACCAGTTCAGCCACCTTTTTCTGGGCCTGGGCCAGTCCGTGGATAAAATCGATCGGTTTGTTCCCGGTCGACTGAAACCGGAATTTCTTTTCCGCCTTCGGTTTATACAGCTTCTTCCATTCCCCTTCATCGATCAGGAACATCGGAAACAGTTCGTTACTGCTATACTGGTGGGTTTTGCCTTCCTTCGTTTGCGTATACGATTTCAGGCATTTGTAATGATAGTAGGTACAAATCCGGGTTCCCGTTAGTAGGCGCGTTTCGTCGTTGTGGCCCAGGGCATTCCAGGCATTCGTAGAAAACAGCGCCTTCAGGTCGTGGATCTCAAATTCCTTAAATTCGAAGTTCATCTGGCCTTCGCCTTCGTCGGGCTTCGCTGGCCAGCTTTTATATCCCGGTTTGGCTTCCGGCACGTCGGCCCCTTCGTATTTGTAGAAAACCGCCACGGCCTTCAGCGCCGTAACGAAATCCGTTCCATCCAGAAATTGAGCCACCGCCACGGCGTTCATGGCCTTTTCCGACGATCCAAAATCTTTTACGATGTACGTTCCCGTATTCGGATCTTGTTTCAGACTGGCCGAAGCCGTTTTTTCTTCCGGCCGAAGCTTGAACTTCCGGTTTCGGTGGTTTACGCTTTCGGCGGCATCCGGTAAACGGTGAACGATATACGATAGCCCGCCATCGATGGCCAGCAGATCGTTTATCTCTATTTTCTTCTTCATGGAAATGTAAGGATGAATGACATAAGAGGGTATGGCTACGCCATAGGCAAAGCCTTATCAGCGGACTCCTGGCAAGAATAATCCTTACTTTACTCCCATAATTGGACGCCGAAGCCAGTTATTGAATGAGTAGCTTTTCATTAGAATAGGCCAAATGTGAAAGGGCTAGAATTGCTCCCGATACAGAATGAAATGGGCATTTAGCTCATTATCTTCGATTGAAACCGTATTGATGTAAACCCGTACGTCGGTTTCAAAAAGTGGAAGGAACTGGTCACAGTGTACAAAACCGGATGTCTGTTTAACCGAGAAGCTGTTTCTGGACTCGTTGAAGTCAATGGATTGGCAGTCGAACAAACACCCCTGAATGATTTTCTTAATGTCGTCGGTCAGTAGATTTTCCATCATGATAAGGGGTTAGTCGTTACAGCCGTAACGGGTTGTGAGGGTTCGGGTGATCAGCGATTCAATGGCAAGCATGGTTTGGCGGAAATACTTCAGGCCGGGCAGGTATTGGGCCTGAAGGGCGGCTGATTCTACGATCAGCCGGGCGCGTTCCAGATACGGATCGGGCTGGCTCGGAAGGGAATTATCCTCGTACTGGTGGATAATCGTTTGAAGGTTCATGGTGTATCAAAGGATGAATGGGTACGGAAAACAAAGGGGGAGCGCGATTAGCGGGCGTTAACATTCCAGGCCGGCCGCCACCTGTTCGACAAGTTCCGTGAATTGCGGATCGCCAGCATGCAGAAACCAGGCATTTCGCCAGCGGTTCGCGTTCGTGAGTTTGTCCAGTTCGGGCGCTAGTTTCACTACGGCTTCCAGTACTTTCTGTTGTCCCATTTCATCCGGAAGGCGCTTTTTGGCTTCTTCCATCCGGTTTTTCCAGTACTGGGCTGATGTTACTTTTTGCATTGCGTTTTTTATTAAAGGATGGATTAAAGTTGCCTTATGCAACTTTTAGCGTACATTTAGCCAGATTTGGTGTCACCAAATCTTAGATTGCAACTTTTATGCAGCAAATGTAAGATAAAAATTACATCTGCAACTTTTATCGTGCAAAATTTTGTGCGTTGATGGATTTTGGAGAGCGTATAAAGCGGTTACGTGAGTCCCAAAAGTTGTCCCAGGAAGATCTGGCGCGACTTATGGGAAAGAAGCATAGAAATGTTATTGGCTCATGGGAAAAAGGAAAAACCGAGCCAACATTATCGGACGTACGCAAACTGGCTGAAATCCTTTCAACCACGACCACTTATCTAATTGAAGGTATCGAATTAAAGCAGAATACTACACCGGAAGCCCCCGCTGGATACGTAATGATTAAGGCTGAAGAAATCATTGAACTTCAGCGTAAGGTCATTGAGAAGCAGGAAGAAAAAATTAAGAAGCAAGAAGCCAGAATCGAAGATCGGAATTGACGCCCTCGTGCGGGCGCTACTACTAATCTCACTGAATTACAATTGATTGTACACGTATTAAAAACTTACCACATGTACTATATTAAGCAAGTAAATATTGAAAATTTCTGGAGTAATAAAATTGTAAATATTGTTTTTCAAAATGATGTAAATTTCTTGATTGGGGTCAATGGCTCTGGAAAAACTACAATAATTAATATTATTGTAGCTGCACTTTATGTTAACATAAGCGATTTGAAGAAAAACGATTTCAATAGAATAATTCTAATTCTAGAAGATCAGAATAAGGGATCAACAATTACTTTAGAAATAAATAAAGCAACTGCCGGTATTTACGCTAGTTCAATTATCACTTACAGTATAGGCCAATTAGATTCTGGTGAAAGAGAGTTTTACAATTTTGGAGATTTTCCAACAATCGAAGGAACTCTTGTACATGACTACTCTATGGGAGCTTACAGTTCGACCTCTAGTGAATATTTGTTACGCGCTAAAATACAAGGATATTTAAATATTAGCTGGCTTTCTATTAACCGATCAACACATTTAATAAATAACAATATCAACAGAGAAAGCATTGAATCTAGCGTTGATTTAAAGTTAAATGATTTATCAAATCGCTTTATTAAGTATTTCTCGTTTTTAGAGAACAGGTTTTCTTCTGCTCAAACAATGGCTCAAAAGGAACACTTACCGAATTTATTTGACTACCATATAACTGAAGAAAAACTTATAAGTGTTACAAGTAAAAATGAATTCATAAACCTGCTTAAATCTGAAAAAATTAGCATAAATTTTCCTGAAAATTATCTCTCTAATAATGAGATTTATGAAATGCTATATGATCAATATATGAGTGCAAGGGATAGAATATATAACAGAAATTACGAAACAATATTCGATGATATATCAACGATACTTAGGTTTCAGTATTTAGAGAAAATACACAATTACAATAATTCTATTGAAAATGCAAGCAAAGACATCTTCCGCTTTAGAGATCTTTTTATTAATATTATAAATAACCTGTATAAAAGAAAAGAACTAAAAATAAAAAAAGATAATACACTAGAGATTATAACACCAAGTGACAAGTCATTGACTTTATTTGACCTTTCCTCTGGCGAAAAACAATTGCTTATCATTCTTGGTGAATGTATGCTACAAGAGTCTAAACCTCATGTTTATATCGCTGATGAACCAGAGCTCTCACTTCATATTGAATGGCAAGAAAGATTAGTAAAAAGCTTAATTGAAATAAACCCAAATTCTCAAATAATATTTGCGACACACTCACCTGATATTGTAAGCTCATATTCTGACTCAGTAATTCATATCGAAAATTGTATTCATGATGAAGGATCGAGCGAAGCCATTTATTAGGACAAATAGTGGAATTTCAAATTCTTTCTTGTTTTATAATGTTGATTTTGTTGTATATGTTGAAGGAGGAAATAGCTACACTTATGACCAGGTAAAACTTGGCCATTATGATGAAGATACTGAGGATATCTTATTCTGGAAAAACGTATTCTCTATTTATCGTGATATCAAAAAATATAAATTCAAATCTGTTGGTTCGAAAACAACTTTAAAACAATTAGTTGTTGATATTGAGGGGGGAGTAATATCAAATACAATTGTGGCTATGGATAGAGATTTCGACAAAATAGATATTTCTACCACCAATAGACTAATTTTTTATACCCACGGATATAGTTGGGAAAATGATGTTTGGAATATAAACACAATTTACATAGTGATCCAACAACTGTCTGCTGATTTTCTGACAATTAACAATCAAATTTTGAATGCATACACCAAATTTTTAAAGGATATTACATTTAGTGTTTATGCAGATAGCTTACTAGCCCATAAGTCCAAAGCATTCTTTCCAAGAAAAGGGCACAGAAGGCTAATAATAGAATCAAAAAAAAGTTTCCCAGAAATAAATGTAAACGAAGTTGAAAAACTGTTTAATCTTAAAAAATTAAACAAATGCAAAGTTTATAATCATGGATTAAGAAATCAAATTGACATCGAAAGATTCTGTTATAGCCACCTTTTGGGTGATTACTGTATTTCAATGGTAGCATATGTACTCAAACAATATTGTTCCTTAAAGTCTGTCCCTATCGACTTAGTTATAAGATGCGCCATCAATCAAATAAAACAAACTATTATTAACTCACCAGATAAAATCTCTTATTATAACAGTCAATTTACATAAGATTTTATAAAACAACTCCACTGATAACTTTTTATAAGGTTATATAAATATTCTTGATTTTATAACCTCAATGACATAAAAGTAATAACAAACAATTTTAATCTTGGGATATATTCTATTAATTGATAAGAATATTGAGTACATTCTAATACGAATATAATGATTTCAATGGTGCATTCCAATCTATTACAGACTTTATCAGCGCGTTTTAAATGAGAGTTTTGAATCAAAGAGCCAGAAATAAAATGCACACAGATATAGTTGCCAAACTATGCATTCTTGTTAACCAGGCTAATGCACTTATTTTATTAACAAATCTGCACAATTTGCTAATAAATATGGGGACTTGGAAAGATTGTCTTGGTGGTCTTCGTCAAAAGGAAGCCATTTTAGCACAAACAAAGAGATTGGAGCAGCAACAGGATAAGGATGTCCAGCAACCTAACCAGGTAAGTCAATTTGCTCCTACCCAATTCCGAATTTTTTCTAAAATTCTATTAATCAGCACCGTATCATTTCCCTACGAGTGCACACTGATAATCAGCCACTTACACAACAAGACGTGTAGGTGGCTTTTTTATTTGATACAAGATTTGATACATAAAATCGGCGATTTATTCCTCCGTAATGGTCGCTTTCCCCCTCCCATTCTTGTGATTTCTGACACTTTTTGCAATTAAATCGCGCAAGGCGTCAGATGCGCTAATTTCGCGCTCCTCACAAGCGGCCCTAACGGGGCATGATTCCAGTCGGTATTAGTTAGGCCGGTTATTTGTTATTAGCGGTCTTGATTCTGGGCCGCTTCAAAATCACCTTTATGCCAACGGGGTTTCCCAGAATAATTAGGCGATACAATAAACCGACCTGTCTTCGTATCAAGAATGATTGTCTCACGCCCACTGGTCACTGCCTGGTACCGGCGTGCGTCAAGAAAAGCTGGTTCAGGTTGAGAGCTTTGACTAGGGGTAAAGTTGGCCAACAAGAGAATGCCAATAATGGTCAGACAGCCTAGAAAAAAGGACCGTAAATCAATTATAAAATGAATTGCTTTCATCGTGAGTCAGTTTGAAGGTTTCTTTCAGATCGTTGCATTAAAAATACTCAAACGCTGGCATCTGACAATGAAAGCAACCATCTGGCCTCAGCAATAGTAACCATGCTCCGCAGCCACGGCAAGACGTTCGCGGCCATCGCGGAGGAACTCAACCGATCGGGCTTTAAGACGGTAACGGGCAAGCAATTCCAGGCTACGCAGGCGATGCGGCTGCATCAGCGGGGCAAAAAAATAACTGAGAAAGCGTAGGGTGACTACCTGACAAAACCGACAAAAGCCTGAGCGTAGGGTAAGCGCCTTGATTACCGACAAGTGAGAGAGAAAAAAATAAAAGTTTTTTCAGGACTACATTTCCTACACTTCCTACATGGTTTGACCATCACCCCGACCGACAAACGACATACACCGAAGGCTTGGGTCTAAATTTACGCCAGGAGTACCTTTATATTTCACCGGCCGTTTGTTACTTCTGGAGACTCGGGCAAGATATTTCCGCACTTCTGGCAAGTAGGGAAATATATTGCCACGTCCGGACACATTACCGGACAACCGGGTATTACCAAAGTACAACCCTGAACGCGGCAACTTTCTCAAATCAGCCTAGATGACTGGAAAAGTGCAATACCGGATTTGTCCGCAGTTTTGCGGAAAATTCCGCATTACATCTGTCTCGAACGTTCCGCGTTTGAAACGCTCAACGTCGGGGGTATGGAGATTCCATACCCTTTGCTGACTTAGATTTGATCGAACTCAGCGTGTAACGATTCGTGACACCCCGGCGCGTAGCTGGTGGCTACATACCGGCTAAAGGGTCGCGTTTCAAACGTTGCCCTTGCTGGTTGGACTCCCACCCTTTTGGACAAAAAAAGGCCAGCGATTAAGCCAGCCTTTACGCCCCCACCATAGGGTTCGCCCAATATTGAGCATGTGAAGATAGAAACAAGCTCAACGATCCACAAGAGAAGAACGTAATTTATTTACGTTCAAGAAAAGACGCCACCCGGTTCTCTGCTGCCGATCCCTACAAAAAAGCCAGCACCTAATCAGACACTGGCTTTCAAATAAAGTCTGCTACTGTATTAAATTGCATTACCGGGCTTTAGACAAAATTTATCAATATCTCACTTACTGATTACAACCCGCTGATTATCCAACTTTTGCCCCATCTTGATGCGTACGTAGTATATTCCTTTCTTTAATTTTTTCACTGAGAAATTAACCTCTTTCTTTGACTGAAAGTATTTATTTGCCTTCGCGCCCTTGACATCAAATTGTTCAATAATCTGACCATCACTATCTGCCAAGGACACCTCGTTTAACATTAGGTCTGAGATGGTCTAATAAATCGGCACACTGAACTTGCTTAACTTGCAAGAACATGCAGCCAAAAAACAATTCCGTTAAACGTCGCAAATACGACGCTTCCTTCAAAGCCGATGTGCTAAAAATGATTACGAATGGGCAAAGCGTGACTTACGTAGCTCAGGCGTTAGGCATCAGTGAAGCGCTGATCTATAAATGGAAACAGCGCAACACAAGGGAAGAAAAAAATCACGTTTCGAGCCAGACTTCTGATGTGCTGTTTGAAAATAAGCGGCTGCTTCAACGGATCAGCCAACTGGAAACTGAGCGCGAGATCCTAAAAAAAGCGTTGAGTATTATCAGCCGACAAACCTGAGCTTACGGTACGAGCTCGTTCGACAGCTAGCCAATGAGTTTGCCGTTGAAACGCTATGTTTAGTGCTCAGGGTGAGTCGCTCCGCCTATTATCGGTATTTGCGGGGTGACAGCTACCAACTAACGCCAGAGAAAACAGCCTACCAACGCGTAGTGGAACAGGTCTTTACTGAACATAAACGACGGTATGGCAGTCGACGGATTACGGCTGAGTTACAGCAGAAAGGGTATTTGATCGGCCGCCATCAAGTACGCACACTGATGAAAGCAGCTGATCTACAGGCTATTCAGCCTAAATCATTTGTACCCCGTACAACTGACAGCATCCATGGTAGAGGATATTGGCCCAATTTGTTGTTAGATCAGCCATTACCTCAAGCCCCTAATTTGATCTGGGTAAGCGACATTACTTATTTGCCGCTGGTCAATGGCGAATGGGCCTACCTGGCTACTTGGATGGATCTCTACTCACGTAAAGTGGTTGGTTGGCAGGTAGGTAAAACCATGGAAGATGAGTTAGTTATACTTCCGCTAAAGCGTGCTTTGCAGTCGCGTCAACCGGCTACAGGCCTGATTATTCATTCCGACCGAGGGGGGCAATATGTGTCAGCCGAGTTGAAGGAGTTGATACGATTATGGTGTATCAGGCCCAGTATGAGTCGGGCCGACGATCCCTACGACAATGCCTTTGCCGAGTCGTTGTGGATGGGACCGCCCATGCGGCCGCCTGAAGGCGGAATTGTTGGAAGGAGGAGTATTTCTGAATGTGGAAGATGCACAAACCGAACTCTTCGACTACATTGAGCTATATTACAACCGGTTGAGAAAACATTCGTCGCTGGGCTACAAAAGTCCTGAACACTTTGAACAAGAGTATTTCACAAATCTGACAAATTCAGTGTGCCGATAAATCCGACCACCTCAGTATTGTCCAACTAATCGGGGGCTAAGACAACTACCACCTACAATTGCTGTCCGTTTTAGTACGTCATGTGTCCATATTCGGACAATTATCTATACTAGCAATCTATCAAAAACCTGTCAGACGCAAATCAGAGCTGATTTAGACAAGTGGTCTTTTATTTGTTCGGAAAAACTGATGAGGCCGCTGGCCAAACCACGCTACCAAGTACCCTAAACCTCTTCTTTCTCACTGGGGCCTGCTATGTTACTGAATTATTTTAAAATAACTTACCGTAACCTGCTCACCAATAAGGGCGTTTCGGCCATCAACATCATCGGACTTGCATTGGGAATTGCCTGCTCCATCGTGTTGTTCCTGTTCATTCTCGATGAGCTAAACTTCGACGTATTCAATAAAAAAGCCAGCCAGACGTATCGGCTTTACGTTCACAGTTCGATTAACAACGAAGAAGCGAACAATGCCAAAACGGCACCTCCGGCTGGCCCTACACTCGTGCAGATACTCCCTGAAGTGCTCACCCAAACCCGTATCGGCTACTTTGGCGTACACGATTTGCGGTATAAAGACAAGGTTTTCAGAGAAAATAGTATCTACACGGCCGATTCCACCTATTTTGATGTGTTTACGCTTCCCTTCATTCATGGCGATCCGTCAATTGCCCTCAAAAATCCGAACAGCATTGTCCTGACCGAAACCATGGCCAGAAAATACTTCGGACCGGAAAACCCGACGGGAAAATCGTTGCTGGTCGACGGAACAAACTCGTATCAGATTACGGGTGTCATGAAAGACTTTCCCACTAAGTCGCATTTCCGTTGCGATTTCCTGTTGTCGATGTCGACCTATCCCGAGGTTAATCAACAAAACTGGCTGCAAGGGAATTATTCGACCTACATTGTTCTCAAAGAGGGGGTAGATCCGACGCGGGTCGAGCACAAAATGCAGCAAGCGATTTTTGCCCGTTTAGGGCCTGAGATCGAAAAAGCACTGGGCATTTCTATGCAGCAATTTCTGGCCAACGGCAATGTATTTGAGTATCGAATGCAACCGTTATTATCCATTTATCTGCACGCAAAACGGCAATACAATATCGACCCCAATACCGAGTGGGGGAATGCCCGAATTGGCGACAGTATGTATGTGTCTATTTTCTCGGTGGTGGCGCTATTTATTCTGCTGATTGCCGTCATGAATTTCGTCAACCTATCGACAGCCCGTTCTGAGAAGCGTGCCAAAGAAGTAGGCATCCGAAAAGCCATTGGTTCGAGTCGCTTAAAACTAATGGGGCAGTTTACGACCGAATCCATCTTGCTGACCGGTCTTTCGGTCCTGGTGGCGTTGTGTTTGGTCCAACTCATGCTTCCCGGCTTCAACCAGCTAGCCGGTCGGCAGTTGACACTACCCCTTTTTTACCAATGCGTATACCCTTCCGTCGCTACTTGCTTTTACGCTCATCGTAGGCCTGCTGGCAGGAAGTTATCCAGCCTTTTTTTTATCGTCTTTTCAACCGGTCGAGGTCTTAAAATCGGGCGTACAAAAAAGAAAATCCTCCTTACGTAGCCTGTTAGTGATTACCCAGTTCTCGATATCAATTACCCTAATTCTGGGTATGATCATCATCCGAAACCAATTAGGGTATCTTCAGCATAAAGACCTTGGATTCAACAAAGAGCACTTACTCTCGATCAACAATGGGGCAGCACTGGGCGATAAACTCAAACCATTTAAAGCGGAGTTATTGAAAAATCCAGCCATCCTATCCGTCAGCAACTCGTCCCTATTATTTGCAAACGGTATTCCGGGAAGTGCTTATTTGTTGGGAAAACGGTCTGATAGCGATCCCGTTTTATGCCAGTTTCTGGATGTCGATGCGGATTTCGTAAAAACGTTTGCGGTGCCGATAAAAGCCGGACGCTTCTTCGCCAACGATCGGCCGGCCGACAGCACTGCCGTGGTCATCAACGAAGCGGCTCTTCACGCATTTAATACGAACAGCCCGTTAGATCAGGAACTAATCGAAGTCGATGAAAACGGCTCTAAAACCTACAGAATCATTGGTGTTATAAAAGACTTCAATTATGAATCGCTTCACCGCCAGGTTCGTCCGCTGGTGTTTCACCTTAGTGCCGTCCGGCAAGCCAGCAGCATTTTAAACATTCGAATTCAGCCAAATGCCACAAAAAATGCGATAGATTACATCAAAGAAACCTGGCAACGATTCGAAAAAACGGAACAATGTCACTATTCGTTTTCAGATGAGCGGCTGGCCCGACTTTACGAATCGGAACAAAAAACGAGTATCATCGCTACGGTCTTTTCGGCCCTGGCCATCTTGATTTCTTGCCTGGGCTTGTTTGGTCTGGCCGTTTTCATAACTGAGCAACGGACCAAAGAAATTGGCATTCGTAAAGTGTTAGGGGCTAGCATTGCCGAAATCCTGATTCTGTTGTCGCGCCAATTTATTGCCTGGGTCGCCATTGCCATTCTGATTGCATCGCCCATTGCCTGGTACGCTATGAGCCGATGGCTCGACAACTTCGCCTACCGCGTCGATATTTCGTGGTGGGTATTTGTTCTAGCCGCTTTTCTGGCCATTGGCATTGCCCTATTGACGGTGAGTTTTCAGAGCTTCAAAGCTGCGCTAATGAATCCTGTCAAGAGTTTACGGGCCGAATAAGGAAAATGTACTAAAGTTCAACCCCAAAAGGCATTCCCATAGCGGTCATGTCTTTTGGGTTTTACGGGTTTGTATCTGCTTCATAAAACGCCTGCTTCTATTAACGCCGTTTTCCGATTTTCTCAACTTTATACTGGAACGCTTTTTCGGGGGAGGTCAATATCTGAAACAAAAAATGAAGATTTTCACAAAAACTTAGGTTTTACCTGCCAGCTAAATTCTATCACCTATCTTTTTCTAAGAAAAACAAGGAGATAGCTGGTGTCAATATAATAGCTTTTGAATAGGATTAAGTTATGGTCTCAAAAAAGACCAATTAGAAAGATTTGCTGTTACTGAAAGTAAAATCCATAAGTCTTACGACTAAGGTAATTTTGCAAAGAAGCCAGAATAGTTTTCAGATTCTGGCTTCTTATTTACAGTTATGACTCACAAGACTACTCCTTTATTTCTTCACCCGTACCGGCAAATCCTCCAGTTGGGCGTAGCTCAGTTTCCAGGCGTTATCGGCTCCCTTTTTCCAGAGCAGCATAAAATTCCCTTCGCCGGTGCCACCTGGTTCGTCCGAACTGGCGGGCAGCACATCCACCGTGAACGTGCCGGCTTCATAGGCGGTTTGGCTGTCGGTGCTTGTACTGATGGTGTACGTTTTCAGGTCGTCGAGCGTTGGCAGTGTGGCGCGCACCCATTTGTTGGCGACTTCTGACTTGCCCTGCCAGTGGCTGCTGCCCTGGACAAACTGCACATCGTCGGCCAGGAAGGCAATAATTTTATCGGCTTCTTTCGCGTTCCAGGCGCTAATGAACTGCTGGTTCAGGTCTTGCACATTGACGCTTTCGGAAGTGGGTGTTGTGCAGCCCGTACCGATCAAGGCCAACAACAACATATAAATGACGGTTTTCATGATGATTGCGGTTTTAAGAGATAACCAATGAATTCAGCGAACGGCTTACCAGCTTTTTTGCCGGAATTCGGTAGTGCTGTAAGGAGCATCCGACTCGCCGTAGTACGGATTTGGCAGATAGCCCTGATTCAGGATGTAGAGCGCCGGGTTGGTTTCGGTTTCCGGTGCGGGCGCGGTTTGCACGGCGCTAAAGGCTGGTGTCGCAGCCGGAACTTTAGCGACTCCCGATGAGCGTTTCGTAATCGAAGGCGCGGCACCGGTATTGGCCGCTAAAACCGGGCGCTCAGCCGCCCGCCGACCAGCCTCTTCCCAAGCGGCTTTTTTGCGTTTGTTATCGATGTGTTTCCCGATAGCATATCCGGCAGCGCCCCCGACGACCCCGCCAACGACTCCACCGACGACCCGGTTGCGTTTATGAATAATCGCTCCAGCAGCCGCACCGGCCCCGGCACCAATGGCCGTTCCTTTGGCCTGCGGACTCCAACGTTTCAGAATCTGTGCTTCGGCTACCGTCTGACCCACCAGTAACACGACCAGCAGGATCAGTAGGATTGGGTTATGACTCGTTTTCATGTGCTTCCATTTTTATTGGTGAACGACTTATTGACAATTACAAGTAATCAAAGTTTAAAAATTGGTAACGTTCCCAAACGCCCTACGCCCTTATTCATGGTGCCAAAAGCCGGTTTTGGCCGACCAGAAGCAGCCATCCGTCGAGTAAAAACCGTCCTTCGTCGGTTTTTGTCCGGTCTAAAAAAATCTGTAAAAAATCCTGAAAAAGTTGTCGCAAACACCCCGACTCTTGCCGCATTTACCCCCCTCATCTTTCTCTCATCGGCGGTATTTTTGTCCTGTAAACCTCAAAACACAAATACTTATGGCTACGCAAATTTTTGTCAACCTGCCCGTCGAAGACCTCAACAAATCCATCGAATTCTTCACCAAACTGGGATATAGCTTCAATCCGCAGTTTACCGACGAAAAAGCGACTTGTATGGTTATCAGCGACACCATTTATGTGATGCTGCTGGTGAAGCCATTTTTCAAAACGTTTACCAAAAAGGAAGTTGCCGACGCTTCAAGGGTGACCGAATCCATCATTTGTCTTTCCGCCGAAAGCCGGGAAGCCGTCGATGAATTGATTGGCAAAGCGGTTGCGGCCGGTGCCACTACGCCCAATGAAAAAATGGACCAGGGTTTTATGTATGGCCACGGTTTTGAGGATCTGGACGGCCACCTGTGGGAAGTAATGTGGATGGACCCGAATGCAGTGCAGGAACAGCCCGCTGCGGAAGCCGCCAGCCTGTAAGAACCGTCCTAAACAGAAACGCCCGAACCCCGCGTTGAAACGGATTCGGGCGTTTTGCTATTGGTATTGATTCCTGAACTTACAAAGCGACTTCCGAAAGCGGCTCTTCGACCCCGGCTTTTTTCGACCGGTATTGGATCACTCGTTGGCCGAGCAGAAAAACCGCCAGACCGCTAATGACACAAAGTGTCATCATACCGACCATCGGGATGGCCGTGCGGTTGTGAAATACGCTGACGGAAGCCGATACCAGCGCCCCGAACCCCATCCGGAAGCTACCCATCAGAGCCGCAGCGCTTCCGGCATGGCGGGTAAAAGGGGCCAGCGAGAGGGCCGATGCGTTGGGGCCGGTCAGGCTCTGACCGAGCAGGAACGCAAACAGAACCGCAATCAAACCATACGGCCCGTACCAACCCGCCCAGGTTCCCCAAACCATCACAATACCCACGACCGACTGACCCGTCAGCGTCACGAAGATGATCTGTTCGCTCCGGAAGCGTTTCAGCAAAATATGATTTAATTGAGACGGCGCAATGATGGCAATGGACAGAAACGCGAAAATCCAGCCGTACTGTTGTTCCGTCACGCGGTACATATTCATGAACACATCGGGCGAACCGGAAATGTAGGCAAAGGGTGCCGAGGTGGCAATACCGCTCACCAGCGAATACGTCAGAAACTGCGGCTGCTTCAAAACCGTCCAGAAACTCATCGCCACTGCGCCGGGCCGAAGCGACAGCGAGGGGTCTGGTTGCTTGCCATCGGGCAGAAAAAAGTATATACCGACCAGGATAAGCGCCGTGATTCCGGCCAGGATCAGGAAAATCGAGTGCCAGCCCAGCGCCACGGTTGCGTAGCCGCCGACGGTCGGGGCAATCATGGGCGAAACCGCCACCACTAGCGTCAGTAGCGAGAACACCTGCGCAATTTTTGAAACCGGAAATAAGTCACGCACAAGAGCTTGTGCAGCAACCAACCCCACACAGCCCCCGATGGCCTGCAAAAACCGCATCAGAATCAGCGTTTCGATCGAGTTGGTAAACGCACACCCCACCGAGGCCAGCAAATAGAGAAACAGTCCGCCGTAGAGCGGCATCTTACGGCCGTAGCGGTCGAGCAAGGGGCCGTAAAGCAACTGCCCGAACGAAATCCCGATCAGGTAAGCCGTCAACGAAAGCTGAACCTGGTCAATCGTCGTGTGCAGACTGTCGGCAATAGCCGGGAAGCCCGGCAGATACATGTCGATTGAAAAGGGGCTGATCGTGGTAAGCGTGCCTAAAATCAGGATGATCAATAAATGTTGTCGGCGAGTCATATGGTGCAACAAGGGGACTTACTGGAAAAGACACACATCCTGTGCCGATTGTTCCCAATTTTGTACTTTTTTAGGAAAAACACCAAGATTTGTTCAGATAGTCCAGAATGATTGTAGGGTACGGCTAATGTGGCAAGTGCTGGAATTTGCCTTTTTTAAAGAAGTTAGCTGACCCAAATCACCCCCTCCCCTGACCCTCCTCATACTGGCTCTGTGACCGTTCTGCGAATTTTGAAACCGTAAACGTCACAACTACGGTCATGTACGTCATTTTTTTCATGATTGGCATCAGCCTTCTGCTGGCGCTAGGATTTCTGGGCGCGTTTTTCTGGTCGATGCGACACGGACAGAACGACGATCTCTACACGCCCTCCATCCGGATGCTGCTGGATGACGACCTGACGACACCCGCCCCTGTATCCGAAAAATAATCAATCGTCCCTATGAATGTAACTCTTGAACCGGACTCTACAGCCGGTATCCCCGCGCTACCGGATTCGGGCCGTCGGGTTCCGATCAAACCGGCGCCCGTGGTGGAGCGTTTCGCGTACGACAACGCCATTGTCCGTGATTTTGCCATTGCTACCGTCATCTGGGGCATCATTGGCATGCTGGTGGGCGTCATTGTGGCCACGCAGCTTTTCGCCCCGGCGGCCAACCTCGGCAACCAGTACACGACGTTCGGGCGGATTCGGCCGCTGCACACCAACGCCGTCATTTTTGCCTTCGTGGGTAACGCCATCTTCATGGGCGTTTACTACTCACTCCAGCGGCTTTGCAAAGCCCGCATGTTCAGCGACTTTCTGAGTAAACTCCACTTTTGGGGCTGGCAGGCCATCATTGTGTCGGCGGTGCTGACGCTGCCGCTCGGTATTACCACCTCGCACGAATACGCCGAACTGGAATGGCCCATCGACATCGCCATCACGCTCATTTGGGTGGTATTCGGGATCAATCTATTCGGAACGATCATCAAACGCCGAGAGCGTCACCTGTATGTTGCCATCTGGTTTTACATCGCCACGTTCATTACAGTAGCGGTTTTGCACGTCATCAACTCGTTTGAAATGCCGGTTAGCTTCCTAAAAAGCTACTACCTGTACGCCGGGGTGCAGGATGCGCTGGTGCAATGGTGGTACGGCCACAACGCCGTGGCTTTCTTCCTGACGACGCCGTATTTGGGCATGATGTATTACTTCCTGCCGAAGATGGCCAACCGCCCGGTTTATTCGTACCGGCTGTCAATTCTGCACTTCTGGGCCTTGATTTTCATCTACATCTGGGCCGGGCCGCACCACTTGTTGTATACCTCGCTGCCCGACTGGGCCCAATCGCTGGGGGTGGTTTTCTCGGTCATGCTGATTGCTCCTTCCTGGGGTGGAATGATCAACGGTCTGCTGACGCTGCGCGGTGCCTGGGATAAAGTGCGGGAAGATGCGATTCTGAAATTTATGGTGGTCGGTCTGACCGCTTACGGGATGGCCACGTTCGAAGGGCCGATGCTGTCGCTCAAAAACGTGAACGCCATCGCCCACTTTACCGACTGGATCGTCGCCCACGTACACGTAGGTGCCCTCGGCTGGAACGGTTTTCTGACCTTCGCCATTCTGTACTGGCTGATTCCGCGCCTGTACCACACCCCCCTGTACTCGAAAAAACTGATGAACGTTCACTTCTGGATTGGCACGATGGGCATTCTGTTCTACGCCATTCCGATGTACATCTCCGGTTTTACGCAGGGCATGATGTGGAAAGAATTTACGCCGGAAGGCACGCTGAAATATCCCAGCTTCCTGGAGACGACCCTGCAAATTCTACCCATGCACATGATGCGGGCTGCGGGCGGAACGCTGTACCTGGTCGGTGCGATTCTGATGGCCTACAACCTGTTCAAAACAATGGCGGCCGGAACGCTGACCGCCAACGAGCCCGCCGAAGCCCCGGCCCTGGAGAAAGACTACGTGGCCACCGGCCACGATGCGTACTGGCACCGCTGGTTTGAGCGTAAACCGATTCCGCTGCTGATTGGCTCGCTGGTGATGATTCTGGTGGGCTCACTGGTCGAACTGGTGCCGACGTTCATGGTCGAATCCAACGTGCCAACGATTGCAACGGTTCAGCCCTACACGGCGCTGGAAGTGGAAGGACGCGATTTGTACATCAAAGAAGGTTGCGTAAACTGTCACACGCAGATGGTGCGGCCTTTCCGGAGTGAAACCGAGCGCTACGGCGAATACTCGAAAGCCGGTGAGTTTGTCTACGATCACCCCTTCCTGTGGGGTTCCAAACGGACCGGTCCGGATCTGCACCGCGAAGGTGGTAAGTATCCTGACTCGTGGCACTACCACCACATGCGCGACCCAACCTCCATGTCGCCCGGTTCGGTCATGCCGCCGTATCCGTGGTTGCTGGAACAGAAACTGGACCTATCGAGCACCTCCGCCAAGCTGAAAGCGTTGAAGTCTGTCGGTGTTCCGTATGACAACCTTCAGATTGCCAATGCCGAAGCCAACGCCCAGGCCCAGGCGACCGAGGTGAGTAAGCGACTCGCCAAAGAAGGCATCAACGTCCAACCCGACCGCGAAATCGTTGCCCTCATTGCCTACCTCCAACGGCTCGGAACGGACATTAAAAAAATTGAATGAATCAGCAGAGGGCATGGGGCAGAGGGTAAAAGCACCCCGCGCCCTCTGCCCCATGCCCTCTGCCCAACCCCCAACGCTATGTTCAAGCAATTCATTGATAAAATCCCGGGCGCGGATGTCTACATGGTAGCTTCGTTCCTGACGTTTCTGGTCTTCTTCGTGCTGGTGGGCATTTACCTGCTGGTCGTCGACAAAAACCACATCAACCGGATCAGCCAGCTTCCGCTGGACGATCAAACCGCCTAATTCACGACTATGAACTTCTCGACAATCTTACTACTGGCCGAGCCGGATACCCGGTGGTTTCGAATCGATACCGGAGAAGACCTGTTTCTGGCGGTTATCCTGAGCATCCTGCTCATGACCGGGCTGCTGTTGCTGGTTTTGACGGTGAATCTGTACCTGACCGTCAAGCAGACACTGACGCCAGCCGATACCCCGGAAGCAATTTCTGTAAAAGAAAAAATGAGTTTCTGGCAACGGTTTACGGGCCTAAAACCACTCCATCAGGAAAAAGACCTCATGATGGAGCACCAATATGATGGTATCGAAGAACTTGACAACCCAACGCCCCCCTGGTTCATGTATCTTTTTTACGGAACCATCGCCATCGGAGTCGTTTACCTGGTCTTTTACCACGTCATCGGCAACGGTGATGTAATGGTACAAGAATACACGCAGGAAGTGGCTATTGCCGAAAAACAACGCGAAGCCTACATCGCCAAAGTAGCGGGTTCGATCAACGAAAATACCGTCACGATGGTGAAAGATGGCCCCGCGCTGGAAGCTGGCAAGACGGTTTTCGAGCAGTATTGCGCGGCCTGCCACGGCCAAAATGGAGAGGGCAAGATTGGCCCTAACCTGACGGATGAATACTGGCTGCACGGTGGAAGCATCAAAGCCGTTTATCACACCATCACGGAAGGCGTTCCGGACAAAGGCATGGTGGCCTGGAAAAACCAGTTGAACCCCTTGCAGGTTCAGCAGGTAGCCAGCTACATTCTTTCGTTGCAAGGCTCAAAACCGGCCAATGCCAAAGAACCGCAAGGCGATAAAGTAACGCCCGAAGCGGTGGCAATGAATAATTAGTTGTTTCGCGGAGTTGAGCGGAGTTTTTCAGAGATCAGCGGAGTCTCTGCGTCACTCTGAAAAATTCCGCTCAACTCCGCGAAACAACCCTTCTAATTCTCCTCATGGAATCGACCCTTACCCAGCAAGATAACTTCCGCGACCACCTTCCGAATGCCGATCAGCAAGGTAGCCGGAAATGGATTTACCCCCGCGTGGAGAAAGGCCGGCTACTACGCTGGCGAACGGCGGTTGCCTGGGTATTGCTGGCGACTTTGTTTGCGGGTCCGTTCCTCAGTCTCGACGGCCATCCAGTGTTTCTGTTCAATGTGCTGGAGCGGAAGTTCATCTTATTCGGCGTCCCGTTCTGGCCCCAGGATTTCCACCTCGTCGCCCTTGGGCTGCTTACGTTCATCGTTTTCATTGCGCTTTTCACGGTGATTTACGGCCGGGTGTGGTGCGGCTGGGCCTGTCCGCAGACGATTTTCATGGAGATGGTTTTCCGTAAAATCGAAATCTGGATTGAAGGAAGTCCCAACGAACGCAAAAAACTGGATGCCGCTCCCTGGACCACCGACAAAATCCTGAAGAAAACCGCCAAGCATACGGTTTTTTTCCTGATCTCGTTCCTGATCAGCAACCTGTTTCTGGCCTACATCATCGGCAAAGACGAACTGTTCCAAATCGTGACCGACGATGTAACCGAACACCTGGGCGGTTTGGCTTCAATCCTGCTATTTACGGGCGTATTTTACCTCGTCTTCGCCAAACTGCGCGAAATCGTCTGCACCACCATCTGCCCCTATGGCCGCTTGCAGGGTGTTTTGCTCGACAAAGCCTCCCTGGTGGTCGCTTATGACTACATCCGGGGAGAACCAAGGGGGAAGAGAGTTAAGAATTTAGATCGTCAACCAACTGCCGGGCGGCCAACTCTTAACCGCCGGGCGGCCCCGTCTAAACTCATCACTCTTAACTCCCCAAAAGGGGATTGTGTCGATTGCGCGTTGTGCGTGCAGGTGTGTCCGATGGGTATCGACATTCGGAATGGTTCGCAGTTGGAATGCATTAACTGTACCGCCTGCATCGACGCCTGTAACAATGTAATGGACAAAATTAACCGGCCCCGGGGACTGATCCGAATCGATTCGCAGGAAGGCATTGAGCAGAAAAAACCGCTGCGGTTTACGGGTCGCATGAAAGCGTATACCGCCGTGCTGGTAGCGCTGATCGGCGTGCTGTTGTACCTGTTGGTGAGTCGACCGGCAATGGAGACGACGGTTTTGCGCGCGCCGGGTCAATTGTTCCAGCGGGAAGCGGATGGTTATATTTCCAATCTTTATACCATTGAAATTGTCAATAAAACATTTCAAACGCTGCCGGTTTCGTTCCGGATTAAGCACCCGAATGGACAACTTCGGCTGGTTCAGCCCATTACGCAGGTTCCATCGGATGCATTGGCTAAGGGAGTTTTTTTCATCAGGTTGCCGGAAAAATCCATCCATAGCAACAGCATTCTGCTCGAAATTGAGATTTTATCTGGCAACCAGGTCGTCGACCGCGCCAAAACCACCTTCTTAGGACCAAACTAAATTAATTATGAGTTATGAATTAAGAGTTATGACGGGGCCGCCCGGTGGTTAGCTCTGCATGAATACTAGCCTCTCGGCAACGCCAACTCATAATTCATAACTCATAATCCTACAAATCATGAACTGGGGAAAAAGTATTGTCGTTGTTTTTGTTCTTTTTGCCGGATTTATCGGCACACTGGTTTTTCTGATGAGTCGCCAGCAGGTCGATCTTGTTCGGGAGGATTATTACCAGAATGAAGTTGCGTATCAGCAACACATCGACCGGGTGTCGCGCACGGCAAAACTGGGAAATGCCTTCGCCATCCAGTACCAGCCCGATCAGCAGCAGTTGTTGCTAACCCTGCCCGTATCACTCAAAACCGGCGAAGCCAAATTGTATCGTCCCTCCGACCGCAAACAGGACGCGGTTGTCCGGCTGCAACCAAACGGCGAACACCGTCAAACCATTCCGACCGCGAAGCTTGCCAAAGGCTACTGGAAAGTACAGCTCACCTGGTCCGACGGTCAGCAGGATTATTTCTCCGAACAACCGCTTACGATTCAGTAGCGTCCCATCCCCCTTTCATTATTCGCTATTCAATATTCGTTATTCGTTATTCATTATTAACTCTTCACCCCCATGAACGGCTGGTATTTCACCGCACTCCTGGCCGGATTGGCCGGTAGCCTGCACTGCGTCGGCATGTGTGGACCGCTGGCGATGGCGCTACCGGTCGGGCGGCTTACGGTTTACCAGCGGTTTCCGGCGGTTTTGTTGTACCACGCGGGCCGGGTCAGTGCCTACGGTTTGCTGGGACTGGTGGTGGGCCTGACCGGGCAGGGACTGCTGCTGGCGGGGCTACAACGCCCGATTTCCATTGCCTGTGGTGTCCTTCTGTTAATCTGGCCGCTGACCAACCAGAAACACAGCCTGCTGCCCGCATCCAGTTTTCTGAAACGGCTCACCAGCCCATTGACGCACCTGCTCCGTCAGCCTTCGTTTATGAATTTTGGTGTAGCCGGTTTTTTCAATGGCTTGCTGCCGTGCGGTTTTGTGTATGTAGCCCTGGCCGGAGCACTGGCTCAATCCTCGGCCGTCGAAGGAGGTAGTTACATGGTTTTGTTTGGTTTGGGCACGCTCCCGGCCCTACTGGGAATTCGGTTCATTCCTGATCTGTTTCCGGTATCGCTCCGCCAGCGGTTTAGCCGGGCCTTTCCGGTCCTGACGATCGTTCTGGCCCTGTTGCTCATCGGTCGGGGGTTGTTTTCGTACGTTCCAGACACAACCCAAAACGCGCCTTCCGTACCGATTTGTCACGGTGGCCGTTAACTATTGAACGACTGAACAACCCATCATGGTACCTGAAAAGTTGTCACTTCCGGGTTGCGACTATAGGTTTCATGAAATTTGACCTCAACAGCCCGTTTGACGATTTACCTGCACGACACAACCTCCGAGAACTGTTCGTCTAGGCCAACCGCTTTGGGGGCCACGGCTGCGTGCGGGTTGCCAAACCGGTCGAGCTTGCCGATTTACTGCTTGGAAAACCGCCCAAACCGTTCCCCTTCCTCAACCCGTCCAGGTCGTTGTTCAAATCCAGACCGTTGAGGTAGACACCAGCGGAATGCTTCGTTTTTTCCGGGATGTCTACACCCGTCTGTCTGGAGAAACACAATAAAATCATCGAAAACCACCCGACCTGATTCGGCGGGTGGACCTGCCAAATACTTGCCGCAGTAGAAGCCATTTATGAAAAAAGAGTGGCTTCTACTGCGGCTGCTTTACTTTTTAATTACCGATGCTTTCATCGGTTTCAACCCGGGTGGCAACCTCTTCTTTTTTGGGCTGCTGCGTATTAATCATCTGGTTCTGCTGTTTGTAATTCCGGTTCGCCATGCTCGGCGCGGCTGGGATAGCAATCGCCGGGTCGCCGATCCCACCCCGACGTTGCTGTTCCCGATACGTGGCAATATTCATAGGCTGGCGCCGTTTCCGCTTCCGGAATTCGATGCCGGCTTCAGGTTCCCACTGACGAGCCGCAGCAGCTTTGTTTGGGTGTTTGTAGTTCGACGTTGAATACGTCGGATCCCGTTTTAATTTATCCGGCTTATCCTGGGCAACGGCTGTGACAGCCAAAGCTATCGCTGCCAGACCCAGAAAGGTCTTCAATATGGTCTTCATGGTATGTCGTGGTTTTGTTGCACTCTGGAAAACAGAATTTCTGTTTTCGCTACCAAGATAACGGCCCAAACAATAACTAGTTCAATAGTTATTGGCTTTTTCTTTATCCATCATCCGAAGAACCGACTTTTCTGAGGTTAGTTTAGCTATTTCGTCAAAAGTGAACCAACGGACCTCCTTTGCTTCCGGAGTTTGAACGAACGGTTCGAAAGGATCAGCTTCCAGCAAAAACCGGATATCGTAATGGAGGTGCTCAGGCTCATTTCCCCGCGCAGGAATCGGATGCACATCCAGATCAAAAATTGCCGAGCTGATGACTTTCAGACTGGCCAGGCCGGTTTCTTCCTCGGCTTCCCGGAAAGCCACACGCAGAACATCCGGGTCGCCATCGGCATGACCACCGGGCTGCAACCAGCGATCCAGTTTGGTGTGGTGCAACAAAACTGCCCGCTTCCGGTCAGGCGAAACAATCCAGGCAGAACCCGTCACATGGCCGATCTCCAACGTCCGTTCAAAGCAACGGGGTTGATTTTCAACAAAGTGAATGGTTTTCGCCAGCATCATCTGCTCTTCGGGGTCCGTGGTCTGGTAAGCTCGCAACAAATTCAACAATTTTCGACGGTGCATATTTTGACAAGACAGTTGGCATTCAAGGCAAAAAAACGCAATTTCGCCTTGATTTTACTACGACATACAATTAACTAAAACCATGAAAAAATTATTCGTTCTGACCGCTTCGTTAACCGTCGCTGCACAGGTAGCGTTTGCCCAGATCAAACTCCCGCAAGCCAGTCCGGGTGCTATGATTATGCAAACGGTCGGAACCACCGACATGACCGTAACCTATTCACGCCCAAGTTTGAAAGGACGGGCAGCGCTGGGCAACCAGACTCCGCTGGCACCTTACGGACAGCTCTGGCGAACCGGAGCAAACGGTGCCACCAGTTTCAAAGCGACCACGGATGTGATGGTGGAAGGTCAAAAGCTTCCGGCGGGTACATACTCGGTTTTTACCATTCCGGCCGAAACTGAATGGACGCTGATTTTCAACAAAGATGCCACGGCTTCTTCGGACGAAAGTGCACCAAATGGTTACAAAAAGGAGCAGGACGCGCTGCGTGTCCAGATTAAAACCGAAAAAACGAGTCGACCGGTTCAGACGTTTGCCATTAGCTTCAGTGATTTGACCGATAGCACCGCCAAACTGAACTTTGAATGGGCCGAAGCACGTGCGATGGCCAATCTGAAAGTGGATGTTGTCACCAATGCACAGGCCAATGTTGAAAAAGCTGTGGCCGATAAGCCCGAAGATGCGGGTGTGTTGCAGGCAGCCGCCAACTGGAATCTGTCGAAAAACCGGAATTTGGATCAGGCGCTGGCGTGGGTCGATAAGTCAATTGGCCTAAAAGAAACGTATTCGAACGTTTGGACGAAGGCCCAGATTCTGGCAAAGATGGGCAAAGTAACCGAAGCGCTTCCCCTGGCCCAGAAAGCTCTAACCCTGGGTGAAGCGTCGAATGACCCGATTTTCAAGTTTTTCAAAGAAGGTATTCAGAAAGGGGTCACCGAGTACCAGGCACAGGTAGCAGCCCTGCCGGTTAAAGCCGTAAAAGGAAAGAAAAAGAAAGTTTAATCTCCACTGCATGGTCACAAGCCTCGCTGACCCGACCCAGTCAGCGAGGCCTTTAGTTTTACATACAAGCCAAAAACTTTTCGCAATTCGAGCATGCCATCAGATCGCGAACGTATTCAACAACTCGAAACACTGGCCACCGAGCAAGGCCAGGCCATTGAAAGTGTGGCCCGTGGCCTGGCTAACCTGACCGTTGATGTTCAACAGGGATTTGCCCGTGTCAACCAGGAATTTGCCCAGGTTCACCAGGAATTTGCCCAAGTTAACACCCGCTTGGACAAACTGGAAACCAATGTAACTGAACTTAAGACCGATGTTGCAATCCTAAAAACCGACGTTGCCGGTATCAAATCCGACGTTTCGGGTTTGAAGACGGGGCAGAAACAGGTTCAGCAAACCCTCGATATGCTGCTTGCTTACCTGCGGGAGCGCCTATGATTCTGTGTTTTATTCGATAGTTTCCGAAACCGGCTCGGTGGCTGGCGTTGACGGCATGATTTTCTCCAGCACCCAGGCAATGGCAATCAACAGCACGCATCCGATTACGTTCAGCCAGAGAAATGCCGTTAGTTCAAATTGCCAACAGACGATCACTAACGCTTCGGTCAGGATCGCAGCCCAGAAGGTGGCCTTGCCACCGATCGATTTGAAGTAAAACGCGACCAGGAAAATTCCGAGAATAACCCCATAGAACAGCGAGCCCAGGATATTTACGGCTTCAATCATACTCCCTAGTTTGCTGGCGTACTGCGCGACAACAATACAGAACAGCCCCCAAAGTACCGTCGACGCCCTCGAGGCTTTCAAATAATGCCCGTCGGTATTATTTGTTTGGAACAGACGACGATAGATATCGACAACAGTGGTCGATGCCAGCGAACTGTACGCAGCCGCCACCGATCCCATCGACGCGCTGAAAATAACCGCAATCAGTAAGCCAATCAATCCATGCGGCAGGTAATCGAGCACAAAGCGAAGGAAGATGTAATTCACATCGCTGGTATCCCCCACCGGATTGTTCTTCTTGATCAGATCAACGACTTGGCTTTTAACGGCTTTGGCCTCTTCATCGGCCTTACTGATTAACGCTCTTGTCTGTTCGACAGCGTTGGGATTCTCTTCATCCAACGCTTTGTTTAAGGACATAACCGCTTGTTGACGCCGGGCCGCGATGCTTAGGTGTTCGGCTTCGAGTTGCCGGTATTCGGTGGCATACGGACTTTTCAGCAACTGATCGGTTTCTACTTTGTTGAAAAAAACCGGTGACGGATTAAACTGGTAAAACACAAACACGAGCACCCCGGCCAGCAGAATCAAAAACTGCATCGGCACCTTCAGCATCCCGTTCGCCAGCAAACCCAGGCGGCTCTGCCCCACCGATTGCCCGGTCAGGTATCGCCCCACCTGCGACTGATCAGTGCCGAAATAGGAAAGTTGCAGAAAAAAACCCCCGATGAGCCCTGACCACAAGTTGTATCGGCTATCCGGATCGAATTTCAGATCGACCAGGTTCATCCGCCCGGATTTTCCGGCTATTTGCAGCGCGTCTGTGAAGCCGACATCGGCTGGTAACAAATGAACCGTCATCCAACCAGCAATGAACATCGCGATGGTTACGATCAACATTTGCTGCAAATGGGTATACGAAATGGCTTTTGTGCCACCCGTAACGGTATATACCAGTACAATGCCGCCCATAATGATATTGGTCCAGAAGATATTCCAGCCCAGGATCGTCGATAAAATGATGGAGGGCGCGTAGATAGAAAGCCCCGTTGATAAACCCCGCTGCAACAAAAAGAGCAAAGCGGTAAATACCCGAACCCGGACGTCGAACCGCGATTCGAGGTACTCGTACGCCGTGAAAACCTTCAGTTTATGGAAAATGGGGACGAACGTAATGGACAGTACCACCATCGCAAATGGCAGTCCGAAATAAAACTGCACGAACCGCATGCCGTCCGTAAACGCCTGACCGGGCGTCGAGAGAAACGTAATGGCGCTGGCTTGCGTAGCCATCACCGACAAGCAAACGTGGTACCAGGGCAATGACTGATCGGCCAACAGGTAATCGTCCATATTCCGACTACCCCGACTCCGAATCACTCCGTAGATAATGATCACAGCCAGCGTTCCGGCTAAAACCAGCCAATCGAGACTGCTCATGAAAAATAGTGCATCAATCCGTAGAACAACAGAATTTCAACCAGCAGACTCCCCATGACGATCAGGTAAAGCCGGCGCCATGAGGGTACGAAAGGAGGTAAATCAGTGGTGGGGTGGTGCATGATTAAGCGGTTGGGATGATTCTCCTATTTTGTAGCAACGAAAATAGACAATTCTCTTGTATACCCATTGCACAGCCCGGACTTAGTGACCAGTAGTTGGATGGCCGGGATCTAAGCAATGGAATGTACGGACGGTAGCAGATCCGCTAACCGTCTGAGCAGAACAGGAAAAGATAAAGGCAAACTAGCAGGAAGCCACCAAAATTAGGTTGAGCGGTTGGGAACGTTGCCTACCGGTCTTCATTGGGCCAGACTGTGTTAGCGCTCCGTCCCTGTTCAAACGTTCGGAGCGGGATGATTCACTTACTGAACCGTAATGATTTTGAATTCCGTCCGGCGATTTTGCTGATGTTTGCTTTCAGGACAGGCCACGTCGTCGGTGCAACCATTCAGGATTTCGGATTCACCGTAACCCTGGGCCGACAACCGCGCCGGATCAATTCCCCGGTTGACCAGGTAATCGACGGTTGCCCGCGCCCGGTAGGTCGAAAGTTGCATGTTGTAGGCATCATTGGCCCGGCTGTCGGTATGCGAGCGCAGTTCGATCCTCATGTCCGGGTATTTACGCAGTAAACTCGCCAGATGATCGAGTTCGCGGGCCGCATCCGGCCGGATAAAAAATTTGTTGTAATCATAGTAAATATTTTTCAGTTCAAACACATCGCCCTCGCCGTATATCCCCTGTTGTTTCTGAATCAATTTTGGGTTTTTCCCGGCTTTCATTTTCGGAAGTTGCTCCCGGTTAGCCGTATATCGGTTTTTCTGCGTGGTGAGCGTATATGGCGCACCCGGCTTCATTTCAAACTCGTACTTGCCGTCGGCTCCGGTCACGACGCGCTGCTCCGATTGATCCTTGTCATTGCGCAGTGTAACGGTTACACCCGGCGCGGGTTGCTGGTTTACTTCCGTTTTCACCACGCCTTTCACCAGCGTATTTTCGCTTTTCTCCAGGTAGATCGACACCGTCATGACCGGTTTTTCGGATTGGGTCATGGTTGAAAAACGGATGCTGTTGGTCGAATAGCCCTCTTTTATGGCCTTGAATTCATAATCGATGTTGGCGTCGACACAGAAGCCGGTTTTTCCACTGGCATCGGTAAACCGCAGATCCTGATTCACCCCGGCTTTGATGACCCGCACATCGGCCACCGGAATCGGCTCGTTGGTTTTGGCATCATATACGAAAATGTTCAGTTGTTTACAGGTCCGCCGAAACCTGTAAATGTTGTCGTCACTGGCCCCCGCTTTCCGGTTACTGCTGAAATAGCCAGAAGCCCGATTTTGGGTCGTAATCAGGCCAAAATCGTCTTTTTCGGAATTAATGGGATATCCGATATTCTGCACGCCTTTAAATGCGATTCCTTCCCGCAGTTCGGCATAAAACAAGTCCAGACCACCCAGCCCCTCGTGCCCGTCCGACGAAAAATACAGATTTCCGTTTTCATCGATAAACGGAAACATCTCGTTGCCTTCCGTATTGACCTCCTTACCCATATTGACGGGCGTCGACCATTGCCCGTCTTTGTATTCCACCACGTATATGTCGGTTCCGCCAAAACCGCCGGGCATATCGGATACGAAGTATAATTTGCTATCATCCGGTGATAAAGCGGGGTGACCAACCGAATAATCATTGCTGCAAAAAGGCAGTTCTTCCACCTTCTGCCAGCTTCCATTGACCTCTTCGGCCAGATACAGTTTCAGTTTCCGGATGCCATCGGCGCTTTTGCCGTTCTTCCCCTTGCTGACGTTGTTCCGGGTAAAAATGATCCGTTTCTGGTCCTTGAAAAACGTCATCGGTCCTTCGTGGTATTTGGTGTTCAGGGTTCGGCTGAAGAGCTCGGTTTTGGAAAGCGGTTTTTCCTCTACGGGTTTTCTATCGGCGGTTTCGGTCGTCGTACCGCTGCCTCCCAGTGAAGCCATTTGAGCGGCTATACCGGCGTTGATCCGAAAATCAGCCGTGTCGGGGTAGAAATACAAATCCAGGAAGGGCGTCTGATTCCAGCCGAAAACCCGTTTTACGGGGCCGGTTTCATCGCGCGCGGAAACAAAGGCCAGCCCATTCCGGTAATACATCGGGCTAAAGTCGGCTTGTCGGGAATTGACGGGTAAAAAATCCACTTTATACGAGGAGGAATCCTCAAAAAACCGGCTCATGTCCATGTATGACACCGTAAACTTTTGCCCCCTCAAATCCGTCTGCTGCTTCTCACCGTATTTGCTGTACATCTTTTGCGACTCGCGGTAATTGCCATTGGCAGCCAGCGCCTGGGCGTAGTAGAGGTAATTTTTGGAGTCGGCTTCCGGAAACTCGCGCAGTAAGTCGGCGTACACGCGCTCGGCATTTCGGGTATCCTGCAAGGCCCGATAGCTATAAGCCAGTTTGGTGTAGGCTTCCTGGGTCTCGGCGGGGTCTTTTCCTTTATCTGCTTTTAAAAAGTCTTCATAAGCCCTGGCCGCGTTAGCATAGGCCAGGTTTTCAAACTGTTTATCAGCAGCTTTCAACCGCGCACTTTGCGCCTGAACGGCCACGGTCAGAGCACAGAAAAGAATATTCAGCAGAAAAAACCGTACAAATTTCACCATGGCATGAAAGGGTTACCAGCCAACTTTAATCAAAACCAATGCCAAAATTGCTTGTACATCGCAAAAACTGGCTAGGAACACGGATTCAACTGATTGAACGGATCAAAACAGATTTATCCGTTAAAATCCGTTGCACCTGTTCAATCCGTGTTCCTAGCCAGTTTTTTAATAATCAGGAAATTACGGGTTTGATCCGTGATGCGAAACCGGTCGTCCAGACGATAGCCGATCAGCCAGGCGATTTGACCGCCCGATTCCAGCACCCAGGCCGACTGCCGCTCTGTGAGACTAATTTTCCGGTTCGTAAAAAAATCGCCAACCGACTGGCTACCAGACAATCCCAATGGCCGGAAGCGGTCGCCAGGTTGCCAGGGACGCACGGTCAGCGGCCATTGAATCCGGTCGGCATCCAGACAGGCAATCGTCGGGTTGGTGGGAAGTGTAAAGTTGGCGGTCCGGTCGATTAATTCAACCGTCAACCCGAAGCTCGGAGAAACCCAAATAGTTTGATCCGGAATAGATGCTAATACAATGGATTTCTTTTCAACCCACTTCAACGGCTCGATAAGCAAGGAATCGCGGTCACGGATGATCCGATGGGTTGTTGAATAAAATACCTGCCCGAACTGCGACGAGCGAACGGCTTCACCAACTGAAGAGATTTGCACGTACTGGAAACCAAACGGTTTCAACCATTCAGACAATCGGTACTCCCATTCGGGAAACATAATCAACTTTTGAAGGGCTAGCTGGAAACCGTCTGGATGCACTTCTACGACCTCTTCCCACGTCCGGCGCAGCTCCTGATGAAGTAATGCATCAGCCGCTTTTAACCGGACAAGGGTAGTTTGGAGTGTTTGCAGCAGATTCGGATTCAGTTGTTTTAGCACCGGAACGACCTGATGCCGGAGTTGATTTCGGCGGTATTTGTCAGACTGATTAGAGCTGTCCTCGCGCCAGGTCAGTGCGTTTTCCCGGGCATACTGCTCAAGGCTCGCCCGGTCGGCAAACCAGAGCGGCCGAATCACACGCCCCTGCCGGATCGGAATTCCCGTCAGGCCCGTCAGGCCCGTTCCCCGCACCAGATTCAGCAAAACCGTTTCGAGTACATCGTCCTGGTGGTGAGCTGTCACAATACGGGTGTAACCGGCCTCGTCGGCAAGCTGCTCGAACCACGCATACCGGAATTGCCGGGCCGCCATCTGCGTCGAAATCCCGGACTTTTCGGCCTGCTGTCCCTTTGGCATTCTGACCATATGGAACCGGACCCGATGACGCCCGGCCAGTGCCCGCACGAACATTGCTTCCTCTTCCGATTCGGCTCCCCGAAGCTGAAAGTTCACATGGGCAATGCCGTATGAAAAGCCCGCCAGCCGAAACAGGTCGGCCAGCACAACCGAATCCAAACCACCGCTCACGGCCAGCAGCATTTGGTCGGTCGGTTGGAACAGTTGCTCGTGGGCAATAAAATGGGTGAAGGCATTTAACATCCGGCTCAGCAAATTACGGCTTGAACTCGTCGATCACCATAAAGGTAAGTCGGATTTTTGGATGAACTGTATGAGCCGTATTTTTAGCGGGCACCGCTCCGGACTGCGGGATTTTTGCGCTCCAGCGCCTTGCCCTGGTCGATCAACTCCTGATACGTAAACTCTTCGTTCCGAACATCGTTGACCTCATTCTCCACCATCGCCCGTCGAAAAGCCACCCGGCTGGCCGAATCGGCATGATCGGCCATAACTTGTTCATGCTTTTCCTGATCGTATTTTTTGTCAAGCGGATCGCAGCCCAATAACACAAAAGCCATTAGAGCCATCAGTAGCTTTTTCATAATTGATTCCAGATTGCTGTTCTGTAATTACAACTATTTTTAACAGGTTTCAGCCGAAGAATCGATTAAAAAATAAGAAGCAACGCCGGTTCCAGGAATGACTGGGTAAAACCCGACGATTTTTACAACGTTTCGTTTCCGATTAGTCAATCCCATTATTGACAAGCCCACCCCACCGGCTGCATCGGGTCGTCGGCATTTTTTATCGAAACCGTCGAAAGTACGCCAGCAAAAACCTAATCAATCAGGGTAGTGGTCGGTCGGTCAACAGGTGTCTTTTTCTTCGATCTTGAAACAATTGAGGCTATTTCAGAACGAGCCCAATTCAAAATCATGATTTGGGAAGTTTTTTCCGACGAAATAATCGTATAACAGCGTAAACGACTATGCTGAGTGTTGCGATGTGTACCAACAGAATAAGCCAGTCTGGCCCTTTAAACACCCCTTCATTAGCCAGATAATGGTAGATAAAGAGGCCAATGGCAACCGGAATAACCGCTTTCAGGATATCTTTCATAGTAACCTGGGCTAGTGAAAAAATAGCAAGCCTGGAAATACAGGCTGTGTCTGTTTTATGCAACACCCGCAACGAAACAGAAGCCGGCGACAGAAGCGAATAGTAAGCAAATGGTCCAACAATAAAACCCGGAAACCGTCGGGTCCGGGTTAGTCAAGTACGGGGGTTGGAAATGAACAGCCGATGAAACACCCGGCGAAATTTGTTTGATTTTTCACATAACTCTCGACGGGACCAACTACCGCTGGCAAAAGTCATTTTTGTCTTCCTACGCGACGGGACGATGATACCAAGAGGCTGGTAAGGTTGTTTTTTTATCTTTTTCAAATTAATCACCCGAGTTTATTGTTAATTAAACTTAAAAAGAAGCTTTCAAAAAACCGGTTTCGACGAAAGCGCTAATTTTGCACAAAACCGTCTGAACCCGGATTCCACGGATTATGGGATTTACTAAGATTGGCTACCGCAGTTCAATCTTTTATATCCGAGTTAATCCCTGAATCCGTGGAATCCCGGTTCTGACATTTTTTTCTCATGCATCGCAACCCTTTGACTAAAACGTGCGTCTTTGATAACAGAATGATAAACAGGCTGCTGGTTTTGCTGCTGATTATACTATCGGGGCCAGTAAGTGCCCAGATTGGTACATCACCGGCAGGCGGACCCGGCGAGTTGGTCATACTGAAGCGTTCTGACCAACTGGAAGGTTTGCAATCGGGGACCGAGGAGATTCGGAAGCTGACCGGCAATGTGCATCTTCAGCATAAAAATATGGAGATGTTCTGCGACCGGGCCATCCAGAATCTGACGACCAACGTCATTGAAGCCTACGGAAACGTCCGAATGATTCAGGGTGATACCCTCAGTGTCAGAGGAGATACACTTTTTTATTACGGAGCGTCCCGGCAGGCCAACGTAACGGGTCGGACAGTAATTCTGAAAGACCGGAAAATGACGTTGACCACCCGGCGGCTGGACTATGATATGGCGAACGGCATTGCCCATTACCCGCAGAAAGGCCGGATTGTGGATCGGGAGAACATCCTGACCAGTAATGAAGGTTATTACAACACGCGAACCAAAGTATTCACGTTTCGGGACGATGTGCGGCTGGTCAATCCGAAATATACCCTGACGGCGGACTCGCTGCTGTACAATTCGCTGAGTAAAGTAGCGACCTTTCAGGGACCAACCCGGATTACCAGCAAGGAAGGGACGCTGATTGCCAAAGATGGGGATTACAATACCGTCACCCGGTTTTCGAATTTCCAACGGCGGGCAACCATAGAAACCGAAAAATATACGCTGACCGGCGACACGCTGCTGGGCAATAATGCCAGTGATTTTTACACAGCTCGCGGCAATGTCGTCCTGTTTGCAAAGAACGATAAAACCATCCTGACGGGCGATTTCGGGCGATACAATCGAAAAGTCGGGGTTGCCCGGATGATTGGTCACGCGTTGGTTAAGAGTGTTACCAGTTCGGATACCCTGTTCATGCGGGCCGATACACTCTGGTCGTTTGAACTGCCGAATCCGAAATGGCGGAAAGGCGTTACCAAAGTCGACTCGACGTACCGCAGGCTGATCGGGCAGAAAAACGTCCTGGTTTTCAAGAATGATCTGCAGAGCAAGTGTGATTCGATCGTGTACGAAACCGCCGACTCGACCATCTATTTCTTTGGCGATCCGATCGTCTGGAGTACGAATTATCAGATGGAAGGCGATTCGATTACGGCATTGATGAAAAATAACCGGATCAACAAAATGTTACTCCGGGGCCATTCTTTCGTCATATCACAGGATACCCTGCAAAATTTCAATCAGGTGAAGGGCCGAACCCTGACCGCATTTTTTGGGTACGACCGAAAGAAAGACCGCTCCGATATCGATCATGTGGTGGTCGAAGGCAACGGGGAGAGCCTCTATTTTGCGGTCGATGATGCGAATAAAATGATTGGCATGAATCGGGTGCTGTGTAGTAAAATGACCATCCGGTTTGCCGACCGAAAGGTAAGCAAAATCAGTTTCTATGGCCAGCCAGACTCGAAGTTGGTGCCACCGAAAGAACTGAAAGACAGCGATAAACGACTCGAGGGCTTTAACTGGCGCATCGCTGAACGACCTACCAAGGCTAAGGTAACGGGCTACGTGGACCCGGCTGTATCGCCGACAGTTATTTCCGGCACGACACCCGGCTCCAAACCGTCGGCGATGGCCCCAGCCGAGGCATCGGCAACGATCAAACGAGAGATCCCGGGGACTGAAGCAGGGCTTAAGAAGCTGATCAAGAAAGCTCCCGGCAATCAGGAGACTATAAAACCAGTTGTCGAACCGAAGTCAATTGTTTCGACACCCGCCAAAACTGCCCGGGCCGATAGTGCGAGCACGCTGAAACCGGGCACTGTAAACGCGAAGCCGGTCCAGACGACCACACCGACAGTTACAGAGGAGAGTGATCTGGAAAAGGAACTAAACAGAAAACCGGTCCGAAAGACAGGCAATTAAACGAGTTGGCAAGATTTTTTGGTAAAAACATCGGATTCCATTTAAACCTTTCAAGAGATTTTAGGTTCTAAGGAAAAAAAGTAAGCCAATAGCAATATTTCGAGGAAGAGGTCGTTGACTTTCTCGTTTTTTTAAATATGTTTGTGGTGGGCTAGTATATCCACCCAATTCTTGAATGAATGAATCTTTATGAAACAATCTGTACGTCTATATGCCTGGTTGACTGGCCTGGCGCTTTTGCTATCGCAGAGCCTGATGGCTCAGACCGATAGCAGCAAGCCCAAAAGCCGGTTGGAATTGGGGCAAAAGCCTGCTCCAACCAGCCGTGTCATCCATTCCCGCAACTTTCCTTTTTTGAAACACCCAACCGTTGCCAGCCTTGACCGGGGTGTGACGGTTCAGAAAAATGCGGCTATTAACCAATATTACCGGAATCAACTGCTGAACGCATCGTCGACCAAAACCCCCGTTCGGACGGCCAGCACCGAAACCAGCAACCCGGTAGCGCTGGAAAACCGACAATCGGCGGAAGAAGCCCGGAAAGCCGATGATACCATGTACGCCAGTGACCGAATTACGGTTTCCAACATCTACCCCAACCCGGCCAACGAATACGCGGAAATCGATTACCATATTTCAGGCAATGTGAAAGACGCTAAACTGTCTTTTCTGAATGTTCTGGGTGCTCAGGTTGCCGAATACGTTCTGGACAAGAATGCACGGAAAATCCGGATTACGACCAGTGAACTAAATTCAGGCATGTACTTCTACCAACTGTCGCTTGACGGAAAGACAATTGCGACGAAGAAACTGATGGTCAGCCATCAATAACTATTAATCTTCAGAGACGAGCAGTAAACAGTAAGCTGTTTACTGCTCCTTTTTTTAAGGGCATCCAGCCACCGCTTCCGCACTATTTAAACCGTGCAATCGTTACTGTTACAGAGAATTTTATTAATTTTGCATTCTATGCAGCATTGTTGGAAAGCAGGTACGCTGGCGGTTGTTTTGATGATACTTTTTACATCATGCAGCCCCTTTCAGAAATTACAGAAAAAGGGTACGGACGACGAGAAGTACCAGGCCGCCGTTGCTTACTTTAAGAAAGGCGAATTCTACAAAGCCGGACTGTTGTTTGAAGAATTGATTCCAATCCTGAAAGGGAGTACGGAGTCGGAAATGGCGCAGTTTTACCGGGCCCATTGCGAATACCAGCAACAGAATTACCAGTTGTCGGCCTTTCACTTCAAGCAGTTCTACGAAACCTTTGCCCGGAGTGATTACGCCCACGAAGCGATGTATTTCTACGCCCTGTCGCTGTTCAAGGATTCACCGAATTACAACCTTGATCAATCCAACACCCTGACGGCGATGGCCGCTTTGCAGGATTTTATCAATGCCAATCCGCAAAGCCCGTTCCGGCAGGAATGTACCGATTACATCAAGGTGCTGCGTGACAAACTGGAACTGAAGGCGTATGAAAAAGCCAAGCTGTATTATAAAACCAGTGCCGCCAACATCGCCAACTACCGCTCGTCGGTCGTCTCGATCAGTAATTTCCTGCGCGAGTATCCGGATTCGAAATTTAACGAAGAACTGGCGTACCTCCGGGTCGATGCCCAGTATCACCTGGCGAAAAACAGCTTTTCGGATAAATTGAAAGAACGTCACCAGGACGTTGTTACCTATTACCTGGCCCTGGTGGATAAGTACCCGAAAAGCCCGGATCTGAAAAAAGCCGAGCGGATGTATGAAGACAGCCGTAAGGAACTGGAGACGATTGCCACCCAGGAGAAAGAGAAGTTAAACCAGCAGCAAAAACCGGCCAAAGTAACGGCCACCGCTCAATAACCGGTTTTCATGAACCGGCTCACTATCAACCAATTGAAAGACAACATTATGGCAAGTAATCCTTCGATCATCACCCGGGATACCGACAAAATCGCGGCTGCAACGGGCAATCTGTACGAATCCGTTTCAATCATTTCAAAACGGGCCCGGCAGATTTCAAGCAAAATGAAAGAAGAGTTGAGCAATAAACTTTCGGAATTCGCTTCGGCCGTCGATAACCTCGAAGAAGTGTTTGAAAACCGCGAGCAGATCGAGATTTCGAAATACTACGAGCGGCTCCCGAAACCGACCACCGTGGCCACCGACGAATTTCTGGAAGGTAAATTGCAGTGGCGCACCGTCGACGAAGAGCCGACCGGCAACCTCTGATTTCTAGTCTGATACCCAACAGCCGGGGAAGCGCAGAAAGCCCAGGAAAAAACGCGATGGCGGTTTTTCTGTGTGGGTTCTGACCTTCCCCGGTTTATTTTTGGTTTGTACTTTTGTGCTATGTCTACTCTGACCGGAAAAAAAATCTTGCTGGGCGTGACCGGGAGCATTGCCGCCTACAAATCGGCGTTGCTGGTCCGGCTACTGGTTAAAACTGGTGCCGAAGTCCAGGTCGTGATGACTCCCTCGGCGAAGGAATTCATTACCCCACTGACGCTGGCAACGCTCTCCAAACGTCCGGTGCTGTCGGAGTTCGTCAACCAGGCTTCCGGCGACGGCCAGTGGAACAACCATGTGGAACTGGCTCTCTGGGCGGATTTGATCGTGGTAGCCCCGGCATCGGCCCACACGCTGGCCAAGTTCGCCCACGGCTTCTGCGACGATCTGCTGTCGGCCGTGTATCTGTCGGCGAAATGCCCGGTTTTTCTAGCCCCGGCGATGGATCTGGATATGTACCGTCATCCGACCACACTCGATAATCTCCGGCGACTCGATTCGTTCGGAAATCACCTGATTCAGGCTGAACACGGCGAGTTAGCCAGTGGGCTGGTAGGCGAAGGGCGACTGGCTGAACCGGAACACATTCTGGCCGACCTCGAACGGCATCTGGCCCATCGCCCGCTGTTCCGGCATAAAAAGGTGCTGATTACGGCCGGGCCAACGCAGGAACCGATTGATCCGGTCCGGTTTATCAGCAACCACTCCAGCGGGAAGATGGGCTATGCCATCGCCCGCGCGTTTGCGCAGGCAGGTGCGGAGGTTACACTCGTCAGCGGCCCGACATCCTTGCCCTTTCCCGACCCGACGATTCGGCGGATTGCTGTCCGTTCGGCGCAGGAAATGTATGAAGCCACCGCAGAAGCCTTTCCGACCGCTCAAGTGGTGATTCTGGCTGCAGCCGTAGCCGACTATACCCCGCTTCACCCTGCCGATCAGAAGATCAAGAAGAAAGAAGCCACGTTTGATCTGGCGATGAAAAAAACCGTCGATATTGCCGCCACCCTGGGCGGGCAAAAACGGCCGGATCAGCTCATTGTCGGTTTTGCCCTGGAAACGCAGGACGAGCAGGCCAACGCGTTGACCAAACTTCGTGCAAAGAACTTTGATTTTATTGTTCTCAATTCGTTGCGCGATTCGGGAGCCGGTTTTGGGCACGATACCAACAAAATTACCGTTATTGACAGAGACGAACGGGTTTATGAATTCGACCTGAAATCAAAAGATAAAGTGGCCGAAGATTTGCTGAATCTCGTTGAGGAAAAGCTTTAAATCGTATGAAATTACCAGCCATTATTGGGCTTTTGACGGTTATCCTGGGTCTTGTCGCCAGAAGCAGCCAGGCGCAGGAACTGAATTGTCAGGTCACAGTCAACTTCAACCAGGCGAATTCGTCGCAGGTGACCGACCGTCAGATTTTTCCCCAGATGCAGGCGTTCATCACCGACTTTATGAACAACCGCCGGTGGACCACCGACGCTTTTAATCCTGAAGAACGCATCAACTGTAAACTGGTGATCGATATTCTGAAGGTTCCTTCTCAGAACTATTACGAGGGCCGTGCTCAGGTCATTGTGTTGCGGCCAGTGTACGGCAGCAATTACGAGACGGTTACGCTGCGGTACATCGACAATTCATTCAACTTCCCGTTCCGGCCGAACAACCCAATGTTTTTCAATGAAAACACCTATGCGCCAGAAAACGAGCTTACCTCCCTACTGGCGTTTCACGCGCTCATCATGCTGGGCGTCGATTATGATTCGTTCGGGAAACAGGGTGGCAAACTCTTCTTTCAGCGGGCTTACAATGTGATGTCGCTGGCCAACCAGAGCGCGGGCGGAGGAGCCTGGGGAGCGCAGGGGGACATTCGGAATCGGTATTGGCTGATTGAAAATCTGCAAAGCCAGCAGTTTGTTCCTTACCACGATGCGCTGTATACTTACCACCGACAGGTACTGGACAATTTCACGGCAAACCCGGCCATCGCGCGTCAGCAAACCCTGGAGGTGTTGTCGACGATTCGGCAGGTCAGCCAGCTACGGCCTAATTCGGTGGTGATCAATACGTTTTTCGATGCCAAAGGAGAAGAACTCTTCAACATCATGAACGAAGGCTCCCGCGAGGAACGGCAACAGGCGTTTACGCTCCTGTCGGCCCTGGACCCGGCCAAAACCGAAGTTTACCGAAAGTTACTCCGATAATTCATGGGGAAACGCTTACTTCGCATTCGGGCAACGGACGTGTTGAACTGGTCGGAACAAACGGCGGCCCGGCTTCTGCAAACCGACGTTCATTTGGTTTTGACCGACGGACGTACCTTGCATGGTCGGCTATTTGATAAACAAGGAACTCAGCTATTCATGCGGGACCACCGGGACCACACGCATACTGTCCCCATTCAAACCCTTGAGGAAGTTATTCTGGACGAAAAAGCTCCCTTTTAGACTTTACTATGCTCTCGCATTTACTGATAAAAAATTACGCGCTGATTGAACACCTGGAAATGGACCCCGATTCCTCGCTGAACATCATCACGGGCGAAACGGGAGCGGGAAAATCCATCATGCTCGGGGCCATTGGCCTCTTGATGGGCAACCGGGCTGATACCAAAACGCTCTATAACCCCGACGAGAAATGCGTCATTGAAGGGGTCTTCGCCGTGTCGGGGTACATCATTGAGAATTTATTTGACGAAGAAAACCTCGACTACGACACCACCTGCTTCGTTCGCCGGGAAATCAGCCCCAGCGGCAAATCCCGCGCCTTTGTCAACGACACGCCTGTAACGCTCGATATTCTGCGCCGGGTGACCAGCCATTTGATGGACATCCATTCCCAGCACGATTCGATTCTGCTGGGCTCGAATGAATACCAACTGGAAATTGTCGATACCTACGCCCAGAACGATGCGCTGTTGCGGCAATACCGGACCGATTACCGTCAGTTTCGGCTCAAACAGGAAGCCTACGAGCAACTGTTGAACGAAACGGCTACGATGAAAAAGGAGTTCGACTACAACAATTTCCTGTATGAGGAACTTCAACGACTTAGTCTGCAAGCCGACGAGCAGGAACAGCTTGAGCAGGAACTGACAATTCTGGAAAACGCCGAAGACATCAAGGAACGGCTGCAACTGTCGTGGGATTACCTCGACAATGCCGAACAGTCGGTGGTTGTTTATTTGAAAAATGTTGTCAACAACCTGAACTACGTTACCCGCCTGGCCGAACGGTTTGGCGCCATCCGCGACCGGGCGCAAAGTGCATTGATCGAACTACGTGATCTGGCTGGGGAAATCAGTACCGAGCAGGACAACATCGAAACCAACGACAGCCGGGCGGAAACCATCCGGGAACGGCTCAACCTGATTTACCAGTTGCAGACCAAACACGCCGTTAAAACCATCACCGAACTGCTCGACATTCAGGCTATGCTGGAAAAGAAAGTCAGCAAGATTTTGAATTCGGACGAAGAACTCGCGCTGGCGAAGGGCGAAAGCGAAGCCGCCCTTCACCAACTGATGGTGAGCGCTCAGTTGCTGTCGGATTCGCGCCGGGCGGTTTTGGAGCAAATCGAGAAGCAGATCGACAGTTTGCTGGTAGATTTAGGCATGCCCAACGCGTCGTTGAAGATCAACCTGGAAGTCGGCAAACCCAGTACCAGCGGCATCGATACGATTTCGTTTCTATTCAGCGCCAACAAGGGTGTAAAACCGCAGCAGTTGAAAAATGTCGCGTCGGGTGGAGAGTTTTCGCGCCTGATGATGACGATCAAATACATTCTGGCCAGCAAGCGGTCGTTGCCAACGATCATTTTTGACGAAATCGATACCGGAGTTTCGGGCGAGATTGCCATTAAAATGGGCAACATGATGCGGGATATGGCGCACAGCCACCAGATCATTGCGATCACTCACCTGCACCAGATTGCCGCCCAGGGCAAAGCGCATTATTTTGTGTACAAAGACCATTCGGGCAACCGGACCGTCAGCCGGGTGCGAAAACTCAGCTTTACTGAGCGGGTGCAGGAAATTGCGCAGATGATCGGGGGTAAAAATCCATCCGCCAGTGTGTTGAAAAATGCCAAAGAATTGCTTTCGCAGAAAGCGTAACATCGTAAACCGGATTTCCTGACCGGGTTTTCAACCGCCCGGCCGCCCGGCTTGTCAGGAAAGTTTCAGCTTCCATAACGTAATCACCGTATACCCCATGAAAAAAATACTCCTTCCTGTTTTCGCCCTCGCCGGTTTCATCAGCAGTTGCCAGAAAAGCGGAGAGACCAAGGATATTCAACAGATTCAGGATTCCTTGCTGGTTATTCACGATGAAGTGATGCCCCGAAACACCGAGATGCTCGATCTGAAAGATGCCATCAGCCAGCAGATCGACAGCCTGTCAAAAGTAAAGCCGGGTACGCCCGAATTGAAAAACCGGCAGGAAGAAGGGTTGGCAATCAACAAATCGTTGACCGAAGCCGACAGCCTGATGCACCACTGGATGACTCACTATAACTCCGATACGCTCAAAGCCCTGGATGAGACCCAGGCGAGAGCGTATTTGGATGAAGAAATGAAGAAAATAAACGACATTAAAGAGAAAATAAACGGCGGAATTGACCAGGCAAAGAAATTCTTAGGGAATTGAGCGTGTTAGTTATCTAGTATCGATTCCATGTTGAAGCCCTAGTCCGATATTATCACCGTATGTTTTCGATTGTTAAATCCGGTACCCTCCTGATCGCCCTGTCGTCGGTGCTCGCGGCCTGTTCATCACAGGAAAACCGCCTGCCGATTTACGGAGAACGGGATACAGTTACCAAAGTCGTGGACGGTAAAACCGTCACCGATACCATTTACTACAAAATTCCGCCGTTTCAGTTTGTGAATCAGGACAGCCTGCCGGTTTCCAATACCATGTTCGACGGGAAGATTTACGTCACGGATTTCTTCTTTGTGAGTTGCCCCACGATTTGTCCGAAGATGAAAACACAGATGAAGCGGGTGTACGACAAATTCAAGGGCAATCCGGACGTGATGATTCTGTCGCACACCATTGACCCCCAGCGCGATACGCCCGCTGTTTTGAAAGAATTTGCCACCAATCTGGGCATTACGGGTAACCAATGGCAGTTTGCTACGGGACCGAGAGCGGAGATTTTCAAAACCGGCAAAAGCTACATGGTGGTGGCCCAAGAAGATGCCGGTGCGCCGGGTGGTCTGCTCCATAGCGGCCATTTTGTGCTGGTCGACAAGGAGAAGCATGTGCGGGGCATGTATGACGGCACGACCGAAGAAGGCGCCGACAAACTCATGGCTGACATGGAAAAACTGCTGGCCGAATACCAAACGAAATGAAACGATTCACGAGGGGATTGGCGTTACTGCCGTTCCTGGCTCTGATCGGCTGCCAGAGCCAGGAACAACTCAAGCAGGAGAAGTATTTTGTGGAAGGCTATCAGTTGTATACGCAGCATTGCGCCAACTGCCACCAGGAAGACGGGAAAGGGTTGGAAGCCCTCTATCCACCCATCAACGGTTCAGACTTTCTGAAAAACAAGGAAACCGTGATTTGCCTGATTCGGTACGGGCAACAGGGGCCAATTACTGTCAACGGCCGGACTTACAACCGCCCGATGCCCGAAAACCGCCAGTTAACCGACATCGACATTGCCGAAATCACAACCTACATCTACAACAAATGGGGCAATGAAACCGTCATTACTGAGGTGAAAGAAGCCAGTAAAGTGCTGGATACCTGTCGGGTGCAGCGCGAACGGGCGTCGAAACAACCGTGATTATTGCCCGGCTATTCGGAAAATACCGGAAGTCTTCCGAATGAAATAGTGCGAGAATGTCTGGTCAGTATCCAACCCGACGCCTTCCAGGCGCTCATTGGTGTTCTTGCTGAGAATCTTGACCGCTTTTTCCGTATAAACCTTCTTGGTCGTCGGATTCCAGTTTAACTCGGGTGTATAGAGTTCCTGGTTGGTTTTACGGTTGATCACCACCACATTTCCCATGACGCGGTAGAAGTTCTGGGCGTGAACGTACCGGCCCGAATCAGCCCGCAGAGTGGTTTCAACCTGCCGGTCTGGGCCGTAGAATTCAATGTTGACGGTTTTGGGATACACCCGGTCGTTGGACTGGTATTTGTACTGCAAAGGCGTGTTCATTTTCACCTTCAGTGCCCCGGCCTCGCTGTACAACACCTGCACGTTGTTAATCTCTTCCAGCGGCCCGGTATACGGTTTGGTTTTTTGGGCTGCCGGTTCTTCTTTGCAACCCGCCAATCCAACACTCAGTACCGTTGTTATGAGAGCAAGCGTGCGGAGAAACGTTCCTGTCATCGTATTTTGTTGTCAATCACTTCAATCCGTACAACGCAACCCGGCCGGGCTTGGTTCAGCCACTTGTGTGAACGGCATTCGTTCATCGGGAATTAGTCGATTTTGTAGCGCTGGAACCATTGTTGATTGAGGGAAAGGCTCAGACCGATTTTCCCGTAACGCTCCCGGATTTGGCCGTCGGCAATCGATCCGCGCTGCCCCCCTGTCAATGAGATGGTCATCGAGTTGACAAACTGGCCCACCGGCAGCGAGAAACCCAGACTCACACTCATATCGTTCGGTTGCTTCCCACCGACGGTGTATGGCAGTTTCGTATAATTGAACCCAAGCCGGTACGGGATCAGATCCAGGTAGCGGCTTGAGCGCACTTTCGGGGTGTATTCCAATCCGGCGGCCAGGGAGTAACTGTCATTCAGATTGCCCGAGCTACCGTCAAGCTTCGTAAATTTCGACCAGGGTTGGTACCCGAATTCAACGCCAAAAGCAATATTCTGAAACTTCTCCAGCACAATACCACCCCGAAAATGGGCCGGTAACGTCAGCGAACCATTGGTACGTATGCTAACGGTATCCGGGTTTGAAATCTGCGTACCGTTGGCATCGATTTGCTGGTAGGTATCGACGGCATCACCGCCCAGCTTCGTCATGGGGTCAATGGTTCCACCGATGTTCAAAAACCAGTCTTTACCCAGTTTGGGGCGCCAGGCTGCACCCAGCCGCCAGACCACATCGCCATAGCTGTTGAGCGTCGACCGTTTCACGGTAATATCATCCCCACCAATCAACAGCCGGGAATCTGAATCATTGGTAATATTTCCGAAGACAAAAGCCGCTTCAACACCGACGAACAGGCTTTTGGTCAGGCTGAAACCGTTGGTGACCGTAGCCCGGTTTAGACCACCCCGCCCCCGGTAAACATATTCAGATTCATAAATCGTCCCCGGTACGCGCTGGTAAAGCGTCGTCTGGTAATCGACATAGCTGTAGGGCCGCAGCCCAATGCCCGCCGTCCAGTATTTGGTGATCGGGAAAGCCAGGTTTAGGTAGCTTAAATTAGCGCCAAAATCCTGTTGGTTCTGGCCCCTATTGTCAGAGATCCGCTTCGTTTGCCCCAGCAAACCGACTTCAAAAATGGTAAAGCGGTTGCGCACCAGCAAAGCCGGATTGACGCTGTTCAGGAAGAAGCTATTGGCATAGGCCGTACCCATACCGCCCATTCCCAAATTGGTTATATTGTTGTTGCCATAAATCTCGCCAACCCCCAGCGAAGAATAAGGAGAATTACCAATACCTTGAGCCTGAACGTAATGCGAAGATAAACCCAGCAGGCCCAGGCTGGCGAAGAGGACGGAATAAACTCCGTTACGAACGATAGACATTATGTTGTAAAATACGATTCAATCCAATCAGTACCAATTCCGGAACTACAAAGATGGTGGGTTTCAGGCTACTTTCAAAGAAAGGCGCATCGCCCCCGCAAATCAGTACCTTCACCGCCGGATTTTCGTTGCGATGGGCGTCGATGATTCCGTTTAATTCGGCCAGTAGTCCGTTGATGACGCCGGCCTGCATGGCCTGGCGCGTATTCTTCCCCAGCAACGAGGGCCGGTATTCCTCCGGTTCCACCAAAGGTAGCCTTTCTGTAAACGAATGCATGGCCTGGAATCGCATACGAAAACCGGGAGAAATCATCCCACCGTGAAAAACCGAGTTTGCATCGACATAATCATACGTCACGCAGGTTCCCAGATCGATCACCAGACAATCGTCGGCCGGGAAACACACCTTCGCGCCCACCGCCGACGCGATCCGGTCGGTACCGAGGGTGTGCGGGGTGTCATACTGTTTCTCCATCGGTACCGGCGTATACCCATCCAACGCCAGCCAGAACACGGTCGGTTTGAGTGAAAGCTCCTCCCGCAACTGCCCGGCCGGACGGTTTGTCGATGATACAACGACGGCATCGGGTGCAAATTTCTGAATTAAAGCCCGCAAGTTATCCGTCGATAAATGAGGATGGGCTTCAAGCAACGTTTCCTCCTCGAAAATACCAGCTTTAATGGCGCTGTTGCCCCAGTCAATGGCCATGTTCATCTCTGCAAAAATTGCAAATCGCAGGCAGATTCCTCAATTTTGGTTGTTAAAAATGCTTAAAATGCGGCATGGAAGCAGTACTGGAGTGGTTTGAACAACGGATTCTGGGCAACTCGATCGGCAATGTGGTGGTGTTCGCCCTGATTATTCTGTTGGGGTTATGGATAAAACGGGTTTTATCGACGGGATTGAGCCGGTTTTTATTTCGGATCATGAAACCGGATGCGGGGTCGATTCCGGTCAGTGATTTTCTGCGTATGATGCGCAAACCGATCGAATTCCTGATCCTGCTCATCGTTCTGTTTCTGGCCTTCGACCGACTGGCGATTCCTGACCAGTGGGGGCTTGTTCCGCGCACCGAATTTGGGTACCGGCTCATCATCATCCGGCTCTACCAGACCACCATCATGGTTGCGCTGACCTGGATTGCCATCCGGTTTGTGAAATTCGTGGGACTGATTTTTCAGAAAAGAGCCGAACAAACCGAAACCAAGCTCGACGACCAGCTCGTCCCCTTCATCCGGGATCTGGTCATTCTGGGCGTTTCAGCCATCGCTTTTTTTGCTACGCTCGGCCTGGTGTTCGACGTAAATGTGATTGCTCTCGTTACGAGCCTCGGTATCGGCGGTCTGGCGATTGCCCTGGCCGCCCGCGAAACCCTCGAAAACCTGTTTGCCTCGTTTGCCATTCTGCTCGACCAGCCTTTTATCACCGGGGATACTGTCACGGCCGGAACCGGCCCGAATCAGGTAACTGGAACCGTCGAACGAATTGGTTTTCGCAGCACCCGGCTCCGCACCGACGACGGCAGCCAGATTGCCGTTCCGAACCGGCTGATGATCTCTCAATCGCTCGACAACCTGACGCAACGCAGCCAGCGCCGAACTAAATTTTTCCTTCGGCTGGCCCTCGACACCCCGCCCGAAACACTGCGGGCTATTGTTGAAGACATTCGATATTACCTCGATAGTCAGCCGATGACTAACCAGAATCCGGCTCTGATTCAGTTCGATACGTTCGGTGAAAGCTCCCTCGATGTGCTGATTCAGTACTACGTGGCTACCAGCGACTGGCGGGAATTTAACAAGGTAAAAGAAAATGTGAACTATCAGTTGCTAACGATTGTTGAGAAACATAGCGGCCAGTTTGCATTTCCATCCCGAATGCTCTATCTTCGGACGCAGACTGATTCCCCGCTCGAAAAGTTGCCATGATTTTTGGCTCTATTTTTGATTGCTAATAAAACATTTACGGGTTTTGCACGTTCTTGTTGACAAAGCGGGATTAAACTCTTAACATTGTGGTCATATAGTTTCCGACCCGATTCAGGGGTATTCTGCCTAATCCGTGTAATCTGAGGCTGCCAGCCAAATCCACCTGAACGAACTGTCCCTCGTTAAAACCGCATCACGCATCAGCGTAATCGTGTCACCGACTGAAACAGTGGCTGCAAGTGCATAGGTCAAGCAAATATCTGACTGGAATCAATCGAAAAATTTTTAGCACTACTTTTCCCCGTTTGGATTCACTCGTCCACAATTCGCCGTAGCTGACGAATCGACAATTATCTCACATTCATCAAGTAAAGCCCTCTTTGCTTACTCTGGCTTTTATGTACAATAAGGAAGAACTCGATCTGAAACTCTTATCAGAATTGAAAGCGATTGCGGAATCATTCAGCATTCGCGACATCAGTAAACTGAATAAAAAGGACCTGGTTTACAAAATCTTAGACCAGCAAGCCCTGCTCCCTGAACCCGTTCCGGCCGCTGCGGAAAATGGCTCGAAGGCGCCGGCAAAAACCGCTGCGGAAGCCCCGCGCCGAACCCGCCGGACCCGGACTGAAACTCCGGCCGCTGAAACCGTTGTGACGGCCCCGGAAGCCCCGGCCGCCATTGCTGAACCAATCCAACCTGAAACCCCAACGCCTGCACCGGCGGAAGTAACCGAAGAAAACCGGCCCGCCCCCGTTCGCCCAAACCGCGACAATGGTTCACGAAATGGCCGGACTCCCGAAGCCCCGGCCAATCGGATGCAAAACCGGCGCGGACCGGAAGCAAACGGCCCGGCCCGGCCGAACCGTGGCGACCAGCCCGAAGGAAGCGACCCTCGTCGGATGCGCCAGCGAATTCGGAAAGACACCGACGGTGTCCAGCCGGAAACGACTCCGGTTCCGATTGCTCCGGTCAATGAAAAACCGGTAGAACGCAAACCCGGGCAGGAGCGCGCAGGCCGGAATGATCCGTTCCGGAACGGGAAGCGGGACGTCGAGCAACCGGTTCTTGACTTTGCCATTGAACCCGATACCGATGATTTTTTCACCCCGGCTACCGAAACGGAGGGCGACGTAACGGCGATTGCTCCTGTTGCCCCTGAACAACCCGCTCAGCCTGCTCAACCCGAGGTTCCGGCACCCCAATCCGCCCCACAACCCGAGCGCCAGCAACGCGAGGTTGCCCGTCCGGATGAGTATACCAATCGCATCCGTCGGCAATACAACCAGCACGTTCGGGAGTTTGATGGGATTATTGAAAACGAAGGTGTACTGGAAATTATGTCCGACGGAGGCTACGGTTTCCTACGGTCGGCGGATTACAACTACCTCGCCAGCCCCGACGACATATATGTATCACCGTCACAAATCAAGCTTTTCGGTCTGAAAACCGGGGATACGGTGCGTGGACAAATCCGACCGCCGAAAGAAGGTGAAAAATATTTTGCCCTGCTGCGCGTGTCGTCGGTGAATGGGAAAACGACCGAAGAAATCCGCGACCGGATTCCGTTTGAATACCTGACGCCCTTGTTTCCGGAAGAAAAACTGACGCTGAGTTACCGACCGGATCAGTATTCGACCCGGGTGGTGGACCTCTTTGCGCCCATCGGAAAAGGCCAGCGCGGGATGATCGTGGCCCAGCCGAAAACCGGTAAAACCGTATTGCTGAAGGACATCGCTAACGGGATTACGAAAAACCACCCCGAGGTGTACCTGATCATTCTGCTGATTGATGAACGCCCGGAAGAGGTAACCGATATGGCCCGGAGTGTTAACGCCGAAGTGATTTCCTCGACGTTCGACGAACAGGCCGAACGGCACGTTAAAGTCGCTTCGATGGTGTTGGAGAAAGCCAAGCGGATGGTCGAATGCGGTCATGATGTGGTGATTCTGCTGGATTCGATCACGCGTCTGGCGCGGGCGTACAACACCGTCGTGCCGTCGTCGGGCAAGATTCTGTCGGGTGGGGTCGATGCCAACGCCCTGCACAAGCCGAAGCGGTTTTTCGGAGCCGCCCGGAACGTCGAACACGGCGGTTCGCTGACTATTATTGCCACCGCACTGATCGATACAGGTTCTAAAATGGACGAGGTGATCTTTGAGGAATTCAAAGGAACCGGTAACATGGAACTCCAGCTCGACCGGAAACTGGCCAACAAGCGGGTTTATCCGGCAGTCGATGTGCTGGCTTCGGGCACCCGTCGCGAGGACTTGTTGCTCGACAAGGAAACCCTGCAACGGATCTGGATTCTCCGCAAACACATGGCCGACATGAACGCCATGGAGTCGATGGATTTCCTGCTCGACCGGATGCGCGGCACCCGGAACAACGAAGAATTCCTGGTTTCGATGAATCGATAAAACCGGTGGTTCGGGTGTTTCCGAACTGCACAGACAAAACCGCCCGGCTGTCGACAACGACGGTCGGGCGGTTTTGTGTCTAGCCGGGTGATACTGACGGAGTTTGCAAAAAATAATGAAGGATACGCATTACTTTTCGGCCTTATTCGAGTCTCAAAGAAAGATTACAACCTTCAAATTTCCTGTTCCTCCATGTTCACCAACAAAATCCCCTGGCTGGTCTTGCTCTTCCTCTGGATGGGCGGATCAACCTACTGGCACGTCTGCCGCATCAAACAGCTCTGTCCCGACGACAACTCCCCTGCCCCCACGGCGTCGGTTTCCAATCCGACGGCACCCGCTTTTACCGTCCCTGGTTTGTCTTTTTCTGATGGCACGACGGTGATATTTGAGTCACCCAGTAACGCGTCCTTCGCCAAGTCCGGTTCCAAAGCAAACCTCAACGGTGTGCAGCCGCTTATCGACTCCCTGGCGACCTATCTGAAAGCTAATCCGGGTAAGCATGTTCAACTGACCGGTTTTTATGATTCTGGTGAACAAAATTTGTCTGGCGAAGCAAGTTTAGGAGTAGCCCGCGCTAACGACATTCGGGCGTATTTGATAGGCCTCGGCGTGCCCGAGCATCAACTCAAAACCGGTGGTGAAAGCAAAACCGACCTGGTCTTCACACCAGCCGGCGACTCACTGTACGGCGCTGTTCAGTTTGCCTTTCTGGATGAGGTGTTGGTCAAAGGGAAAAAACCGACTGCTGAGGAAGAGCTGGCAACGAAGGAAAAATTTGCGTCCATCTTCGAACCGATGGATTTATACTTCAATACCGGAAAAATCGAGTACATCCAAACGGCTGAAACCAACGCTTTCCTCCGTAAAACGAAGGAATACCTGACCCAACACCCGGATCAGAAGCTTGTAGTGACCGGCCATACCGACAATGTCGGTTCGGATGCGTTGAACCTGATGCTCTCGAAAAAACGCGCTGCCGCCGTGAAACGCCAGTTTGTGGCTGCCGGCATCGCTGCCAGCCAGATTGAGTTGCAGGGCAAAGGCGAAACCCAGCCCATTGCCTCCAATGAGACCGAAGCAGGCCGTAAAGCAAACCGCCGAACCGCCATCGTCGTCAACCAATAACCGTAGTCAGCAATCCCTAACTGTTACTATTATGTTCGAAATGAATCCCCACCAGTTGCCAGACGCTACCCTGCAACTCTGGATTATGCTGTTCGTCGCCGGAACTCTCGGGTTCATCATCGGGTACGTGATTCGTCGGAACACCATTCGCCAACTGCAAACGCTGCTAACGAAAACCGAAAACCAGGTGGAAGACTGCGTGAAAGCCAGCCAGGTGTTGCAGGAAGATGTAGTGCTGCAACGCATTTCAGCCCGAGCCAATGAACTGAATTTCAATCGAATAGGACTGGCCACGTACGCCGAAGCCGACGATTTGAAGGAGATCAACGGAGTAGGTCCGTTTTTTGAGAAAAAGTTGCACAGCCTGCGCATTTACACCTTCCGGCAACTGGCCAACTGTACGCCCGCCGATGTAGAGCAAATCGCTAACATTCTGGAGTACTTCCCCGACCGGATCGAACGCGAAGACTGGGTAGGCCAGGCCAACGTGCTTTACCAGCAGAAATACCGCCTTTCGTAACCATTCATTGACTTAAAACCGCCATTAACGATGTTCAATTTTGATCCCTTAAGCCGGGGCGTCGCCATTACCGAAATCCTGCTCCTGCTGGCCTTTGCCGCCTTCGTTGGCTACCTGCTGGCCCGATTCTTTACCCAAGGCCGTATCAATGCGCTTCAGACCGCTCTGACCGAACAAGAAGCCGCCCTGGATGAGTGCCAGCGCAACCAGAGAGCCATTCGGTCGGTGGTGATTCCACCCGCGCCAAAACCGGTTGAAAAAGTGGTGAGCGACGAAGAGTTGCTGCTCCGAAAAATTGCTTCCCGGGCTTCCGAACTTAATTTCAATCGGATCGGTGTTGCCACGCTGGGCGATGCCGATGACTTGAAAGACATTGTAGGAGTCGGGCCTTTTTTCGAGAAGAAACTACACACGCTCGGTATTTTCAGCTTCCGGCAGTTGGCCAATTTTACCCCGGAAGATGTCGAAAAACTCAGCGATATCATCGAGTTTTTCCCCGACCGGATCGAACGCGAAGACTGGGTAGGTCAGGCCAAACAATTGCACGAAGCCAAATACGGCCGGCCGGTGCAGTAACAGTTATAAATAGTTTAGGGTTTATAGTTGGGATTGTTTAGCACAAATGTTCCAACTACAAACCCTAAACTTTAAACCAGCAACCGAATTACAGCGTTTCGACCGTCCGGCGAATGAAAGCCGTCAAATCGGCTCCCGAGAGCATTCCCTGCGCCAGTTTGGCCAGGTCGAGGCTTTGTTTCACGAGCACTTTCTGTTCTTCCGCGTCAGTTAGTTTCAGAATCCGGTCGGCCAGCGGGTGGTTGGCGTTCACGGCCACGTTGAAACTATCCGGCATGGCTCCGAACATATTCCGCTCACCACTCAGCGCCGACATATCTTTCATCCGGCGGAAAAACTCGGGTAAGGTAATCGTCACCGGCAGTTCGTCGGTGGGCATGGCTTCCACCGAAACCGTTGCGGTTTTTGTACCGATCACTTCTTCAAACAGCGTTTTCAGCTTCGTCCGATCGTCTTCCGACAGGACGCTTTCGTTGTTCAGGCCCTTGTCGATGAGCTTGTCGAACGTATCCGAATCGACGCGTTTCAGGCTGGTTTTTTCGAGCTTGTATTCCAGCGTATTGATAAAATGACTGTCGATCAGGCTGTCGAACAGCAACACTTCAAAACCGCGCTTTTTGGCCGATTCAATAAATCCGTCCTGCTTCTCGCGGTCGTTGCTGTACAGCCAGACCGTCGTCCCGTTTTTGTCCGTCTGGTTTTCCTTCACCGCGGTACTAAACTCCTCGAACGTGAAATACTTGCCGTCGACGTTTTTTACCAGACAGAAATCCTTCGCCTTTTCGTAGAATTTTTCGTCGCTGACAATTCCGTATTTGACAAACAGACCGATGTCATCGAACTTTTGCTCAAAACCGGCACGGTCGTTTCGAAACAGTTCGGACAGTTTATCCGCTACTTTCCGGGTGATGTAACCGTTGATTTTCTTGACGTTACTGTCGGCCTGCAGGAAGCTCCGCGACACGTTCAGCGGAATGTCCGGCGAGTCGATCACCCCGTGGAGCATCATCAGGAAGTCGGGCACAATGTCCTTGACTTCATCCGTGATGAACACCTGACGGCTGTAGAGTTGAATTTTCTCGCGACGGATCTGGAAGTCATTTTTGACCCGAGGGAAGTACAACACCCCGGTCAGGTTGAACGGATAGTCGACGTTCAGGTGAATCCAGAACAGCGGCTCTTCCGACATCGGATAAAGTTCCTTATAAAACTTCTGGTAATCTTCGTCGGTCAGTTCCGAAGGTGATTTGGTCCAGATCGGTGTCGTGTTGTTGATCGTTTCGCCGTCAAATTCAATCGGAATCGGCAGGAAACGTCCATATTTGTCCAGAATCGACCGCAGGCGGTATTGATCCAGAAACTCTTCGGAATCGGCAGCAATGTGCAGAATGATATCCGTGCCCCGTTCGGCCCGGTCGGCTTCCGTAATTTCAAACTCGGTTGAACCGTCGCAGATCCAGCGAGCCGCTTCGGCCCCATCCCGGTACGATTTCGTGACGATTTCCACTTTTTCAGCCACCATAAATGCCGAATAAAAGCCCAGGCCAAAATGACCGATAATTGCGCCTTTTTCGTCTAGCTTGTCTTTGTATTTTTCCAGAAACTCCGACGCCCCCGAAAAAGCAATCTGGTTGATGTATTTCTTGATCTCCTCGGCCGTCATCCCAATGCCCCGGTCGCTGACCGTAATTGTTTTAGCCTCTTTATCGAGCGTTACGGTCACTTTCAGCTCGCCTAGTTCCCCGCCAAACTCACCAAAACCGGCTAGTTTCTTCAGCTTCTGGGACGCATCGACGGCATTCGAAACCAGTTCCCGCAGAAAAATCTCGTGATCGGAATAGAGAAATTTTTTGATGATCGGAAAAATGTTTTCCGTATGAATCGAAATCTGACCTTTTTCCTGAACAGTCGCGCTCATAATGATAAATCGTGGAGTAAAATTGACACATAAAACCGATGTTCACAGCTTACCAACAACTGTTCCAGAGCGCCAGACTATGACAACTTGACAGCCCGACCGGGTAGTCCACTCCTTTGGTTCAATTTCAACTAAAGATCGGTGAACATTTTTGCCGCAACGGCAAACACGCTCAGAATTTTTCGTGTTTGGTAAGCAACACCTTATTTTTGTCACGCGTGAACCCGAAAACGTATACAGACATCTCAACGGAAGAGATGGCGTCACTGGTCACCCAGCCGGAAACCGTGATTGTCGATGTGCGTGATGAATGGGAATTTGAAGAATTCAATATTGGTGGCGTCAACATTCCGCTGGCCGATATCCGTAACAAACGGCAGGAATTGCTCGCGTATGATACACTGATTGTCGTCTGTACCAACGGGGTTCGCAGCCGGGTGGCAGCCAAGGATTTATGCCGCCAGCCCGACATGCAGACAAAAACCATTTATCACCTCCACGGCGGTATCCTGGGGGCTGAAGATTAAACGTCGACGGCTCCGCTGTAGACCCGAACCGCCGGGCCAATCAGGTAGAGATCCGTAAAGCTGCCATCATCCCGGGTTCTGAACGAAACGCGCAAATTACCGCCCAGCGTCTGGATCGACACCGGACTTTGCATGCCGAGTTGCCGGTGAGCCACCAGAGCCGAAGCCGTTACGCCTGTGCCACAGGAATAGGTTTCTTCTTCCACGCCCCGTTCATACGTTCGGACAAACAGCGTGTTGTCGCCAATCGGTTCGATGAAATTAGCATTCGTACCGCCGGGTGCAAACCGCTCGCTATAGCGAACGGGCCGTCCTTCGGCCACTACATCCATAGCTTCCACATCCTCGACAATCTTGACATAATGGGGTGACCCAGTATTCAGGAAGGTGTAATCAGGATGCTGCTCAATTCCCGCTATTTCGTTCATTTTCAACGAAACCTCACCCCCATCGACCACCGCTTCGTGCTCGCCATCGACCGCCAGAAACCGGGTTTGTTTCTCGAATAGCCCCAAGTCGTGCGCAAACCGGACAATGCAGCGCCCACCATTGCCGCACATGCTTCCTTCGGCTCCGTCGGCGTTGAAGTAGACCATTCGGAAATCGTACTCCGGGTGGTTTTGGAGCAAAATCAGGCCGTCGGCGCCAACGCCAAACCGACGGTGGCAGAGGTGAGCAATGCGTTCCTGCGAGACCGGAAACGATTCGTCGCGGTCGTCGATCAGGATAAAATCGTTGCCGGTTCCCTGGTATTTGTAGAAAGAAATCATGGATGGAGTTAAGAGTTAAGAATTAAGAGTTATGAGTTAATGTGCGTCAGCCTAACTCTTCATTCTTCATTCTTAACTCTTCATTTTTGTGAAACAAAAAAAGCCGTCTTTGCAGACAGCTTCTCGTTCTGATGGCAGTACCGTTACGCTTGTGGCTGTCTGGTTTTCGCTTTCCGCTCTCTGATACGAGCAGCCTTGCCCTGACGACCCCGGAGGTAGAAAAGGCGGGCACGACGAACCTTACCCAGACGAACCAGCTCAACTTTATCGATGTTCGGTGACAGAACCGGGAAGATCCGTTCTACCCCAACACCGTTGGAAATTTTGCGTACCGTAAACGTTTCCCCGTTGGTGTTCGGGTTCCGGCGTTGGATGACCGTACCGGTGTAAACCTGAATCCGCTCTTTGTTTCCTTCACGGATTTTAACGTGTACATTGACTGTATCGCCTGCCTGAAAGTCGGGGAAGCTAGCCCGGCGACCTGCATTCTCAGATTCGACCAGTTTGATTAACTCACTCATGACCGTAGATATCTCGGGGGTATGAAAATTCTTATTGAGCCGCAAAGGTATCCATAATTTTCCGTTTTATAAATAGTTAGCCTGAAATAAATTGAACGGTTGGAAGGTTAGCGGCTTTTTAGCTATTTCGTCTGTCGAATACCTAAATCGCCAGTGCAGTCCGCTGGCCCTCTGCTACCCAACGTATGAAGATTCTGACCGTCGAACAAACCCGTGCCCTTGATCAATATACCATCGAACACGAGCCGATTGCCCCGATCAACCTGATGGAACGGGCCGCTCAGGCTTTTACCGACTGGTACACGGCTCGCTTTGATAAAAACCGGCCGATACGGATCTTCTGCGGATTGGGCAACAACGGTGGTGATGGGCTGGCCATTGCCCGGCTCCTGATTCAATTGGAGTACACCGTGCAAACGTACGTGGTCCGCTACGCGCCCCGCGAGTCGGAAGACTTTATGCACAACCACCGGCGGCTGAAACTGATTGCTTCCATCAACTACATCGAAAACGAACGGGATATTCCGGTCATTCGGCCAAATGAAGTGGTGATCGATGCCATTCTCGGCTCTGGCCTGTCCCGAACCACCGAGGGCATCGTCCAGTCGGTCATCGACGCCATGAACCACAGCCCGGCCACGGTCGTCTCCGTCGACATCGCCAGCGGTTTGTTTGCCGATGCAGCCAACGGTCCGAATTCAACCATTGTACAACCCGATCATACGGTTACCTTCCAACTCCCTAAACTCGCTTTTCTGCAACCACAACTGAGCCGGTACGTGGGCGAGTGGCAGTGGGTGGACATTGGCCTCAGCCGGGCTTTCATCGAACGAACGCCCACCACCTATTTTTACACCACCGATAAGGAAGTCCGGCATTTACTCCGTCAGCGCGACCGGTTTTCACACAAAGGTTCGTTTGGGCACGCGCTGCTGCTGGCGGGGAGTTACGGAAAAATCGGGGCCAGTGTGTTGGCTTCGCGGGCCTGTTTGCGGTCGGGAGTAGGCCTGTTGTCGGTGCAAACACCCCGTTGTGGTTATGAAGTACTGCAAACCGCCGTGCCCGAAGCCATGTGCCAGCCCGACGGTCATATTCATGTTCTGACCGGCCAGTCAGAGCTGGAAAGCCCGGAACCAAGTACCTATTCCGCCATCGGTGTCGGACCGGGGATCGGCACGGCCCCCGAAACACTGTCAATGCTGCGGAATTTGCTCAGTAAGGTAAAAAAACCGATGGTTCTCGACGCCGATGCCATCAACCTGATTGCGCAAAACCGTGATCTGATCAACCAGATTCCGAAAAACAGCATTCTAACACCCCATCCGAAGGAATTTGAACGGCTGACCCGGCGCTGGACGAGTGATTATGACAAGCTGGGCATTCTGCGGGATTTTGCCCAGCGAAACCGGCTGGTTGTGGTGCTGAAAGGAGCTAACACCGCCATTGCTACCCCCGACGGAACTACCCACTTCAATTCGACCGGAAATCCGGGCATGAGCACCGGGGGAACCGGCGATGTGCTGACGGGCATTTTGACGGCTTTGCTGGCCCAGGGCTACGACCCCGTGGAAGCCGCCGTGCTGGGCGTATACGAACACGGTCGCGCCGGCGACCGGGCCGCTAGTCAGCGCGGGCAGATTGGCTTGACGGCTTCGGATCTAATTGAGGCACTTCGCTGGGATTGAGTACCTTTCTTGCTTTTAAGCATGAACCTCCCGAATAGAGATTAATTTTTTCTCCTGAAATCTAATTCCCCTCCAACCATCGTAGATATACGCGGGTCTTAAGTGTGTAAAAGGTTCACAAGTGGTGTAGACAAAACTCCACACTTACTCACTTTTTACCAGGCAATACATACGATAGGGCACCAAATTTAATGTTCTTTTATTGGGTGCAATAATTCTGCTAACCAACACTTTACCTAATCATCATTAAACTTGAAAGTGGCCTGAATGAGGATTGGAATAGAATTTGAAACCTAGTTAAGTAAAAAGAACAATTTCCGTTGCGGAAACTACCTGATTTACAAATTACGTAGTTGTACGCTTCCCGGAATCAAGCTAGTTTTTGAACTTTGCAACTATATCCAACACCGCTATATCAATTAACACCACACCATTAGTCGAAAGTTACCATGAGAAATGTTGTTCAGAAAGAATGGAGAGTCAATCGTCCCAGCCGTCGGTCTCGCTTTGAAATCGATCAGATTTCATTACTCGGTGTCCTGACAGTCATGATTTTTGCTTACATTCTTTTCCACTTCATCTATCCGATCATTTCGAAAGGATTGCTCTGGTAACGCATTCTTTGATAACATTAGAAGGGTTTCCCGAAGCGAAACAGCGGCAATTGCCAAGTTTCAATTCGGGAAATCTTTTTTATTTCAGAAGTTGATAAACTAAAAAGGCGGAGACATAAGCCAGTACACTCATGTAACCGAGCTGAATCAGCGGCCATTTCCAGCCCCGGGTTTCCCGGTAAACCGTCGCAATGGTGCTCATGCACATCATGGCAAACACGTAAAAAACCAGCAGTGAATACGCTACGGCCGGTGTGTACATGGGTCCACCCGTTTCCGGATTCACTTCAGCCGCCAGCTTTTGCCGTACCGTATTGTCGTTTCCTTCCTCCGCACTGCCAATGCTATAAATCGTCGCGATCGTACCAACAAATACCTCCCGGGCGGCAAACGAGCTGATGAGTGCAATCCCGATCTTCCAGTCGTATCCCAGCGGTTTGATCACCGGCTCCAGCACCTTCCCGAACCGCCCGGCATAGGAGGCTTCCAGCTTTTCGGAAGCAACCCGGTTTTCGACTTCCTCAGCCGGAAGGTTGCCGGATTGCTGACGCACCCGGTTTTCGGCCTGGTCCAGCGCATCGCCGGGGCCATAGGAAGCCAGCACCCAAAGTATAATTGAGATGGCAACAATCACCCGCCCGGCCTGCCAGACAAACGAGGTCACGCTATCCCAGACCGTGATGCCGACATGGTTCCAGCGGGGCCATTTATAGGTCGGCAGCTCCATCACAAACAGCCCGCGCTCCCGGGCGTTGACAATGCGTTTAAAGACATACGCAGCCAGCAAGGCCGCCACCAGCCCGAGCAGATAAAGTCCCATCAGCACGAGTCCCTGCAAATTCAGAAAACCCAGCACGGTTTTCTCGGGTACGACGAGGGCGATCAGGATGGTGTAAATCGGCAACCGGGCCGAACAACTCATCAAGGGAGTAACCAGAATGGTAATCAGTCGCTCGCGCCAGGAACCGATGCTACGGGTTGCCATGATGGCCGGAACCGCGCAGGCCACGCCCGAAATCAACGGCACCACGCTCCGACCGTTCAGGCCAAACTGCCGCATGATTCGGTCCATAAGTACCATGACGCGCGACATATACCCCGATTCTTCAAGCAACGAAACCAGTAGAAATAGAAAGGCAATCTGCGGAATGAACACCACTACCCCACCGATTCCGGCGATGATGCCATCGGTCAGCAAATCGGTCAGCGGACCTTCGGGCAGGCTTTCGTGCAGGGTTCCGTTCAACCAGGCTACCCCCGCGTCGATGCCGTCCATGAAGGGTTGGGCCCAGGCAAAAATGGCCTGAAAAATCAACAACAAAATGGTTGCAAAGATGGCGTAGCCCCAGAACGGATGCAGCAGAATCCGGTCGATCCGCTGGCTCCAGGTGGGCTGATCGAGCGGACGTTTGTCCGTGACTACTTCCCTGACCACCTCAACAATGCGCTCGTAACGCCCGATGGTTTCTTTGGCCTGAAAATCAAGTTCGTTGAAGTTATACTTTTCAATCAGCCGATCCAACCCGACGCGCTCTGGTTGACCCAGAAACGAAAAACCGTCGTGCTGAATGACGTACTGAAGCGCCAGGTATTTATTGGTCAGTTGGTATTCTCTGCGAACGTCGGACAGCAAGCCCTTGACGTCGGTGGTTGTAGTAGCCAGTTCCGGATCGTAAAAAAGCTGGTTTCCGTGAATCGGTTTTCCACTAAACTGACTGATCGCCTGTTTCAACCGATCCAGCCCTTCACCCGTCCGGGCGTTTATCTTGACGACTGGAACGCCCAACTGCATTGACAACCGCACGGCATTGACGTCCAGTTGCTGTTGCCGGGCAATATCGAGCATGTTCAGGGCCAGGATTACCGGCACGCCCAAATCCTGAATCTGGCTGAACAGTAACAGATTGCGGCTTAAATTTGAGGCATCGACCACGACGATGGCCAGATCCGGATAATCCGGATGAGTCGGATTGGCGAGGATGTCCGTAACGACCTGTTCGTCGGCGGATTTGGGATAAATGCTGTACACGCCGGGCAAATCGACCACCAGGATTTCAGTACCATCGTTCAGAAAAGCCGTGCCCGACTTTTTGTCGACCGTAACGCCCGGAAAATTCCCTACTTTCTGACGAAGACCGGTCAACTGGTTAAACAGGGACGATTTGCCGGAATTCGGATTGCCCACCAGGGCGATGACAGGTTTTGATTTCAAGGATTCAATAACATAAAATAGCCACGAACTGACCCGCAGTATAGGGCTATATCGGTACGATTAATCAACCAGAATGGTGGCGGCTTCTGACTTCCGCATGGACAAGCAGTATCCGGAGAGGTTCAGGCAAATAGGATCACCCAACGGCGCTTTGCAGTGCAGGCTGACTTCCGTACCGGGTAAACACCCCATCTCAAGCAGTTTAAGCGACAGCCACTGATCGCTGAACGACCGAATCACGGCTTTTTCACCGATTTTCAAATCGGCTACACTACGTTTGTCTTCGTTACGGTTTGCCATGAACTCCGGCTTATTTAGATTTATTACAAACTAACGCAAGTTAAACGATTCCTGTTCGCTTTTACAACCGAACCTTTCAAAATTTCTGGATCAGCGGTTTTCAAAGGAATCAAACGACAAAATTAGTTTGAAAACTGCGGGGCTTCAAAACCGGGTGGCGGTTCGGAGCGGTCGGGCCGATTTAAGAAAAAACCGGTATTTTTATCAAGCGGAACTGCGGTTTGTGTTGTAATTTTGCAAAATCTGGTATAAACAATTCAAGGCGGATTTGGCAGTACCAGAAAATTTACGGGCTAAGTCCCCTATTTCGAGTACCATGCAACAGATTGGTGTCCTGATTGGCAAGGAGTTTCGGCTGGAGTGGCGGCAACGCTACGCCCTGAACGGCATGTTGCTCTACATCGTCAGCACGGTTTTTGTCTGTTTCCTGAGTTTCAGCCTGCGCCGGAACCAGTTGACGCCGATGGTCTGGAACGCCTTGTTCTGGATTATTCTGTTGTTTACGGCCATCAACGCCATTGCCAAAAGCTTCGTGCAGGAACGTGCGGGTCGGCTGTTGTATTACTACACTCTGATCAGTCCGCAGAAAATTATACTGTCTAAAATCGTGTACAACACCCTGCTGATGCTGGTGCTGGCCGGATTGGGCTTCGGTATTTATACCCTGGTGATGGGTGTGCCGGGCGAAGGCATGGACATGCCCCTATTTATCGTTAATTTATTGCTGGGGGCCATCGGCTTTGCTGCTTCGCTGACGCTGGTGGCTGGGATAGCCTCGAAAGCCGAAAACAGCGCTACGCTGATGGCGGTGCTGAGTTTTCCGGTGGTGCTTCCGCTGCTGCTTATGCTGATTCGGGTATCAAAAAATGCACTTGATGGATTAGACCGTAGCGTAAGTCTGGACGAAATCGGTACTTTGCTGGCCATCGATGCCATCGTCCTGGCGCTCTCGGTAATGTTATTTCCCTATTTGTGGAGAAGTTAAACTGACTATGAAAAAACACTGGTGGAAAGCCCTGGCCGTCGTGATCATGACCTACGTGATCTGGGTCGGGTTGCTCGGTACCGTCCCCCGGCAGCCGATCCTGAACGAGAGCATCCGGAACGTCTATTTTCACGTGCCGCTTTGGTTTTCGATGCTGATTCTGATGCTGACATCCATGATTTTTGCGATCCGGTATCTGCGCAAAGGACGTCTGGACGATGACCATATCTCAGTAGAGTTTGCCAATGCCGCCATTCTGTACGGTTTGCTGGGTTGTGCCACGGGCTCGCTGTGGGCCAGTGTGACCTGGGGAGATCCCTGGCCGAACGACCCCAAACTGAACAGCGTGGCCGTGGGGATGCTGATGTATTTTGCCTACCTGATTCTGCGTAATTCGTTCGACGATGAACTGCGCCGGGCCCGGATTTCGGCGATTTACAACATTTTTGCCTTTGCGGTTTTTGTCCCGCTGATCTTCGTGCTGCCCCGGCTGACCGACTCGCTACACCCCGGAAACGGCGGCAACCCGGCTTTCGGTCAGTATGACATGGACAATGGCATGCGGATGGTGCTGTACCCCAGTGTCATCGGAATGACGCTGATAGGCGTCTGGATGACGCAGTTGCGGGTGCGGCTCCGGCGACTCCGCGACCGGCTGGATAACGTCAACGATGTGCAGCCCAAAGCGCACACCACGGCGGAATGATTAGGCTTGAAAACTTGTTACTAACTTATACTTTTCTTACACATGATACATAGATTCCTCGTCCTTTGCTTGCTGTTGCTGCTGTCGTTCAGCACTCAGGCTCAGGAGATTGAGATGGCTGACCGGCTTCGGGCCGATGGTAAAATATGGGTTGTGGTGGCGGTTTTTCTGGTCACCTTCGCGGGGGTTATTCTGTACCTCATTCGGCTGGACACCAAAATTAGTAAGCTGGAAAAGGAAATTATGAAATAGACAGGAGACGATCGATCAGAGAGCAACAAAAGCGTTTCCGTTTTTTTCTTTCCTCTCTCGTCTTGTCTCTTTATCCTTAAAACAAATGAAAACAACCCATATTCTCGGCATCATTGTTATTGCGCTGGCTATCGGCATCATCATTTCGACGGCCGGTGACGCCAGTTCCTACGTGACCTTCACCCAGGCGGCTGAAATGGCCGAAAGTGGCGAAAAAGACGGCGTGCATGTGGTGGGTAAACTTACCAAAGACGCGAAGGGTCAGATTCTGAACATGACCTACCAGCCGCAGGTTGATCCGAACCACTTCGAGTTTACGCTGATCGATAATGAAAACCGGGTCCAGAAGGTGATCTACAACGCGCCCAAACCCCAGGATTTCGACCGGTCGGAGCAGGTGGTAGTCATCGGCAGCATGGAAGGCGACCATTTCCGGGCCGACAAGATCCTGCTGAAATGTCCGTCGAAATACCAGGAAAACAAGCTGGAAACGAAGGAGTACGAAGCTCAAAAAGCGAGTATTTAAGTTCGAGTGATGCTTCTGTTATTTCGCGGAGATGAGCGGAGTCAAACCGAGGCTCCGCTCATCTCCGCGAAACAGCACAAGAGTCATCCAAGAACATTAAGCCATTCAACCATGATTCATACGACTGCCGGTGAAATCGGGCATTTTTTTGTTATTCTTTCCTTTGTAACGTCGCTGGTATCGACGTTTGCCTACCTGCGCATAGCCCTGGCGAACAACGAACTGCTCCGGAACAAGGCCGAGCTTACCCAATGGCGCTGGCTGGCCCGGGGTGCCTTCTACGTCCACACGGTGGCCATTATGGGCATCGTAGGTAGCCTGTTTTACATCATCTTCAACAACTATTACGAATACCACTACGCCTGGAGCTATTCCTCGCGGGCGCTGCCTGCCGAGTACGTCCTTTCCAGCTTCTGGCACGGTCAGGAAGGAAGTTTTCTGCTCTGGCTGTTTTGGAATGCCATTCTGGGCGTGGTACTGATCTACACCAACCGGGATGACCGACCGGGCCGAAAGACGACGCACCAGTGGGAAGCTCCGATGATGACGGTTTTTGCGCTGGTTCAGGCCTTTCTGGCGTCTATGATCCTGGGGGTGGTCTTTGGCGGCACGTTCAAAATTGGAAGTTCGCCGTTCCTGCTGCTGCGGGAAGCCATGCCGGATGCGCCCATTTTTACGAGCAATCCGAGTTACATTCCGGAAGATGGCAAGGGTATGAACCCGCTGCTGCAAAATTACTGGATGGTCATCCACCCGCCGACGCTGTTCCTGGGTTATGCCATGACGCTGATTCCGTTTGCGTTCTGCATTGCCGGTTTGTGGAAAAATGAACTGAAAGAATGGATGCGCCCGGCCCTGCCCTGGGCCCTGTTTTCGGCGATGGTGCTGGGCGTCGGAATTCTGATGGGTGGTTACTGGGCCTACGAAACGCTGAACTTCGGCGGTTACTGGAACTGGGACCCGGTCGAAAACTCGGTGCTGGTGCCCTGGCTGGTGCTGATTGGTGCCATTCACGCGATGCTGATTGCCAAAAAAAGCTCGACCGGTTTGAAAACCGCTATCATCCTGTCGGTTTCCTGCTTTTTGCTGATTCTGTATTCGACCTTCCTGACCCGCAGCGGTATTTTGGGGAACGGTTCAGTTCACTCTTTTACCGATTTAGGGCTGTCGGGCCAGTTGCTGATTTACATGCTGGTGTTTGTCGTGCTGGCGGTGGCGCTGATGGTCGTGAAGTGGAACCGGATCGAGAAAGACGAGGAAGAAACCTCCGTCTATTCGCGCGAATTCTGGCTTTTCATTGGAACCGTAGTCCTCTGCCTGGCCGGTTTTCAGATTCTGAACACCACCTCGTTTCCGGTTTACAACAAAATCGGCGAAGCCTTTGGGTTCAGTCCCAACATCGCCATGCCCGCCGATCAGGTGGCTCACTTCAACAAATTCCAGGTCTGGTTTTTCTCGGCCGTGGCCGTCCTGACCGGGATCGGGCAATACGTCTGGTGGCGTAAAACGGGCAAAAACAACCTGAACGCGCTCATTACTCCGGCCTTGATTACGCTGTTTATCAGTGGAGGATTGATTGCTTACGGCAACATCACCAAACCGGCTTTCATGGCGCTGCTGACGACCTCTGTATTCGCCATTGTTGCCAACTCAAGTATTCTTTGGGGTGTTTTTCGCGGCAATTACCGGCTTTCGGGCGGGGCCGTGGCCCATATTGGGATGGCCCTCATGCTGATCGGCGTGCTGTTTTCGGCCGGTTACTCCAAAATTGTGTCGCTGAACACCACCGGTTTGCTCATTTCGAAGAGTGAGGATTTCACGAAAAACGACAACAAGGAAAACAAGGAAAACGTCATTCTGTGGCTGAATCAACCGCAGAAAATGAGCGGTTACCTGTTGACCTATCGTGGACAACGGATCGAGATCCGGGATGTCCCGGATTACGTGCCCCGCAGTTGGGTCGAACCGATCGAGGGCGCCGGACCGGAACTCAGCTACCACGGCATTGCGCTGCGGGATATTGAACAGAACGGGAAGCTGTATCACAAAAAAGGCGATACGGTTGCGCTGCACCCTGAAAACACCTACTACGAAGTCGAGTACCGCGAACCGGGCGGCAAGGTTTTTACGCTCTTCCCGCGTGGTCAGATCAACGAGCAGATGGGAACAGGCGGTTTTCTGCCTTCTCCCGACATTCGGCGGATGCCCGGCAAAGACCTTTATACGTACGTAGCGACGGTTCCGGACCCGAATAGTGAAGGTACCTGGAGCCCGACCGAAACGTACCGGATTGCGCCCCGCGACACGTTCTTCGTCAACGATTACGTGGCGGTTTTTGACAACATCGAGCAAACCCGCGAAGTCGACGGAACACCCCTCGGTCCCAACGATGCCGCTGTCAAAGCCGTGATCCGGGTGCTCGATAAAGAACGCGAATACGTGCTGAAACCGGCCTTTATCATCAAAGACCGCATGGTGGGCCGCAAAGCTGAAACCAACGAGGAACTGGGCTTACGGCTGCAACTGAACGAAATCGACCCGCGTACCGGCCTGTTTACCTTTACCGCCAACACCACCCAGCGGGATTACATCGTGATGAAGGCGAAGGAAATGCCACTGATCAACCTGCTCTGGATCGGTACGTTTGTGCTGGTGATTGGCTTCTCGATGGCGGCTGTCCGACGGTACCGGGAATTTACCCAGATGCGCGATAAGAAAAAACCGTCGCTGGTCAGTACTGCCCGGTAACCGATTCATGAAAATAAAAGAAACCATTTTGGGCGCCCTGTCACTGGGGTGCCTTATTCTTTGGGTGCTGGAGTTCCGCCGAACGGGCACGTTCCGGGAGCATTATTGGCTGCTGATGCTGTGTCTGGCGTTTTTGCTGGCTTTTCTGTATGTTCGTGGCCAGCGCCTGAACCGCCCGGAACAAAAACCGCCGACGCCGGTTAAGGCAACCAAACGAAAGAAAAAAAAGTCCTGAGTCATCTGAACCCGGCTTACACAGATTGAAGGATTAACTAGGATGTAAAAGATTGCGGTAGCCATCCCAGTTAATCTTTGAATCCGCGTAATCCCAGTTCAGACAGTTCAGGACGATATTTTATGGAATCCTACAGCATTCTGCTCGGCGCGTTTATCGCGCTGGTGCTGGCCGGTTTTTTCTCGGCGGTCGAGATGGCCTACCAGTCGGTCAACCGGCTGTACTTTGAGCTGCACAGCAAACAGGGGCCGCTGGGTGAAAAACTGGTGTCGGCTTTTCTGAAACAGCCTATTCTCTTTGTCGGGACGACGCTGACGGGGAATACCCTGTTTCTGGTGCTCTACGGCGTCCTGGGAGTCACGGTGCTGAACCCGCTGCTGTCGGCGTACTTGCCCGAAAGCTTCACCCACCCGGTCACGCTGATCCTGATGGAAACGCTGATTCTAACGTTTTTCTTCATGCCGTTTGGCGATTATGTGCCGAAAAGTCTGGCGCTGATCCACCCCGACGCCTTCATGGAACGGCTAGCCATCCCGATCTGGGTCATTTACAAAGCCATTGCGCCCATTGTCCGGCTGATGGTCTGGCTCACGAAAGGCATCGTCAAAATCATCCCGGGGAGCCAGTATTCCGAAATCCGGCCGGTTTTCGGGTTGATCGATTTGAACCAGTACCTCCAGCAGGTCAACCAGCAGAAACAGACGATCGACGGTGACGATGAGGAAGAAATTGACATCGATACCGAAATCCTGAATAATGCCATCGATTTCCGGAATGTATCGGTGCGCGACTGTATGATTCCCCGCACGGAAATCACGGCGGTGGATGTCGATGATCCGATTGACGAGTTGAAACGGTGCTTTCAGGAAAGCGGCCACTCGAAAATTGTGGTCTACCGCGACAACATCGACGATGTGATCGGCTATTGTCACGCGTTGTCACTGTTCCAGAAACCGCAAACGATTGAAAGCATCCTGACCCCCATTCGCGTCGTTCCGGACAGTATGCCCGCCCGGTTGCTGCTGGAAAAATTCCTGGCCGAACGGAAAAGTCTGGCGCTCGTGGTCGATGAGTTCGGCGGAACCTCGGGCCTGGTGAGCGTGGAAGACTTGGTGGAGCAAATTTTCGGCGAAATTCAGGACGAGTATGACACCAACGAGGACTGGGACGAAAAACAACTCGACGACAACACCTGGCTGCTGAGCGCCCGGCACGAAATCGAGAACCTGAACGAAAAATACGGCTGGGCGATTCCGGAAGGGGACTACGATACGCTCGGCGGGCTCATTTTATCGGTCAATGGTGAAATTCCAAACGTAAACGATGTCATTGAGATGCCGCCCTTTACATTCACCATTCTCTCGATGAACGAAGCCCGGATTGATCTGGTGAAGTTTTCCGTTGCAACCGGCAGCAAGGGGCGCCGGGAGGAAGATGACGACTGACTCCGGTTTTCGTTTTCAGATCTTTTCAACCGGATCTGGCTTACCCCTGCTCAAACCACTCGCGAAAGAAAGCGGCTTTTTCCTTGCTGATGGTCAGATCGAGTCCGGCCGGTTTTATGAGCGAGACGATCAGCTTGCCGCTGTAATGCGATTGATACCCGGCAATGGCGTTCTGATGCACCAGACACTGCCGATTGGCCCGGATGAAGACCGCCGGGTCGGTTAGCTCCTCCAGTTCGTCCAGCGAATGGTAATCGGTGACCAGTTTCTGCCCATCCATTGTGTAAAGGTAAATCAGCTCATCCCGGCAGAAGTACGCAACGTTGTCTTCGTTCACCGGCACAATGTTGCGCAGGTAATGGGCCATAAACCGGTGCTTGTATTTTCGGGCAGGCCCGGTGAGGTCCGTGAGCAGATTCCGAAGCTGCTCGGGAAAACCGGCACTGGCTCCCCCCTGCCGCCAGCGGTGATACTTGTCAAAAGCCGCCTTCAGTTCGTCGGGTTCGACGGGTTTCAGCAGGTAATCGATGCTATTAAGCTTGAACGCCCGAATGGCGTATTCGTCGTAGGCTGTGGTAAAAATGATCGGACATTGCGGGTTCACTTCGCGGTAAATGTCGAAGCTCACCCCATCGGAAAGCTGAATATCCGACAAAATCAGGTCCGGCTCCGGCACATGAGCCGCCTGCTGCTGACGAAACCAGGCCAGCGCCGACTCCACACTTTCCAAGGGCCCCAGCAACTGCGCGTCCGGGCTCAGTTGACGGACCAGCCTTGCCAGCGTTTTAGCCACCAGCGGTTCATCTTCAATCAATAAAATTGTCATATCTTCGGCATTCTGATGCGTTTTTGGCAAACAATCGCAGGCCGATCGAGTTAAATACACACACATCAATCATCACACCCCAATCATGACAAACGACGAAATTGTTGATTCGCTCAACGAACTGGTCAAGATCAACAACGACCGCATCAATGGTTTTGAGAAAGCCGCCGAGGACATCGAAGACCCGGAACTGGCTTCCCTGTTTAAAAATCTGACATCGCAAAGCCGCAAATTCCGCAGCCAACTGGCTGACGACATCGTTCGGATGGGCGGTGTGGTACCGGGTATCGACGAAACCAGTACCGGTAGCAAAATTCACCGCGCCTGGATCGACATTAAGTCGACGTTTACGGGCAAAGACCGCAACTCGGTGCTGGAATCCTGCGTATTCGGCGAAAATGCCGCCGTCGAAGAATATGAAGAAGTGCTGGACGACGAAGAAATTCCGTCATACATCCGGCAGACCCTCAATACCCAACTCGATGAACTCCGCCAGACCCGCGACCAAATCGTGACGTTGCGGGATGTCACCGAGTAGAGAAGGATGGAATAACGAATACTGAATAGCGAATATTGAATATCGAAAGTTTGTTCATTACCTCATTATTCGATATTCGTTATTCAGTATTCGTTATCTCACTCTTTTCTATTTCCCTTTCCGCCCCAATCCGGCCGAAACCGCATCGAGCGTATCGGCCAGTTCCTGAAGCTTCGATTTTGTCGTGTCATTGGCACTCTCCAGACTTTTTCGGGTCAGTTTGGCGAGCGAATGCAGCGACTCCGCAATTTGGAGTTGTTTGCCGGTTGCCAGAGCGGCTTTGAGTTGTTCCAGCTCGTCAGAAATGTCATCCCAGACCAAATGGCCTGACCCGAGCGCCCGCACCCATTGATCGATAAAACTCCCCGCCATGGGCTGCAAATGAACCGGATCGGTCGTCAATTCCCGGAGCGTGATGTCCAGTAATTGGTCAGCATTATGTGCTTGGGCCATAGTTTTCGAGTGATTGGTGAACGATACCAATGTACGACGATTCAGGATTTCTTACTACTTCCTCGTGTTTATTTTGCATCAACCAGTGGAACGCTTACTTGAAACCGCCCCTCCAGCACCTTCACTTTCACCTCTTTTTCACTCAAAAAGTGGTATAAAGCATTTAAATTGGTCAGTCCCTGCCCATTAGAGGTTTCGACGCGCGGTTTCTTTTGCAGGTTATTTTCAACGGTTACGTAGGCGTCATCGGCAATCACCTGAATTACGAGCGGCTGTCCGGCATTGGCCACGTTGTGTTTGATGGCATTTTCGATCAAAATCTGCAACGTTACCGGCACAATGGCTTTTTCGGCCACATCCGGCGGGATAGCAATACGAATATCGAGCGAGCCGTTAAACCGGGTTTTCAAAAGTGAGATGTAATTATTGATAAACTCAACTTCCGTAGTTAGGCTCACCAATTCTTTGTCTTTGTGCTGAATCACATACCGGAACACCTTCGACAACTGGTGCAGAAACTGCGATGCCAGATCCGGGTTTTCGTGAATCAGACCGTCGAGCGACGACAAGCTGTTGAACAGAAAGTGCGGGCTAATCTGGTTTTTCAGGCTGTCGAGTTGCACCTGTACTTTTTCTTTTTCCAACTCAGCCGCCCGAACGGCATTTTCCTGCCACCTTTTCAAAAAATGAGTGGTGATAAAACCCAGACAAATAACCGTATTTGCCAAAAAGGTAATGAATGTAACAATGGCAATCGTAAACCGATTGATCGGCGTCAGGTTTTGCGGGGAAATGTACTTCACGGAAGCGTTCATCCAGGGGAACAGCTCCGGGTCGATCGATTGGTTGGCCGCAGGCAGGAGGTAAGTCACAATCAGATAACCCGTCACCAAAATGATGGTCTTGACAACCCCCCAGCCCCCGAAAATCTGGACTGCAACCCGCAACCGGATGTTGCGCTCGAACGGAAAGCGCCGGTTCAGCCACTCGTTGTAAAGATAATGGAAGATCCAGATGACATTAAGCAAAAAAAAGGAAAGTGCGAACAACAGCCATTGCGTAACCCACGTAAACTGAGGCAACACCCAATGCCGGATAATAACGCCCCAGAGCGCTACCACCAGGAAAAAGATCTCAACGTATTTATTGAACTTTATTTTCATGACTGGCAATGATCATCCCATCGGACATTTCGATGACCCGGTCGCACCCGGCGGCAAAGTCGGGGTCGTGGGTCACGGCAATGATCGTCTGGTGGTTTTCGCGGGCAATTTCACGGAAAATATCGAACACGATGCCGGTATTGGTTTTGTCAAGATTCCCGGTGGGTTCGTCGCCCATCACAATGGTGGGATCGTTGATCAGTGCCCGGGCAATGGCCACGCGCTGCTGCTGCCCACCCGACAACCGGCTCGACAGTTTCAGGGCGTGCTCGGCCATCCCAATCATCTTCAGCTTTTCGTAGGCCCGGTGTTCCACTTCTTTTTCCGAATATTTACCCAGTTTCAACGCCGGTAACATGACGTTCTGTAAGGTCGTAAATTCCGGCAACAAAAAGTGAAACTGGAACACAAAACCCAGGTGTTCGTTTCGGAATTTTGACAGATAATCCTGGCTTCGGCCGGTCAGGGTTTGTCCGTTAATCTCCAGCGTGCCTTCATACTCCGTATCCATCGTCGAGAGCAGGTACAGCAAAGTCGATTTGCCGCAACCTGACTTCCCGACAATCGCCAGAAACTCGCCCTTCGTGACCTCGAACGTCACGTCTTTCAACACCTGAAACCGGTCCGGCTCGTTGAAGTATTTGTTAAAATGAGATGCTCTTAAAACCTTTTCCATAGACTAAGACTCTTTTCTAAACCTGGATTACCCGGATTAAAAGATTAACCAGGATGGCTACCGCAATCTTTTAGATCATAGTCAATCCCTTAATCCGGGTAATCCGGGTTCAAGACATTTCATTACCCCCGCAAAATCGAAACCGGGTCAACTTTGGATGCTTTGCGGGAAGGGAAATACCCCGCCAACACCGTCGTAATCAGTCCGAACAGAATACCCATGATATAGTACTTCGGATCAAAAATTACGGGAAACGTCTTCAGGCTCAGAAAATCACCGGTATTGAACGGCGTAATCGACAACAGATAGCTGATGCCAAAACCAATGCCTAATCCCATCAGGCCGCCCAGAAAACCGATAAAAACCGCCTGCAACAAAAAAATCATCACAATATCCCGGCCTTCAAAACCCGTCGCTTTCAGAATGGCAATGTCTTTGATTTTGTTGATGACGTTCATGTTCATGATGTTGTAAATACCAAAACCAGCCACGACCAGCAACGTCATCGACACCACGAACGTCATGACGTTCCGGATTTTTTCACCCGCCAGAATCGCCGAGTTGGCCGTTGCCCAGTCTTCCGTGTAATAGCCGTAGGTCGACCGCAGTTTTTGGCCAAACGGCAGTGCCTGCAACGGGTCAAGCATTTTAATGTGAATATCGGTGATGTAGCTGCCGTCTTTCTGCAAGATTTCCTGCACCGTCGAAAGGTTGGCGTAGCTTTTGGTGTTATCAAGCGTCCCGATTCCGAACGCGAACGTTCCGACGACCCGCAGAATCATCGTGTTGCCGGTCGGCGTTGTTACACTGACTTTATCCCCCTCCCGGACGTTTAGCTTGCGGGCCAGCACATGCCCCACGATGAGGCCGTTCGGATTGCTCCGCAGCGCATTGAGCGATCCGGATTTCAGACGGGATTTCAAATTATACAGCCGATTCTCCCGATCGATGTCGACTCCGGCAATGGTTCCCGAAATCTGAATCGGGCCATTGTTGTAGAACACCTGCGTACTGAGCTGTGGGGAAACGCCCAGAACGTCCGGGTCCCGTTCGATGCGCCGGGCGATCAACAGCCCATTTTTTAGTTTCGACAATTGCTCTTTCGGTTTCTGGTGGTAGACCACCGTAAAGGCCGAATCCCTGCGGTTCAGTTGCTCAATCAGCGCGGGACGTTGGGTGTTCACCTCGTTGTACATTCGAACATGCGGACTGGCATCCAGCGCCGAATCCTCCAGAAACTGGTTGACGCCCTGCATGAACGAAATCATGGTAATAAACATGGCAATCCCGAACGTAACGCCCAGCATGGCGACCAGCGTCTGCCGCTTCTTCGCCATCAGGTGCGTTTTGGCGATTTGGGAAGTAATTCTGAGGTTCATAGTTTATGGGTTGTTACACAGGGTTGATCAGAGAGTATCAGAGGTTATCAGAGAAACACCCTGATTAACTCTGGTTTTTCTCTAATTAACTCTGTGTAACAACTATTTTATTCCGGATTAACAACAACCGACTGCTCGTTCAACCCGCTTTTCACCTCCACCAGGTCGAAGTTTTCAGCGCCTTTCACAATCCGGATTTTCTTCCGGTCGCCATTCTCACTCACCCATACGCTGTCGTTCCCCACCACCAGCGACTTCGGAATGGTCAGCACCCGGTTGTTCTGGCTGATAACGATGTTGGCTTCGACCGTCAGACCGTAATACGCATCGGGCTGCTCGCCCACAAAATCCGCATCGACCCGGAACGACTGATCGACTTTGTTCAGCTTTGGATAAATCTTCCGAACACGTGCCTTAAACACCTTGTTGGGGTATACATCGGCTTTGACCAGCACCTCCTGCCCGGTCCGCAGTTTGCCAAAATCGCTCTCGTCGACCGCCAACTGCACGTACACGTCGCGCCCGCTTCCGACCAAAGCCAGTAAGTCATTCCGACGCACAACTTCACCCGGTTCTTTCGAAATTTCGTACACTTTCCCGTCTACAAAGCTCCGGACGCGGGTGTTGCCCTGCTCCTGCCCGGTCGCTACATACTGGCTCCTGGAGTTCTGCAAATCGACATACAACTGGTTGCGGGTCCGCTGCAAAGCCGCCCGCCGGGCTACGTAGTCGTTTCGGGAGGTCTGATAAGCCAGTTGAACGCGTTCCAGTTCGGCTTTCGAGGTAGCATTCTGCCGGTACAGATCCCGGTAGCGCTCATAGTTAACCGAGTCGTTGGCCAGTTTAGTCCGGGCCGTTCGAACCTGGGCTTCGAGTTCAGCCAAAACCGGCGAGTTGTCACTCAGATTGGCCTGGGATTGCCGGTAAATATTGGCAGCCGCCTGTTCGCGTGCTCCCTGGGTGATGCCTTCCAGCACAAACAACACCTGATTTTTGCGAACGGTATCGCCCTCGCTGACTAGTTTCTGTTGCAAGGTTCCGTCGGCATTGGCCAGTACTTTGTATTCGTACCGGGGATAAATACTCCCCGAAGCATACACGGCTTCGGTCAGGTCTTTGTAGACCGGTTTTGTGCCTTCGTCGCCCCGGTTGCAGGCTGCCGCGACCAGCGATAGACCGGCCAAAACCGCAAGAATGGCGTATGGGTTGCGAAGCCGGCCCGGAGCTCTAAAACCGCCGGAAACCGGGCTATTCAAATTATTGTCCATTTCTAAGCTGCAAAATCGTCTGGTTAATAAATAGCGTCGACAACGTATTCAGGTAGCGGTTCTGCGCGTTCAGTGACTCGTTGAACACATTCAGATACTGATCGTAGGCAAAAATTCCCGCGCGGTATTTAATCAGAGCAATTTGCGTGTTTTGCTCGTTCAACTCGTAGTTCTGTCGATTGAATGTCAGCGAGTTAAGGGCCTGGTTGTACGCATTCCGGATGTCCTGATTATCATTTTCGGCCTTGATTTGTTCGTACGCCACTTCCGCTTCGGCCTGCTGAATCCGGAGCCGGGCCCGGTTCAGGTTAGCCGTTCGCAAACCGCCCGAATAAATCGGAATATTCAATTGCAAACCCGCCACGCCGATGGGAAACCACTTCTGATTAAAGTCCAGAAAGTCAAACCGTTGCCGTTGCGCCTGCTCCGAATACCGGGCATAAACGGAAAGCGTCGGCCAGCGCAGGGCATTTTCCCGATTCAGTTGCAGCCGGTACAATTCCAGTTGCGACCGCCGAACCGTCACCTGTGGACGTTCGGCTTCGGTACCCGGAACTGCCCAATCCGTGGGGTTACGTGTTGCTGCAAAATTCTGCTCCAGCACCAGCGAATCCCTAACTGTCAAACCGAGCAGTAGTTTCATCTGGTTCAGGTTCCGCACGTAGCTCAGTTCGTTCTGTCGTAGCACATCCTCGGCCGTCAGCCGAACGGATTGCAGGCGGTTGTATTCGAGCGGTTCGATCTGGCCTTTATCCAGCCGTTGCCGGGCGATGGTGGCAATGGTATCGGCGTTGGCGGCATTCCGTCGGGCAATGTCGATGGCCGAGCGGGTCAGCAATGTCGCGTGGTAGACGCGGGCCACCTGCGTCGAGACTTCGTCCTGCAAGGCCAGGTTCTGGTCGTCGATGATCCGCAGGTTCTGATTCGTCAAGCCCAGATCCAGGCGGCTCGGACGGTTCAGCAACGGCATCGACACCTCCACACCCGCTGTCAGGTTGAATGGCACCCCAAACTGGATGGAGCTGAATTCGCCGGGTGGACCGCCCAGAAACTCCGCCGGAATCAACTGGGTGGGCAGCGCGTAGTTGTAATCCAGGTTGGTGTAAGCCCGGGCCGTTGGCAGTAAAGCCGCCCGCGAAGCGGCCCGTTGCTGTTCCTGCGTCAGCCGATTTTGGCGGGCAATTGTCAGGTCCGGATTTCGTTGCCGGGCCCGTTGAATGGCTTCCTGTACGGTCCGAACCACAGTTTGCGCCCACAAGCCGGGACTGACCATTACCAGGAAAGCGATAAAGAGCTTTTTCATACAAGAATCGAAATTCCGCTACAAAGCAAGAAAACGTTTCTGTCAGCTCCTTTTCAACCTGCGCCAACCGGAAAAAACACACCCCAAACCGACTGAATCGGTACCTGAACATGCCAATGTTCTTTACTCGCCTGCCTTACTTCGACATATACTGCTGCTGGTACTTCAGCGGACTCAGGCCCATGACTGATTTGAAATACTTATTGAAATTGGAAAATGAATTGAAACCGCTTTCAAAGCAAATCTGCGCCACACTCAGATTGCTTTCCAACAACAGGCTGCAGGCTTTCCCAACCCGCAACTCGGTGAGGAACTGACTGAATGTCTTGCGGTTGTGGGCTTTAAAATAGCGGCAAAACGAATGTGGGCTCATAGCCGCCACCTCGGCAATTTCCTGGAGAGTAATGGGTCGGTGGTAATTCTCCAGTGAAAATTGTAATATCCGGTTGATGCGGTCGGTATCGGCTTCATCAACGGTCCGAAACGGATTAGCGGAACTTAGAAAGGAACTTTCAGTGGAATTAGCAATCAGGTTGAGCGTGTCGAGCAACAAAATAATCCGCTCCATCCCGCTGGCATTCAGCATCTGGCGGAGTCGCTGCGCCACCACCGTCCGCAGTTTTCCGTGTAGGCGCATGCCCAACCGGGCGGTTTTCAGCAGGTTACGAATCTCCCGGCTTTCCGGTAATTGCAGGAAAGACGTTCCCAGACAGTCTTCGTTAAAGTGAGCTACCGTTGCAATGGCCCGCAGCGTACTGCCCGGCTCGAAGTAGGCATTGTGACACCGCCAGTAATGTGGCAAATTGGAGCCAATCAGCAGCACGTCCCCCTCTGAAAACGGCTGAATCTGATCGCCGATGAACTGCGTCCCACTGCCTTGTTCAATGTAAACCAGCTCAACATCAGGATGATAGTGCCAGCGGTTATAGAAATAAAGAACGACATCCCGCCGAACGCTGAACGAATACTCAGGCTGTCGAAGGACGTTCAGAAGTTGTGGTTTCATGCCTACATATTACCGTTATTTTTTCCACGATAAGCGCAAAATTGCCAAAATATAGGAAAAAATGGGCAATCTGGTCGTACAAAGGCCCCATTTTTTTGACTCTTTTTGCTAAACAATTGGATTGAATCAGGACTCAGTGGCGGCCGAATGGTGCTTGGAGTTCCGATTCTGCCAATGTAAAGGCGGTTTTCGATTCAGCCTATCCCTTCCCGATTATTTATGAAACGTAACTTTTCATTACAGGCGTCTCCCACCGACAATGCCCTCTGGCAACAGACGCTGTCCGGAAATCAACAGGCTTTTGGTCACCTATACCTTCGCTTTCAACCCGCGCTGAAGCGCTATGCTCAGCGCCTGACCGGGGATTCTGAATTGATCGAAGACGCTATTCATGACTTGTTTCTGACGGTCTGGCAATCCCGGCAGTCGCTGAACGCTACGGCCCCGGCGGGATACTATCTGGCCAATTCGCTGCGGAACCTGATCGTTCGGCGTCTGGCAAAGAAACAAACTGTGCTGGAAGGTCCGGAGGAAGACGCCCTGTGTGCGCCATCGTCGGAAGAAGATTACCTGAACGGTGAAGAAGCCCGGCTCCGGACCGCGTATGTCGATCAGATTATGGGGCAACTAAGTCCCCGGCAGCAGGAAGCCCTGCGCTTACATTATTTTGAAGCCAAATCGCACCAGGAGATTCGGACGATCATGAAGATTTCCTCGCAATCACTTTACAATGTGCTCTGGCGCAGCCTGAAAACGCTCCGGACGCTGCATGCCGCCTAAGCCTTGAGGAAAAATGCCCCGGCTTTCCTATACGTCAGCGAAATCCGGGGCATTTTTTTAATACTCGTACCGAACCAAACCCGGTACCATCGCGCAAAGCAGCGGATTATTCACCTTGGTTTCCTCGGTAGTCAGCCGCCCTTGTTTGTCGTACGTTTTCTCGATCAACGCCAGGAGTTCGGCATGGTTTGGCATGTGTTCACTGATTTGCCGCCGGTTTCCGGCAAAAGAATGGGCGAAATACCGGTTTACTTTTCCGGCATTCGAATACCAGGTCTCGCGGGTTAAGACATTGCCTTTGTACTCATATTCAACCCGGTAACTGAGCTGGCCGTTGGCATCCAGCCATCTCTGTCCTACTTTTTTCCCGTCTTTAAATTCGTATTCCACCGAACCTGTCAGCACGCGCTGCTCGGGATTACGCTGATTGAAATAATTCCGCTCCCTCTTCAGAACGCCGTTTTCGTAGTCGTATTCCGACTCATTGTACACCGTCCAGGTTGTTTCGTTAGCGTATTTGCCATACCGAATTTTACCGACCCGATTGCCGTGTTTGTTGTAAATCAGCTCCTCATACGACAGCACTTCCAGCTTATCGCCCGACACCCGGTTCAGGTACTCAATCCGGGATAGCTTTCTGTCTTTGTTGTACGTGTATTGTTCAATGGTCATGGGCTTTTCGCAATCGCCTGAGTAGCAAAACACTTTTCGGGCGGGCGAGGCATCGTCGTTGTAGGTGTTGCTACCGGGTTCAACGCCAAATTCGGACGCTTCCGGCTGACATCCGAACCAGAACAGAGCCAGTAGCAAAAGAAGTAGTCGGTTTTTCATACAGGCAGGGGTTTGATTTTAAATCGATGGACCCCGTTCCGGGCCAAACCGTTGGAAATCCTTTTCAATGACCCTTAAAAAAGACAACCCATTCGCTCCGTTCGACCGATGATGTAATTTCTGAAAACAATACGTCTCTTATTCTGCTATACTTGATACCGAAACCTGATTTTTCAAACCGATGAATCAACCCCTGCAATCCCAGATCAGCGAGGTGCTGCAAAAACTGGAATCCCTGCTCGAACGCGTCCCGGAAACCGTCGGCAAGGAAGTTCGCCAGCAACTGCGCGAGTTCCGTCAACTGCTGGTCGATACCCGCGCTCCCCGGTTTGCGCTGGTCGGTCGGCGGGGCAGTGGCAAATCGTCGCTGATCAACGCCATTTTTGGGCAGAAAGTCGCCGAAGTGGGGCACGAAAAGGCGCAAACCGGCGAGGCTACCTGGTGGCCGTATTCGGGCGAACTCGGTGCCATCGAGATTCTGGATACGCGCGGTTTGCAGGAAGGCTCGCGGCCCGACGAAGCCGACGCAGCCCACTCCCCCGTCGAGTCGATTCTAACGGCCCTGAAAGCCAAAGCGCCGGACATCATCCTGTTTCTGATCAAAGCCACCGAAGCCGATGCCGGGATCGACCCGGACCTGGAAGCCCTGAAAATTATCAGCCAGACCGTCGAGAAAGTGCATACCTATCGGCCGCCCATCCTGGTCGTGGCGACCCATTGCGATACGCTTGAACCCAAAAACGTTCGGTTGCACCAGCCCGAGAACGAGGATCCGGAAGACCTGAAAGAGAAGTTGGACCGGGTGGCCGCAATCGAAAACCACCTTAGGACCAAGTTCGAAGCCGATCCGTACCTGAAGGAATCGCTGATTACGGTTCTGGGCGTCTCGTCCTACCAATCCTGGAAAAACGATCGGCTCCGCTCCGACGAACGCTGGCGGATCGACACGCTACTCGATTACCTGTTCAACGAATTGCCCAAGGAAGGCAAGCTGGCTTTTGCCCGGTTGAGCCAGGTCCGGAGCATGCAGGAAACCATTGCCAGCCGGTTAACGCAGATCGTGGCCGCGATTTGTGGCGGTATTGCCGCCGTTCCGATTCCGTTCGGTGATATTGTCCCGATTACGGGATTGCAGATTGCCCTGATCAGCGCCATTGCCTATGTGGCCGGGCGGCAACTGAGCCAGGAAACCGCCCGCGAGTTTCTGACGGCGATCGGAGCCACGATCAGCGCCGGTTTGGTGCTGCGCGAAGTGGCCCGGGCGTCGATCAAATTTCTGTTTCCGGGCGGTGGCAGCGTGATTTCGGCCGGTATTGCCACCTCGGCCACGCTTGGGATCGGCAAAGCCGCCACGGCCTACTTTATTCAGAACGTCAGTTTGGAACAGGCCAAGCGCATTTTTGAGGGCGAACGGCGTAAGTCGTCAGGAAACCCCTAAATCCAATTACTTCCGGTCGATGCCTTCCAGCACCCGCCGAATCTGGTTGGCTTTGGTCATGAACTCGAACGAATCTTTCACATTCTGTCCGTCGATCAGACCTTTGAATTGCTGCAAAAACTCAATGTAATCGGCCAGGGCCTGGGAAACGTTCAAGCGGTTCTGGTCGAAAATCGGTGCCCACATCTGCGGAGAACTTTTCGCCAGCCGGACCGTCGAGCTAAAACCGGTGCTCGCCATGTCAAAAATGGCCTGTTCATCTTTTTCTTTTTCCAGCACCGTCAGGCCCAGGGCAAAGGCGCTGATGTGGCTCAGGTGCGAAACGTAGGCTAGATGCAGGTCGTGTTCCTGCGGATTCATGTAAAACAGCTTCATTCCGATGTCGCTGAACAGCGCTTCGACCAGTTTCAGGCTATCCGGTGCACTTTTTTCCCGGTCGCAGATGATCAGGTTTTTTCCGGGCAACAACTCCCGAAAAGCCGCCCCCGGTCCCGAATTTTCCGTTCCCGCCATTGGGTGAACCGCCACAAACTGCGCCCGCTTCGGGTGCTGGTCAGCCAGTTGGCAGATCAGTTGTTTGGTCGAACCCAAATCCGTGACCGTAGCGCCCTCCGGCAATTGATCCAGAATTTTCGGCAGCAAGTCCAGAATCGTATTGACCGGCGTCGCCAGCACCACCAGCGTACTGACGGCCACGGCCTCGGCTAGCGGTTTCATGTCGTCGACTAGGCCTTTCGCCAGGGCCAGTTGGCCGTGGACGGACGACGCATCGACCCCCAAAAAAGTCGCCTTCGGGTATTTTTCCCGAACCGCCAGGGCAAATGACCCACCCAGCAACCCAACGCCAACAATCGTAATAGTCATATTTTTTTCTCTGATCACCTCTGATGTTCTCTGATCAACCCTGTGTAATAACTTTAAAAGCTGTTACACAGGGTTAATCAGGGAACATCAGAGGTGATCAGGGGTTATTTTGAGATTCGGTGGACGGCATCCCAGATGCGTTCTTTCGGCATGCAGAGCGAAACGCGGATGTAGCGGTTGCCTTTAGGGCCGAAGATAAAACCGGGTGCGATAAAAATGTGCTTGTTGTAGAGCAGGTCATCTACCAGTTCCTCCGCCGACCCGACCGAGTCCGGCAATTTGGCCCAGAGGAACATGCCTTCCTGATCGTCTTCGTACGTGCAGTCGAGGGCATCCAGGAAAGCCGTAGCCGCTTCCAGTCGTCCTTCATAAACCGCATTGCGGGTCTGGTGCCAGCGATCGGGGTTGGTCAGCGCTTCGGCGGCTGCGTCCATCACCGGTTTGAACATACCCGAATCGACGTTGCTTTTGATCGACAAAACCGCATCGATGTATGGTTTGGCCGACGCCATCCAGCCAACCCGCCAGCCCGCCATGTTGTGCGACTTGCTCATCGAGTTGAGTTCAATCGCCACCTCCCGGGCACCGTCGATGGACAACAGGCTGATGGGCGGTTTTTTATTCAAAATCAGGCTGTAGGGATTGTCGTGACAGAGCAAAATCCGGTGGTCGTTCGCAAACCGAACAGCCTGCTCGAACAGCGCGCGGGTCGCGGGGGCGCCCGTCGGCATGTGCGGATAGTTCAGCCAGATAATTTTCGTTTTATCCGACACCGATCCTCCCATTGCCTTCCAGTCGGGTTGCCAGCCCCGGTTTTCCAGCAAGGGATATTCGTTCACCGTCGCCCCAACCATCTTGCTGACGGCGCGGTAGGCCGGATAGCCCAATTCGGGTACCAGTACTTCGTCGCCCTCGTTTAAAAACGTCAGCGAAATGTGCGTAATGCCTTCTTTGGAGCCCAAAAGCGGCAAAACCTCAGTTTCAGGATCAAGCGGAACCTGGTAGGTATGCGCGTAAAAACCGGCAATGGCGTTTCGCAAACCGGGCGTTCCCTTGTACGACTGGTAGCCGTGGGCATTGGCCTGATGAGCGGAAGACGTTAAAGCCTGAATTGTATTATCAGACGGCATCATATCGGGATTACCGATGCCGATGTTAATCACATCGTGACCGGCGGCCAGCAGTTTTCGCACCTCGGCCAGCTTAACCGAAAAGTAGTACTCCTGCGTTTGACCGGCCCGGTGAGCTACGGGAATTATCACTGCAACTGAAATTAAAATGATCCGAGCCGCAAAAGTACGCTATTTTTCCGGAACTGGGCCTGGCAGGTTTGCCTTTCAGGCTGAATCAAGTAAAAACGCCAAGGTCGATAAAACACCCCATCTGCGGTTTTATCCGCCTTCATAACTTGATGCGCCACTCGTCTTTCAGCGAACGGGCCAGCAGAGAATTAGCTTCTTTGTCTTTTTTGAATCGCTCCTTTTTCGGGTTCCAGGTGAGCGGGCGTTTTAGCTCGTAGGCAATGTTGCCGATGGTGCAGACCGTCGCCGTCCGGTGACCGATTTCCACGTCGCAGATCGGTTTGCTGCGTTTCCGCATCGCATCCAGAAAATCCTTGTAGTGGTTTTCACTGTGGTACACGTGCTTCTCGTTCGGCCCAATCACCCGGTCTTTCAGGCCAACCGGCGTCGTTTCCAGCTTTTTACGCTGCACATTCAACGTGCCTTCCGAGCCGACAAACTGAATGGCATTGTTCCACTCCCAGGGCTGGTGGGTCATGGTGATACCGTTTTTGTAGCGATAGGTCAGGAATTGGTGGTCCTTGCCGTCGGGCGGAATCACCTCGACGGGGCCGCTGTCGTCCATATCCAGCGACCACTGCACAATGTCGAACATGTGGGCACCCCAGTCGGTCACCATGCCACCGCCAAACTCCTTGTAGTTCCGCCAGTTGGGAAATACGTCTTTCGACAAGGGCGGGGCCAGTTCGGAGTTGAAGGCAACGGGCTCGTTCGGTCCGAGCCATAGATTCCAGTCGAGTCCTTCCGGAATCGGTTCGGCCGGCAAATCATACCGTTTCGGCGGGGGACCGACGTTGACTTTGATGCTTTTGATGTCACCCAGGTAGCCGTTTCGAATCAGTTCGGCGGTTTGCCGAAACTCCGGCCACGAGCGTTGCATGCTGCCCGTCTGGAACACGCGCTTGTGTTTGCGCGTCGCGTCGACCATCGCCCGGCCTTCCCGGATGGTCAACGCCAGCGGTTTTTCGCAGTAAATATCTTTCCCGGCTTCGGCGGCTTTGACGGCCATGACGGCATGCCAGTGGTCGGGCGACGCAATCACAACGGCGTCGATGTCCTTCCGATCGAGGAGTTGCCGAAAATCGGTATACGATTGAATCTCGGGGTGCGTCCCTTTCACTTTTGCCTTGCCTTCTTCGCTGGTGTAATACGTTTTGGCGGTTTCGATAAACAGATCGCGTTTGGCTTTGTAGACTTCGGCAGCCCCGAGAATCCGGGCTTCGCCCGTGGCTAGAAAGTTGCGGGCCAGCCCCCGGCTTTGTTTGCCGGTTCCGATAAAGCCCAGATTGATGATGTCGCTCGGAGCCAGGTAACGGGAGCCATCGGGCCGTTTGCCGCCCAGCACAAACCGGGGTACAATCAGAAAAGCCGACAGGGCCGCCGACGCCTGGCCGATGAATTGACGCCGTGACAAGGCGCTGAAAGGTTCTTTTTCCATGAAGGGTTTAGTATGATTACTCCTTTTGAATAAAAGCCACCAAAGGCTCAAATTTACTACCCGCATACGGAACGTTTCCAACCGCTTCACCCGGCGCTTTTTCCGTTTCAACCGGCTTCCTACTGGCGGAAATAAGGCGCGATAGCAACTTTACCCCCGAAAACAGTAACACACCATTTCACCAATCAATGAAAACGTTTATCCTGACGCTGCTGGCTGTCGCATTGCTCAGCGGCTGCAAAAAAGACAGCGAATCTGTTATTCCGGGCGGACACGTACCCGCCGAAACGGCCGGGAAATGGATGTATGGCTCCTTTTCCATGAGCGAATTCTGGTCGTACGATGGCTCCTACCAGGGAAAACCGTTCGAACTGGCCGTCATGTTCGACTTTAAAAAAGACGGCACTTACGAAAAGTATTTCGTGGCCAACACCCGCGATTACTCCGGCTGCAAAACCGAGGCATTCAGCTTCGAAAAAGGCAGCGTCGACTTCAACGAAACCGAGGGATCGTTTACGACCACCCCGGTGGAGGGCCACTACCGAGGCTTCTACTCCTGTGTTCCCAGCAAAAACATCAACCGGAAAATGGACCGCTCGGAACTGGAAACCGAAACATATTACTATGAAGTAAAAACCGGTAGCAACGGCAAACCGAATCTGGTGGTGCGCTTCAACGTGAATGATTCCAACGTTAGTACGTTTCTGCCAACTTCGTGGTAAAACCGTCGGGGTTCAACGCCGGTAACCACTTCTTAATTCGCCAGAAAATAGACAATCCGGCAGGCGTTCCCTTTGCTTTTCAGATTTTTGGTAGCGGCCATCCTCAGGTGTAGCGTATGCTTTTTGTCCGGCAGGTCAGCGGCCAAGAGCCTGTACCAGGGCAGGTGCAACTGCTGGCTCCAAGGGGTTTGCAGGTCTATTTTCCGGTACGGCCCGTTGTCGATGCGGTATTCGATTTCGCCCGCATCCGGACCGGAGACGAGGGCGATGCCCACGGCGGTTCCGGTAAACGGTAGCGTTAGTTCAGCCCCCGGCGTGGTGGCTTCCAGCATCGGCCGGTCGACAAAACCGGGTCGGGTGTCGACGCCATCCGCCGGTTTCCAGTTTTCCACCAGCGTCCAGCCCGCGCCCAGTTTGGCTTCCTGAATCGGTACATACCGCCCGCGCTCAAAATTGCTCCGGTTCAGCGGAGCCGACGGTTTGGCGGTTTTCTCCGCCGAAGCCGCTGTGGTTTGGAAACTGGTATTCAGCAGGTATTTGATTGTCTGGAAATACAGTTCCTGCCCGAACGGCGACGGGTGCAGATCCTTGAAATCGTATTCCCACGAGAACTCACGGGCCTGTATCCGGTCGTAGACCTCCCGCGCCAGGTCGATGGATGGGAGTTGGTAGTGGGCAGCCACCCGCTCGTGATTCGTCAGTTCGACCGGTTTTCGGTTCAGTCGGAAGTCGCCAAACTTATCCGGATCGGCAAATTCCATGAGCACAATATCGACGGCCGGATTAGCCTTGCGGACATGCCGGACAATGCCTTCCAGCGCCCGGAGTTGCGTCAGGCTATCGGTTTCATTCGTCCGGTCGTTGACGGCGGCTTCCAGAAACAGCAGATCGGGTTTACCCTGACTCAGCACATCCTGCTCGACCCGGAACGCGTGCGGCAAACTCCCCAGCGACGGAATCCCGGCCGTGATGAACGTAAACTCGGTTTGCGGAAACCGCTCCTGCAAATACCGGCTCACCTTGTCGCGCCAGCCCGGATTGTGCGTGATGGAACCGCCCAGAAAGGCCACCGTGGCTTTTTTCTGCTCCGTCATGGCCCGGTACACATTCGGCAGACCAGCCCGGATGTGCACATACGGTTTTTGTTCCACCAGTTTCTGCACCGGATACGAATGTTGCTGAATAAAATCGGCCCACCAGTCGGGGTGCTCAATCGGGAAGTGGTGGCCTTCCAGCGTTTGCATTCCCCGCGACATGGCATATACCATCGTCGGCCCGCCCAGCTTCTGGTAGCGTTCAACGAGTTTGAACGTATTTTCGTCATTGGGCACCAGCTTGTCGTTCAGGCTGATGACGTGCAAAACCGGGATCTTGTAAGCCGCCATGCCCTCCAGCTTATCCATTGGCTGATCGGCATAATCGAGCGCCTGCTGCTCCGTAAAACCGTACACCTCTAGCAGTTGCTGCCAGGCTTTGGCGTCGCCTTTGCTTTTGCCTTTGCTGCCGGGCCAGCTTTTGAAATCACAAACCGGCGCTTCGGCATACAGGCAACTGACTTTCGCCGGATTCCGTTTGGCCCAGCCGTAAACGTACAAACCGCCCCGACTCACCCCCTCCAGCGCGACCTTTGGCGCAAAGCCTTTTTCGGAAACCAGATGGTGGTAAAACGCATCCCAGGCCAGCATGGCTTTCGGTGCTCCGTACTGATCGTTGGTGTTGATGTAGGCAACATGAAAACCGCGTTCGAGCAGAATGCTGTCCATCTCGATGTGCCAGTCGGGGAAATGCGCCCGCCAGACCCAGGGATTGCCGGGCAGCGGTTTGCGGGGTTTGATGTAGCGGGCCGGGATGCCGTTTAGGGTAAAATCGACTCGTTCGAAACTATGCCACTGGCTGATTTTTTCGTCGGTTTGCGCCAGAAGTTTGGTGCTGTAAAGGGTCAAAAAACCGAAAAGGCAGAGGATTAGGAAGCGCATGGAAGGGTACGGGTCTACGAGTATGGGAAGTTAAAAACCGGTCGTATCTACTCTGGTATGCGGGTTTTGATAGGAACACCGATTGAACGGATTGAACGAATAAAAACGGATTTTAATCAGATTCCCGTCTGAAGTACCTGTCCAGAAGGACGCCCACTCCAACGCCCACACAGTAACAGAGCAAATCGCTCCACACGAATGTAAAGCCCAGAATTAAACCGCCCAGGGCTGTCGCCCGCAGGTTTGTCATCCAGGGAGCCTGGTACAACTGGCTGAGTTCGATGGCGACCGAGAAACCCAAAGCGGCTGCGGCAACGGCCCGCGTTGACCATTGGCGAAAGAGGAAGCCAATCCCCAGAAACACCATCAAGGCCCACAGCGCATCGCCAACGTACAGCCGGATAAAGAAATAGTCGCCGAAAAACCGCCGGGATACAAAGCCCGTCAGCAGGACAGCGAGCGTAAGCCCTCCGTATACAATCCGGTTTCTGGCTAAAGCTGATTTGGGCATTGAAAGACGAGTATGGGAATGGAAATTGGCCCGTAAACTACAAAAATTCCCATCGACTCCCCAGGCGTCAGGCACTCTCCGACCGTTTGCTCAGTTATCCGCCGACGCGCCGTTTTGAGGTTGCAGCCCGCCGTTTTTATCCGGCCAGCCTGGAAGTCCCGGCCAGCGGCTGTCCGGCTGCTTAGTTTTGTATCGTCGCTGAACCCGGACGAAAACCGGAGCCGCTGCGACGATTAAATACACATTCCTTGTAAACAACAAGAACCATGACACTTGGTAAGAATCTCGTCCTCAGCTCTTTCGAGCAGCTCAGGCCCTTTTCCTGGCACTCTTTCCTGACGTCATTTTTGGCCCTTTTCTTCGGTTTTGGCGTCATCGGCGCGGTTTTTTACCTCTTCGCATCCGACCAGCCCACTGCGGCCTACTGGATTTGTCTGACCCTCTGGCTGACGGTTTTAATCGCTGGCGGTGCCCTTTTCCTGTTGTCCCTCGGCGAACAGGATTAGCCCCCGATTGAGCGGTTTTCTAAACCTACGGTTTCCGATTCGGCATCCGGTTTAGCGACGAAATCCCACAATGTCTAATCTTTTTACCGGTTTTGCCCGTTAACTAAGCAGAACTAGCTGGTTAACGTTATGAAATGCTTGCTCTACCGGAAATTCCTTCCGGTGCTTTGGGTCTTCTTACCGGTTTGGGGTTGGGGACAGTCGTCTACCGTTACCCAACCGTTGTCGATTACGCTGGAAAACTACGCCTATCCGTACCCGACGATGCTTTTTCCGGCCCGCATCGAAGGTCAGAACGTCCGGATGGCGTTTATGGATGTAAAGCCGACCGGAACAGTGAATGGACAGACGGTCATGCTGCTGCACGGAAAGAACTTCGGTGGTTATTACTGGAAAAATACCATTGCCACCCTGACCCAGCAGGGCTTCCGGGTCATCGTGCCCGACCAGATCGGTTTTGGTCGATCGAGTAAACCCATCGTCGATTACAGTTTCCATCTGCTGGCGTCCATCACCAAAGCGCTGCTCGACAGCCTCGACATCCGGCAAACCGTCGTGGTGGGACACTCGATGGGCGGCATGGTGGCAACGCGCTTTGCGCTGCTTTATCCACAGACGGTTTCCAAACTCGTGCTCGAAAACCCGATCGGGCTGGAAGATTACCGCCCTTACGTGCCTTACCGTCCGATTGAAGCCATTTACCGCAGTGAATTAAACAATTCCGAAACGAGTCTGCGGAATTACCAGAAGAGTTATTACGTCCAGTGGAAACCGGAATACGAAGAATGGGTACGCCCGCAAGCCGGGATGCTCTACAGCAGCGATTACCCGCGCTTTGCCATGACGGCGGCCCTCACCTTTCAGATGATTTACGAACAGCCGGTTTGCTACGAATTTCCATACCTGAAAATGCCGACGTTGCTGGTCATCGGTCAGGCCGACCGGACGGTGGTCGGCAAGGCACTGGTGGGCAAAGAGAATCTGGAGAAAGTGGGGCAATATCCCGAACTGGGTAAACGAACCGCCAAACTGATTCCGAAAGCCACGCTGGTCGAACTGCCGCAGGTGGGCCACATTCCGCACATCGAAGCGCCCGACCAATTTCATCAGGCACTGACCGGTTTTCTGAAGAAGTAATTTCGATTTATCGACGCAGCAGCGCGTTCCGAAAGGCCGTGGGGCTGCTCCCCTTCTGTTTCCGGAAAAACTTGTTCAGGTGGTTTTCGTCCGTAAAACCGAGTTCCCGGGCAATTTCGGTCATGCGTAGATCGCTGTGCCGCAAGCGGGCTTCGATCAGTTTGAGCCGGTAGTTGGTCACGTATTGCTGCATGGTTTCGGCGGTATGTTTCTTGAAATACCGCCCCAGGTAGGTCTTGGAAATGCCAAAATGCTGGCTGACGCTTTCGGCCCGGATTTTCTCCGGTTCGTAAATGTGGTTCTGAATGTAGGTCAGAATCGCCAGGGCTTTTTCATCTGTATGCTCACTGACGTGCTCGGGCAATTGCCGGGCAATGTTTCGGGCTACGACCACGATGAGCGTATTGACCAGTTGCCGGATCAGTTCCTGATTGTATAAATCCCGGTTCTCGTATTCCCGTATAATGGCTTCGACAACCGGCCGCACCAGACTTTTATCGGGCTGGTGTTTCAGAATGCAGCCGGGCTGGTGATTGGCATTTTGCAAAATGTATTCCAGCCGCTGAATGTTGTCGGTTTGCAACGCATTCGACTGGATGTAAATGTCGTTGAACCGCAAAAAGAAGAACTTTGTGGTGGTTTTGATCTCGAAAGCGTGGCAGTCGTCGGGCGTCAGCAGAAACAGGTGCCCGGCCTGGTAATTGAACTGATTTTTGTTGATACACTGCCGACCCGTGCCGGACAGAATGTACACCAGTTCAAAAAACGAATGCCGGTGTTCCAGCTTCGGGCATTCATCCAGTGTTTTACAGACAATCTCGAACGGTTCGTGCAGGCTTTCTTTCGTCATGATGCAAATCTACCAAAAGAACGAAAACTTATACCAACAAACTACCTAATTACCGGTATAACTTTGCGTCATTAAAAACAAATTACGAATATGAAAGCCATTATTTTAAACGGTTTTGGCGGTGTCGACCAACTCACATACACCGAGCTTCCCACGCCAGCCATTCAGGACCATGAGGTATTGATTCGGGTGAAAGCCATCAGTCTCAATCCGGTGGATGTAAAAACCCGGTCGGGCAAAGGGGTAGCCGGTCGGCTGAAAGACGTTCAACCGATTATTTTAGGCTGGGATGTTTCCGGCATTGTAACGGAAGTCGGTCTCGCGGTAACCGCATTTAAACCCGGTGACGAGGTCTTCGGCATGGTCAATTTTCCCGGCCACGGCCAGGCCTACGCCGAGTACGTGGCCGCTCCGGCTTCGCACCTGACCCTGAAACCGGCCCATATCTCGCACGAAGCAGTCGCAGCCACCACGCTGGCCGCCCTGACGGCCTGGCAAGCCCTGAAACCGCATTTGGAGCTGATTTCCGGCCAAAAAGTGCTGATTCATGCCGCTGCGGGCGGGGTGGGTCACTTTGCCGTGCAGTTGGCTCATTATTGGGGGCATTACGTGATCGGAACAGCTTCGGCCCAAAACCGGGAATTTGTGCTGGAATTGGGGGCCGACGAACACCTTGATTACAAAGCCCAGTCTTTGCCCGAAGCGGTTTCTGACGTTGATCTGGTACTGGATTCGCTGGGTGGCGAAAACATCGACCTCTCCCTGCCAGTCATCAAACCGGGCGGAATCATCATCAGCATTCCCAGCGGTAAAAACGATCAGGTGACCGAGAAAGCTGCAGCGAAAGGCGTCAATGGCTATCCGTTTATGGTGCAATCCAACGGCGACGACATGAAAGCACTCGCCGATTTGCTGGACAAAGGGGTGCTCGTACCCCGGATTTTCAAAACCTTCCCGTTCGAGCAGATGGCCGACGCCCACTTGCAGGTTGAAACCGGGAAAACCGCCGGGAAAGTAATTGTAACGCTTTGAAGCAAGCCCCTGAATTAAAAACCGTTCAAACTTTTCGCCCCATGGCGGGTTCAAATTGGATGACAGTCATCTAAACTCCCAAACCGGATCACAGATTTCGACCGGCTCCGAATCCGTGATCCGTTCAATTCCAACGGCATGAAACGTTTTCAGCAAATTTTCTTCTTCTTCCTGCTGGCCTTTTTGGCGGGCAAGGGGTTGGCCCAAAACGGCCCCAGGCCTGCCTCCGCACGCTACACCAAAGTTCCGGTCGGCTACCTGATGGTGTTGCGGCAGGGCGATGATGTGTTTGCGCAGCTGGAATCGTTTGCGAAATCGGAAAAAATACCGTCGGCCAATTTTACCGGCATGGGCTTTGTCAACGCCAAATTTGGGTACTTCAATCAGAAGACGAAGCAGTACGATCCCAAAGAGTTTCAGGATGTCGAACTGTCCAGCATGCAGGGTTCCATTGCCTGGCAGGATCAGAAACCGTCGCTGCATGTACACGGGGTGGTAACGGACAAACGCTTTCAGGCTTACGGCGGACACATGCTGGCCGCTACGGTCGGGACTGGTTCGGTCGAGATTCTAATTACGGTTCACGACAAACCGTTGCAACGGATGATGGAGCAGCCCCTGGGTGCCAACGTGCTGAATTTGGGTTCTAACTAATAAATTCCGCGCCCAAAACCGGTAATAGACCCCGCTGACGGACGCCCCCTTCGGGGTTAAAACTTCCATCCGACGGTCAGGCTGGGCGACAAAAAGAATGGCCGCAGCCGGTAGCTGGTTTCGCCGATGGGCTGTTCATCGGCCCGGAAAACCGTCAACACGCTGGCCACTTTGGGCATCAGGTACAAGCCGTCCCGCTGCCACGGATGCCAGGTATACCCCACGGCGGGTGCGAGAAACCCGTTGACGTGGCTAAACGTTTCCGAACCGAATGCGACCCGGAATTCCTCCGCGCCCACACCAACCTCCCCAAAAAACCCCTCTTTGTGCCGCGCCCAATGGTAGCGGGTTTGTAGGCTGACAATCCAAGATAAACGCATATCAAGGTCCTCATACTGACTACTTGTAAAGATCAATTCTTTCGCGAACCCGTTGATAGCATGTCCGGCAACAAGCATGCCCACACTGAACCGTGTATTTGGGGGATGGTAAAAAACGGCCAGATCATAGCCGCCCTGCAGATACGTACTGATGCGGGCTTCCAGGGCCAGGGACGGTTTGGGCCGCGCAGCCTCCTGCGCGTCGGCCCAAAAATTCAGAAGCAGCAGGAAAGCCGTGAATAAAATGGATTTTTTCGTAACCATGAGGGTGTTGTTTTAAACTCGGCAAAACAAACCACCCCTCCGGGTTTTCCCAATCACATTTGTTAAGAAATGAATCCGTTCGTGTTTACCGTTTCGCTTTTCGCAGGCGACTCAGACTTTGCGGCTCGATGCCCATATAGGAGGCTAAATCGTATTGGGGCATTTTCTGAAAATAATCCGGATTGGTTCGCAGGATTTCCTCGTAATAAGCCCTTGCGTCCAGGCTGATTAGGTCCCGGATGCGTTGCTGGCACTTCTCCAGGGTCTCAAAAATGAAGCGGTGATAAAATTGTTCAAGGATCGGAAAACGCACCAGAACCGCGTCGAAATCCGGTTTTGAAAGTGCGTAGACCTGGGTTGGCTCCGTTGCTTTCAGAAACTCCGCCGTGGCGGTCTGGTTCACAAAACCCGACAGAATGGTAATAAACTCGTTTTCTTTCGCCAGATGCCGCGTGACCGACCGGTCGTTCAGGCAATTTCCCAGAATTACGCTCCCTTTTTCGATGAAAAACAGGCTGGTAACGAGTTGCTCCGGCCGAACCAGAAAATCGTTTTTAGCGTATTCGCGTCGTTTGAATCGGGCGCAAACAGCCGCGCAATCCGTGTCAGAAAGCCCCAGTTCACCCATGATTTGCCGTACTTTCTCCATCAATACCCGCATCGTTTAAGAACCGCTGACGAATCTACGGATTTATCCGGAAACCGTCCAGGCCAGCCGCAACCAGGCTCAACTTTTATGCGGAGAAATCTGTTCTGGCAGTGTGCCCCGGCACCTTACAACACCGCAACAGCGTCTTCAAAACGAGAATAGCATGGAATTAGGCATCAGTAGCTTTGGCGAAGTACAACCCGACGGCGTAGCAGGGAAAGCCCTCAACGCCCACCAGCGCATGCAGGAACTGCTGGAAGAAATCAAACTGGCCGACGAGGTCGGGCTCGACGTGTACGCTTTGGGCGAACACCACCGCCCCGATTTCATGGTATCGGCCCCCGAAGTGATTCTGGCGGCAGCGGCTGCCCAAACCAACCGTATCCGGCTTTCCAGTTCCGTCACCGTCCTGAGTTCGGCCGACCCGGTACGGGTGTACCAGAACTTTGCGTCGCTCGATCTGATTTCCAGCGGCCGGGCCGAAATCATGGCCGGGCGCGGTTCGTTCATCGAGTCGTTCCCGTTGTTCGGGTATAATCTGAGGGATTACGACGAGTTGTTCACCGAAAAGCTGGAGTTGCTGATCGCGATTAACGAGAACGAGATCGTCGACTGGACGGGTAAGTTCCGGCCCGCCATCGACCACCTGGGCGTTTACCCCCGCGCTTACCAGGAAAAACTCCCCATCTGGCTGGCGGTCGGCGGCACCCCGGCGTCGGCCGTTCGGGCCGGTACGATGAACCTGCCGATGACAGTCGCCCTGCTGGGCGGTTCTCCCGACCGGTTTGTACCATTCGTCAATCTCTTCCGGCAATCGGCGCAAAAAGCGGGGCATGATGTGGCCAAACTCCCGCTGGGCATCAACTCCCATTTTTACCTCGCCGACGATTCGCAACAGGCGTCCAATGAACTGTTTCCGCCCTACGAAGTGATGATGAACCGGATCGGACGCGAACGGGGCTGGTCGCCCCTGGGACGCGATCAGTTCGAATACATGCGCCAGTACGGTCCGCTGATGGTGGGCAGTCCGGCGCAAATCGTCGATAAGATTCTGAAATTCCACGAGTTGTTTAACAACACCCGGTATCTGGCGCAGGTGATCGGCGGAGCGCAACTGCCGCACAAAAAGATCCTGCGTTCCATCGAGTTGTTCGGCACCAAGGTGGCACCCGAAGTGCGAAAGGCACTGAAAACGGCCAAGGAAGCTGCCGTTTCGTAAGCGGTATGCGGAAGAGACGAATTTTACCTAAATTCGTCTCTTCCAAACTCTTTACCCTTCCTCCTGTGTCGTACCTTAGCTATCCGGAAATCGGGGACTATAAGCTGCCCGGCAAGACGGTTCTCGTCATCAGTTGCATTGACCTGCGGTTGACCGACAATCTCCTGCATTTTCTGCATTTCGATAACCTGCATAACCGCTACGATCATTTCGCGCTGGCAGGAACCTCTCTGTGTACGCATGCGGCCAACGAGCACAGGCATCTTTTCAAGCCTCCGGTGCTTAGAGATTACAATGCTTTTACGCATTGGAAAAGAAGCCTCGACGAGCACCTGGCGATTGCCATCAACCTCCACGACATCCGGGATGTCTACATCATTGAGCACCAGGACTGCGGTGCCTATAAAGAGTTTTTGCAGGCAGGAAAATTCGAAAGTTACGATCAGGAGTTCGAGGCTCATAGTGCATTCGCGCTGGCGCTTTCGAAAGAAATTCACGAGCAGGAGTACACCCGGCTCAAGCCCGATGGCCAGAAGGAAACGTACCACCTGAATGTCCATTGCTTTTTCATCGACTTGCGGGGCAATGTCAGTCTGATTGATTCAACTACCACCAAACCTAAACTGCCTGAATCTCCACACATGTAACGCTCTGCACCTTTAATCATACGGAACATTCGGTATAAAAAACGGTAAACGTGATAAAAATCACTGACAACCGGTTTGCTGCATACGACCTTTGGCGTAGAATACCACCTGGTTTTACCATCAACTCGTCAATCGTATGCAACTCGAACAAATTTATACCGGCTGCCTGGCACAAGGAGCTTACTACATTGAAAGCAACGGAGAAGCGGTAGTGATTGATCCGCTCCGCGAGGTCGAACCGTACCTCAAGCGGGCTGCGAAAGACGGCGCCCGCATCAAGTATGTGCTGGAGACGCATTTTCACGCCGATTTTGTATCCGGACACCTCGATCTGGCTGAAAAAACCGGCGCAACGATTGTCTACGGCCCGACGGCCCAGCCCGGTTTTCAGGCCCACATTGCTCAGGATGGTGAGGTGTTGCACGTCGGCGACATCAGCCTTACGGTTTTGCACACGCCCGGACACACGCTGGAAAGTACCTGCTTTCTGCTCAAAAATGAAGTGGGTGAAGACGTTGGGCTTTTCACCGGCGACACCCTGTTCATCGGGGATGTGGGTCGCCCGGATTTGGCACAGAAAGTCGTACCCGATCTGACGCAGGATAAGCTGGCTCGACTGTTGTATGACTCGCTGCGGACCAAAATCATGCCGCTGGCCGATGACATCATCGTTTACCCGGCCCACGGTTCCGGAAGTGCCTGCGGGAAGAACATGAGCCGGGAAACCACCGACACCCTGGGCAATCAGAAAAAATTCAACTACGCCCTGCGGCCCGGTCTGACCGAGGACGCGTTTGTCAAAGAAGTCCTCGACGGACTGACACCGCCCCCGGCGTATTTCCCCGAAAACGTCCGGATGAACATCCGGGGTTACGACAGCATCGATACGGTTTTGGAACGCGGCCGACATGCCCTCGAACCCGGTGCTTTTGAAGCGGCCGCCAACGAAACCGATGCCCTGGTGCTCGATACGCGCGATGCCCAGTCTTTTGCCAGAGGCTTTGTTCCGAATTCGGTCAATATTGGCATCGACGGCAGTTTTGCGCCCTGGGTTGGTACGCTTATTCCGGACAGTCGGCAGGCGATTCTGTTGATCACCGACGAGGGACGGGAAGACGAAGTGGTGACGCGACTGGCCCGAGTGGGCTACGACCACACCATCGGTTACCTGAAGGGCGGTTTCACCGCCTGGCAGCAAGCCGGAAAACCGATCGATACAATCGAATCCATTCCCGCTCAAGAACTTGCCAGCAGGCTCAGCCATGATCCCTCAGCGGTTGTTTTGGATGTGCGCAAAGCCAGTGAACACGGGTCGGAACACCTCATCGGTTCTGAGAATATTCCGCTCGATTACCTCAACGACCACCTGGCCGAACTGGATCGCAGCAAAACGTACTTCGTGCATTGCGCCGGGGGCTACCGCTCGATGATTTTTATTTCGATTCTGCGCGCCCGTGGCTATCGAAACCTGATCGACGTTAAGGGCGGTTTTAAGGCCATCAAGGAAGCAGGTCAGTTGCCGGTCAGTGCTTATGTTTGTCCGAGTACAATGTTGTAGAACTGGATACTGGATGCTTGATACTAGATCCAGTATCCAGTTCATCCAGCATCTTTTGTCCTGATTCAACTCTCAGCACCAAAACATTACGAATCAATGAGCATTTTTTCTTCCCTGTTTGGGGGCAAAACAACCGATTTCAAGAGCCTGGTGGCTCAGGGGGCACTGATTATCGATGTTCGGTCTCCGCAGGAATTCGCGGGCGGACACATTCCCAACAGCATCAATATGCCGCTGGATCGGCTTCCCGCCAAGGTCAATGAATTGAAAAGCAAAGGCCTGCCTATCATTACTTGTTGCCGCAGCGGAGCCCGAAGTGGCCTGGCCAAAGGAATTCTGCAATCCGCCGGAATGGAAGTCCACAACGGCGGTTCGTGGAATGGCTTACAGGAAAAAATCGGAACCAGAACCTAAATCCGCCGTTATTTGTCTTTTGGGTATCATGACAAAGCTGCTGTTAACAAATTGGCACTGGATGCGCTGGCTTCGCCTGGGCATCGGCCTGTACCTGGTGTTTGAAACTGTCCGAACACCCAACTGGCCGCTGGGGCTGCTGGCGGCTTTCTTTGTGGTTCAGGCGCTGACCAATACCGGCTGCGGAACACGGGCTTGCAGTCTGCCGAAAACCGGCAACAAAAACCGCCCTGAACCGGTTGATCATGAAGCGATAAAACCTTGATTTACAATGGCTAGTTTTTCAGAAATTATTAATTCCGATAAACCCGTGCTGGTTGATTTCTTCGCCGAATGGTGTGGGCCTTGCAAAATGATGAAGCCGATTCTGGAACAGGTGAAGAGTAGCCTGGGCGATACGGTTTCCATTCTCAAAGTGGATGTCGACCGGAGTCCGGCTGCAGCCCAGCGCTACCAGATTCGGGGCGTTCCGACGTTGATTCTGTTCAAAAACGGGAAAATTCACTGGCGGCAATCGGGTGTTGTGCAGGCTCGCGAGCTGGAACTGATCATCCGGCAACATTCCTGAACTTCCCGGAAAAGCAGATCGAATAAAACAAGAAAACCGGCCGCCCGAAAGCAGCCGGTTTTACTTTATTTCACATCAACTCTGCCGTTAATACCCGTCGTTCTGCTTCAGGTAACCGGGCAGGTTCGAAGCTCCGTCGATGGCCGTCTGCGGAATCGGAAAAATCCGCTTCTGCCGGTCGCTGTTGGTTTTTTCCGTCCACTTGTCTTCGTACTTGCCAAACCGGATCATATCCGTCCGGCGCAGCATCTCCCAGTAGAATTCAAACCCGCGTTCGCGGAACAGCAGATCGAGGCTCATGGACGTCAGCGCCGGGGGCGGAGTGGTGGCCGTCCGCGACGCCCGCACGAGATTGACATCGGCCAGCGCACCGGCGGCATCGTTGCTCTTGCGCAATTTTGCTTCCGCCCGCATGTGGTACACATCGGCCAGCCGCAGAATCACAATGTCCGCTTCGCCGAAGTTCCGGCCACTGACCGACTTTTTGCTAAACTCATATTTTTCGACCCGGTAGCCGGTGTTGTAATTGCTCCCGGCTACGGTAAAGTCGATCTGCTCCGTGAAATCAACCGCCAGCGTCGGCCGGTTTCGGGTGTCGTGGAAGAGTTTGGCAACCTTGTATTTGCCATCCGGACATTTCAGGAAAACTCCGTTCCGGCGAATCAAACCATATTGCTGCCCACGCAGGATGCCCCGGTTGATATTGAAATCGGCTTCGGCCACGCAGGAATCCGCCGGGTTGGAGTAGATCGACAGGTTCTGTTTGTAAAACCGGGGGTCAACCGTGGCCGGATCTTTCGGTGCGTAGGCGTTCACCCAGGTCCGGTAGTAATCGGGCGTAATGGCCGGGCCGTCGGTGCCGTTGGCGTTCGGATACGCCGGAATCGGAAACTGATCGCCCGACAGTGAGAAGTAGGCCATCCGGTTGTGTCCATTCAGTTCGGCCCGTTGATCTACGGCGAAAATCAGCTCCTTGTTCGAGTGATTGTCGGAATTGAAGATCGAGAAGTAATCCCGCGAAAGCTGGTACTGGCCCGAATTAATGATCTTGTCGCAATACTCCACAACTTTGTCCATATCCTCGGCTTTGAAGGTGAACTGAGCCGCATAGCGGTCGCGGTAAACGGCCGCGTTCAGATGCAAACGGGCCAGCAGCCCCCAAACCGCTCCTTTTGTCAATCGGCCCGGTCCAACGCCCGTTTCCAGGTTGGGTTCAACCGCCAGAAATTCACTCTTGAGGTATTCAACGGCCTGTTCGCCCCGCAGAATGGTGGAGTTTTCGCCCAGATCATCTTTCACGAACACCAAACCGAACAAATCCAGCGTCAGCAAACCGTAGTACGCCCGCATGCCCCGGGCTTCGGCCAGGTAGGTTTTCGTGACCGGATCGTTCAGGGTCGGCAGCGTGTTGGTCGCCGTGATGGCCCGCGAAACGCTTTGCAAAATCAGGTTCCAGGTGTTCCGCAGGTTCGGGTCGGTACTGGTTGTTGTGTGTTGGTGCATCGCCAGGTAAATCCCGTTATCGCCCCAGTCGGTACCGCCCCGATACGGCAGAATGGCCTCGTCCGTCGAAATCTCCTGAAGGGCAAAGTAATTGGTATGCAGGAAGATGTCCGGCAGCCGGGCGTACACCGGTGCAATAATCCCGTCGGCCGCCTGACGGTCGGACAGGCCCGATGCCGAGGCTTCGTCCAGCACGTTTTCGGCCAGGTTCGTGCACCCGTTCAGCACATACACCCCGGCCAGCATTAACAAAATATAGAGTTTCTTTTTCATGATTTTCAGCGAATTAGAAAGAAAGGTTCAGGCCGAAGACAAACGTTCTGGCTTTCGGATAACTCAGGTAATCGATCCCGTAGGACGAAATTCCATTGATGGTTCGGTCGGTATTCACTTCCGGATCGAAACCGTCGTACTTCGTGATCACGAACAGGTTCTGACCCGTGGCCGACAGCCGGATGCCCGACACCCACCGGCCCAACCCGAGCAGTTTGGGATTGAGGTTGTAGCCCAGCGAGAGGTTGTTCAGGCGCAAAAAAGAACCGTTTTTCAGGTAGCGCGACGAAACCGGGGCCGAATTATTGATCGACTCGTTCGGAAATTCGAGGACTTCGGCGGTGGTGTTCAGACTCTTCGACAACCGTAGTTTGTAGAAATTGGCGTTGGCCGTGTTGTCGTAGATTTTGTTGCCTGACACGCCGTTGAAATTCACCGCCAGATCAAAGCCTTTGTAAGCCGCATTGGCGTTGAAATTGAACTGCTTCGTGGGTAGGGCGCTGCCGATGGGTACCCGGTCTTTGTCGGTAACGATGCCATCGCCGTCCACATCCCGGAAGGTGCTGATCCCTTTGTCGTCAAAACCGGTAAATTCTTTCAGGAAGAACGTCCCGATGGGTTGCCCGTTGATGTAGCCGTTGATGGTGGCCGAGGTCAGACCGGAACCCGAGGCCGATCCGGACGTGATAACGGTATACGGCGAGTTATTTACTTCGTTGTCGATAAACGTAATGTTACCGCCCACGTCGAACCGGAAACCGCTCAGGCTCGCGTAGCGGTAATTCAGGTCGAGTTCAACGCCCTGGTTGGTGATGGTCATGTCCGGTACGTTGGTCCAGAACGTACCCGCCGGTTGCACGGGGTCGGCCGGAATGACTTCGAGCAGGATGTTGTTCGATACTTTCCGGAAATAATCCACCGAACCCGCCAGCGCCCCTTTGAACAGGGCAAAATCCAGCCCAACGTCGGTTTGTGTCGACACTTCCCACTGAATGTTCGGATTGGCCAGTCGGGTGTACGATGTTCCGGCGGGGAACACATTGGTGTTATCCAGCGGATAACTCGTTGTAGCCGAAACCGTTGAGGTAAATAGCGCCTGTGTAATCTTCGACGGAATTTCCTGGTTCCCGGTTTGTCCCCAGCCGACACGGAGCTTTAGATCCGTGAATGGCCCGGACTTCAGGAACGCTTCTTCCGACAACCGCCAACCGGCCGAGAACGACGGAAAAACCCCGTATTTGTTGTTGGCCCCGAACTTCGAAGAACCGTCGGCACGCACCGTGGCCGTCATCAGGTACCTGTCCTTGTACTGGTAGTTGACCCGCGAGAAGAACGATTGCAGTTCATTTTCAATCGCAAAACCGCCGGGCCGGTTGTTGGCCAGCGTCAGTTCCTGGCCCAGACTGGGGTTATAAATCGGCTCGATGGGTGAAATCGGAAACTTGTTGATGCTTGAACTCCGTTCCTGAATAAAAATTTTCTGGTACGAATGCCCCAGCAAAGCGGTCAGGTTGTGGCTGGTATTCGAGAACGTATACGTGAAATAATTCTCAACCAGCACGTTCCGATTGGTCCGGTAAATGGTTTCCAACCGCCCATCCCGCAGCGGAACGGCATTGGGTAACGACTGCAAATCCCGCACCGAGTTGGAATTGTCAACCCCCAGGTTGAGTTTGTACACCAGGTCTTTTGTCAGCTTCAGCGAGGGCGAAATGTTCCCAATCACCCGGTTTGTCGTGGTAACATCCTTTTCCAGCTTCAGGGTAATCAGTGGGTTTGTACCTGCCTGGTATTGAAACGGTTCGCCTTTATCGTCATAAGCCGGTAAGGTCGGGTTGGTTGAAATGGCCCCGCCAATCAGGCTTTCGGTTGGTGGGCGCAGGTTGTAGGTGTTGCTGGCGTTGAGGTTGACATCCACCGTCAGCCGGTCTTCCAGAAACTTCTGCGACACGTTGATCCGGCCGGTGTAGCGGTTCAACTGGCTGTTTTTCAGAATCCCTTCCTGTTGCTGAAGCCCGAACGAACCGTAATAGGTCAGTTTCTCCGACCCTCCGCTGAACGACAGGTTATGGTTCTGCGTCAGGGCCGTTTGCGTGATTTCCTTCTGCCAGTCAGTCGACGCGCCAAAATCTTCCAGCACCCCACCCACGGCCGGAACCTGCCGCCGGAACTCATCGGCCGAAAACACCGGCAAAGCCCGTGTCAGGTTCGAAATGCCCAGGCTGGACGAAATATTGAATGTCGAAAAACCGGCTTTGCCTTTTTTGGTCGTGATCAGCACCACGCCGTTGGCACCCCGGGAGCCGTAAATGGCCGTTGCCGAGGCATCTTTCAGCACGTCGATCGACTCGATGTCCTGTGGGTTCAGGAAGTTCAGTGGGTTGGTGGCTCCGCCCGTGCCGGAGTTGTCGAGCGCAATCCCGTCGAGCACGAACAGGGGCGTACTACCAGTCCGCACCCCGCCCGGCCCCCGGATCGTAATGTTCTGATTACTACCCGGCTCCCCGCTGGCGGAAGTTACGTTCACCCCGGCCACCTTGCCCTGCAAGAGTTGTTCCGGCGAGTTAATGATTCCTTTGTTAAAATCGGTGGCTTTAATGGACTTCACGGCCCCGGTCATGTCCTTTTTGGCCGCGCTCCCGTAACCGATCACCACCACCTGCGAAAGCTCGGAGGCCGATGCCTTCAGCGAAACGTTGATCACACTCCGGTTGTTGACCGGAATTTCCTGTGAAATAAACCCGATGAATCCAAATACCAGCACGCCCCCGGCATCGGGCACCACAATGCGGTAATCGCCATTGGCGTCGGTGGTTGTTCCCCGCTGGGTGCCTTTCAGCACCACACTGCAACCAGCCAGGGCTTCGTTGGTCGTTTCGTCGGTTACCCGACCGGTCACGGTGATTTCGGCACTCGATTGGCTGTTCGCGGCAACCGCTTTCGTCGTCGCCAGCACCTGGCTTCTGCCCTCCACGGCCAACCCCAGCAGGATCAGCAGGATGCAGCAAAGTCGGCCCCATTGAGGTGTCAATCGGGCAGTAGAAATGTAGCAGTGCATCATAGTTTTAAGGTAAAAGAAAGAGACAAAGGTTTTCGCAATTGGGGGGATTTCCATTGCGCTCCTAAATATTTAAAAATTTTTTAATATATTAATATCCCATTCTATAATCCCCCATCTGTTTCATAATCAAATCAATACAGCTTAATCGATTATCAGTTTGGCCCTATACGTTTTTGCCTATACAAATCTCAAAAAACGGCAGGTTAAGGGAAAATGATGATACATAGAACTAGATTCTTTACTATTATTTAGATATAAAATTACATTTGACTATTTATATTATTTCATATGATATCGATATAGCCCATGCCCCCGCCACAGCCGTGCAGGAGTGCCTCAAAAAGAGCCTTCCCTGCTCCATACTGTCGATTGTGTGATACTCAGATTCCACCGGACGGAACTGTACGTTCTGATGCACCGCTGGAATTTATCATTTCAAAATTGTATCCCGTTTACCCAAAATAAAATCAAACTGAGACACTACCGACCTTTAACTATAAACTATCAGTAACAAAATCCTTATTTTAACATAGGTTGGTTGATTAAAAGGCCGGGGGCATTGCTCCCGGCTTCTTTTCAGAAAACGCCGGGGTAAAAATCGCCGGAGCCTGGTCGGCGGCAAGGAAATGCCCGAAACCATCATCGTGGGCATTACGTACCCGTCCGGACCAAAACGGCCCAGTTCGGGCGCGTTACGGCTGCGGGATTTGACGCCCACGCCCAACGCCCAGATGGACCAGCGCATCGACGTCGATTATGGTGACCGACATGACGGACTTATCCGCGATCATCAAAAGCCGGAACTACGGCCAGCTACGGTTTCACTCGGTCGTACTCGATCAGGAGACGCACGCGTCGTCGGTCAGCGGCTGCTTTCAGCAGGGACTACGGTTTTTATTCAGGCCCGCAAAGTAACCATCAAAAGGTAGTTTACCCGTCGCTAACGTACATGGCGCTGACGGCCCGTGCGGCCGACTACGCAGTTCGGCAACTGAAAACCGGAAATCTTTGAAACCATGTGCCGGGTAAGGATTCCTGGTCATTGAAAACCATTGTAAGAAAACCGGCTAGTGAAATTTAGCCGGTTTTCTTATTCAGAAGCGGGTTGTTTAACGCCAAACAATTTAACAAACAAGTAGTTATCAGACAAATCAAACCACAAGCTACCATGAAAAACTTCCGCTACACGCTTTTTTTACTGAGTAGTCTGCTTTTGCTGGGCGCTGTTGTCAATCCCGTAATGGCGCAGTTCTCGGTCGGAATCAACGGTTCGCTTGCTTCATCGGACGCCGAAGGCTCCGACACCTTCTACGGGGGTGGTATCAACGCCAAGCTGTTTCCGACATCCAAACTGGCGCTGGGGCTAGGCGTCAAGGCCTTTGGCGAGAATTATACCTACACGGTGGGTGGACAAAGTCTTGAAATTACCAACTCCATCATCCCCGTCACGGCGATGGTCGAGTACTATTTCACGGACGGTTTTCTGCGGCCCTACCTCGGTGCCGAAGCGGGGGTGTATGCTACTGGGTACCGCGTAAAATTTGGTAGCCAGGAAAGCAGCAAAATCAATTCGACCCACGCGGGCGTCGCTCCGAAAGTTGGTCTGGTGCTGGCGTTGGGCAATCTCGGGATTTTTGCCGAAGGCGGCTACAACATCCTCTTCGGGAATAAAGACGGCAGCGCCAACGTAGGCAGCATCGGCAACGTCAACTTTGACCGAACCTCGCAGTTTTTCACCGTCAACGTCGGCATTCAGATCGGCATTCCGAAATCCAACTAAGCCGCTTTTTTGAAGCCGATTCGGAGAAAAGCAGTTCCGGAGACGGGGCTGCTTTTTTTCATCAGACAAGAGATTCGGCGATTGGAGATTAGTCAAAGCGCAAATTCATACACCCGATCATCGGGATACCGGGCATCCAGCACGGTTTTGTTCACCATCCGAAAACCGCTCGTCTCCAGCAGTTGCACCAGGCTTTCTTCCGTAAACAGCGGTTTTCGGCATCCCTGGTGTTTGCGGCCCGGTCGCCGGGCAATCAGTTCGCCGATGAATAAGCGGCCGTTTGGTTTCAGATTGCGCCGGATGTTGTCGAGCATTTCGTTGGGATGCGTAAATTCATGCAGGCTGTTTTCGATGATGATTTTGTCGAAAAATCGCTCCGGCAAGCGCGTTTCCTTCTCCACGCCCCGCACAGGAATAAACATCGCCGAGCAGGTTCGGCCCATGAGTTGATAGAGTTGCCGGATCGTCAGCGACAGGGCTTCGGGTTGCAGACAAACCGGGTCGACATCCTGCACGTACAGCGTCAGGCTATCGTCCATCATCGAATAAATCACCTCCCGCGCGCCCGACCCTGCACCTACGCTGGCAATCTGTTCCGTCTTTCGAAAGTTATACAGGTTGCGATACGTTTTCAACAGCCATTCACAATTCTCTCGTTTGGTATAATGCTTGTCCAAGCATTCGTTCACAACAACTTGAGCGTGCGCGAGGGAAGCAGTCAGCCACAGGATAAGGAGAAAGGCAATTCGCAGCATCAGTTTGACTAGTTAGCACCCTTTTTCAGAAAATCATCAATCAACACAATGTCCCGCAAGTCCTGCGGGCGACGGGCCAGTACTTTGGTTTCCCGCAAATCATTCAGGTGCAGAAAATGAATGGTATGACCGTGCGGATTGCGGAATGCCAGGGCCCGGCTGTAGCAATCTCCGAAGTTGAATTTCCGGTGAACAACCGTCAGGACATCAATATAATTATTCAACCCAAACACCTGAATTTGGGTAAAATCCAGGGTTTTTACATGACTCAGTTCCTCTTCCTCATAGCCCATTCCGAGCAGCGTACAAATCAGCCGCTGTCCATTTTCGTGGGTTGGTTCCATCCAGACATCGACATCCTCAGTGGTGCGGGAAATGCCGTTCAGGTACATCGCAAAACCGCCAATGACCATATACTTCAACTGGCAGCGTTCAGCATATTCGACAAACAACCGAAAGTCTTCGTTTTCTAAATCCATGGGTGCGGTTTAAGGATCACTTTTCGTTCATGAAACGGCCGACCTTTCAAGGCCCAAAGTCGTGCCTGCATCCGGAAAAATTTCACGTAGCGCTCCTCCGGCGTCTCATTCAGACCATCAGCGAGCAGTTTTTCATACGGCTCGTTCAAATCTTGATACACCACAATCCGTTTCTTTTCCATAGCGTAAACAACGTCATTTTCCGATAAAACACAAAAAGGACACCGTTGGCGCGGCATCCTTTTCATTTTTTTAACAAAACCGGCTTACAAGGGGCCCGTAACCAGCTCATCCTCCGCCGGTACGGTTTTCTTCCGGTCGTTGAATAACAGGACGAACAATACCAGCACCACCGCAGCAATCGCTGCCGGAACGAGCCAGACGGAGGTCCAGTCGACCTTGCCGTTAAAGGTGTACAGATCGGCCACGATCCCGGCCAGCTTCGAGCCAATGCCCATCCCGATGCCGTAGGTCGCCAGTGTAATCAAGCCCTGGGCCGACGATTTAATGCGTTCTCCGGCTTTATTGTCGGTGTAAATCTGGCCCGTTACAAAGAAGAAATCGTAACAAATCCCGTGCAGCACGATGGCAATGTACAGCATCCATTCGCCGGTATTGGCATCGCCGTACCCGAAGAGCAGAAACCGCACAATCCAGGCCACTAGCCCCACCACCAGCATGTATTTGACACCCAGGCGACTGAATGCCCAGGGAATCATCAGCATGAAGAAAAACTCCGAAGCCTGCCCCAGCGACATTTTGTTCTCGACGTTGGTCATGCCCGAATCGGTCAGCGAGGGGTTCGCCATCGCGTAGTAAAAGGAGAGCGGAATGCAGATCAGCACCGACGACAGGAAGAAAATGGCAAACGAGCGGTCTTTCAGCAGTTTAAACGCGTCGACGCCCAGAATCTGGCCCACCGTGGCGCTGGCATCGGCTTTCGGGGGCGTATCGGGCAGCGTAAACGCGAACAGCCCCAGGGCCAGCGCGACGTACATGGCCAGTTGGAAAATAGCCACCTGATCGCCAATGCCCAGAAAACCGACAATGTTGGTCACGACGATCCAGGCTACCGTGCCCAACACCCGAATACCCGGAAACTCTTTCTCCGGATTTTTCATGTGCTGCATGGCAATCGAGGTCGTCAGCGACATTGACGGCGCAAACGTCAGGCAATAGGCCAGAATCTGCCAGAAAAATGCGTCCGGGTCTTTTTCCTGGATTAGGAAAAACAATATGGCGGCTCCCGCCAGGTTCAGCACGCCCAGCACTTTCTGGGCCGCAAAATACCGGTCGGCAATCAAGCCGACGAAAAACGGCGCCACCAGCATGGCCAACGAAAAAGCCGTGTAGGCATTGCCGACCTGGTCACCGGTGGCGTTCAATTGGGTAAAGAGATACTTACTCATCTGACCGTACCACGCTCCCCAGGTCGAAAACAGGAGAAACATCATAACGGAAAGCTGAATGCGGGTTTTGAGGTTCATTGGGGTACGGGGTCGTTTGATGAAGAACGCCGGACGGCATTCGGATTGTGGCTTTGAAGGTAAAAATAAAAGCACCAAGCGTCAACTACCGGCGCGAGAAGTTTCAATTAAGCGGGTGTTTTTCACTCTTCAATCCTATTCTTTTACGCTTGATAAATACTTCGCTTTTTTCCGCTGTAAGACGCTGTATTTTTGGCGTATGAAACACCTTTCCTCCCTCCTGCTGACCCTTTTGCTGGCCGTTTCACGCCCGGCATCCGCCCAGAAAGTCGACCTTGACCGGTTTTATTTCGATGCCGGTTACCTGATCCTGCCCAAAGAATACACCCCCGCCGACCAACGCACGTTCGGCGTACGGGTGGTTTGTTCGCCCTCGGTGGCCTCGGCCTACCCGGAAGCGTCGATTTATGACAAAATTGGTCTGTCCGGTTTTCAGCGGGTGGAAGAGAACCCGGCAGTCGGCATCGTGATGGAACTAGGTAATGTGCGGTTTGAAAAAAGCGAAACCCGCACCCGGAGCGAGGAAAAAAAGGATAAAGACGGCAAAGTAACCAGCCAGACCACGTATTACTCCATTATTGTCCGGTATAGCTTTAGCGGCAATTACAAAATTCTGGGTGCCCGTACTGACGAAAAATCGCTGAGCCGACGCGAAAAAGAGAAAGCGAAGGACTTACAGAACAACCGGTTTTTGCAGGCAGCTTCCCAGGCTGGTCCCGAGAAAAGCGTCACAACCAGCGGTTATTTTCCGTCGGAACTGTCGTTTACCACCATTGAATACAAAAACCTGGCCGACGCCCGGCGGTACATCGAGCAAAACCAGCAAACGATACGTACCGATCTGATTACCAAATACGTCACCGACGCCATCAATCAGGTCAACGCCGAGGCCAACCGCTGGTATGGCTACGTGCCGACGCAAACGCGGGAGTTTTTATGGATTCTGGATTCGAAAAGCCACCCCGAATACCCCGTCCAGCAGGAAGCGATCAAAGCCATCAAGGAGTTGTCGAAACGGATGACCGCCAACCAGCCCATCGACCAGCTTGCCCTCGACCTACAACCGGTCATGGATTATTTTCAGGAACTGAAAACGAAGTATTCCGGCAGCGACAAACGCGATCAGAAAATGCGGTATTCCGCCTTTTATAACCTCATGGTGCTGAACTATTTCCTCGACCGGCCCGACCAGACCATCGAAGAAGCCAGCGGCCTGATTAAAAATGGCTATGATACGAAAGACGGGGAACGGTATATCGGCTGGGCGGACGAGTTGAAAAAAATGCTGGACAAACACCAGATGGCGTCGCGGCATTTGCCCTAACCAGCCCAAAGGCGGTTTTTCGATCCGGTTTTGGGGAATGCCTGACCATTCACGACGGTTTTTGCAACTAGGCCAGATCTTTCTTATTTTCAACCGATCAACAATCACCGGAAACGGCCCCGTCGATCGGTTGAAAAGGCCTTTATGAAGATAGTCACCAATTTGTTGCTCCCGCTGCTGTTGAGCGCAATGCTCACGCAGTTTCTACTCAATCAACTCCGAAACTTTCTGGATACGGCCACCCGGTTTCCGGCCTGGGATCAGTGGCTCCGCAGGTTCTGGATGGGATCGCTGGTCTTTGCCGCAGTAGGATTACTCTTACCTGACTACCGAACCAAGGTCGACGACTGGTATTTCCTGAGCTTCTTCGCGATGGCCCTGGCGACCCTGATTCTCGCCCGCAGCTACCGACCTGCCCAGACGCTGCTGGTGGCCTTCTTGCCCCTTACGCTCGCCATTTTAGTGATGATCGTGCTGGTTTCAACCCAGCTTGTGAAAAATCTTTCGCAATACGAAACCTACATTTCCTCCGGTTTTGGCTTTTCGGCAGCCTGGCTGCTGGCGTTCAACATCCTGGCTGTCCGCCAACGCAAAACCTTTGAGCGGGAACGATTGGCCCAACTTGAAAACGAGCGCATGTTGAAAGCCGCCGAAACTCAGAAGATCGAGCTGGAGCGGCTGGTAGCCGAACGAACGGCGGTTATTCAGGAGCAGAAAGAAGAATTGGAAACCGCCCTGACCCGCCTGAAAACGACGCAGGATCAATTGATTCAGTCGGAAAAACTGGCCTCGCTGGGCAGCCTGACCGCCGGAATCGCGCACGAAATCCAGAATCCGCTCAATTTTGTAACCAACTTTTCGGACGTTTCCACGGAATTGATTCAGGAAATGCGGGATGAAGTAAACCAACTGGATCAACCCCGCCCGGTTTTGAGCGAATTGCTGGGCTATCTGGACGATAACTTGCAGAAAATTACGCACCACGGCCAGCGGGCCTCGGCCATCGTCAAAGGCATGCTCGACCATTCCCGCTCGTACGATGGCGAACGCCAACCCACCAACCTGAACGCCCTTGCGGAAGAATACCTTCGGCTGGCCTATCACGGTTTTCGGGCCAAAAACAAGGCGTTTCAGGCCGAACTGGTGCAGCAATTTGATCCGGCCTTACCGGAAATTACCATCGTTCCGCAGGAAATCGGCCGGGTCTTGCTTAATTTATTCGACAATGCCTTTTATGCCGTCCGGGAAAAAGCCATCCAACAGCCCGGGCAGTTTTCGCCGACGGTTTCGGTCAAAACCGTTCAGTCGGACGGACGCATCCGGCTTGAAGTTTCTGACAATGGCAGTGGCATCGACCCCGCCATTCAAGCCAGTTTGTTTCAACCTTTTTTTACAACCAAACCCACCGGGCAAGGCACCGGACTCGGCCTTTCCCTTTCGTACGACATCATCACGAAAGGACACAACGGTTCGTTGGCGGTTCAAAGCCGGGTCGGGGAAGGCGCTCAGTTTATCATCGAATTGCCCGTTGTTTAGGATTAATTTCACGAAAAGTTGCATTTGTACGTAAAAATAGGTTTGTTTCGCAGGCTTGTCTAACCTATTGAAACGAACGTATTATGCTGCCTGCTTCCCTGAAACACGGTTTTACCGCACTTGCTTTCAGCGCCTTGCTGCTCGCCTGCCGCTCGACCGACCAGCAAACCGAGTGGAAACCGACCTTTAAGCTCATTCCGTCCGAGAAATTTTACTTCAATTCCTTTGTCGACTGCAACATGGCCGAAGCCTGGGTCGGCGATACGTTCCGAATTTTTCCGGGCAAATACGGCGAAGACCCGCTCTGGGGCGACGCCCGCGACCTGAAATTTGCCGACGGGAAGAACGCCGACGAAGCGTTTCTGAGCAAAGCCGACGCCTTCACCGAGCCCCGGATGCCGAAAAACGCACCCATCGGAACGCCCGGTTTGCACGGGGCCGTCTGGTTTGAAACCGTTTACCAGCAACCCGACGACCCGACCGGCAAGACGCTGTACGCGGTTTACCACAACGAAAACTACCCCTCTACCCTGCCCTACGATGCCAAAACCGGCAAGGGATATAAGAATGAAAAATGGCCCCAGGGACTGCAAGGGCCGACTTCCCCGGCCGCCGTCTGCCGGATTGGCATCATGAAGTCCGTCGACGGGGGCCGCAGTTGGGAAAACAAGGGCTTGTTTCTGGAAGACCTGCAGCCCCGGCTGATTCTGAAACCGCACAACACCTCCAATACCTTTGCGGGGGGTGTCGGTGACCCTTCGGCCGTAGCCAGTGGCGATTATTTGTACCTGTTTTACGGCGAATACGGTTTTCCGGGTGTTTACAACGAAGCCACTTACGACCGCAAAACCGAATGGAGCGGCCAGTGCATCAGCGTGGCCCGCATTGCGCTCAAGGACCTCGACAACCCGGTGGGCAAGGCCAAACGCTGGGACGGCAAGGGCTTCAACGCGCCCTACAACGGTGTCGGCCAGCCGATTGCGTCGTTGCAGATTCCGACTACGGAAGGTGGCGGTCCGGCGTCGTCGCCCACGGGCGGTTTTCACTGGGGGCCATCGGTGAGTTGGAACACCTACCTCAACGGCTGGGTGATGCTGATGGGCAAGGTGACGGGGCCGTCGTGGGCGGGCAGCAGCATTCACATCTCGTTCAACCCCCACAAAGACCTCGGCGAAGCCCTTAACTCACAGGACTGGACCAAACCCCAACTGCTCCTCGACAAACCCGGTTTTTTCCTCTGGTACCCCTCGCTCCAGCCCATGAACACCCCGGAAGACATCGCCAACAAGCACACCTGCCTGCGCCTGGGCCGGAAAGCCCGGCTGTTCGTGAAAAACATCAAACCGGAGAAAAGCGAGTATTTGTCGGAGTATGTGATTGAGTTTGGGAAGTGATGGGGGTGGCAGAAAATTGAAGCTACTGCTTTAGCGGAGGAGAAAAGACAGCCGGAATTATTCAGGAGATTCTGTAAATTTGGTCATAAACCGACGTCCACCCCCATGACTACAAAATTAAATCCCGCCCAACTGCACTTGCTTGAGTTGTTTTCGCACGACCTCAGCCCGGACAAACTGGATGAGATCAAAGTGTTGCTGGCCGATTATTTTGTCCGGAGGGCTGATGATGAAATGGCCCGGTTGCAGCAACAGAAACCAACCACCCAGGCTGACCTGGATGCGTTGCTGAACGCGCACCTCCGCATGCCCTACCAGCCGCGATGAGAGTACTGTTGGACACGAACATCCTTCTGGTCATTACGCCCTACTTCTCGGCTTACCGATAGGTGTTTGAAAATCACCAGCTTCGAAGAGTTTATATTTCACGCAGCCACCTGCCAGGTCACTTCGGTAGCCAGTGACATCAGGTGTTGTAGTTCCTCCGTCAAACGCTGTTTCATTGCCTGATACTGCTCAATCATGAGCGAACTGGGTTGTTCTGCGTCCAGATGCTGCCGCAGATTTTGATTTACCCGTCGGAGATGTTCGAGGGTATGAAAAATCTGTATTTCCAGGTCGTCGTTAATTTCCATGATCGTAGCGTAGTTAGCATTAAGTTATTTCTGTATTGATAAAACGAATCTGTATTTTCTGTAAAAGCATAAATAGCCTCTACAGCGTCCAACATATCCTGTAGATATTTCTTAACCTCTTCACTCATACAGCGGAATCCGGGTGCGGTTTACAGAAGCAATAAAGTACGGATTACGGAGCGTATGCTGCGGCACCAAATCAACCGGGCGGTTTAATAAACCCCGTAGCTCCTCTTCTAAATTCCAGAAATTGTCCGCGTATCCATCAAACGGTTCGTCGATACCAAAATCAACCAGCAGGTCCACATCGCTCTGATGATCAAACCGATCGGTACAGACGGAACCAAAGGCATACGCCCTTTTCACCCGATGCGCTTGCAACAGCGCAATCACCTGCGGGAGTTTATCTTGCAAAACCGGATGGAGTCTCATTTCAGCAAGTTAAAACAAATTTCTCAACAGCGCCCTCACTCCGCCATTTTCAGCAACTCGTTCAGTTTCAGCAGGGCCTCAATCGGCGTGAGCGTATTGATGTCCATTTTCCGGAGCTTTTCTTTGATGGCTTCGGCTTTGGGGTCACCGGCTTCGAAGATTTTGAGCGTGATGTCGCTGGCTTTGGGCAAGTCGCGCAGAGCGTCGCGGTGGGAGTCGCCGGAGCCTTCGCGCTGGCTTTCGAGTTGCTTCAGGATTTCGCCCGCCCGGCTGACGATGCTCGTCGGCATTCCGGCCATTTGCGCCACATGAATCCCGAAACTGTGCTCGCTTCCCCCCTCTTTCAGCTTCCGGAGGAAAATGACTTTGTTGCCCATTTCCTTCACCGATACGTTGAAGTTTTTGATCCGGGGAAAGTCATTCGCCAGTTCGTTCAGTTCGTGGTAGTGTGTCGCAAATAGCGTTTTAGCCCGGTATTGCGGATGGTTGTGCAGGTACTCGGCAATCGACCAGGCAATCGAAACACCGTCGTAGGTGCTGGTCCCGCGCCCGATTTCGTCCATGATCACCAGACTCCGTTCGCTGAGGTTGTTCAGGATGCTGGCGGTTTCGGTCATCTCCACCATGAACGTCGATTCACCCCGCGAAAGGTTGTCTGACGCGCCCACCCGCGTAAAGATTTTGTCGACGATCCCGATTTCGGCTTCCGTTGCGGGCACAAAACAGCCGGTTTGGGCCATCAGCACGATCAGGGCCGTTTGCCGGAGCAGCGCCGACTTCCCGGCCATGTTCGGGCCGGTGATGATAATGATCTGCTGGGTTTCGTCGTCCAGGTAAATGTCGTTCGGCACGTACGGTTCACCCGGCGGCAGTTGCTGCTCGATCACCGGGTGCCGGCCGTCGCTGATTTGCAGGACTTTCGCGTTGGTAATCGTCGGTTTTATGTAGCGGTTTTTCTCGGCCACGCGGGCAAACGACGCCAGCACATCGAGCACCGAAATGACCCTAGCATTCTGCTGGATGTGCCCCACGTACTCCCCGGCTGCCAGCACCAGATCGTTGAACATCCGCTGCTCGATCATGAAAATCTGGTCTTCGGCGTTCAGAATCTTGTCTTCATACTCTTTAAGTTCGGGCGTGATGTAGCGCTCGGCGTTCACCAGCGTCTGCTTCCGAATCCAGTCGTCGGGAACCCGGGCTTTGTGGGCGTTCGACACCTCCAGGTAATAGCCAAACACCTTGTTATAAGCCACTTTCAGCGAACCGATGCCCGTCCGCTGAATTTCCCGGTTTTGCAACTGTACCAGAAAATCCTTGCCCGAAAATGCAATGGCGTGCAGACTATCCAAATCGGCATTGACCCCGCTTTTGATCATCCCGCCCTGGTTGCTCACCACCGGCGCATCCTCCCGCAGTTCCGCTTCGATCCGGTCGACCAGAAACGTGCAGGAATTCAGTTGATCGGCGTATTTCTTAATCGAAGTCGTCATCGGATGCTGCGCCAGCGCCGTAATCAGCAACTCCTTAATCGGCAGAATGTGCGCCAGCGACCGCTTCAGTTGCACCATCTCGCGGGGCGAAATCCGCCGGACGGCCACCTTCGAAATCAGCCGTTCCAGATCGCCGATTTGTTTTAGGTGCTGCTCCAGCGCTTCGCGCAGGCTCAAGCCTTCCGGACCCGACCCCTCCTCCGGCTGGCTGTCTTTCAGCAGTTCAACCGTATTCAGACGTTCCTCAATCAACGGTTTATCTTTCAGCGGCAGCAAGAGCCATTTCCGCAGCAAGCGCGCGCCCATCGGGGTCACGGTCTGGTCCAGAATCTGAATCAGCGGAATCCCACCGTCCTGCTGCGAGGTAACGAGTTCGAGGTTCCGGATCGTAAACCGGTCGAGCCAGACGTATTTGTCTTCTTCCAGCCGCGTCAGCCGGACAATGTGCCCGACTTCCTTGTGTTCGGTTTCGTGCAAATAATGCAGCACCACCCCGGCGGCCACAATGCCGTCGGTCAGCCCTTCAACCCCAAAGCCTTTCAGCGAGGAGGTCTGGAAGTGCTGGGTCAGGAGCGGGTAGGCAAAATCGTACGTAAACGCCCAGTCTTCCAGCGTATACGTATTGAATTTATCGCCGAACAGTTCGACAAAATCCTTGCGGTATTTCTTGCAAAACAGAATTTCCGACGGGTTAAAACTCTGCAACAGTTTATCGGCATAGGCAGCATTGCCCTGGGCCGTTAGAAATTCGCCCGTCGAGATGTCCAGAAACGCGACGCCAAACTGGCCTTCGGGGTTGGCTCCTTTGGCAAAATGGACGGCGGCCAGGTAGTTGTTCCGGCGGGTGTCGAGTACGTTGTCGTTGAACGACACGCCTGGCGTCACCAGTTCCGTCACGCCCCGCTTCACGATGCCCTTCGCCATCGCCGGGTCTTCCAACTGGTCGCAGATGGCGACGCGCTCACCAGCCCGGACGAGTTTCGGCAGGTAGGTATCGAGCGAATGGTGCGGAAAACCGGCCAGATCCTCATTAGCCCCGCCGTTGTTGCGTTTCGTCAGCGTGATGCCCAGAATCCGGCTAGCCTTCACGGCATCTTCCCCGAAGGTTTCGTAAAAATCGCCCACGCGAAACAGCAGGATCGCACCGGGGTACTTAGCTTTTATCTGGTTGTATTGCCGGTTAAGGGGAGTTTCTTTAGCGTTCTTTTGCGGTTTTGCGGTCGATGCGGAATGTGCCAAATCAGTACTGTTTTTTATTCAAAAATACGCAATCTTTGTCTTAATTACGAATTAGACTACGGCCTTCGTAGCCGTTACAAATTGATCCGATGGCGCAATATTCCTATCCCGTGACGAATCCGTTTCAAGCTCGCACTGTCACCGAACCCGACTTTGATCCCGATTTATTCATGGACAACTTGTATGTTGACTTTGATAAAGTTCGGGGGGAGGATTTCATTAATGACATTTATTTTACACTGAACATCGACCAGGACACCAGGCAACTGGTTGATGTTACCGATGAATACGTTAAAATCATCTTTTCGGGTCACCGGGGGTGTGGGAAGACGACAGAGCTGAAAAGACTGCACAACGATCTGAACCATCCCGACCGCTACTTCTCGGTTTTTCTCAGCATTGAAGAAGAGATGGAAATCGGCTCATTTCAACCCGAAGATTTTTTTGTCTGGTTTATTCTGAAATTAATAGAATCCGTTCAACAAGCCGGTATTCCCGTGGGGATGAGCGGCTTGAACGACCTGGCGAAACTCTTCTTCTCGGATAAAACCGTCGAAAAAGAGCTGAAAGAAAACTTTCAGACGGAAGTTAGCCTGGAAACCGGCGGTGGTTTCAGTCTGTTGGACTGGATTAAGTTTAAAATGGTTGCAAAAGGAATTTTTGCCGGAAGCAACCAAACCTCGACTAAAATCAGAGAAGAAATTAAGCGTAACACCCTGGATATCATCACCAAAATCAATTTCGCCCTGGTCGATATTCGGGAAGCACTCAAACAAAACGGCAAAGGGCGGGATATTCTTTTCATTGTCGACGGCTCCGAGAAGTTGAAGTTCGAAATGTACGATTACCTATTTGTCCAGAACTCCAACCTACTTAAATCGCTCTCGGTCAACCTGATTGCGGCTGTTCCCATTCATGCCTACTACCTGATCGATCGTTCGCCCGTGAATTTTACAAACCAGGTTATCATGCCGATGATTAAACTGGGCGATCCGGACAGTCAGGCAAATCGGTGTTTCAAAGAAGTGATCAGTCGCCGGATTGACGTGGATACATTTTTCGATGACGGCGTTCTGGATGAATGTGTACGTTGTTCGGGCGGTTGCATGCGCCAACTGCTCATCATCGTCAACGGCGTGATCAAAAAGTCGCTGGGTAAAAAGGCTTCGCTGGAAACGGCTCAGCTTGCCATTCGTGAGTTGGGCCGCAAGATGTATGAATTATTGGATTCGCAACACCTAGAAGCCCTGCAAAAACCAACCCGCCAACTCGGCGATGAAAAAGTGCGGGAAATGTTGTTCCAGTTGATTCTGCTGAAATATAACGGACACACAAAACTGAACCCCTTGTTGACACCTTTCGTGACCATTCCGCATGATGGACAATGACGAAGCCTACACCAAAGCCGAGCTTCTGTTTGCGCTTCACCAACGCGACAGGCCTACCGTCGTTTTTATTGAGTGCAACAGTTATTCCAGACGGGAGGAAATTGCCGTCTTTCTTCGCGCCGAATTAACCGAATACCAGTTTCACACCATTGATCTGACGCCTTTCCCTGTTGTCTCCCTACTCCGCATATTAACTGAGAAGCTACCGGAGTCGATTGTCCAATCGCAACCCGTTCACTACGTGGTCAATGTCTATGGGTTGGAAAACAGCCTGGTCGTGAGCGAAGACGGCCGGATCCGTCACTCTGATTTGACCGCCCAACTCAACCTGGAACGGGAACTGCTGTTTCGGAACGTACCGTACATAATTATCCTTTGGGCCGACTACTCGTTTTTTCACACCCTCCAGCGGGAAGCACCGGACCTTTGGAGCTGGGTCACCTACAAATTCCGGTTTGAGGGCGATGACCCTGTCTTCCCGGAGAACGCAGCGCCCATTCCCGCCGAACGTTTGCCGCAACGCGGTAACGTAGAAGAGCGGCAGAGTCGAATCCGTGACCTGCTGGATGCGTATCATCATCTTAATTTAGATTCCAGAGATAAAGCGCGCCTGCTGAAGGATAAGATTAACATCCTCAAATTACTGGCTGAAGAATACGCCGAAGCCTATGAATGGACTAAATCAGAGGATGCTTACTATCAGGCCATTTCGCTTGCTGAGCGCTTACAAGAAAATGATTTCCTACGCGGTTCTCTTTATTTTGGATTGGGTCAAATTTACCTTTATCAACGTCGTTTTCAGGAAGCGTTAGACACTTATCAAAAATGCTTTACGTATTTCACAGATTGGAATCAGGGAGCCCTCTATCATCAGATCGGCATGGTTTACGAAGAACAGCGGCAGTGGGAGTTAGCCTTACAGAACTATCAAAAAGCCATTGAGTGGTATACCAAAACCGGCAATAAATTTGCACTAGGCGGCAGCTACCATCAGATCGGCAGGGTTTACGAAGAACAAGGCCAATTTAACATAGCGCTTGAATGGTATGAAAAAGCACTCCAATCTTTGATCCAATTCAATCATCCAGATCTAGGAATTGCACAAGCTTCCGTAAACTGCGTTAAAGAAAAACTTGAGTCCCAACCCAATGCGTAAACTTTCACTCGACGAACTCAATCGCTTGTCGGTCGAGGATTTCAAACAAGCCCCGAAAAACCCGTACTGTCTGATTCTGGATAATGTGCGGAGCCTCAACAACGTCGGCTCCGTGTTCCGATCGGCCGACGCGTTCCGGGCCGAAAAAATCTACCTCTGCGGCATCACCGGCACCCCGCCCCACCGTGACATTACCAAAACCGCCCTGGGAGCTACCGAGTCGGTCGCCTGGGAGTATGTCCCTGACATCCTGGCCCTGGGCGAACGGCTGACGAAAACCGGCTGGACCCTAATTGCCATCGAGCAAGCCGAGGGAAGCCTGAGCTTGCTGGATTTTCGGCCCGAACCCAACAAAAAATACGCTTTCGTGTTTGGTAATGAGGTTACCGGCGTTCACGACGGATTGATCGAAAAAGCTGCCCAGGTGCTGGAAATACCGCAATTCGGGACCAAGCATTCGCTCAACATAGCGGTCAGTGCCGGAATCGTCTGCTGGGATTTCCTGACAAAACTTAACAAAAAGTTAACATAGACCTTTTGTTCTTCCCGTTTTTTTCGTAGTTGTTTGTAGATTTTTTTCTCACTCAAATTACCATCCAATTGCACCCGTATGAAAACCAAAAAAAAATCACTGGCTACGGAGATTGCTAGTTCCATCGAAGCCAAGCTGTCAGAAGTTAGCAAGCAATCCAAAAAAGTGAAAAAAGCCATCGAAAAGTCTGCCGATAAATTAGCCGACCGCATCAGCAAACTCTTCAAGAAAGAAGAAGATAAGAAGAAAAAACAAGCCGCGAAGGCCAAGAAGAAAGCCGACGAAAAGAGCAAAAAAACCGCCAAAAAAACCAAGAAATCTACCGTAAAAGCCGAGCAGAACGGCCAGGCGGCCCCCATTGCTTCAACAGCAACGGAAACACAAGCTTCTAAAGTATCACCCGCTCCGAAAGCGCCCGCCAAGGCAAAAACCGCACCGGCCACCAAAAGTACCCCGACCCGCAGCCGGTCCCGAACAACTCCGGCGACTACCTCCGCTCCGGAATCAACGACTTCTGAATCCTAAGCATAGGTAAAATTTCACTAGACTTAAATGGGAAATTATTTCTGCGTAGAGCCTTTGCTCTACGCTTTTTTTATTTATTCCCTCCCTTGAGTCTAACACCCTTCAAATCTGGCAGTTAGGCTACTTATACTAACTCTTTGCGATCAAATGTATTAGATAGCATACTTTTATTCTATACAATAATTTGCTAATTACTTGATTTATAAGTTCCAATTAAAGTTATTAGTACCCATATTTGGCTTCTGAATGTCTGATAACTAAGCACTAATAAGGCTCTTTCCAATCGCTCAACCTCCAGTAAAGCAAAGCAAATTTCCAGTTGTCGTTAACGTGTGTGGTTACTTAATAGTAATTTTTTAAAAAAAAAAGTATTCTAACAGGCTGACCTGCGCATGCATTGTCCGTCTAAACAGCATACTTCCATTCCGTTTTTTAATTTGACATACCATATGTCGCGACTGTCTACTCGTGTTTTGATTGTGCTTTCCATGCTATCCCTGGTTGGTATCGTGTCTACTCAGGTGTATTGGGTCCGGAAAGCCTATGAGCTGCGCGAACGGCAATTTCATCAATCTGTAACAAAAGCGCTCGGGGAAGTTGCCCGGCGCGTTGCCCGCATCAACAGTGATTCTATGGGCGTACAGGTGGTTCCTCTTTCCACCTCCTATTACCTGGTCAGCCTTACCACCCCGATCGATTCGCGCAAACTGGAATTTAATTTGGGGGCACAACTTGAAATCAATCAGGTCCTTACCGATTTTGAGTACGGCATTTATGACGATCAGGTGGGAAAACTGGTTTACGAAAACGCATCCCGGCAACCTTCCCTCCTGGCATCTGCCCCGGTTTCCGGAACTAAGAACCCGGCCGCTTCTCCCTATTACTTCGTTGTCCATTTTCCCAGACAGGTTCAATACCTGACTCACCAGTTGGATAACTGGATTTTAGCTTCTGTCATCGTTTTGTTGATTACCGGTTTCTTCATTTACCTTTTTTACCGTATGCTTACGCAGAATAGCCATTCGGATGAGCAGCGTGAGTTCTTCAACAACATGACGCACGAGCTGCAGACTCCGATTACCTCCATTAAATTAGCAGCCGATGTGCTCTCGTCACCGAAAATCATGGAACAACCCGAGCGGATGCTCAAGTACGTGCGCATGGTTCAGGAGGAAACAACCCGACTGCAACAACAGGTGGAAACAGTCCTGACGGTTGCCCGATCTGAAAAAAAAGGCGGTTTTAAGCTCCATCCGGTTCCCATCGACCTGCACGAGATGCTCTATCACCTGGCGGAACGGCACGGCGACTACCTGCATCTGCAACTGGAAGCCGACAGCCCGATCATCCTGGCCGATCGGTTGCATCTGGGTAATGTAATTGGGAATCTGGTCGATAATGCGGTTAAGTATACCCCGGAGAATCCTTTCATCCAGTTGATTACCCGCACTTTCAATGGGCAGTTAATCGTTACCGTTCAGGATAATGGAATCGGCATCGCGCCTGAACACCAGCCCTATGTCTTCAACGCTTATTACCGGGCACCGGGCGTTAATACTCACAGTGTCAAAGGGTTTGGACTCGGTTTAAGCTACGTCCAGAAAATTGTCAAGGCCCACCACTGGAAACTGAGCCTCAGCAGCACACTCGGCCAGGGCAGCGCCTTCAGCATCCGAATCCCTCAACTCACCATTCACCCAATACCAAAGGAGTTAAGAGTTAAGAGTTAAGAATGATGAGTTAAAGGATTCCTGTACGCTTTAACAACGGTTTTACACCAATCGTTAGCCACCATTTTCGTTGTATTGGCTTATACAAAATGTCCTTCCCGGCAACATTGCTAGCTGCGTAAAAATCCCATAAAAAGCAAAGAGTTGGTCCTACCCGGTGTTACCACCCAGCGAAGCCAACTCTTAACTCATCACTCTTAATTCCTAACTCATTTAGCGGTTTTTTCGGTCGGGGCGGCTTTTACCCGCATGATGCCGTTCATGATGCGCCAGTGGCCCGGGAACGTACAAACGAACGGATAATCACCGGGTTGCGCCGGAGCCGTGAATTTGAGCCGGTAAGTCTGTTCGGGGTTCACCAGGGGCGTGGCGGCAATGACCTGCGGAATCGTCGGCACGTAATTCTTTTCCGCGCCGTCTTTCGCCGTAATCAGTTTATCGGCAGCCGCACCGATGATTTCCAGCGATTTCGGTTTCCCGATCACCACGTTGTGCTGCATGGCATCGATGTTCTCGAAGATGATTTCCACCGATTTACCTGCCGTTACCGAAAACTCCTTCTTGTCAAATTGCAGCGCTTCCTTGACCGGTTTAATGCGGACGGTTTCGACATTCGGGTCGGCAGCCTGTTCAGCCGAAACGCCCCAGGCCTGCAACACCCGGCCCATGCGATCCCGGCTTTCCGACGGAATCGTGTTGACCAAACTGGCCACGAATGATTTATCCGCATCGTTCAGAGTTGCCTTCCGGCGTGGTGCCCAGCCTTCCGAAATGCCTTTCAAAACCGCCGTGCTTCCCGCCGGGTCGAGTTGCTGCGTAACCCGCAGGAGGGCAATCACCGAATCCGTGGGGGCAGCCACCGTGTAATTCCGAATTGTCCGCTCCAGCACATAGGCGTTCATATTCTGCGGCAGACGATACGTGAGCTTTTGGGTCAGGCTGTTGTTGCGCTCGTTGCCTTCCGCCAGCACGTTGTTACCGTCGACCGTTGCTACGATATTGTAATCTCCTGCCCGGTCATACGAAACGTTGAACGCCGTATTCCAGGGACCGTTATTCCCCTCCTGAATCGTCACGGTTTCACCGGGTTTGATACCCGCCGTGTGCTTCTGGCTCACGTATTCCGTTTTCCGGCCCTGTCCTTCAATGCGAATCGCGAGCGGAATCGGTGTCCCGGCCGGAATAGCCACCCCACCTTTATTAGTCACTTCTACAAAAATCCGGGCTGATTCGCGGACGAACGGCGAGGTGGGTTCCGTCCGAATTTTAGTAATGACCAGATCCGGCTGGTTCGATGACGTCGGAGCTTCGGCTTGCGTGGTGGTCTGTGCCGCCATCGCGCCGTGATCATGGTGCCCACTCATCGACTCCTGAGCTTTCGCGCCGTTTTTGCTGTTCTGCACCATTTGCTTCAGAAATGTCTGCATTAGCTTACCGTCGTGGCTCGTGAGCGCACAGGCAAATGCATCCGGCAACCAACGGTCGTTGATTTCCTTGGCGTTGTTCAACCGGGTCAGAATGGCGGTTTCAGACGCCTGACTTGAGGGCATATCGCTCAGGGCCAGCAGGGTGTTCAACACCACCAGCGGTTCCTTGTCGTTCAAGGCATTAGCCTGCAACAGCGCATTCACCGAAGCTTCGTTGCGCGGCAACACCTGAACGGCGGTTTTGCGAACCCCGGCGCAGGCATGTTTCAATGCGGCTGTAGCTACCTGAATGGCATTAGCGTCGGAGCCATCGAGTGCGCCCAGGCCGTGCAGCGTCCAGAGTGCATGAATCGCGCCCGGGTTGATGCCGATTTCATCCAGCGACTGATCTTTCACCAGTTCCAGCAATTGCGGCACCACGTCTTTCTGATTCCGCTCCACCAGCAACCGCTGGGCCGTCTGCCGCCAGAACATATTGTTGTTTTTCAGAGCCGCTACCAGTTCCTGCGGGCGGTCTTTACTCAACGACAACGGTGTGTAAGCCGGTGCTTTTTTGTACCCAACGCGGTAAATGCGACCGTGCGTAAAATCCCTTAAGTCGGTTTCGTAGGCATTTCCCTGACCATTTCTCTTGCCGGACGGCGTCGGATTGTGCTGGATAATAAAGCTGTACCAGTCGACCACCCAAACCGCTCCGTCGGGCCCTACTTCGGCAAAAACCGGCGCGACCCATTCGTCGGCCCCGGCCAGCAGGTTGAAGCCTAAGCCTTCGGTATCTTCGAAATCGGTGCCGTTTTTCACCATGATGTTCTGGTGAACGATGTGGCCCGTGGGTTCCGTTACGAAAGCGACTTTGTTCCAGTAACTTTTCGGGAAAGCGCGGGCGGTGTAAAAATTGTGCCCGGCAGCCGCCGTAAATCCACCAAATACGTCGACCTGCCGCACCTTGTCGGTGATCGGTTTCATGTCCTTGTGCGTGTCAGTGCTGCGACTTCCGCTGCCGTAGTTGCCCGGGAAATACCGGTGCGGAATCGCCAGGTACCAGCCGTGGGAGTTGTTGGCCGTTGAGCCAAATACATCACCGGTTTCGTTGAAAGCAAAGCCCCAGGTGTTGTTGGACGTACTCGTGACGTATTCGAGCTTCGAACCATCCGGTTTAAACCGGAAAAATCCCTGTCCGAATTTCAGGCTATCCTGCCCGACTTTCCCGACAAACCCCGAATACCCGACGCAGCCCCAGATCCAGTTGTCGAAACCGACGTGCAGGTTAGACGGTCCGGCGTGGGTGTCGCCCGTACCAAAACCGGAGAACAGAATCTTCTTCTCGTCGGCCTTGTCGTCGCCGTTGGTATCTTTCAGGAACAGCATGTGCGGAGCCTGCGAGACGATAACCCCGCCGTTGTAAAACGTCAGGCCCGTCGGGATGCTCAGTCCTTCGGCAAAGTTGGTAAACTTGTCGGCCTTGCCGTCTTTGTCGGTGTCTTCGCAGATCACAATGTAGTCACTCCCGCCTGAATCCTTGCGCTCGTTGGGATAGTCCTTGGTAATCAACACAAAAAGCCGACCGCGTTCATCCCAAGCCATCGCAATCGGGTGCATGACGTTGGGTTCGTGAGCGAACAGTTCCAGCGTAAAATCGACCGGCACCTGAATGTGCTTCATCGACTCTTCGGGTGACAGCGGCAACTGCCGGAGCAATGGACCCGAGCGTTTTTCATAGTTAGGCAGATCGGCCTCGACATACTGGAAAGTCTGCGGTTTCAGATCATCGTGCAGCTTTTTAACTTTATCGCCGACGGCCCACAAAATACCTTGCTCCAGTAAATCCTGAAAACCGGGTACGTTCCAGGTGCGCTGGTCGTGGCCGTAAGCCGTGTAGAAAACCCGGCCTTTGCCGTAGCTGCGCGTCCAGGTGTAGGGCTCGGTTTTTTGGCCGGGCTTATCCTTCTCCTGATCGGCTTTGATGTCACGAACCGCCAGCACGTTGTTGTCGGGCTGCAACTGGCTGTGCAGATAGGTTTCATCGTACGCCTTGAACGGTTTCAGGCCCATGATGGCCGGGTGGCCGGGCTGTACCGTCAGCGTTTGAATGGTATCCATCCGGTGCCGCCAGAACTGACCGCCCACCATCTTGACGTATTCCGGTGAGTTCCGGAAACAAAACGAAGCGCAATGAACCGGGATTAATCCTTTTCCACTGGCAACAAAATCAAGCAATGCTTTTTCCTGCGGAGCCGGGATGCTATCCCAGTTCGCGTAAATCAGTAACCCGTCGTATTTAGACAGATTCTCGGCATTCAGGTCTTCCAGCCGATCGGTGTACGTAAAGTTAATGCCTTTATCGCCCAGGGCAGCCATGATTTCCGGCACGCGTTCGGCCGGTCGGTGATGACCGTTGTCCCCCAGAAACAGAATTTCCGTCCGGCGCGGCCGGTCGGAATTGGTGGCCGACACCCCCGGACGTCCGCCCATGTCGCGCGGACTGCTGGCCGGTTGCCGCCGGGCACACTCGGTCAGCAAAACCAACAGGCTAAGGGTTAGGAATAAGTTATACTTTCTCATATTGGGTTGTTTAACAGACTGATTATTCAGCGTAAGTAGCGGTGACGGTTTACAGTTTCAGTATACGGTTTTCGGTGTTCCAACAAGCAGAGCAACCGAAAACTGTAAACTAAAAACCGCTTGCCTTTACAAGCTTCCGAAATCGGGTAGGTTCTTCAGCTTGCCGCCGTCCATCGCCGAATCGTGGGCCAGAATCCCGACGCTTGTCCAGTTGGCGGACTGAACGGCATTTGGGAAGGGATCACGGTCATCGACAATGGCCGACACAAACTCGTGAACCATGTGTGGGTGCGAGCCGCCGTGTCCACTGCCCTGCACAAACGACAGGTGCGTATTTTCGTCCAGGTCATAAACGCCCTGTGTGGTAAACTGCTGAATTTCAGCGGGCAGGTAATGCGCATAGTCCGGCACTTTCACCCGTTCGGGGATTTCGTGTTCCGGTTTTTTAGCGGTATGAATCACCGGATCTTCGCCTTCGATCAACGGCCATTCAAATGATTTCTGCGAACCGTACACTTCAAAACTTTCGCGGTACTGCCGGGCCGTGTCGAACAACGACCGGTACACATAAGCCGACAAGTCGCTGTCTTTGAACTTGATGTGCGCCGATTCAATGGCAAACGGCGAATTGTAATGCGGGATCAGTTCTTCCCGAATGGTACCCGAACCAAAGCACGAAACATATTCGGCTTCCAGTTTCAACAAACCGGCCACTGGACCTACGCAGTGCGTCGCGTAGTGCATCGGCGGCAAACCGGGCCAGTAGCCGGGCCAGCCATCCATGTCCTGCTGGTGGCTTGCTTTCAGGAACTGGATTTTACCAAGTTCACCCTTCTCATACAGTTCCTTGACAAACAGAAACTCCCGGCTGTACACCACCGTTTCCATCATCATATACTTTTTGCCGGACTCCTTGCAGGCTTTCACGATTTCCATGCACTCCTCTACCGTCGTTGCCATCGGTACCGTACAGGCGACGTGTTTCCCCGCCCGCAGCGCCTTCAGCGATTGTTCAGCGTGGTTGTGAATCGGCGAGTTGATGTGAACGGCGTCAATGTCCGGGTCTTTCAGCAGTTCATCGAAATCGCTGTACCGTTTCTCGATGCCAAAAGCATCGCCGATTTCGTTCAGTTTCTCGGTATTCCGCTGGCAGATGGCATACATGTTCGTATGCGGGTGGCGCTGGTAAATGGGGATGAACTCGGCTCCGAAGCCCAGTCCAACAATGGCAATGTTGATTTTCATTCCGGCTTATTCCTATTTATTCTCAGACAATTACTACAAAAGTAAGCAAGAAATCAAGGGTTAGCTCGGCTTTTCTTGTCTATTACCGGTTGTATTTTAACCAAAAAAGTTTGATAAATTTGTCAAAGACAGCAAAAGAGAGAAAAAACCATGCGGAATGCGCTACGAAAAGACCTCGAACCCGTTGCTTCCTCGTTTATCGTCAAAGAACTCGTAGAAGCCCACTTCGACGCAAACTGGCATTTCCACCCGCACTTCCAGTTATTTCTGGTTGAAGAAGGCACCGGGACCCGGTTTATCGGAGATTCCATCAAACCGTTTGCCGAAGGTGACCTGGTTTTTCTGGGGCCTAACCTCCCCCACCTCTGGCGCAGCGACCAGCCTTATTTCCAGAAAGATTCCGGTTTGACGACCCGGGGCATTGTCGTCTACTTTCCGGAGGATTTTCTGGGCGAGCATTTCTTCGACAAACCGGAAATGAACCTGATGCAGCAACTGCTCCAGCACGCCCGACGCGGCCTTGAGTGGACCGGTGCCACCCGCACGCTGGTGCAGGAAACGCTCCGAAAACTGACCACCCAACCCGTTGGCTTCGGCCGGGTGATGACGCTGCTGCACCTGCTCGACGAACTTTCGCATGCCTCGGATTACCGCTACATCACGAGTCTGGGGTATACCAATACCGTAAAACCGTCGGAAACCGACCGCATGCAGCAGGTCCACGATTACGTGCTGGGGCATTTTCACGACGAGATCAGCCTGGAAACCGTCGCCGACCTGGCCGGGATGACGCCCCCGGCATTCTGCCGGTATTTCAAGGCGCGGGCCAATAAAACATTTTCGGAATTTGTCTCGGAAATTCGCATCGGCCATTCCTGCAAACTCCTGATGGAAGGCAAGTTAAGCGTAACGCAGGTCAGCTACGAGAGCGGTTATCGAACACTCTCCAACTTTAATCGGCAATTTAAAGGCATCATGGGCCAGACCCCTTCTGACTACGTGAAAACCCTGCGGGCGGTCACCGTCTAACGCAACCAGGTTTTTCTATCTTTGCGCCCATGCAAGGCACACTTCTCATCATTGACGACGAAATCCGGCTTCGACAACTCCTGGCCCGGCTGCTCAGCCTCGAAGGGTACCAGGTTCTGGAAGCCGATACCGCCCGCAACGGCCTGCAAATTCTGGAACATCAGGAGGTACATCTGGTGATCAGCGATGTAAAATTGCCGGACAAAAACGGCATCGAGCTATCGGCCCAGATCAAACAGCATTATCCCGCCACCGAAATTATCGTGTTAACGGCTTTCGGGACAATTGCAGATGGCGTCATGGCTATCAAAAACGGCGCGTTCGATTACATCACGAAGGGCGACGACAACGACCGGATTCTGCCGCTCGTCAGCCGGGCCGTTGAGAAAGCGCAATTGCAGTTCCGGATTCGGCAACTGGAAGAGAAAGTCAGCAAACGCTACGGTTTTGAGAGCATTGTCGGCCAATCGAAAGCCATCCAACAAGCCGTCGAACTGGCCCAAAAAGTAGCGGCTACCGACACGACTGTGTTGCTAACCGGCGAAACCGGCACCGGCAAGGAGGTTTTTGCGCAGGCTATCCACCAGGCCAGTCCCCGGCGGATGGGCGCGTTTGTTGCCGTCAATTGCAGCGCATTGGGGAAGGAAATTCTCGAAAGTGAGTTGTTCGGACACCGGGCGGGCGCTTTTACCGGTGCCAGCCGCGACAAAAGAGGCTTGTTCGAAGAGGCTCACAAAGGCACGATTTTTCTGGACGAAATTGGCGAAATGGCGCTTGATCTGCAAGCCAAGCTGCTGCGCGTGCTCGAAAACCGGGAGTTTATGCGGGTCGGCGATACCAAACCGACGAAAGTGGATGTGCGTGTCATAGCCGCCACCAACCGCGACCTCGAACAGGAGGCCACGGCCGGGCATTTCCGGCTCGATCTGTATTACCGGCTTTCCGTATTTCGCATTGAACTTCCGGCGCTACGCAACCGGCGTGACGACATTCCGGCCCTGGCCGAACAGTTTGCGCGCCAAAGTGCCCTGAAAATTGGCAAACGGGACATTCACCTGAATCCGGATTTTCGGCAAAAACTGCAACAACACCCCTGGAAAGGCAACATCCGGGAGCTTAAAAACGTCATCGAGCGCGCTGTGATTCTGGCCGATGGCCCTGAACTAACGCCCGAACTCCTGCCCTATGATCTGGTTCAAGCCGGAAACCCAGCCCCCACCGGACCGGTTTTTGAGCTGGCGCAGGTCGAAGAAAATCACATTCGTTCCGTTCTGCGCTACACTCACGGCAACAAAACCGAAGCCGCCCGTCTGCTCAACATCGGTCTGACTACGCTCTACCGCAAAATCACGGAATACGGGATTTGAGTTAAGAGTTATGAGTTGGCTCCGCCGTTGCCTGTAAAGTGGCGGAGCCAATTCATAACTCTTAACTCTTAATTCTTAATTCAAAAACGAGAGCAGGTCTTCGTTCAGTTGGTCTTTTTGGGTGAAGAACAGGCCGTGTGGAGCGCCTTCATAAACCAGCAACTGCGACTGCGGAATCATTTCGTGCGTTTTCTGTCCGGATGATTTAAAGGGAACCGTCGCGTCGGCGTCGCCGTGGATGATGAGCGTCGGAACGGTAACCGCCGAAAGATCCGCCCGGAAGTCGGTGCTGGAGAAGGCTTTGGCACATTCGATCGTCGCTCGTGGTGAACCCAGCAGGGCCAGGGTCTGGTCCCATTTCAGGTGTGAATCGCTCACCGGGTGACTGAGCAGGCTGACGCCGTAGAACTGTTTACCAAAAGATGCCAGAAAGTCGGCCCGGTCGGCCTGCATTTGCTCCAGCATCTTCTCAAAAATCGACGGATCGACACCATCCGGATTGTCGTCGGTTTTCAGCATAAAGGGAGTTACGGCACCTATCAGCACAATTTTCGATACCCGATCCGATCCATACCGACTCAAATACCGCACCACTTCGCCCCCACCCATCGAGAAGCCAACGAGCGTTACGTTTTGCAGATCCAGGCCCTCCAAAACCGCCTTCAGGTCGTCGGCCAGCGTATCATAATCGTAGCCATCCCAAGGTTTGGACGATTTTCCGAATCCCCGACGGTCGTAGGCAATGCAACGCAGCCCATGTTTTGGCAATTCCGTTAGCTGATATTCCCACATTTCATGACTTAGGGGCCAACCGTGAATCAATACGACGGGATTTCCCGTTCCCCAGTCCTGATAGAACAGATTGATCGGCTCGCCGTTGCGACCGGTTCCAGCTTGAATGTAACTCATAACGTTGGTCAATTAATTTGGTATTGCCTTACTAACGCACCAGGTCGGCAGTCGGATTTCAAAAACCGATTCAGTCGCCCAGCTATCCGCTACTTTGAAGTCAAGACCACCTTAATCAAAAAGTGACAATTGGCGTTTGCGCAAAAACCGGGTGGTATCGAGCTTCGGCAAACCGGCATTCGGCATGTACTTTTTAACCGCCAGCGCGTGAAACTGTCGGATTTGTTCAGCAAACTTACCCTCGCCCGCCATCCGGGTTCCGAACCGCGAGTCGCTGAGCTGTCCGCCGTGACAATCCCGAATCTGGTTCAGCACCTTGTCGGCCCGGTCGGGGAAATTTTTACGAATCCAGTCTTCAAACAACGGGCCGATGGCACCGTTCAGCCGCACAACCGTATAGCCCGCCCAGATGGCCCCGTGTTGAGCTGCGGCTTCCACCAGTTTCGGAATTTCGGGATCGTTGAGCCCGGGAATGATGGGCGCCGTCATGACACCGACCGGAATACCAGCGCTGCTCAATTCGCGAATGACCTGCAATCGGCGCCGGGCTGTCACCGTCCGGGGTTCCATTCGCTGCCGCAGGTCTTCGTTCAGGGTCGTGATCGATACCAGCACCATCGCCAGGTTTTGAGCCGCCAGTTGCGTCAGAAGATCTTTGTCGCGCAAAACCAGGGCATTTTTGGTCAGAATACTGACCGGATTTCGATAAGCCAGGCATTGCTCCAGGATTCGGCGCGTCAACTGAAACTGGCGTTCGGCGGGCTGGTAACAATCGGTATTTCCCGACAAATGAATCACTTCGGGCTGGTATTTTTTTGACAGAAATTCCTTTTCCAGCAAGGCCGGAGCGTTTTTCTTGACCATAATTTTACTCTCGAAATCCAGCCCCGCCGAAAAGCCCCAATATTCGTGCGAGTTGCGGGCGTAGCAGTAAATACAGCCATGTTCGCAGCCCAGGTAGGGATTGACGGATGCCATAAACCCGACATCAGGGCTTTCGGGGCGACTCACGATCTTCTTCGGATTGTCTTCGTAAAACCGGGTCTTGACTGTTGGTTCCGGAAAGTCCTCATCAGGAACATTTTGTGCCGGATCAGGTTCTATCTGAAGAAGTTGAAAGCGATTTGAAGCATTATATTGCGCCCCGCGTCCGCGTAAATAGTCATTTTTCATCCCGAAGATCGAGTTGGTTTTCAACCATAATAATATAACTAAAATATATACAATACAAATAAATTATAACCTTGTTCGAAAGCCGGTTCGGTTCGTGGTGACTCTGTTAATTTTTCTTAAATAGTTTTTGTACGTTGCCTGCTTTTGGGTTTATCGCGAACTTGCCACCATGATCAAATACCTGTTCATTTGCCTTTTTATTTCGTTTACAACCTGGTCACAAACTCCGAAATATATCCTTGGAAAAGTACTCGACCAGGAGACAGGGAAGGGCGTGAGTAATGCCAGTGTTATCAACAAACGGTCGCTGGCGGTTGGCCGCACCAACCACTTGGGCAACTACTATCTTCAGGTAAAACCGGGGGATTCGGTGGTGGTAACCAGCCCGACGCACGGTCGGATGGCATTTTTGTGGGACGGCCACGTCCAGCAACCTGTTCTACGGATGAAACGCGAGCTGGCCGACAATGTCATCAATCTGGAAGAAGTAACGGTACGGGGGAAACAGGAGGCCGAACTGAAACGGGAGCTTGAACAACTCCTGAGTGAACCGGAGGCCAAGCGGGGCGTAACGGCGGAGCAGGTGCTCGACCGGGCCGCTACTGGTTCGGTGATCACGCTCCTCTACGAAGCCTTCAGCCGACGGGCCAAGGCGGACCGCAAGGCGCTGGTTCTGATGCAGGAAGACCGGCGTCATAAGCTGGCGACCTACCGATTCGATCTGGTAGCGGGTCGGGCCACGGATTTAAAAGGAGACGAGCTGATGAAATTTAAGGAATTTTGCCAGTTCGAAGATATGTTCATTCTGCAAGCGTCCGAATACGAGCTTACCTTTGCCATTCTGCAACAACTGAAAGCTTTCAAACGCTGACAAAACCGCGCTCCATTGCGGTTGGCAGCAGTAATTAAGTGGTAATACTTATTCAAACAAAAAAGCCATGCGGGATTCCCCTCATGGCTTTCTGATTTACTCAACGTTATGAAAAACTTTTCTTTTCAATGCAAATATATAACAATAGCTATAATATAAATCTCAAAAAGGTTAAAAAAATTTTCAACACTATTTAAATACCACACAACCTATTAATTATCAGAACATTAACTAAGTAACCGGAACTGGCAAAAGGGGAAACAAATAAGTACTATTACTCAAGAAAACTCATTAAGTATCTGCCCATCGCGAATAGTGAGTCGTCGATCAGCCATAGTAGCGAGCAAATCATTATGAGTAACAATGACAAAAGTTTGCCCCAACTCATTCCGTAACCGAAAAAAGAGCTGATGAAGTTCCTCCGCATTGTGGGAATCCAGGTTTCCGCTGGGTTCGTCGGCAAAAACAATGGCGGGTGAATTGATCAGCGCACGGGCTACGGCCGTGCGCTGTTGCTCCCCTCCTGATAATTGAGATGGCAAATGGTCTTTTCGGTCACTTAATCCGAGTCGATTTAATAATTCTTCCGCCTGGTTTCGTACTTTTTTCTCATCATGTCCGGCGATAAAGCCCGGCAGACACACGTTTTCAAGCGCCGTGAATTCGGCCAGCAGGTTATGAAACTGAAAGACAAAACCGATTCGTTCATTGCGAAATCGGGCCAGTTCTTTTTCGCCCAACCGGAAAACATCCTGTTGCGCCAGAGACACCTGCCCTGCGTCGGGGCGGTCGAGCGTTCCCAGGATGTGCAGGAGCGTACTTTTTCCCGCTCCGGATGCGCCTACAATCGAGACAATTTCACCCGCCTGGATCGACAGATCGATCCCTTTCAGGACCGCCAATTCGCCGTGGGAACGTTTAATTCCTTCGGCTTTCAATAAAGGTTCCATAAAAATCTGATTAGAAGCATCCGGTTTGTCCTGATTTGAATCATTCGTCGAAAAAACGGATGTCGTAGCAAACCGACCGTTTTGCTGAATATTAAAAACGAAAGAAGTTGTTCTGCTACCTTTCGGTAAACTATCTTTACCGCGAAAATAGTCTTTTTTTCACCATTCCTTGTTTCGCTCCTTATGAACATTCACGAGTACCAGGGCAAAGAGATATTGAAACAGTACGGTGTCCGGGTTCAGGAAGGCATCGTGGCTGAGTCGCCCGAGAAAGCCGTTGAAGCCGCCAAGCAGATCATGGCGCAAACCAATTCGAAGTTCGTTGTGATTAAGTCACAAATCCACGCCGGTGGACGCGGAAAGGGTAAAATCCAGGGTTCGGAGCAACGGGGTGTCCAACTGGCGAAATCGGTCGACGATGTGCGGGAGATTTCCAAAAATATCATCGGCAATATCCTGGTTACGCACCAGACCGGTCCGGAAGGTAAAAAAGTGAACAAGGTCTTGGTAGCCCAGGATGTTTATTATCCCGGCGCATCAGAACCCAAAGAATATTACATCGGTATTCTGCTCGACCGCGCCAAAGCCTGTAACGTCATCATGGCCAGCACCGAAGGCGGGATGGACATTGAAGAAGTGGCTGAGCATACGCCCGAAAAAATCGTGAAAGAATGGGTTGATCCGACCATTGGGCTGCAACCGTTCCAGGTCCGGAACATCGCCTTTGCGCTCGGTCTGGAAGGCGAAGCCTTCAAAGAAATGGTCAAATTTATCGGCTCGCTGTACAAAGCCTACGTCGAAACGGATTCGTCCATGTTTGAAATCAATCCGGTTTTGAAAACGTCGGACAATAAAATTCTGGCCGTCGATGCCAAAGTGAATCTGGATGACAACGCGCTGTACCGTCATCCGGATCTGAAAAACCTGCGCGACATCACGGAGGAAGATCCGCTGGAAGTCGAAGCAACGGCCAACGACCTGAACTACGTCAAACTGGATGGCAATGTCGGCTGTATGGTGAATGGTGCCGGTTTGGCGATGGCTACGATGGACATCATCAAACTGTCAGGTGGCGAACCCGCCAACTTCCTGGATGTCGGCGGTGGTGCAAATGCCAAAACTGTCGAAGCCGGTTTCCGGATCATCCTGAAAGACCCGAACGTGAAAGCCATCCTGATCAACATCTTTGGCGGAATCGTGCGCGGGGATCGCGTGGCCACGGGCGTGGTGGAAGCCTACAAGGCCATCGGCGATATCAAAGTGCCGATCATCGTCCGACTGCAGGGAACCAACGCCGAAGAAGGTGCCCGCATCATTGACGAATCCGGGCTGAAAGTATACTCCGCCGTCCAGTTGAAAGACGCGGCTGCGAAAGTGAAGCAGGTGCTGGAGGAGATGGGGGCGTAGTTTAAGAATGTTATTACACAGAGTTAATCAGAGGTTATCAGAGTTAATCTGAGAAACCCTGATAACCTCTGATATTCTCTGATCAACCCTGTGTAACAATTAAATTTATCTCCTCGCCTGCTGGTAATACCGCATCGCGTCCGGCATTTGTTTTTGCAGATCCCGAATCCGGCGTTCATCTGATGGGTGGGTTGACAGAAATTCCGGCGGTTTTTGACCCGATCCGGCTTTCGCCATCCGGCTCCAGAAACTCACCGCTTCCTGCGGATCATACCCCGCCATCGCCATAAAGATTAACCCCAGCTTATCAGCTTCCGACTCCTGCGCGCGGCTGTGGGGCAAGGCCCGGCCCACCTGATAAGCAATCGGCAAACCCGCTCCCACGGCCTGGAGCAGCAACGCATTGGTCTGGCTCCGCTGGTTTTGCGACATGGTTCCGAGTACCAACTGGCCTCCCTGCATCAATCCGTTTGCCAGCAAGCCCTCGCTCATCCGTTCGTTGCCGTGTTCGGCAATGGCGTGCGATACTTCATGGCCCATTACCGTTGCCACCCCGGCTTCGTTTTGGGTGTATTTCAGAATACCGGTGTAGAAAGCCACCTTGCCGCCCGGCATACACCAGGCGTTTACCTGCGGACTTTCAATCAGGTTAAACTCCCACTGAAAACCGTTCAGCCGTTCGCTCAGATTGTTGGCCGCCATGTACGACTCGACCGCCCGCTGAATGCGAACACCCACGCGTTTGATCATATCTTCCTGAGACCCGTTCCGGACAACCCGGCTCGTATCAAGCACTTCCTTATAATTCGTAAAACTCAGCGGTAACATCTGAGAGTTGGGAATCAATTTCAGTTGGTTACGGCCCGTAAGCGGGACTTTTTGACAGGCAATGATCAGGCCAGTCAGCAGCATGGCCATTATCGCTCTTTTCATGGTTTAACGTATGATGGTGTTTATAAAAATTTAGACGCCAAAACTACCTACTAGAGACTGTTAGAGGCCCGAGTTTGTTCAAAAATTTTAATAAGCATGCGGTTGAGCCGTCTTTCCTGTTTAGATTTGCGCGAAAAGCAAACGTTTAATTCGCATGAAAATCATTGCCGTCGGACGGAATTACGCTGAACATATTAAAGAACTGAACAACGAACAGCCCGACGACCCGGTGATCTTCACCAAACCCGAAACGGCCCTGCTCCGACCCGGCGATCCGTTCTTCTACCCCGACTTTTCACAGGACGTTCATTACGAAGTGGAGATCCTGGTGCGCATCAGCCGGACCGGCAAAAACATCGATCAGAAATTTGCACACCGGTATTACGACGAAATCGGCGTCGGCATCGATTTCACGGCCCGCGACCTGCAATCGAAGCTGAAAGCCAAGGGCTTGCCCTGGGATCTGGCGAAAGGCTTCAACGGTTCGGCTCCCATGTCGCCGTTCATTCCCAAAACCGACTTCCCGGATTTGCGCAACCTGAATTTCCGGCTTGATGTCAACGGCGAAACCCGGCAGGCTGGCAATACCTCCATGATGCTGTACGATATCGATTACCTGATTTCCTTTGTTTCCAACTACTTCATGCTCTTGCAAGGCGACATTCTGTTTACCGGTACGCCCAAAGGCGTCGGTCCGGTGAAGGTCGGCGACCGGTTGACGGCCTATATCGAAGATCGGAAAATGCTGGAGTTTGAGGTAAAATAGCGTTGAGTCCTGTAGCAGGAATATGGTAGAAATAGCGAGAAACAAGCGAATTTGCGCGGTTGGATTGGGATTATTCCTGCTCTTGCATTCGGTCGTTTTCGGGCAAACACCCGACAAAACCATTCTGAAAGCCGTTCAGCCCGGCTATTTTCTGTTTCCGATCATGCCCGGCGAAGCCAACTCGCTCTCGGGCGGTTTGGGCGATCTGCGGCCGAACCACTTCCACGCCGGAATCGACATCCGGACGGCCCAGCGCGAAGGACTCGACGTCTACGCAGCCGCCGATGGCTACGTCTCCCGGATTGCGGTTTTTACGGGCGGGTACGGAAACGTCATTTTTATCAAGCATCCCAACGGCCTGACCACGGTGTATGGCCACCTGAAAACGCTGAACGACACGCTCGGGCGGTTTTTACGGGCCGAACAATACAAGAAACAGACGTTTGAGATCGATCTGCGCCCGGCCCCGAACCGGTTTCCGGTGAAAAAAGGGGAAATCATCGCGTTGTCGGGCAATACCGGGGGATCGGGTGGTCCGCACCTGCACTTTGAAATCCGCGACGATAAAAATAACCTGCTGAATCCGCTTCTCTTTGGCTTTCAGGAAATTGCCGACGATGTACCTCCCCTGTTCGAACGCATCGCGCTGCAACCGCTGACCCCCACCTCCCGCATCAACGGACAGGCCGGGCGCGTCACGCTGACGCCGGTGCGGCAGGCCAACGGTAATTACGTGCTGACGCAGCCGGTTTCGGCCAGCGGTTTGCTCGGTCTGGAAGTGCTGGCTTTCGACCGCACCAGCGGTTCGCCCTTCAAAAACGGATTGACGTGCATTGAAATTCAATTGGACGACCGCGAGGTGTTTGCTTACAACATGAACACCTTCCCGAACGAAGAATCCCGGCTGATCAACCTGCATATGAATTACGGCATCGAGCAGTTGTCCGGCCAGCGGTTTCACCGCTGCTACCTGGCCGATGGCAATACGCTGAACCTCTACCGGTACGACCAGACGCGCGGCAAACTACCCCTCTTCGACGGCCAGCCCCACGAGGTTCGGATTACGCTGTACGACTGTTTTCAGCACACCACCCACCTGCGGTTTACGATCCGCCCGGAAACGGGAGAAACCGCTCCGGTGCTGTTGAAACCGAGCAAGTTACCAACGGCCATCTTCAGTTCGCAGGATGACAACACGCTGATTATCCGGGCGCGAAATTTCCCGACGGCGGTGGCCCCGGTGGCTCAACTTTATCTTGATGGTGAACCGGAAGAACTCCCGGTTTCGTACATTCGGGCCAACGAAGCCTATTATGTGGTTGATTTGCAGCAACAATTGCCCGATTCGGTTCAGGTTGGAAAAACCGTACTGCCGCTGAATTTTCGAAAACGGATTGTACCCGGAAAAACCGACTCGTACCAAGACGCTGCCATCACGGTCGGTTTTGCCCCGGAAAGTCTCTACGACACCCTGCACCTGGCCGTTTATTCTTCAGGGAATCGGTTATCGATCAATCAGGGAACGATTGCGTTAAAGGATCATGTCGACGTGGATTTCATTCCGTCCGAACCGGTCGTCAACCCCGCCCGGACGCAGATGTACCTCATTAACGGCAACCGGCGGTATTACGTAGGCGGTTTTTGGAAAGACAATCATTTTCTATTCCGAACGCGGCAGTTGGGTACCTTTCAGTTGCTGACCGACGCCAATCCGCCCACGGTCAAACTCCTGCGGAAAGATCACCAGGCCCTGGTGGCCACGGTGAAGGATGACTTGTCAGGACTGGATACGGTGCGGGCGATGGTCAACGGCGAATGGATTCTGATGCAGTACGATTACAAACGGGCGCTCATCTGGTCGGATAAACTCGATCCCACGAAACCGTTTGAGGGGTCGGTGGTGTTGGAAGTAAAAGACCGGGCCGGTAACCTGACCACCGTGACGGCCACGCTTCCCCCCGCTCCGCGCCCGGCGTTGGTGGATTCGGCGGCTGTTTCGGACAAGGAAAACTAGGCAAAACCGGGTAATTTGCGTTTTTTGGCGTTAATTGCCCTTTCGAAGACTCTAACACCCACAACTATGGCACTCCAGATCGGCGACGCGGCTCCCGACTTCGAAACCCGCGACCAGAATGGCAACCCCGTCCGACTGTCGGATTACCGGGGCAAAAAGGTCGTTCTGTATTTTTACCCGAAAGACGACACGCCCGGCTGCACGGCCGAGGCCTGTAGCTTGCGCGACAACTACGAACACCTGCAAAAACAGGGCTACGAAGTGCTGGGCGTCAGTGTCGATGACGAAAAGTCACACCAGAAGTTCATTAAAAAGTATAACCTGCCGTTTGCGTTGCTGGCCGATACCGATCACCAGATTGTGGAAGCCTACGACGTCTGGCAGGAAAAAAACATGTATGGCCGCAAATACATGGGCATTGTCCGGACGACGTTTGTAATCGATGAAACCGGAACGATTACCGAAATCATCACCAAAGTCGACACCGAAAAACACGCGGAACAGATTCTGAAATAAACGTAGCGCGGACTTTAGTCCGCCTTTCATCCTAAAAAATGCGGACTAAAGTCCGCAGGTACGTATGGAAATTCAACAATTACAACACATTGCCACGCAGGTCCGGCGGGATATTGTCCGGATGGTCCACGCCGTTAACTCCGGACACCCCGGCGGTTCGCTAGGCTGCACTGATTTGCTGGTCGCCCTGTATTTTGACGTGATGCGCCTGAAGCGCGACGACGAAGGCAAGGCGATATTCGACATGGATGCCCGCGACGAAGATGTTTTCTTTTTGTCAAACGGCCACATTTCGCCGGTTTTTTACAGCGTGCTGGCGCGTTCGGGCTATTTCCCAGTTTCGGAACTGGCCACGTTCCGGAAGCTCAACAGCCGGTTGCAGGGCCACCCGGCCACGGCTGAACACCTGCCGGGGATTCGGATTGCGTCGGGTTCGCTGGGTCAGGGCTTGTCGGTAGCCTGCGGGGCGGCTTTTGCCAAACGACTGAACGGCGACGACAAGCATGTTTACGTGCTGATGGGCGACGGGGAGCAGCAGGAAGGCCAGATTTGGGAAGCCGCTTCGTTTGCGCCCCACCACAAACTCGGCAACCTGACCGCCATCATCGACTTCAACGGCCAGCAAATCGACGGCCCGACCAACCTGGTGATGAACAACCGCGACCTGGGCGCCAAATACCGGGCCTTCGGCTGGAACGTGACCGAGATGCACGGCAACGACATGAGCGACATCATCAAAACCCTGCACGAATCGAAAACCGACCCGGAAGTGCCGACGCTGATTCTGATGAAAACCGAGATGGGCTACGGCGTCGATTACATGATGGGCAGCCACAAATGGCACGGCGTGGCCCCGAACGACGAGCAACTCGCCGTCGCCCTGAACCAACTGCCAATCACGGCCGGAATGGAAGATTATTAAGTATGAAGATCAAACGCCTGGTTATCGAAAATTTCAAGTCCATCGAACGGATTGAGCTCATCGAGCCCAATCCGTTCACGGTCTTCGTCGGCCCCAACGGTTCCGGCAAATCGAATATTTTCGAGGCTTTGGAGTTTGTGAATTTGCATGAGAAGTTTGCTTCAAATAATGATATTAGTCAGGTATACTTCCGAAGTGATGCTGGGAGATTATACGGTGGTCCTATTAAGTTCTTAAACAGATCAATTTTTTCTCCAGCTTTCAAATTCGGTTGTTTTTTTGACTCATTTACAACATCAATAGAGATTGATTATACTGATAACATTTCTGATCCTTTACAAGGGCCTCTTAGTTTGGGAGAAAATTTTGGTATTGGTAATGTCAACTTTGAAGAATATCAACAGTTCTACAACAGATATTCTAGAATCTTCGTTGGGAATGAGAAATTAGTCAAACTTCCATTCAACGATAACACGACATTATCGCTTTCTGCAAAAAACTTAGAGTCTGTTCTAAAAAGAATACTAGATAACCCTATTTTAAGAAATGAAATCTTTGAATGGCTTGAGTTGTTCATACCTGAGTTTAAGAATATCGAAATAATAACAAATCAATATCGGTCAGAAGAGGTTCTATTTTGGTATGATCAGTATGCAGAAAAACCGTTTACTAAGGATTTAATCTCTGACGGCACCTTCAATATTCTAGTCTTACTAACCGCCATTTACCAAAGTGAAGAACCCCAATTTCTCTGCATTGAAGAACCGGAAAATGGCTTAAATCCGAAAGTAGTACGAGAGTTGGTCAATCTTTGCCGATACGCCTGTGAGGAAAAAGGTCATTTTATTTGGCTCAATACGCATTCGCAAACGCTCGTATCGCAGTTAACACCTGATGAAATTATACTAGTTGATAAAAAACAAGGCGCAACGCAAACCAAGCAAATTAAAGGAATGAATCTGCACGGTTTGCCGATGGATGAAGCGTGGCTATCCAAAGTCCTCGGAGGTGGACTGCCGTGGTAAAACTGGGTCTTATTTGCGAAGGAGAATCAGAGAGTTACATCTTTGACACTGATTCGTTTAAAGCATTTCTTGCGACCTTACACATTGAGTTAATTGGAATCGCTGAAACCGGGAGTAAAAATCAATACCTCGGTGATCGACTAATCAGATACCGGCAAATTTTGTTAGATCAAGGAGCCGAAAAGATCATTGCACTCATTGATTTAGACCGTGATGCTTGTATTACCGTGACCAAGCAAAATGTTCTTCCTTTTGATAATCAAATGGTGGTCGTTGCCGTCAAAGAATTTGAAAACTGGTACTTAGCCGACACAGAAGCGCTCAGCAGGCTGTTAGGCAATCAGGTTCACATCGACTATCCAGAAAACGATTTTGAACCATTTAAAACCATTGCTCACCTAAACCGCAAAGGCTTCGGTGGAAGCAAACCGCGTTTAGCCATGAAAATGCGGGCGAACGGCTTCTCCGTCGAGCGGGCCGCCCAACACCCTAACTGCCCGAGTGCGAATTACTTTTTAACTAAATTGCAATCGCTTAGACCATGAAAAAATACACCTATACCGAAAAGAAAGACACTCGCTCCGGCTTCGGCGCGGGTATTCTCGAACTGGGCCGCACCAACCCGAACGTGGTGGCCCTGACCGCCGACCTGGCCGGTTCGCTCAAGCTAGAAGGCTTCATTAAGGAGTTTCCGGAACGCTACGTCCAGTGCGGGATTTCGGAAGCGAATATGATCGGCGTGTCGGCCGGGTTGACCATCGGTGGCAAAATCCCGTTTGCGACCTCGTTTGCGAACTTTGCCACCGGGCGCGTCTATGACCAGATCCGGCAGTCGGTTTGCTATTCGAACAAAAACGTTAAAATCTGCGCGTCACACGCCGGGTTGACACTGGGCGAAGACGGGGCCACGCACCAGATTCTGGAAGACCTTGGCATGATGAAAATGCTGCCGCACATGACCGTCATCAACCCCTGCGATTTCAACCAGACCAAAGCCGCCACCATCGCCATCGCCGAACACGTCGGGCCGGTGTACCTGCGCTTTGGCCGTCCGGTGGTGCCGATTTTCACCCCCGCCGACCAGAAATTCGAAATCGGGAAGGCGCTCGTGCTGAACGAGGGGCCGGACGTATCGATTTTTGCGACGGGCCACCTGGTGTGGGAAGCCATCAAAGCCGGTGAAATCCTGGCCGAACAGGGCGTCGAAGCCGACATCATCAATATTCATACGATAAAACCGTTAGATGAAGAAGCGATTCTGGCGTCGGTACGGAAAACCGGTTGCGCCGTATCAGCCGAAGAACACCAATTGAATGGCGGGTTGGGTGATAGCGTAGCCCAGGTCTTGGCCCGGAATTACCCGGCCCCGCTCGAAATGATCGGCGTTCACGACAGTTTCGGCGAAAGCGGCACACCCGACCAGTTGATGCAAAAATACGGACTGACCGCCGAGAAAATTGTCGAAGCCGCCCTGCGGGCCAAAGCGCGAGTCGTTTAATGTTTATAGTTTATAGTTTATGGTTTATAGTTGGGCCAGGCGTATCAATTTATAAAACCATAAACTATAAACCGTAAACCATAAACTAACCCAATGTCTGACGAAGAGATCCTACAAAAATACCGCGATCCGCAAAGCCGGAATTATGCCTTTAACCTGCTGGTGCGCCAATACCAGCAGAAAATTTATTGGCATATTCGGAAAATGGTCATTGACCATGACGATGCGGATGATCTGGTGCAGGAAACCTTCATCAAAGTCTGGAATTCGCTGGAACAGTTTCGGGGCGATTCTCAGTTGTATACGTGGATATACCGAATTGCCACGAACGAATGTTTAAACTTTCTGAATAAAAAACGGCGCCGGTTTTTCCTGCCCATCGGCGATGTCGAGGGCGAACTGATGGAGAAACTGGAAAGCAATTCAGATTTTGTCACGGCAGGTACCGATCCATCCGGCGAGGAAATTCAGTTGAAGCTCCAGAAAGCGTTGTTAAAATTACCTGAAAAACAGCGACTTGTCTTTAACATGAAATACTTCGATGATATGAAATACGAAGATATTTCCGAAATTACAGGCACCTCGGTCGGAGCGCTCAAAGCGTCGTATCACCTGGCCGTAAAAAAAATTGAAGAATATCTGAACGGGAATTAAACCTGATACAAGCTTGCTTGTCAAACCGTTGTGCTGATTAAGACAATGGAACCGAAAAAACAAATACGACTTGACGAATTAGACCGGCAACATCCGCTGCGCCAACTGCCGTTTACGACGCCCGAAGGCTATTTCGACACCCTTCCGTCGCGGATTCAGGCCCAAACCGCCCAGCGGGCTGCTCATCGCCCGGTGCTCAACTGGTCGTGGCCACGGTCGGTGGCGACATTGGCCGGAGCGGGTTTAGTGGCGGCTTTGGTATGGTTTACGTACCCGGAACAGCAAAAATCCCTGGAACCGGAATTGCTGAGCAACGTCAGCAAGGAGTCGGTGCTGGATTATTTGCAGGAGCAGGATATTTATCTGGAAGATTATTCCGATGTACTTAACGCCCCGGCGACGTTGAATAATTCGAACCTGATTCAGGAATTGCAGGTGTCACCCGAAGTCATTAAGCAACTCGTGGAAGAAGATGCGGCCGGAACCGCAACCATCTAAGTAGATAACGGGTTTTACGTTTATGGTTTCTGGTAAGCTGCATTGAACTCACTACAAGACCCATAAATCGCACATAACAACCATATTCTACCGGATAATGACCGACTATTTATCATTTACCAACTCTATGAAATCGTTCACTAGCATACTGGTTTTGTGTTTTGGCTTACTGCTTACACGTCCGGCTGAAGCCCAGAATCAGGATCGCCAAAAGATAGAAAGCGCGAAGATTGGCCTAATTACCAACCGGTTGAATTTAACTACCGAGCAGGCGCCCCAGTTTTGGGCCATTTACAATGAATTCAGTGACAAACGCCGAGACATTACGCGGCAATTGCGTAAACCGAGTAAGTCCGGCGGAGCCATCGATGATTTGAACGAGTCGGTCGAGTTGAAACAAAAACTGGTGGATCTGGAGAAAGAATACAACGGCAAGTTTCTGCGCGTTATTTCGCCCCAGCAACTCCAGGAGTTGCACAACACCGAGCGGATGTTCAACAAAATGCTGATCGACCGGCTGAATCCACAGAATTAATTCCGACGATTTTCGACGAAAAATCTTTGCTATACTACGAGTACGACAAGCCCGGCAGGTTGACCGGGCTTTGTTTTTATAACGGTGAAAACCGGCTTGATAATTGCCGACACTAAAAATGTTTTTCGTTTCGTTCTGATTTCGCTTATTTTGGCCGCCGACGCCAGCCCTTTGATGCCGATGAATTTGCTCCAAGCCGAAGCCTTCATTCTTACCAAGTTACAGCAGGAGCTTTCGCCTACCCTGTATTACCACGGCTTTCACCATACCGTAGACGTTATAGAAGCGGCTGCACAACTGGCTCAGGCCGAAAAAGTTACCGACCCTCATGCCCTGGCCTTACTCCGCACGGCAGCACTATACCACGATTGTGGTTTTTTGACAACCTACCAGGGACACGAAGCCGAAGGCTGTCAGGTTGCCCGCGACGTGTTACCCGGTTTTTCGTATTCGCCGGACGACATTGAGCAGATTTGTAGAATGATTATGGCGACCAAAATACCGCAGAGCCCCCAGAATTTGCTTGAACAGATTTTGTGCGATGCGGACCTGGATTATCTGGGGCGTCCTGATTTTGAACCCATTTCCAGAACCCTGTTTGAAGAACTGAAGGTTCGCAGCATCGTAGCGGACGAACCGGCCTGGAACCGTATTCAGGTACGTTTCCTGGAAAGCCATCAGTATTGGACCCAAACCGCCCGAGCCTTACGACAGGATGCGAAGCAGCGCCAACTGGACCAATTGAGGGAAATTGTCAGCCATTACCCGGTTTGACGGCCATTGTTTGCAATTTTTCGTTTTGCAGCCGAATGCGCTGGCACAAAATCCGCATCATGTTCCGCAGCACTTCCTCCCGCTCTTCCATCAAATCATAAAAATCTTCGTGGTCGATCCGGAACAGCAGCACATCCGATGCCGCCAGGGCCGAGGCCGAGCGCGGTTCGGTATCCAACAGAGCGAGTTCGCCAAACACATCGCCCCGGTCAAACTGCGCCAGTCGTTCTTTGCGGTCGTAAATGTCGACAGCTCCCGAGTAAATCACGAACATGCAGTTCCCAATTTCGCCCTTTTCGAAGATGGTTTGTCCTTCCTGAAAGGAAACTTCTTTCATGATGGGCGCAATCGTACTCAGGATGTTTTCGGGCGTATCGGCGAAAAGCCGGGTGTTTTTCAAAACAATAACCCGTTCAAAATCAGAGATGTGGTCCTCGCTCGTTTTCATAAGTTGCCCAGAAATTGTGGGATGATCGGCCAGCAGGCGCTGATACCAATCGGGATGCTCGGTTTGCACGACTTGCAGAAGGCTATCGGCGCTTTCGCTCAGGAGTTGCACTGAATGCTGTACATAATGGCCTAAAATCCGGGTGTTGGCTAACGACCGGGGCGTCCACCGGCGTAGGGCAACCCCCAGCGTCCAGGTCGAAAACATGGTTTCGCCCTGGTGCAGGATAAATGTCAACAACGGCTCCTGTGCGTGAAAAGCCCCGAGTTGGGCGTCTACCAGCCGCACTTTTTCCGCTACGGGAAGATCATCGACCAAAGCTTGCAGGCACTGGTACACGACCCGAGGAATCAGGTTGTCGAGCATTTCGAGCGCGTTGGCCCGCCGTTCGCGCGAAGCATGATCGATACTCGACCGGACACTCGCAATCTCCTCACGGTTATAGACCTGCATGAGCAGATAGAAAATCCGTTGCAGCAACAGCCCCATTTCGTAATCGAGACAGGCCAGCAATTCGCGGTCGTTCTTGTGCAGACTGCCGTGCAACAGCCGCTGGGCCAGTCGCAATTCGTCTTGTACCACCGTCTCAAAAACCGCCGGGTCCGCCGGTTCGTGCTCCGAATGGCTTAGCGCCCGCAAAGCCGCCATACGTACCGACAAATCAGGGCGACCAACGAGTGAGGTCAGTAACCGATGGCTTTCCGGCGTTTTAATTTTGGCACAAACCGCAGCAATCCGGCGAATCAGCCCACTGTCCGTTGTCGACCCCAAGGCTTCTTCCAGGAATGGCAACGCTGCGTCCTGCATCTCGCCCAGACTCTGAGCCGCTACCCGCCAATGGTTTTTATCAGCCAGTAGCCGAACCAGATAGCGCGTTAAATTTACCTCATTCAGCGAACCCGCCGTTCGGATCGCTGCGTTAACCAGGAGTGGATTATCGTTCTGTAAAGAACTGGTAACGGTTTCTGTGTATTGTTTTAAGGCCCGCAACCGTATAATATCCAAAACCGCCAGCCGGTTTTCGACCCCGGCCGACTGGCTCAGTTCCTCAAAGCTATCTGTCGCCGGTTTGCTAAACGCCCGGTTTTTCAGACTGCCCAGAATAGCTCCTTTTCGAAGGCTGAGATCGGGATGCCGAAGCAATTCCGAAACCGACTGGACATCCGCTTTTGGCAATCCGCAATACAGCCGACTCCCCGATTCGCGAATGTCAGGGTTGGAGTCCCGAACGGCCAGTGCATACAGCGCCGGGGCATCGACCGAAAACTTCAGTTCACCAGCGGTGTCGAGCATAAACCGCCGAACCTGCGCATCCGGGTGTTTCAGCAAACTTGTTGCTACCTCGTTCAGCTTATCCGGGCGGTGGGTTTTCAGCCAGCCGATGGCGTTGATCACTTCCTCGACGCGGGTACTTTCCAGATTCTTCAAAACGAGTTTCAGGACTTCGTCGGGAACTACCAGGTCATTGGTTTCCAAAAACCGCCGACTTAGCGCCGACTTCAGTTCGTTCATGTAATTTTGGTACGTCCGGCGCAGGAACCAGAAGGCCACCAGCGTTCCGACCCCCATCCAGGTAAACAACACCCACTCGTTCAGTTCCAAAAAAGCGTGGAAGGTGTAAATCAGAATACCGGCCAGGGCCATCCCCAGCGGCTCATAAAAACCTTTGACGAGCGTGTGGCCCTGCAAGCGTTGTTGGGTCGTCAGCGGTTGAAAAAGGACCAGGAAAACCGGGTCGAACAACGACCGGCGCATCACCTCGAACGTCAGGTACAGAGCGCAGTAGTAGAGCAACCAGGTTGACTCTCCAACCCCGGCGAAAAAGACCAGCGCAAACACCAGTACACCCACCAAAGCCGTCGACGGCAGCAATTGCAGCGACCGCCGGATGCCCAGCCGATCCAGCGCCGGGCGCGACACCAACACCTTGACAACCATGGCTACCAGGTACGTCAGGGCCAAGACTTTACTGACGTATTGCAACAGTGAGGTCGTCGCGTGGATTTTGTATTTGACGTTAATAAAAAACGCATATTCAACACTGGCGGCCACCATGGCCACGGCGACCAGGCTCAGGCACATCCAAGTAATCAGGTGGCTGTTGCCAAACAACTGCTTGACCAGCCGAGACTGTACTTCCTGCCGGACACGAACCGCCCCGTGAGAAGTGTGTACATCGTGTGAACGATACGTCTGTTTCAGGATATAAATAGCCGCCAGGAAGGACCCAAAAGCCACCAGCAACAGGTAAACCATGTCCATGTGCGCATGCACCAAAGCCGCCAGAACTGCCCCCAGCGCCTTGGCAGGCATGTCGCCCGAACTGATTACGCTGAACAGCCGTTTGCTTTGCCGCACATCGAACACCACCGCCGACACGCCCCAGAATTCGAGGTTGGTCAGTAGGTAAATGATTCGAAAACCGACCATAATGGCAATGGATGCCCAGACCGAGTGCCCCGCAATAACCAGTATATCGATGATAAACGTCAGGATAATAACCGCCCAGATGACCCGCACGGCCAGCGTTCGCAGGGCCAGATGATGTTCGTAGTGGGTGTAAAGCTTCCCGACGCCCATCATGGCCAGGGCCGAAACGACGTACGCAATGGGCAGACTGGTTTCGGGGTGATTTTCAAGCAGAATAACGTTGGCAGAGACGTAGACCAGGATGGTCCCAATACCGAGGAAAAAATTATGCAGAAAAAATAACCAGACTGTTCGAACTTCGTGCGGGCGGACACCAATGGAACGATAGAACTTTTGCGCTGGCGACATGCCGTTTTCAACTTGGTAATAACAATCAATAATACGGCTTTTCCACCATTCTGCCTACTTTTACACAACATTTTGCAATTTGATCATGGTATCGCAACAAAGCCCGAAACCCTACCAGCCCAAACATCCCATTCGCATTGTGACAGCAGCTTCGCTGTTCGACGGGCACGATGCCGCCATCAACATCATGCGCCGGATCATGCAGGCATCCGGGGCCGAAGTGATTCACCTGGGCCATAACCGCTCAGTGGCCGAGATCGTGGATTGTGCCATTCAGGAAGATGTTCAGGGCATTGCCATCACCTCCTACCAGGGCGGGCATCTGGAGTTCTTTAAATACATGATCGATTTACTTCGGGATCGGCAAGCGGCTCATATCAAGGTGTTTGGCGGAGGGGGCGGCACCATTTTACCCCACGAAATCGAGGAATTGCATGCGTACGGCGTGGCCCGGATTTATTCCCCGGACGACGGCCGAACGATGGGCTTGCAGGGCATGATCAACGATTTGCTGGAAAAATGCGATCAGGGCGCGGGCACGCTCCTACAACCGTCGGACCTAAACGGACAACTCACGAAATTACCCCAAACGAAAGACAACCAATTGGTGGGAAAGCTCATTTCCGTGGCCGAAAACGATCCGCAGCGGTTTGACGAAATCCGGCGGCTGGCCGGTTTGCAACAAACGGTTTCGGAACAGCCCGACCGCCCGCTACCCAATGCCGGAAAAACCGTGCCGGTGCTGGGTATTACCGGAACGGGCGGGGCCGGAAAATCGTCGCTGGTCGATGAACTGGTGCGCCGATTTCTAGTGAACATTCCCGACAAAACCATCGCCATTCTGTCCGTCGATCCGTCTAAACGCAAAACCGGTGGTGCGCTGCTCGGCGACCGCATCCGGATGAACGCCATTCACCCCGACCCGGCGGCCGGTCGGGTGTACATGCGGTCTCTGGCCACCCGTCAGGCAAATCTGGCCCTGAGCAAACACGTCCGGGATGCCATCGACATTTGCAAGCTGGCCCAATTTGACCTGATCATCATCGAAACTTCCGGCATCGGGCAATCGGACACGGAAATTACCGAACACTCGGATGTGAGTCTATACGTCATGACCGCCGATTACGGAGCAGCCACGCAACTTGAAAAAATCGACATGCTCGATTACGCCGATGTCATTGCGATCAACAAGTTCGACAAACGCGGCTCGCTGGATGCCCTGCGCGATGTCCGGAAGCAATACCGGCGCAATCACGCAATAACTCAATCCGGTATTTGGGAATTACCGGACGAGCAATTACCCATCATCGGCACCATTGCCTCCCAGTTCAACGATGCCGGAATGAACGCCCTCTTTGCGCTTCTGCTGAGCCAGCTTGAACAAAAAACCGGGTGTTCGTTTCCGAAAAAAACCGGCCCAGTTTCCAGCAATCCGGTAGCCTCAGCCATCATTCCGCCTGAACGCGTTCGGTATTTAGCAGAAATTGTCGAAAGCAGCGAACGCTACGATGCCTTTGTCCGGGAGCAGGTTGCCATCGCCCGGAAGCTGTACCAACTGGACGGAATCCTGAAAACCGCCGGGTTAACCGCTGCCACGGGTGATGAAATCAAGACCATTTACACCGATTTCGAAAACCGGCTTCACCCCGACTGTCGGCAGTTGCTGAAAGCCTGGCCGGAACTCAAACAAAAATATCAGGTCGACAGCTACCAGTATCAGGTTCGCGACAAAACCATCCAGCAAAGCCTGACATCAACTTCCCTATCTGGGTTACGCATTCCGAAAATCAGCCTGCCCCGGTACGAAGACTGGGGTGATGTCCTGCGCTGGTTGCTGACCGAAAACGTGCCCGGTGAGTTTCCGTACGCGGCTGGCGTGTTTCCGCTGAAGCGCGAGGGCGAAGACCCGGCCCGGATGTTTGCCGGGGAAGGTGGTCCCGAGCGCACCAACCGGCGGTTTCATTACGTTTCGAAAGGCATGCCCGCCAAACGGCTCTCCACGGCATTCGACTCGGTGACGCTCTACGGTGAAGACCCCGACGAACGGCCCGATATTTACGGCAAAATCGGCAATTCGGGCGTCAACATCTGCACACTGGATGATGCAAAAAAACTCTACAGCGGTTTTGACCTCTGCGACCCGGCCACCTCGGTTTCGATGACCATCAACGGCCCCGCGCCCATGCTGCTCGGTTTTTTCCTGAATGCCGCCATCGACCAGCAGTGTGAGAAATGGCTGCGCCAGCAGGGGGCAGAGGGCATGGGGCAGAGGGAAAACGACGCTCCCCATACCCTCCGCCCTCTGCCCCCTGCTCCAACCTACAACGGCCCCCTACCCGATGGGAACGACGGCCTTGGACTGATGCTGCTCGGAACGACCGGCGATCGGGTTTTGCCGAGAGAGGTATATGAAAAGATCAAAGCCGATACGCTCCGACGGGTGCGCGGGACGGTTCAGGCCGATATTCTGAAAGAAGATCAGGCCCAAAACACCTGTATTTTTTCGACCGAATTTGCCCTTCGGATGATGGGCGACATTCAACAGTATTTCATCGACCAGCAGGTTCGTAATTTCTACTCCGTTTCAATTTCAGGGTACCACATCGCCGAAGCGGGTGCCAATCCGATTTCCCAACTGGCCTTCACACTCTCGAACGGTTTTACGTTTGTGGAGTACTACCTCGCCCGGGGGATGCACATCGACGATTTTGCACCCAACCTTTCGTTCTTCTTCTCCAACGGTATGGATCCCGAATACTCGGTGCTGGGTCGGGTGGCGCGTCGCATTTGGGCGAAGGCCATGAAGTACAAGTATAAGGGCAACGAGCGGTCGCAGAAACTGAAATACCACATCCAGACCTCGGGCCGGAGTCTGCACGCGCAGGAGATTGCCTTCAACGACATCCGGACCACGCTCCAGGCGCTGACGGCCTTGTCGGACAACTGCAACTCATTGCACACCAACGCTTACGACGAAGCCATCACGACGCCGACCGAAGAAAGCGTGCGCCGGGCAATGGCAATTCAATTGATTATCAATAAAGAATTTGGGTTGTTGAAAAATGAAAACCCATTGCAGGGTGCTTTCATTATCGATGAACTAACGGATTTGGTCGAACAGGCGGTTTTGAACGAATTCCGCAGCCTGAACGAACGCGGGGGCGTACTGGGCGCGATGGAACGGATGTACCAGCGCAGCAAGATTCAGGACGAATCGATGGTGTACGAGATGCAGAAACACAGCGGTCAGTTGCCCATCGTGGGCGTCAATACCTTCCTCGACCCAAACGGTTCGCCGACGGTTTTACCGCAGGAAGTCATCCGCTCGACTGACGCCGAAAAACGCTACGCCATCGAATCCCGGAAAGCCTTCCAGGAAAGAAACCGCGAAGCCGCCGAATCGGCTCTGAAACTAGTGAAGGACACGACCCTGGCCAACGGCAATAGTTTCGAAGCCTTGATGGAAGCCACGAAAGTTTGCACGCTGGGGCAGTTGTCGCGGGCTTTGTACGAAGTGGGTGGGCAATACCGCAGAAATATGTAACTTACCCGGTATTCCTACAAACACCCCTTTCCTGTTTTACATCGCTATGGCCTGGCAGCAACCTACCGATCCGACTGGCAATCCTGTGTTGTCTGTGCTGGTCGCGTCCGTTCCCATCCTGTTTATTTTCTGGGCTTTGATTATCCGGAAAATGAAAGGTTATCAGGCTAGTTTGCTGGCAACGGCTCTTACCCTGGCAATTGCCCTTTCCGTGTACCAAATGCCCGTCAGACTGGCGGTTTTGTCTATCGGTCACGGCGTACTGTATGGGCTGTTTCCGATCTGCTGGCTGGTAATCATGGCGGTTTTTCTGTTCAACATTACCGTTCAGAGCGGCCAATTCGAAATCATCAAACACTTCATGGGCACCATCACCGCCGACCGGCGGCTCCAGGCCCTGCTGATTGCCTTTTCATTCGGGTCGTTCCTGGAAGGAACCGCCGGGTTCGGTGCGCCGGTCGCGATTACAGCCGCCATGCTGGTTGGGCTGGGCTTCAATCCGCTTTATGCGTCGGGGATTTGCCTGATTGCCAATACCGCTCCGGTGGCGTTTGGCTCCATCGGCATCCCCATTACCGTAGCATCCCAGGTGTCCGGGATTCCGGAGTTGGCGATCTCGCAAATGGTGGGCCGGACGCTACCGCTGCTATCAGCAATTTTGCCGTTGTATTTGGTCACGCTGGTGTCCGGTTTTAAAAAAGCACGGGAAGTCGGGCCTGCACTATTGGTGTCGGGCGGGTCGTTTGCGGTTTTGCAGTGGGCAACCTCCAACTACCTGGGACCGTATTTACCGGACATCGTCGCAGGCTTGGGGTCCATCCTTTGTTTGATGGTTTTTCTAAAATTCTGGAAGCCAAAAACGATCTGGCGGTTTGCCGATGAAGCCCCGACTACCACCGATGCGACGATGCACTATTCGGGCGGGGCGCTGCTCCGGGCCTGGTCGCCGTTTTTTATCCTGACGCTTCTGATTATTGCCTGGGGATTGCAACCCATCAAAGACGTGCTGAATACGCTCGGTTCTGTCCAGTTCGAAGTACCGGGACTGCATCAGGCTATTCAGAGCAGCGACGGCACGCTGATTCCGAAGGTGTTCAAGTTCAATTACCTCTCGGCCGCCGGAACGGCCATTTTGCTGGCCGCGTTCGTGACGATGCCGCTGGTCAACATCTCGTATCAGCAGGGGCTCACGATCTTCGGCAACACCCTGAACCAGTTAAAATTTCCGGTGTTAAGCATCACCAGCGTTCTGGCATTTGCCTATCTCGCCAACGATTCGGGCATTACGCTGACGCTGGCCGACGTGCTGGCCAATACCGGCGCTCTGTTTCCCTTTTTTGCGCCCGTACTGGGCTGGCTGGGCGTTTTCATTACCGGTTCCGACACCTCCGCCAACGCGTTGTTCAGCAAGCTCCAGTACGCAACGGCCACGTCCATCGGTGTCGATCCCGTCGTGACGGTGGCCGCCAACGTTTCGGGGGGCGTGGTCGGAAAGATGATCTCTCCGCAGTCGATTGCCGTGGCCGCAGCCGCCGGGAACCTCGTTGGGCACGAATCCGCCCTGTTCCGGTTTACGGTCAAGCACAGCTTCATCATGCTTGCGGTGATTTGCGGAATCGTATTGGTGCAGGCGTATCTCCTTAAGTGGCTGATTCCCGCGTATCAGATGCTGGACAGCAACGCCATCGCTGCTACCCCGGATTTGACTAAAGGGTACATTTATTTGCTCCTGCTGGCCGGTGCTCTGGCGGTTTTTTCGCTGCTGGTAGCCCGCCGAAAGAAGAATGTCCCGGTCCAGGCCAAACGAAAAACCCTCTGAAGAACCGACGAATCCGTTCGTTCAGAGGGTAGGTAAACAGGGGTTGCAATCGTCTCGAACCGATTAGGGGGCCATCGTATACTTAGCCGGTTGACTGGCTTTGGGCGTCGATTTTTTGATGAAAGCCCGGAGGTCGTCGTTGGCCGACACCAGGTCTTCCTGCCGCAAATACATCATGTGACCGCTGCGGTAGCCTTTCCATTCCATGCGGTTTTTCAGAACACCGCTGGGATCCATCTGCCACATGTTGTATTGGGCGTTGAAGTAATCGCAGGCGCCATCGTAATAACCGGACTGCACCAGCAGATTCAGGTACGGGTTTTGGGCCATCGCCTGCCGCAGGTTTTCGCCGGTGTTGTCGGCGTTTTCGCCCGTCCGCAACCACGGCTGCACGGGGCCGAACATGTAGTATTTCAGGTCGGTTTTGTAGCCGAGCACCTGGCGGAAATAGTAGTTGATCGGCGGGGTGAACGAGTGCAACCAGGAGGTCAGCTCAGCCGCGTACTCCGGCCGTTCGCCCGCGTCCTGGCTATCGATCCCCAAATACCGGGAATCCAGCCGACCGACCGTGTAGCCCCGCGTCCGCAGCAGTTCCTTCCAGAAAAACGAAGTCGGAATGTTCAGGTTGTGTTCCAGAATCACCTTTTCCGACAAACCGGAATACTGGGCGTATTTGGTCGCAATCTGCTTCCGTTTCGCCGGATCGACAAAACCGCCCATCGTCAGCGTCGGAATCAGTTCATCGATGGTAAACTTCTCCACTTCGGGCAGCAGCGCCACCAGGTCTTTCTTCTGTAAATCAGTGCTTAACGCCTTGTGATACCAGGCCGTGGCGGCATAATACGGCAGCATATTCGCTTCGGAAACCGGACCGCGACGCTCGATGCCGAGGTTGGTCGGCGACACCAGAATCACCCCGTTGATGTACATCCAGTTGGCATTTTGCAGCTCCAGTGCCAGACCCGACACCCGGGTGGTTCCGTAGCTTTCGCCGATCAGGTATTTCGGCGACGACCAGCGGTTTTTCCGGCTGACAAACGTGCTCAACCATTCGGCCAGGTATTTGATGTCGGCGTTGACCCCGAAGAATTTCGACTTGGGCACGCTGTTGTTCGCCGGCCGCGAGTAACCGGTATTGACCGGGTCGATGTACACGATGTCGGCCACGTCCAGAATCGAGTTCGGATTGTCTTTCACCGTGTACGGTTGCACCGGATAGCCTTCGTTGTCGATGTTCAGCAGTTTCGGGCCGGTGTAGGCCAGGTGCATCCAGACAGACGCCGTACCCGGTCCGCCGTTGAACGAAATCACCAGCGGACGGCTGGCCCGGTCTTTCACATCCGAGCGTTCGTAATACGTAAAGAACACGCCGGCAATCGCTTTGCCGTTTTCGTCCCAAACCGGCTGCGTACCGACCGTCGCCGTGTATGGCACCTTCGCGCCCTTGATCGTGACGGTATTGCTGGAGGTGATGGTGGAATCCATCAACAGTTTCAGGTCGTTGGGACCCGGTTTCGGGGCATAGTTGGCGATACCCGGCGAAGGAGCCGGCGTAGCAGCCGCCGGACTGGTTGGCGCACCGCCCCCGCCGGGCCGCCGTTGTTGCTGGGCCAGGGTGAACGAAGCCGTGGTGATTCCGAGTGCTAGGGCAATTATAATTCGCTTCATGGATTTCTTTGCAGGTTAAACGTAATGGTTACACGCAAAACAGGTTAGGTTCAGATGCTCACTTTCCACTGGCGGTGTTGGTGGGCGCTTCCGTGTATTTAGCCGGTTGTCCGGATTTGGGCGTCGTTTTGATGATAAACTGACGGATGTCGTCGTTCGATGTCACCAAATCTTCCTGCCGCAAATACATCATGTGACCGCTGCGGTAGCCTTTCCAGCTCAGCCGATCCTTCATTTTTCCGCTCGGATCGATGTGCCACATGTTGTACTTGGCGTTGAAATAATCCGTCGCGCCATCGAAATAACCGGATTGAATCATCACGTTCAGGTACGGGTTTTGGGCCATGGCCTGCCGCAGGTTTTCGCCGGTATTATCCGCGTTCAACCCTTCGCGGTCCCAGGGGCGGGTTTGGCCGGCGATGTAATATTTCAGGTCGGTTTTGTATTTGAGGTGCTCGCGCAAATAGGTGTTGATGGCGGGCGTGAACGTGTGCTGCCAGGACGTGTTTTCGGCGGCATAATCCGGTCGTTCACCGGCGGTTTGGCGATCGATGCCGAGGTAGCGAGAATCCAGCCGACCCACGTTGTAGCCTTTATCCCGCAACAGTTCTTTCCAGAAATACGAGGTCGGAATGGCCAGGTTGTTCTCCATGACCACTTTTTCGGACAAACCGGAATACCGGGCTACTTTGGCACCGAGTTGCTTTTTCTTTGCCGGGTCCAGAAAACCGCCCCGCGCCAGCGCCGGAATCAATTCATTCACCGTAAACTGCTCGACTTCGGGTAGAATCGCGTTCAGGTCTTTCGATTGCAGATCCTGGGGCAGCTTTTTGTGGTACCAGGCCGTGGCCGCAAAATACGGCAGCACGTTTCCGGCGGCAACGGGTCCACCGCGCTCCAAACCCAGGCCCGTCGGCGATACCAGAATGACACCGTTCAGGTACATCCAGTGTACATTTTGTAACTCCAGCGCCAGACCCGATACCCGCGTGGTTCCGTAACTTTCGCCGATCAGGTATTTCGGCGACGGCCAGCGGTTTTTCCGACCCACGAACGTAGCGATCCACTCGCCCAGGTACTTGATGTCCGCAGTAACCCCGAAGAATTTCGACTTCGGAATCGAATCGTTGATGGCCCGCGAAAAACCGGTGTTGACGGGTTCCACGTAGACGATGTCGGCCACGTCGAGAATCGACTGCGGATTGTCTTTAAAACCGTACGGCTGAACCGGATAGCCTTCATCATCGACCAAAACCCGCTTGGGGCCGGTATACCCCAGGTGCATCCAGCAGGAAGCCGCCCCCGGCCCCCCGTTGAACGAAATAAAGAGCGGTCGCGATGCCCGGTCGGTGACGTCCGAGCGTTCGTAGTAGACGTAAAACAGCGAGGCAATCGGCCGACCGTTTTCGTCCCAAACCGGCTGATTACCAGCCGTAGCAGTGTACGGAACTACTTTGCCTTTGATCGTAACCTGGTCTTTGGTCGTTACGTCGGCATCCAGTTTAAGGGTTCGGTTTTGTGCGAATGCCACCGTGCAGGCAACAAAGCACATCAGGAATAAGGAAATCGAGTGTTTCATAAGTTACTGTCAATCAAAAATGGGTTTTGTCGGAGTATTTGAGGACTGCTTGAGAAGAACAGGGTTCATCGGTAGACTTCATTCTGCTGGATGTTGGTGTTGGTCCGAACCTCAGCCGACGGGAATGGCAGCACCTGCCGACCCGCCACTTTGATGGAATAGCTCGGCAAACTCCCCTTCGACCGGCGCACGCTCGAGAAAACCGTCAGGCCCAGTCCGCGCCGGATCACATCGAACCAGCGTTGGCCTTCGCCCACAAATTCCAGTTTGCGTTCCTGCAAGATGGCCGAAATCAGGTCGGCTTTGGTGGCCGCAGTCGTTTTGGCAATGCCTGCCCGGGTCCGGACCGCGTTCAGGTCGTCGGCAGCACCGGTCAGGTTGTTCTGCTCAGCCCGGGCTTCGGACCGGATCAGGTATTGTTCGGCCATCCGGAGCAACTGGAAGTTGTCGGCATTCTGGGCCGCGCTCCATTTGGTCGTGTAATACACGTTGGCGGTGGTATTCCGGGCCGCCAGGGTTCCGCGCACATCCGCCGGATTGGCCACCATTTGGGCGTACATTTCGTCGTGCAAAGCCGTTCCGCCCCGGCCGTTCTGGCTCGACGGGTAATACCATTGCCGGATGCCCTGCCCGTCGGTCTCGTTGAACTGGAGTTCGAACAAGGTTTCAGCGCTGTTTTTCGTCTTGAAAATCGTCTCGAACGGCGTGTTCAGGGCCCGGTTGGCGATGGCGTCCGTCGCGTATTTCTCGGCGTTGGCCCATTGCTGGTTGTAGAGGTAATAGCGGGCCAGCAGGGCGCGGGCGGCCGGTTTGGTCGCTTTGGCTTTGGACAAAACCGCCGTTGCCCGGGTTTCAGGCAGTTTGGCCAAGGCTTCCAGCAGATCCTTTTCGGCCTGATCGTAGGTTTGGCGCAGCGTGCTCCGTGTGGCGTAATCGTCCTGCGAAATACCGACCGAGGGCGTCAGTTTGATCACCGCGCCTTCCGTGCCGTAGACGTTCGGAACCCCACCCCAGAACCGGGCCAGATCGAAGTAGGCCAGCCCGCGCACGAAATACGCCTGCCCCATCATGTCGTCCTTGTCAGCCTGCGTAACCGACATGCCCGGCACATACGCAATGATGTTGTTCGCAATATCGATACAACGATACAGGCTCGTGTACAAATCCTCGACTTCCGAGTTGTCAGCCCCGAAATTGAATTCGTCAGCCGCAATGAGGGCATCCCAGGTATCGATTTGCTGGGACATGTCCGAGGCCACGTCGCTGATGACCTGCACGCGCCACTGGTAAACAATTTGCAGGTTGTTGTACATCCCGTTGACCACGCCCTGGGCGCTGTTCAGGTCGGTAAAAGCCTGGTTGCTGCTGATTTGCGACAGCGGTTCGATCTCCAGAATGTTGTTGCAGGACGAAACCGTCGCAAGAAACAGGATAGCGGTTAGTATCTTCTTCATCGTACTGAAAATTAAAATGTTAGATTGATCCCACCCATCCAGACGCGGGGTTGCGGCATCACACCCTGATCGACACCCTGCACGGTTTCGGAGGGACTGACGGATACTTCCGGATCAAGACCGGTGTATTTGGTGAACGTCAGCACGTTCTGGCCCGACGCGTACACCCGGACGTTGCCGGCCCCAATTTTGGAAGCGATTGTTTTCGGGATGTTGTAACCCAGCGTCAGGTTTTTCAGCCGCAGGTACGAGGCATCTTCCACGTGCCGCGACGGCCGGAAGTTGATGTCGTAGTTGACCCGCGCCATGCGCGGAATGTCGGTGATGTCCCCCGGTTTTTGCCAGCGATCCAATTGTTGGGCGCTGTAACCCGTCGTCCGCTCCCCGCCGTGTTCGAAAAAGTAGCGGTTGTAGTTGAAGACGTAATTCCCGTAGCTGTACTGGAAGAAAGCTGTCAGGTCAAAGTTGCCGTATTTGAGGGTGTTGTTCAAACCGCCCTGAAAGTCGGGCCAGGCGCTTTTGCCGATGATAAACCGGTCGCGGTTGATGTTGAACTTGCCATCTTCCCCACCCCGCCAGATGATGTTACCGGTTTGCGGATCGACGCCTTTCTGTTCGTGGACGTAGAACGAAAACAGCGGATAACCCTCTTCGATCCGGATGTAATCCCGCGTGAAGGCGCTGATGGGAGCCGCCAGTTTCTTCACCAGGTTTTTGTTGTGGGAAATATTGAACGAAATATCCCAGGTCAGTTTGTTACCAACATTCGGTGAGGCCGTGACGCCTAACTCGAAGCCTTTGTTCTCCATCGCGCCGTAGTTCTGCAACAACACACTGTAACCGGTCGAGCGGGGCGTGGGCACTTCCAGCAGCATGTCTTTCGTCTGCTTGTTGTAATAGTCGAACGTAAACCGGAGTTTGTTGCTGAGCAATGCCAGGTCAAAACCGATGTCAAACTGAGCCGTGGTTTCCCATTTCAGGTCGGGGTTGGCCAACTGAATCGGGTTGAAACCGGGGTAGTTGACGTAAGCCGCCGAACCGCCCGAACCCGGCGTTGGGCCACCGCCCCCGCGCAAACCGCCCCGCTGACCGCCCCACAAACCGAGGGAAGCAAAGTTGCCGATCCCGCCCTGATTCCCGGTTATGCCGTAGCTCATCCGCCATTTCAGTTCGGAAATGGCCTTGAAGCCTTTCATGAAGTTCTCGTCCGACATCACCCAGCCGACGGACGCCGAGGGGAAGAAGCCCCAGCGGTTGTTGGCCCCGAACCGCGACGAGCCGTCGTAACGGAAATTCCCGGTGAACAGGTATTTCTTGTTGTAATCGTAATTGACCCGGCCGAAGAACGACGCGATGGCCCAGGCCGTCTGGTCGGCGTTGGAGTTTTTGACGGCGGCTGCGGCAATGGTCCGGAAGCTGTTGCTCGGAAAACCACTGCCCGTCGCCGATGAAAAGTTATTGGTGTTTTTCTGAATTGTGGTTCCGCCCAGCAGGTTGAAATTGTGCTTGTCGGCCAGCCGGAACTGGTAGGTCAATACGTTTTCGTTGATCCAGTTGAAATCGTGCACCACGCTGCTCGTCGCCGTCCCGCCAATATCGCCCGCACCGGCCACCAGGTTGGTGTTCGAATACTGGTTTTCGTTGATGTAGTTGTTGTCGATGCTCCAGTTGGTCCGGAAAATCAGACCGTTGGCGATCGTCCAGTCGGCAAAGAAGTTACCGATAACCCGATCGGTATTCATGAGGTAGTCGGTTTCGTTGGCCAGGGCCACCGGGCTTTCCCAAACCGGCCGGTTGTAAGTGCCATCGGCGTTGTAAATCGGGATGTTGCTCGGGTAGAAGAAGGCATTTGCCAGGGCCGAACTGGTGTTGTTCCCGTTCTGCACCCGGTTGCGCTTGCTGTTCGTGTACAAAATGCTCGTCCCAAACCGCAGCACGTCGGAAGCCGCGAAATCAATGTTCGCCCGGAAGGATTTGCGGTTAAACAGCGTCGGTTTGATCAAACCCTCCTGCCGGAAGTTGTTGGCCGACACCAGGTATTTGACCTTGTCGTTCCCGCCCGAAATCGACGCATCGATGTTGTACAGCCCGCCATTTTGCAGAATCGGTTCGAGCCAGTTGGTGTTGATGGCCGCGTCGGGATTAGCATAGGGCGCTTTGAAAGCCACGCCCGCTGGGTTCAGGGCCGTCACCGAGCCGTAGGTGTCGGACCAGTTGTTGGCAGCCGCTTCGTTTTGCAGTTTTTCAAACGTCGGCCCATCGACGCGCAGTTTGTTCGGATCGCGCCAGGCCGAGGAGGTTCCGCCGTAGAACGAAACGGAAACATTTGGTTTACCGGATTTTCCTCGTTTCGTCGTGATCAGAATCACACCGTTGGCGGCCCGGGCGCCGTAAATCGCCGTGGCCGACGCATCTTTCAGAATTTCCATCGACTCGATGTCGGACGGGTTAATATCCGAAAGCGGGTTGGTCGGTGACCCAAACGTGGTGCGGGCCAAATTCTGGGAAACAATGGGCACCCCATCGATAACGTACAACGGCTCCGAACTCGCGTTGATGGACGTTGCGCCCCGCACCCGCACCATGACGCTGGTTCCCGGCTCACCGGAACCGGCACTGACCTGTACGCCCGGACTCCGACCCTGCAACACCTGATCGGGGCTGGGGCTGGGCAGGTTTTTAATCTGGTCGGCGCTCACCGTCGAAATCGCTCCGGTAACCGTCCGGCGGTTTTGTGCACCGTAACCCACCACGACCAGTTCCTGCAAGGTCTTGGCTTCGGTTTCGAGCGTTATGGTGTATACGGTCTGGGCGGTTACCGGCACCCGCATTTTCTGGTAACCCACGAAAGAAGCCACCAGCGTCGCTCCAGAAGGTACCTGCAAGGTAAACTTTCCGTCCGCATCGGTTTGCGTTCCTTTCAAGGATCCTTCGATCACAATCGATACCCCCGGTAAAGGCGAATTATCCTCTTTCGCCAGCACGGTTCCTGAAATGGATTTATCCTGCGCATAAACCAGCCAGGCCTGACAGAATAAAAACAAAAACCATAGTAGTTTAGCCTTCATAAATAGTACGGGTTTGGGTGTTGTTAAAGCAAAGAAAAGCATCATTATGGCTCTCAAAATACTCCCAAACTCATTCGGCTAATATCTATTTATTAAAAGACAATTTTGGTTGATTCGCCGAATTATAGCATATTTATCTCCTTACAAGTAGAATAATATTCGGAATATTATCATATCCTATACTGATAAATTTGGACTACTTATCAGCTAAAGCAAGCCAGTATAGCTAATCTGATGAGATTAAATAAGTACAAAAAAAAGCCAGCAGAATGATGCATCATCCTGCTGGCCTGCTGTAATGTAAAACCTGATTAATTTTACTTATTCGTCCGGGTTTAAAAAGGGATAACCGTACTGCCGGGGTGGATCGAACGTTTCCTTGATTGTCCGGGGCGACACCCAGCGAAGGAGGTTCAGCATCGAACCGGCTTTGTCGTTGGTGCCCGACCCGCGAGCCCCGCCGAACGGTTGCTGACCGACCACGGCCCCGGTCGGTTTGTCGTTGATGTAAAAATTGCCGGCGGCATTCCGCAACCCCGTAACGGCTTTCTCGATGGCATACCGGTCGTTAGCCAGCACCGAACCCGTTAAGGCATACACTGAGGTTTGATCGATAATTGGCATAATCGATTCATACTCCGCATCAGCGTAGACATAAACACTCAAAACCGGTCCGAAGAGCTCATTGCACATGGTCACATAGTGCGGATCATCGACGCGCAACACCGTCGGTTGGATAAAGTAGCCCTGCGACTTGTCGTAGGTTCCGCCCGCGACAATTTCAACGCCTTCCGCCCTGGCACGGTCGATGTAGTTCACTAGTTTATCGAACGACTTCTCCGAAATAACGGCATTGACAAAATTCCCAAAATCCTCGACCGGCCCGGTTTTGATCGTTTGCAAATTTTGAATCAAACCCTCCTTCACAGCGGGCCAAAGCGACTCGGGAATGTACGCGCGGGAAGCCGCCGAGCATTTTTGTCCCTGGTACTCAAACGCCCCCCGGATCAGGGCCGTGCAAACCACATCGACCTCCGCACTGGGGTGCACCAGCACAAAATCTTTCCCGCCGGTTTCGCCGACAATGCGCGGATAGCTTTTATACCGGTTGATATTTTCGCCAATGGTTTTCCAGATCGTTTGAAAAACCGGAGTGGAACCGGTGAAATGAATGCCGGCAAAATCCGGATGACTAAAAATAACGTCGCCTGCTACGGGACCATCCACGTAAATGAGGTTAATCACACCGGCGGGCAAGCCGGCTTTTTTCAACACCTCCATGATCACCTGAGCGGCATAAACCTGATTTTCAGACGGTTTCCAGACCACGACATTGCCCATCATAGCCGCCGATGTGGGCAGGTTGGCCGCAATGGCGGTGAAGTTAAACGGCGTCAGGGCAAACACAAATCCTTCGAGCGACCGGTGCTCCATCCGGTTCCAGACACCCGCACTGGAATTGGGCTGCGCGCTGTAAATCTGCGCCATGTAATGTACATTGAACCGCAGAAAATCAATCAATTCACAAGCCGAATCAATTTCTGCCTGGAAGGCATTTTTGGATTGTCCTAGCATCGTAGCCGCGTTGATTCGCGCCCGGTACGGACCGGCCACCAGATCAGCGGCTTTCAGAAAAATAGCCGCCCGTTCCGGCCACGGCAGGGCGTCCCAGGCAGTTTTGGCGACGAGAGCGGCATCAATAGCCGCCTGAACATGGCTGCGGTCTCCTTCGTTATAGTATCCAAGCAGGTGCTGGTGATCATGGGGCGGACAGATGGCTACTTTTTTCTTGGTACGCACTTCCGCTTCGCCAATGTACATCGGAATATCGACTTCCCGGGCACGGGCATCGGCCAGAGCCGCCTTTAACTTGGCCCGTTCGGGCGAACCGGGTGCATAGGTAAAAACAGGTTCATTTGCTGGTTCCGGAACACGGAAAAATCCATTTGACATAATGATCTTGGTGTTAAAAATACGGCATTTCAAAGGTAAAGCGCCCTTTGGCTTAGGCTGCGTCAGAAATTGTCCATGTATCATCCAATATTGCCAAAACCCGCGACCCCGGAATTCCGTCCATTAGATTTGCAGTAAAAACCGTTCCTAAAGGATGAAGATCAAATCCATTATCCCCCTTGATAATACTGCCGATGCCTTTGCGTATAAATCCGATACGCAGTTGCGAAAAGCCAATGCCTTATTTTACCTGATGAATCAAAACTGGCTGGTAAAGCTGGGGGCCAAACTCACCGAGCTGGCCGTTCAGTGGAAATTGCCCGTTAAAAGCCTGATCCGATCGACCATTTTTGAGCAATTTGTCGGCGGAGAAACCCTGACGGAAACAACGGATTTGATCGAAAAACTGAACCAGTTCAATGTCAAGGTGATCCTGGATTACGGAGCCGAAGGCAAGGAAACGGAAGCCGATTTCGATAACATAAAAGAAGAATTTATCCGGGTGATTTCTTATTCGGCAAGCCGATCCAACGTGCCGCTGATTGGGATCAAGATCACCGCATTGGCCCGGTTTGCGTTGCTCGAAAAGCTGAATGATTTTGCGGTGGTTTCGAAGTTCAATACCGTTATTAACACAAGCCCATTGACGTCGTCGGAAAAAGAGGAGTGGGATCGGGTCGTTCGCCGGACGTTTGAGATTTGCGAAATGGCCGCCCAAAAAGGCATCGGTGTCCTGATCGACGCGGAAGAATCGTGGATTCAAAACACCATCGATGCCCTCACGATGGAAGCCATGCTGGCCTTTAATAAAGAGAAAACGGTGGTTTTTAATACCATCCAGTTATACCGCCACGACCGACTGGATTTTTTGAAGTTAAGTCATGTCCTGGCCGTTAAAAACGACATCATTTTTGGGGCCAAGATCGTCCGCGGGGCCTACATGGAAAAAGAACGGAAACGCGCGCAGGAAAAACAGGAAACCGCCCTGATTCAACCCGATAAATCCGCGAGCGATGCGGATTTTAACAAAGCGATCGAGTTCTGCGTCCAACACCTGGATACCATTTCACTGATTGTGGCCAGCCACAACGAATACAGTGTTCAGTACACGATTAATCTGCTGCAGGCCGCCAATCTACCACTAGATCATCCCCACGTCCATTTTTCTCAACTGTACGGCATGAGCGACAACATTACGTTCAATCTCGCCAAAGCCGGTTGCCACGTCAGCAAATACCTCCCCTACGGCCCGATCAACGACGTCATTCCCTATCTTATGCGACGCGCCCAGGAAAACAGTTCGGTAGCCGGACAAACCAGCCGTGAATTATTTCTAATCCGAAAAGAAATGCAACGGCGCAAGCTTTAACCTATACCGGCGGTTAGAGCGGTTATTACCCAGGCAATTCCCATTTACCCCCAATTGGGTGACCTAATTTCCAGACACGGTTTAGAAGAAATTAGATTTATTTAAGAAATACAAAAAACCATCCACAAAGTACCATATATTATTTCTACAACCTACTCCGAGGCCATAGCTTTCGTAAGTATTAGCCAATATTCAACAAATATTATCCCGAACATTGCTTCAAATGCAAAATTTGGCTAATATTGGTATAGACTCCCTTCTCTATTAAAGCACCCTGCTGGCAATTGAGTACCGCTTAGCTCTACACGAATGAGGACTGCTTCCTACTATTGTGTTGTATTATTCTCAGGACAAATGGTTCAACTATTCCCTATCCCAACTCGATGAAAGTACTACAATTTACTCCGCCTGTTCCGCAAGAGGATTCCGTAATTGTAGACGAGGACATCCTTTCGCACTTTTACAATTATTTTCATCGCCACAAGCAATTACAGATTACCCTCGTTATCAAAGGCACCGGCACCCTAATGGTAGGGAATTATAGTCAGGCTTTTCAACCCAATGACATTTATATTTTAGGGGCGAATCAACCGCACATTTTCAAGTCCGACCCGACTCATTTTATCAATCCGCAGGTCGGCAATGCCCACGCCATTCACGTCTTTTTCGACCTGGAACGGCTTCCCAAATCTTTTCTGGATCTGCCGGAAATGGAGTTGATCAGCCGGTTTTTGAGAACCATCCAGAACGGTTTGCAGCTACCGGCCAGGCACGCCAACCACGTGGGGCGAATGATCAAAAAACTGAAGAATAAATCCAGCCTGGATCGGTTGCTGTCCGTCATCAATTTGTTCCAGTATTTCGCCAAGGAAGTCAAGGAGTGGAAATCCTTGCATACGGGGTTCTCGAATTACCCGGTTTCGGATTCGGAAGGGATTCGGATGAACGACATTTTTCAATATACCCTGGACCATTACGCCGAGAACATTACGCTCAGCCGAATCGCCGACATTGCGAACATAACGCCCCACGCTTTCTGTAAGTATTTCAAGAAACACACACGTAAAACGTACAATACGTTCCTGAACGAAATCCGGATTAACGAAGCCTGCAAACGAATCATCAACAGCAGCTACGATGGTATTTCGACCATCGCGTATTCGACCGGCTTCAACAGCGCCACCAATTTTAACCGCGTGTTCAGAAAGACGACCGGCATGTCACCCAGCGATTATATTCGGGCGTATAAAAGTAAAGACCGCTAACTTTATTTTTTTGTTTAATTTCCTATACAAAATGTTTTAAAAGCGAATCTGCTTCGCTTTTAAAACATTTTGTAATTACAGAGAATGGTCCGCTTTTGAAACCGCTTTTAAACTCTCTCCCTTCCCGGTTTTGATTTGAAAACCAGGAATTAAACCGGAATTCCGACCAGCGTAATGATCAGGCCCGTCCAGGTATAATTCGGTTTGCAAATAATGAGCAAAATACAGAATGCCAGGCCCATCAGGATGTAAAGAGCAGGCATGATGGGATAACCAGTGGCTCTGTATACCCGGGGCGCATCGGGCAATCGCTGGCGTTGGGTGAATGGTTTTATAAAAGACAAAAGTAGCAGGGCTTCTGGTAGATAATTGTGCGGTTTTTAATCAATAATTGACAAATTTTACTCCCTTATTCGTCCGTCAATCCCAGATACCACTTTTCGTTAGAAGCGGAGTTAAGACCCAGCCACGACCAGGAAAGAGCGGCTTCACTGAATACAATTAACAACGTTTCCCGATGTTGCTTTACTAAAGGCCGCAAACCACACCGGAATTGTACTCCCGGTTATTGAAGAATCCCGATCAGGTCTCTGACGGACAACAGTTTTCAGGTGATCGCCCGCTTTTTTCGTGACAAGACCGAATACGAACATTTATTCACGTCCGGCTACTATGGCTTGATATGTGTACCACTGATAATCCGGAAGTCGTCCGTCACCTTTGAGTTGTCTGATAAAAACAGCTATTACACCGGTTTTAGTAACCCCATAAACCGGATTAACTGATTTTCAGGAGCCTGAATATGAAAAATAATACCACCGAATGACACCATGTATGTAACTGAACACTAATTTAAGGCGATCAATGACTTCGGGGTCGTTCAGACGTCTAATTGTGTACAGAAAGTTTTGACGTAACACCGTACCGGAAGCCTAACATGGAATACAGCCTCAAGATGGAAAACAACATCGAACGCGAACGTATTTATTCCCGCGCCGACAACAAAGGCTGGAAAAAGTGGGGACCCTACCTATCAGAACGCTCCTGGGGCACTGTTCGCGAAGATTACAGCGTTCATGGCAATGCCTGGGGGTTCATCACACACGACATGGCCCGCTCCCGCGCCTACCGTTGGGGAGAAGACGGGATCGGCGGCCTGTCCGACAACAAAGGGCACGTTTGCTTTGCCCTCGCTTTTTGGAACCACCAGGACAGCATCATCAAGGAGCGGCTTTTTGGCCTGACCGGCCCGGAAGGCAACCACGGCGAAGATGTCAAGGAACTCTACTACTACCTTGACAGTACGCCGACGCACTCCTATATGAAAATGCTGTATAAGTACCCGCAGCAGCCATTTCCCTACAATCGCCTGGTGGAAGAAGGGCGCAACCGAAACCGGCTGCAACCGGAGTTTGAACTGGTCGATACCGGTATTTTTGAAACCAACCAATACTTCGACATTTTCATCGAATACGCCAAGAATGACGAAAACGACATTCTGATCAAGATTACGGCGCATAACCGCCATACCAAAGCTGCTCCGCTGACCTTGTTACCTACGCTGTGGTTTCGCAACACCTGGTCGTGGGGCTACGAACAATATGCTTACAAACCGATCCTGAACGGTATTGCTACCACCCAGATCGCCGTGGATCACAAGCTGTTGGGCAAATTCAAACTCTACTGCGAAGACGCCGACGAGTTGCTATTTTGTGAAAACGAAACAAATACGGAACGTCTGTACGGTATTCCGAACGAATCCCTGTTCTGTAAAGACGGGATCAACAATTACATCATTACCGGCGACAAAAAGTTTGTCAATCCGAATCAGATCGGTTCCAAGGCAGCAGCCCGGTACACCCGGACGGTGGCCGGGGGCGATTCGGTGACGATCCGGTTGCGGTTTAGCCAGGATACGCACAACGCCCAGCCCTTTGCGGATTTCGACCAAATTTTCAGCCAGCGGCTGCGCGAAGCCGATGCGTTTTACGACCAGTTGCAAGGCAATGTCACCGATCCGGAACTGCGCATTATTCAGCGGCAAGCCTACGCCGGAATGCTCTGGAATAAGCAGTTTTACTACTACAACGTGAACGAGTGGCTGAAAGGTGATCCTAAAATGCCGACGCCTTTCCACGGCCGGGCCTACCAGCGTAACTCGGGTTGGCGGCACATGTACACGGCCAACATCCTGTCGATGCCCGACAAATGGGAATATCCGTGGTTTGCAGCCTGGGACCTGGCCTTTCATACCCTGACGCTGGCCCGGCTTGACCCGCACTTTGCCAAACGCCAACTGGCGGTTATTCTGCGCGAATACTACATGCATCCGAACGGCCAGATTCCCGCCTATGAGTGGAATTTCGGGGATGTCAATCCGCCGGTTCACGCCTGGGCGACCTGGAAAGTGTACGAGATCGACCGGGACATGAACGGTTCGGGCGACATCAACTTTCTGGAGCGGGTGTTTCATAAACTGCTGCTGAACTTTACCTGGTGGGTAAACCGTAAGGATGTCAACGGCAACAGCATTTTCGGCGGGGGCTTCCTCGGTCTGGATAACATCGGGGTGTTCGACCGCAGCCAGCCGCTGCCAATGGGCGGGCACATCGAGCAGGCCGACGGCACGGGCTGGATGGCGATGTACACGCTGAACATGCTCCGGATTGCCTGCGAAATCTCGCTGACCCGGCCTTCGTACCAGGACATGGCTTCCAAGTTTTTCGAGCACTTCCTGCACATTGCAGCCGCCATGAAAAACCTCGGCGGTCAGGGTATCAGTCTCTGGGATGAAGACGATCAGTTCTACTACGATGTACTGCATACGGCTGATAATCAGAGCATGTTGTTAAAAATCCGCTCGATGGTGGGGCTGATTCCGTTGTTTGCAGTCGAGATTCTGGACGATGCCTTGCTGGAGAAACTGCCGGATTTCAAACGCCGGGTCGAGTGGGTACTGACCAACCGACCGGACCTGGCCTCGCTGATCTCGCGCTGGCACGAACCGGGCAAAGGTGCTACCCACCTGCTCTCATTGCTACGGGGGCACCGGATGAAGATGCTGCTCAAACGGATGTTCGACGAAACCGAGTTTTTGTCGGATTACGGCATCCGGGCTTTGTCGAAGTACCATGGTGAACACCCCTACCAATTTCATGTAAACGGGGAAATTTTCTCGGTCAAATACGTGCCGAATGAGTCGGAGACAAGTTTATTCGGCGGCAATTCCAACTGGCGGGGACCGATCTGGTTTCCGGTCAATTACCTGATTATCGACTCATTGCTGAAATTTTACAATTATTACGGCGATGATTTCGAAATAGAGTATCCGACCAACTCCGGGCAGGTCATGAGCATCAAGGAAGCGACGGTTTTGGTGGCCGAACGACTGGTGAATATCTTCCGGCGCAACGAAAGTGACAGCATTCCGGCCTACAACGGCTATCAGAAATACCAGGATGACCCGCATTTTAAAGATTTGCACCTGTTTTTCGAGTACTTCCACGGCGACAACGGCAGCGGATTGGGAGCTAACCACCAGACCGGTTGGACGGGACTAGTGGCCGACCTGATCGAGTTTCTGTACCAACACCGAATGCAGCATGAGCCGCTGCACGCGAAGGTGCTTTAACTTTAGAATGGGCGAAAACCGGGGCTTACCCGGTTTTCGTTTTTTATCTTTGGTTTTCACTCAGAACATTCATACTGCCGAAGAAACGCAGGGGTTGTAATTAACAAGCTGGTGTTTCCTTCAAAAGACGCTATTTTATTTTCTTTATAATAACACCCATCCAGTCCCGTCGTAATGTCGCCGGGGGCAACCACCAGGGCCGTCCCCTGGTTAGGAGTTACATCGCCGGTAACCCTGGCAATTTCTGCAAATAAAGTAAAACCGGCCGGACAGCCGTCCAAAAGAGCCTGTACTTCCGAACAGGTATCGGGTTGATGATCCTGAACCGTGCACCCCCATTCCGTACTGATCAGCAGCAGGAAACAAAAGGTTAACCCGGTTTTGTAAACTGTGGAATTTTGCATGACAGTAAGTGATTGAACGTTAAGGGAAAAGTAGAAAAACATTTCATTACTTAGTGAAGATACTTAATTAAAAAATATAATTTTACAGGCATATTATTATCTTTATCTCACTCCGATCGTCATTTCCACTGTTCAAATCGAGAAGTCGTTGTAAACGATAACTATTCTATTTTAGTCCGCCGATAACTCACTTTATTTCGCCCATCAACTCACTTTTTTGGCGCATCGACTTAAAACTACTACCTTCACCTGCCCTCTCTTAACTACCGTCACGAATGCCCTGGTTGTTGTGCAAGGTTGTACTGCTGTTGTACTGTGTCGTTTTTCTACCGATAACCGCACAATCTTTTGGATTCATTGCTGACAGACAGCCCGATACCGATTCCATTCCGCGTTTGAATAATACCGCCCTCAAACTGGCCCGCAATAAAAACTACGCCGGAGCGCTGCAATTGCTGAAACGGGCGGCTGCCGGTCGTGCTTCCGATACATTGCTTTACAACCAGGCAATCGTTTTGAGCCAGTTGAAACGGTATGAAGAAGCCGGTCAGCTCCTGCAACAGATTCCGACGTTTGCGCACGCTCAGGCCAATCAGGGGATTTTCGTTTGCATGAGTGGGGATGTTAAAATGGGCCTGACACTGCTGGAAAGCACCTCGAGCGGAAAAGGCGCGGATAAAATTGCTTTCAACCGGGCGGTGGCCCACCTCCACGCCGGTCAGTACGAGGACGCCCAACGGGCGGCTTCCGATGCGGTTCGTATACGGGCCGGCGAACCCATCTACCGGCTGGTAAAAGCCGACGCCCTGCTCGGTCTGGCGAATTACCGCGAAGCCCTCAACCTTTATGAGTCGCTCGACAAAGCTCCCGAACTGGTCAATCTGTTGCCGGTGCGGAAAGGCAACGCGCTGCTGGGCCTGAAACGGTATGAAGAAGCAGCCGAGACCTTCACCAACTACCTGCTCTCCGGCGACCGGAGCAACCAGGCTTCGGCCCGGTTTGGGCTCGCTAACGCGTTTTATGGCCAGAGAGAGTTTACTAAGGCCGTCGCCGAATTTCGCCGGGCGGTTCAGTTTCGGCCTCAATGGGTCGAAGCCCGCACCGGTTTAGGCAACGCCCTGTGCAGCATCCGCGACTACCGTTCGGCGCGGATCGAATACGAAGCGGCTCTGGCGCTTGAGCCCGAAAACCCGCACATCCACCTCGGTCTGGGGGTTGTGAGCCACCGGCAGGGATTGCACGAACAGGCGCTGGAACATTTCTCGCAAGCCCCCGACCTGTTCAATGAAAAAGACAAGGACCTGGCCGACTGCTATTTAAGCCTGGGCCTGACCCGACTTGAACTGAATCAACTCGACCAGGCGCTGGAACAGCTAAACGTGGCCATGCGGCTCAACAAAGACCATCCGGCGGCTTATGCCGGAGCCAGTGAAGTGTACCGGAAAAAAGACAGCTATCGCTACACACTGGCTTATCTGGAAAAGGCGATCCGGCTGTCCCCGCAAAATGATAAGATGCTGACCAACAAAGGAAACATGTATCTAAAATCGGGCAACATGGATGAAGCGTACGACAATTTTTCGTGGGCGTTGCACCATAACCCCCAGAGCATCAATGCGCTGAATGGCTTGTCGATTTCGTTGTTGGAAAAAGACCGGATCGAGCAGGCGGAGGATGTGCTGGACAGCCTGATTAACCGGGGCCATCACAAAGCTTTTCTGCATAACAACCGGGGCATTGTCCGTTCTTACCTCGCCCTCAAATACGAAAAACAAAAGGACCTGCACAACGCAAAGCAGTATTATTACCGTTCTATCCGCGATTATGAACGCTCCCGCGACCTCGATTCGACCCATAAAACCTATTACAACAACCTGGGAAATGTTTATAAAAACACGGCGGAGTACGATAAGGCAGTCAAGAGTTACCTGGGCCACCTCGACCGCAGCGCCATCAACAACCTGGGAGTTCTGTACGCCCGCAACGGCAAAGGTGACTTCGGACGACATTACCTGAACATTGCGCTCACCCTTGACTCCGCCAGCCTGGTGTATCAGTTCAACCGGTACAAAATCTTCAAGGAGTTTTTCAAGGATTCACTGGCCAAACGGCCCGATATTTTGCTGGCCCAGAATCTGATGCCGACCAACTCCATCAGTTCGAAATATAGCAAAGACGGTTACATCAATATTTACCTGTACGATTACGACTTCGAACGCTACGAGTTTCCCGGCGATCACTTTTTCCCGATTCAGCAGGACAAACCGACGCCCCCAGATTTCCGTCCGCTGAATGATTTGCTGGCAATGGAAATCCTGAAAAATCCGGCTTCTGCCCACGCTCCGCAATCCATCCGGGTCACGACCAAACGCATGCCCAAACCCCGGCGCTCCCGGCTGGCGGGCAGTACGAAGTGTCCGAAGATTATTTAAAGAGCAAGAGAGTGAAAGAGCAAAAGAGTGAAAGAGCGAAAAGCTCCGCTGGACGTATCTGCCTGGCGGAGCCTTTCGCTCTTTCACTCTTTTGCTCTTTCACTCTTTCGTTCAGTAACCTCTTGCTTTTATCCAGTAATTTTCAGTAACTTAGGTCTGGTTATACTAAACTACCTGAGTCATGAATGTGCTACAACGTGTTGAACACTGGGGCGATACACATCACCCCGCCTGGATTGACGCACTTCGCATTATGCTGGGAATCATTCTGTTCCTCAAAGGAGTTAGTTTCATTGGCGACACCGAACATCTGTACTCGCTCGTAGGCGGCAAAGCATTCGGTCTGACACCGGTTTTTCTGGTTCATTACGTAGCCTTTGCCCATATCGTGGGCGGGTTGTTGATCGCAGTCGGCTGCCTGACGCGGCTGGCCGTGTTGCTTCAGTTACCGATTCTGGTCGGGGCGGTTTTTTTCGTGAACATCCGCCAGGGATTTTCCGCGCTAAACTCCGAACTCTGGCTGTCGATTGTTGTTCTGGCCCTGATGCTGCTGTTTCTGGTCGTTGGCTCCGGCAAGTTCTCCGCCGACGAATACATGCGCCAGCATGATCATTGATGAAAAAGAAGTTTAGAGTTTATGGTGAGCCGGTTGCTATAAACCATAAACTCTAAACTACTTACAACTAAGCACTGACCTGCTGCTTGTACTGACGAGGGCTGATGCGCTCGATGGAGCGGAACGCGTTGCTGAAATGCGTCAGGCTGTTAAAACCGGATTCGTAGCAGGCGTCAGTGATCGACTTGGCGGGGTTGCTCAGGATTTGCTTCGCCAGCCGGATGCGTTCCTGCAAAATGAACTGAATCGGCGACATCCCCAACTCATTTTTGAACAACCGGAAAAAATGCGATTTGGACAGACACGCCTGGTTCGACAATTCATCGATCGCCAGGGTCTTCGTCAGATTATTCCGAATATACTCCACGACATACGACAGCCGGTGCGAACTCATGTGCTTCCGAGCCTGATCGACCAGCACGCGCCGGGCCTGCGTCTGCATGAGTCGGACAATCAGTTCCTGGAGCGAGTTGTGGATGAAGAACGGCTTCATCCGGTTGTTCTCCCGGTACAACCGGATAATTTTGTCAATTAACGCACTGATCTCAAAACCGTTCTGGAAATGGTAGTTATTCGTATCCATCTCCCACTGATCGCCGGGTTCGGTGCGGGGAAACTCTTCGTTTAAATACGTGACCGTCTGTTGAATAAACTCCTCGGAAATCGTCAGCGCAATGCAGCGCGTCGGCGTTTGTGGGCTCGCTTCCGGAAAGTCGATTTTCATCGGTTTGTTCGCTGGTAACACCAGCGATTCGCCGGGCAGGTACTCAAACGGTTTCAGATCGTCGATGTGCATCACCTTTTTGCCCGTCAGCATACTGGTCAAAACCGGGGCATTGAACGCCAGTTCGACCAGTTGTGCCCGCTGAAAGGTTTCGTACAGATTCAGTTCGGCTACCTCGTGACTCAGCGTCAGCTTGTTCTCCACAAGCGCATCCAGCCGACCACCCCAGGCCAGCAGTCCCTCCTCTTTCCGTTGCGAATTTCTTCCCGTTGTCATAGGTCTTCGGTTACAATCGGTTGCTGATGAATTGCTGAAACCCTTACAACCTCCTCTTTTCCTTTAACGCACAAAGAGACAATAGCGTAAGTTTTTGAGAGGATAGCGAAATTTTTCTTGCACGATTTCGGCAAAATTTGTCACAATTCAAATCCAAACGATCACTTTAATCGATTCTTAAACGCATGGAAACCTTGGAAGCACCCGTAGCTACTCGCTCGGCTACTCAACTTGAACGGCCCCAGTTTAAAAGTCAGTACGAAAACTTCATCGGCGGAAAATGGGTAGCCCCTGTTGGCGGTGAGTATTTTGAAAACAAATCTCCCGTCGACGACAGCCTGATTGCCCGCGTGCCGCGCTCGAAAGCCGCCGATATTGAACTGGCACTGGATGCAGCCCACAAAGCCTTTCCGGGCTGGTCGCGGAGTTCGGCCACCGAACGCAGCAATCTGCTGATCAAGATTGCCGACGTGATCGAGAAAAACCTGGAATTTCTGGCGCGGGTCGAAACCGTCGAAAACGGGAAAGCCGTCCGCGAAACGATGGCCGCCGACCTGCCGCTGGTGGTCGACCATTTCCGGTATTTTGCCGGGGTCATCCGGGCCGAAGAAGGCTCAGTGGCCGAACTGGATGCCGATACGGTTTCAATGATTATTAAAGAACCCATCGGCGTCGTGGGCCAGATTATTCCCTGGAACTTCCCGCTCCTAATGGCGACCTGGAAGCTGGCTCCGGCGCTGGCGGCTGGCTGTTGCGTGGTGCTGAAACCGGCTGAGCAAACCCCAACCTCGATTCTGGTGCTGATGGAACTGATTCAGGATCTGATTCCGGCCGGTGTCGTCAATATCGTCAACGGGTTTGGCCCCGAAGCCGGAAAACCGCTGGCCCAGTCGAAGCGCGTGGCCAAAGTGGCCTTTACGGGCGAAACCACCACAGGGCGGCTGATTATGCAGTATGCGTCGGAAAACCTCATTCCGGTGACAATGGAGTTGGGCGGTAAATCACCGAACATCTTCCTGCCGTCGATCATGGAGGCCGACGATGAATTTTTCGACAAGTGCATCGAAGGGGCCGTCATGTTTGCCCTCAACCAGGGCGAAATCTGTACGTGTCCATCGCGGCTGCTCGTTCATGAAAGCATTTACGACGGTTTTATGGAACGGGTCGTTGAACGCACGAAAGCGATCAAACTCGGCCATCCGCTCGACACCGAAACCATGATGGGTGCGCAGGCGTCGAACGACCAGTTCGAAAAAATTCTATCGTACATTGATATTGGGAAGCAGGAAGGTGCCGAAATCCTGACCGGCGGTGGACCGGCCCGGCTGAACAACGGCCTGGAAAACGGCTACTACATCGAACCGACCATTTTCCGGGGGCACAACAAGATGCGAATTTTCCAGGAAGAAATCTTCGGTCCGGTAGTGTCGGTCACGACGTATAAGAACGTGGACGAAGCCATCGAGATGGCGAACGATACACTCTACGGCCTGGGTGCCGGGGTCTGGACGCGCGACGCCCACGAACTGTACCGGGTGCCACGGGCTATTCAGGCCGGTCGGGTGTGGGTCAACTGCTACCACCACTATCCGGCCCATGCCTCGTTTGGTGGGTACAAAAAGTCGGGCTTTGGGCGGGAAAACCACCTGTCGATGCTCAACCACTACCGCCAGTCGAAAAACCTGCTGATCTCGTACAGCAAGAATAAACTGGGATTCTTTTAATTAATTGTGAATGAGCGATTGAGTGAATGAGTGAATGGCCTCGCCAATTAGTTAATCACTGCGAAGCCATTCACTCAATCGCTCATTCACTCATTCACTCATTCACTCATTCAAAAGTAGCTATGAGCGTTACCCGCGTTGACGTTACCGAGGCTGCGAAAATGATCATCAACAAACTGCGAGCGGAACACGGTGATCTGATGTTCCACCAGAGCGGAGGATGCTGTGATGGTTCGTCGCCGATGTGCTTTGCCCAAGGCGATTTCCGGATCGGCTCCTCCGATGTCTGGCTCGGGCAGGTCGACGGTTGCGATTTTTACATGTCCGAAGACCAGTTTGAATACTGGAAACATACGCACCTGACCGTGGATGTAACGCCCGGGCGGGGGGCGAGCTTTTCGCTCGAAATACCGCTCGGCATTCGGTTTATCATTCGTTCGCGGCTGTTCGAAGACGACGAGCTGAACCAGTTACCGCCCGTCCGGGTTGGTGAAGAAGAAATGTAACCGTACCCACGGACTTTAGTCCGTGATTTTAGGGCTGGCTTATTAGGTAGCTGACTCCACAATCACGGACTAAAGTCCGTGGGTACGAAATCTTAATTTTTCCTAAATCTCCCCTTTCCAGACTGCCAAAGGAGTTGGCGTTTGGGCAAAATCCGTATTTTTGTGCCGAACGTCGGAAGGACGGATCAAAATTGCCCGACAACTGTTTTATATGGCAAAGAAGAAAGTGGGTGCGTATCCGAGCGGGATGATTCTTTTCAGCCTCACCTCGGCTTTGTTTCTGATTGGGTTTTGCGGAATGCTGGTGCTTCAATCCAAGAAGCTGGTTCGGTACATTCGGGAGAATAACGAAGTCCGGGTTTTTCTCGACAAAGACCTGGACGCCGGTAAGCTCGAAAAGCTGCACGCCGAAGTGATCAAAAAACCGTATGTGCTCTACAACGACATGACACCCCAGGTCACGTTTGTTAGCAAAGACCAGGCTGCCAAAGAATTCATTGCTGAAACCAAAGAGAACTTCTCCAACTTTCTGAACGAAAACCCGCTCCGCGACAGCTACCGCATCAAATTGCAGGAAGATTACTTCGAAGAAGCCCGACTTCAGGAAGTTAAAGCTGATCTGGAGAGCGTCAATGGGGTTTTTGAGGTTATTTACCAGGAAAACATTGTCGATGAAATCAACAAGAACATCACGAAAATCTACATCATCATGTCGGTTTTTGCGGTGATCATGCTGGTGATTATCATTGTGTTAATGAACAACACGATCCGGCTGGCACTCTACTCTCAACGCCTGCTGATCCGGAGTATGCAACTGGTGGGAGCCACCAACGGTTTCATCCAGCTTCCGTTTCTCCGGCGGGGTATGACGCAGGGCCTTATCAGCGGCCTGGTTGCCGCCGGCCTTTTGTTTGTTCTCCTGCAGGTAGCGCTAAAAAATATCGATGGGCTGGCTACCTTGCAGGAACCCGAAAAAACCGGTATTCTGTTAGGGTCGATTATTGTGCTGGGTATCATTATCGGTCTAATCAGCACCTTCCAGGCGGTTCATCGCTATCTGCGGTTATCCCTGGATGACTTGTATTAACCTTCAATCGAATCAGAGAAATCAGTTTAATCTGTGTAATCATAGTCAACCATGAGTAAATTACCTTTCGGACGCGCCAACTACACCCTGATGATTATCGGCGTGGTGATCATTCTGCTGGGCTTCATTGTGATGAGCCTCGACACCGAGGAGTTTGGTTTTGGCATCCTGGGTCTGACCATCGGCCCCCTGATTGTGATGGGAGGTTTTGTTCTTGAATTTTTCGCCATTCTGCGCCGACCGACGAATCAATGAGTCTTTTTCACGCAATTATTTTGGCCATCATCGAAGGGCTGACGGAGTTTTTGCCGGTCTCATCGACGGGGCACATGATCATTTACTCGTCGCTGGTCGGCATTAGTGAGTCAGAATTCACCAAGCTGTTTACGGTCAACATTCAATTTGGTTGCATCATTTCGGTCCTGGTGCTTTACCGACGCCGGTTTTTACAGACTACGGATTTTTATTTGAAGCTGTTTGTGGCCTTTCTGCCAGCCGCCGTCATCGGTTTCCTGCTCAACGATTTCATCGACTCCCTGCTCGAAAACGTCACCGTGGTAGCCATCACGCTGCTCCTGGGCGGTATTCTGCTGATTTACATCGACCGGATTTTCAAGCAGATCCCGCGCGATTTCGATGTTACGTTCCCCGAAGCCCTCAAAATTGGGTTCTTTCAGTGCATTGCCATGATTCCGGGCGTTTCGCGCTCAGCCGCGACCATCATCGGCGGAATGGCCCAGGGATTGACGCGCAAACAGGCCGCCGAATTTTCGTTCTTTCTGGCCGTACCGACGATGGCAGCCGCGTCAGGCTATAAGCTTCTGAAAACCTACAAAACCATCCAGCCCGACGACATTCAGATTCTCCTGATCGGCAACCTCGTCGCGTTTGTGGTCGGGCTGCTGGCCATTCGCGGCTTTGTCGGCTTTCTGACCAAATACGGTTTTAAAGTCTTCGGCTACTACCGCATCGCTCTCGGCCTGCTCCTGCTGGGCCTGATGGCGGCTGGAGTAAAACTGACAATCTGAACCCGGATTACGCGGATTTGAGGATTAACTGGAATTTGCTGCCGCAATCTTTTATATCCTGTTAATCCTCAAATCCGCGTAATCCGGGTTCAAGACGGTTAATCCTTTAATCCGTATAATCCCGGTTCAAGACGGTTTCTATGGACGGCCAACTCATCCTCATTGACAAACCACTGACCTGGACCTCGTTCGACGTGGTCAAGAAGCTGAAATACGCCTGTAAGTTCAAGAAGATCGGTCATGCCGGGACGCTGGACCCGCTGGCAACCGGTCTTTTGATCCTCTGCACAGGCAAGATGACCAAGCAGATCGACAGTTACCAGGCGCAGGAAAAAGAATACACCGGTACCTTGGTGCTGGGCAAAACCACCCCTTCGGTCGATCTGGAAACCGGATTTGATGCCGAGTTTGCGGTGGATACCCTTACACCGGACGCGATTCAGGCTGCGGTTTCTCAATTGACGGGAGTCATTGACCAGATTCCGCCGATTTACTCCGCCGTTCGGGTCAATGGCGAACGTCTTTACGAACGCGCCCGCCGGGGCGAAACCGCCGACAATGTGGACGGCGGAATTAAATCCCGCACGATTACGGTTTCTGCTTTTGAAGTCGATCTGGAGCGATTTCCCGAAATTGATTTCCGGATTGTTTGCTCAAAAGGGACATACATCCGTAGCTTAGTGCGCGATTTGGGATTGCTTTTGCAAAACGGAGCGTATTTGAAAACGCTCCGCCGGACGCGAATCGGTGATTTTCGGATCGAAGATGCCGACTCGGTCGACGGTTTTATCCGCAAATGCCGTCCTATTGAGTCATTACCTGCATGAAGATTTACCACGGAATCGATACCTTTCAACCCCTCCCCCACGCCGTTGTCACCAGCGGTACGTTCGATGGGGTTCACCTCGGTCATCAGAAAATTTTAAACCGACTGACCGAAATTGCCCGCCGGGGCGATGCCCCAAACCAGGCTGGCGAAACCGTCGTTTTGACCTTCTGGCCCCACCCGCGTACGGTTGTTTCCAACGACAGCCAGGGGCTGAAACTCCTCTCAACCCTGGAAGAAAAAACCGGGTTGCTCGAAGCGGCCGGGGTCGATCACCTGGTCGTGATTCCCTTCACGCGCTCGTTCTCCGAATTGTCGTCGGCCGAGTTCATTCAACAAATTCTGGTCGATAAAATCGGCACGAAGAAGCTCGTCATTGGTTATGATCACCATTTCGGGCGAAACCGGGAAGGCAGTTTTGAGTACCTCCAGCAGCACGCCCCCGAATACGGTTTTGAAATCGAGGAAATTCCGCGTCAGGATGTTGAAGATGTGGGCGTCAGTTCGTCCAAGATCCGGGCGGCCCTGCTAGAAGGTGATCTGGAAACCGCTACCAAGTTTCTCGGACGCCCCTACAGCCTGAGCGGCACCATCGTAAAAGGCCAGCAACTGGGCCGTACCATCGGTTTTCCGACGGCCAACATCCAGGTCGACGATCCGGTCAAGCTCATTCCCGCCAACGGGATTTACGCGACGGAAGTGATTTACAAGGGTGAGCGGCTCGGAGGGGCCATGAGCATCGGCACCCGGCCCACCGTCGGCGGCACGCACCGCACCCAGGAAGTGTTCATTTTCGATTTCAAACAGGAAATCTACGGCGAACACCTGACCGTGCGGTTTATCGAATACCTCCGCCCGGAACTGAAATTCGACGGGCTGGCCGCGATGGTCGACCAGATGCAACTGGACGTGGAGCGTTCGCGGGAGATTCTGGGTCTGTAATGTTACAACATCAACGCACACTTATCGACCGGTCAATCAGGGCATTTCCTTTTTTGCTAATTTGGCCCACCGACTAAAACCGCGCTGACTGGCATGACGAAATACCTCCTGCCCATTTTCCTGGTGTGCATTGCCATTGAACTCATCTGGAAATACCGCACCCGGCGAACCATTTCTGCGAAAGATTACACCCACAACGGGATTCTGTTTGTTCTGAACAACGTCGTCGGTTTTCTGACCAAAACGCTCGTACTGGGGTCGTATTTCTGGGTCTATCAGTTCCGGCTTTTCGATCTGGGCCACGCCTGGTGGGTGTGGGTGCTGGCGTTTCTGGCCGACGATCTGAGTTATTACCTCCTGCATCTGGCTTCGCACAAATTCCGGTTTTTCTGGGCTTCCCACGTCGTCCATCATTCGTCCACCGAATTCAACCTGTCGACCAATCTACGCCAGAGCTTCACCGGAAACCTGACCGGAACATTCCTGTTCTGGGCCTGGATTCCGCTGCTGGGCATCGACCCGATGATTCTGCTGGTGATGCACACCATCCGCTTCGTTCACCAGTTCTGGATTCATACCGAAGCCATCGACAAGTTCTGGAAACCGGTTGAGTACGTGCTGATGACGCCTTCGCACCACCGCGTTCATCACTACCGACGCTCCGAATGCCACGACAAAAACCTTGGTGGGGTACTCATCATCTGGGACCGGCTGTTCGGGACGTTTCTGGAGGAAACCGAGCGGTATGAATACGGCGTCGATCATCCACACGCCAACAGCAACATTTTCTCCATCGTCTTTCACGAATGGCAGGGGCTGCTCAACGACTTCCGGATGCGGGTCTGGAAGAAAACAAGCGGGCGATTAGTCAATAAGTCGGAAGCCTGATTGGTTAATTTCAAATGTAAAATGATAAAGTAGAGAAACAACGCCACTTTATCATTTTACATTCATCATTTTACATTTGAAATTTAAGATTATATTCCCAGCGTCTTCACATAGCTTCCCAGCCACTTCACATCGGCGGCATGGTGTTGCAGGATTTCCTGCACACCGGGGTCATGCAGGTGGCCTTCAAACTCGATCAGGAACCAATACCGGAAGGTGGCTCCTTCGCGCAGGGGGCGGCTTTCGATCTTGGTCAGGCTGATGTTGCGGGCGTCGAACTCCTGGAGGAAATTGGCCAGCACCCCCGGTTTGTTGGTATTGGGCAAGCGGGCTACAATCGTCGTTTTGTCGTGGCCGCTCTTTTGGTTGACAAAATCTTTTGCCAAAACTAAAAACCGGGTCCGGTTCAGGTCGGTATCTTCAATGTTATCAAACAAAACCGGCACGCCGAACAGTTTGGAAGCGATATTGGAGCAAATTGCGGCTGCTCGGGGCTGCTGTGATGCCAGTTTAGCTGCTTTTGAAGTAGATTCAACCGGAACGAGTTCGGCAGGCAGGCCGTCGAAATAATCACGCAGAAACTTACTGCACTGCCCGAAGGCAATGTCTTTCGAATAAATATGCGTAATCTCGCTCAGGACATCGGTTTGCGTGGCAAACGTAAAATGCACCGGTATCTGGGCTTCAGCCGCAATCACCAGATCCTTTTCGTACAGTAAATCAATGGTTTCGTTCACCACGCCTTCCTGGTTGTTCTCAATTGGCACGACGCCGAACCGGCTCCGACCGGTTTCGACACTCTCAAAAACCGACCGGATGGTTGGCAAAGCGATGTATTCGCTCATAGCGCCAAACCGACTCTCGGCGGCCTGGTGGGTAAAGCTGCCCTCCGGTCCCAGAAAGGACACCCGCTCCGGCATTTCCAGATTTCGAGAAACCGCAAAGATTTCGAGGTAAATGGCGTCAATAGCTGCGGGCGTCATCAGGCCCTTGTTCAACTGATGCAGCCGGTCCAGAATCTGCTTTTCGCGTTCGGGCCGATAAATAACGGACTTATTTGATTTTTTAAGCTCACCAACCTGCCGGACCACTTCCATTCGTTGGTTGAGCAGTTGTAATAATTGATCGTCGATGGCGTCGATCTGCGTACGGAGGGATTCTAACGTCACTTTTTAAGGAGTTATGAGTTATGAGTTATGAGTTATGAGTTGCGCTGCCTCAATGGAATTGAATGCGTCAGCCAACTCTTAACTCTTCACTCTTAACTCTTAATTCAAAACCAGGGCTACTTCTTCCAGATCCTTCTCGATCCGGAGGTTGTCGATGATGAAGCGTTGGCGGTCGGGCGTGTTTTTGCCCATGTAATAACTGAGCAGTTTCGGGATGGAGGTTTCCTTTTCCATGATCACCGGTTCGAGCCGCATGTTTTCACCGATAAACAGACCGAACTCCTCCGGCGAGATCTCACCCAATCCTTTAAAGCGGGTAATCTCCACTTTTTTACCCCCTTTTGTCAATTTATCGATGGCCCGCTGCTTTTCTTCTTCCGAATAGCAATAAATCGTTTCCTTGTGATTTTTCGGATTTCGAACCCGGAACAAGGGTGTTTCCAGGATATACAGGTGACCGTTCCGAACCAGATCCGGAAAATACTGCAGGAAAAACGTCATCATCAGCAACCGGATGTGCATCCCATCCACGTCGGCATCGGTGGCAATCACGATGCGGTTGTAGCGTAGTCCGTCCAGCCCGTCTTCAATGTCGAGAGCGTGTTGCAGGAGGTTAAATTCTTCGTTTTCGTACACGACCTTCTTCGTCAGGCCGAAGCAGTTCAGCGGTTTTCCGCGTAGACTGAAAACCGCCTGCGTCGACACATTCCGGGATTTTGTGATGGACCCGCTGGCCGAATCTCCCTCGGTGATGAACAACGTTGTGTTGTACCGGTCCTCCGCCTTACTATCCGGCAGGTGAACCCGGCAGTCGCGCAGTTTTTTGTTGTGGAGGTTCGCTTTCTTGGCCCGTTCATTCGCCAGTTTTTTAATCCCGGCCAGTTCTTTCCGCTCCCGTTCCGACTGTTCAATCCGTTTCTTGAGTGCTTCCCGGGTCTCAGTGTGCATGTGCAAGAAGTCATCGAGTTGGTTTTTCACAAAATCCACCACAAATGACCGCACCGAGGGACTATTTTCGTCCGGCGCCATGTTGATCGATCCCAGTTTGGTTTTCGTCTGCGATTCGAAAACCGGCTCCTGCACCCGGACACTGATGGCGCCGATAATCGAAGCCCGAATGTCGGCGGCATCATATTCTTTCTTGTAGTATTCACGAACGGTTTTTACGATGGCTTCGCGCAAAGCTGCCAGGTGCGTTCCGCCCTGGGTCGTATACTGGCCGTTGACAAACGAGTAGTATTCCTCACCGTACTGGTTGCCGTGCGTCAGTGCAATTTCAATATCGCTCCCTTTGAGGTGAATGATCGGGTACCGCAACGCTTCCTCGTCGGTTTTATTCCGCAACAGATCAAGCAGGCCGTTTTGGGAGACAAACTTCTGCCCGTTGAAACTAATCGTCAGACCGGCATTCAGGTAGCAGTAATTCCAGATCATGTTTTCCAGAAACTGCGGGATGAAATGGAAATTCTTGAAAACCGTATTATCCGGCTCAAAAACCACCGCCGTACCGTTGCGCTGGCTGCTCGTGCTTTCTTCCTGACGCACCAAAACACCCCGTTCAAATTCGGCCCAGACGGTTTTGCCGTCACGATACGACTGGACCCGGAAGAACGTCGAAAGCGCGTTGACAGCTTTTGTCCCGACCCCATTCAACCCGACCGATTTCTGAAAGGCCCCTGAGTCGTACTTGCCGCCGGTATTGATTTTAGAAACCACATCCACCACTTTTCCCAGCGGAATACCCCGCCCGTAATCCCGAACTTCGACGCGGTGATCCGACACTTTAATCTCAATCACCTTGCCGTTCCCCATGACGTGTTCGTCGATGCAATTGTCGATGACCTCCTTGAGCAGGACGTAAATACCGTCGTCGGCGGCCGAGCCATCGCCCAACTTTCCGATGTACATACCGGGCCGCAGCCGGATGTGTTCCCGCCAGTCAAGCGATCGAATACTGTCTTCCGTGTATTGTTGATTACTGTCTGTCATGTACTATTTGAACGAATTAATAAGTCAGCACTGGGTAAAAACAACTGTTTTTGAGCATAGCAACTGAGCAGGCCCATTTCCTGAATGTTCGCAAAATATGAAATTTTACCCTTTAAAAAGAAATTGTTTAAAAAGTAGTAAAAGTTCGTTTACTTTGTAGCGCAAAGTGCGTTATATTACAACAATACCCGATTTACTCCAGGCAGCAAACAAAAGCAAACGAGATTGATCGCCCAAGGATGGCCGTATACTTTCTTAAAAATATGCAAAAATCTCCACATTTCCATCGTTTTAGCTTAAAAATTTCCGCCTTCTCTTCGATGCAATTTATCCACAAAACCATTCTGGGTACTTTACTGGTCTGTACGAGTCTGAATGCCGTAGCTCAGGTTATCCAGGCCCCGTCAGCTCCCACAACGGCCCCCTCTACTCTACCCGCCGGTGTTCCCCGCCCCGGCCAGACGCAGGCCCCGGCCAGTCAGATTCCGGGCCAGACCGGAACCAGTCCCCGTAGTCAGCAATCCGGAGCGACCCAGCAAGGCACCCGGGGAACTACGGGCACCACGCAACAAGGCCCCGGGCAACAAGGTACCAACCAGCAGGGTCGGGGCGTAACCGGCCAAACCAGCAACAATCAGCCGGGTCAGCAAAACGCTCCGGACGGGCAAAGTGCGAATGCCACCGACGATCTCCTTTCGGACCCGGACAGCCTCCAAAGCCAGCAGGATCGGCTCCGCGAACGCGAACTGGCCGCTCAGCGCCGGAAATTATACGGGTATCAGCTTTTCAACGACCCGGCTAACCAGAGCCTTTTTCAGCCGAACCTGAACATCGCCACCCCGAAAGGGTACGTCGTCGGGCCGAACGACGAACTGAACATTAACATTTACGGGTTTTCCGAAGCTACTTATCCGACAACGGTCAATCCCGACGGATTTATTTACATTCCACGCGTCGGCCCGATTCATGTCTCGGGTTTGACCATCGAACAGGCCCGGAGCCGAATCCTGGACCGACTATCGAAAATTTATGTCGGCTTGAAAAGTGGCCCGTACGGCCCCGCCAACACCTACATGGTGGTAACGCTCGGCGATATTCGCAGCATCCGGGTTACGGTAACAGGCGAAGCCATCCGCCCCGGCACCTACACGGTATCGTCTCTTTCCACTGCACTGAACGTCATTTATCAGGCGGGCGGCCCGAATGAAATCGGATCTTTCCGGTCCGTACAGGTGATTCGGAATAACCGCGTGGTGGCCACACTGGATTTATATGATCTGCTCGTAACCGGTATTCAGCGCAACGATATTCGTTTGCAGGATAACGACAACGTCCGGTTTTCGACGTTCAAAAATCACGTCGAAATCAACGGTTCGACCCGGCGAAACAACATTTTTGAGTTGTTACCTGGCGAAACCATGAGCCGGTTGCTTGAACTGGCCGGCGGTTTTACCAGCAATGCCTACAAAGCCCGGGTCAAGGTGACCCGGTTTACCAACCGGGAACTGAAGGTAATTGATGTGGTGGAATCCGACTTTCCGACCTTTGCGCTGACCGATGGCGACCAGGTTGTGGTCGAAGCGGTTCTGGCACGCTACGAGAACCAGGTCGGTATTCAGGGGGCGGTTTTCCGGCCTGGCGTTTACTCGCTGGATCAGAACAAAACCCTGAAGCAACTGATAACCAGTGCCGAAGGATTGAAAGGAGAAGCCTTCACCGGCCGGATTCAGATTGTCCGGACCCGCGAAGATATGGCCATTGAAAACATCTCGCTGAACCTGACCAACATCATGAACGGTACTGAACCGGACATCGAACTCAAACGTGAAGACCAGGTGATTATTCCGTCGCGGTTCGAAATGGCCGAATTTGCCAATATCAGTATTGTTGGGGAAGTGATCACGCCCATTGAATCGACCCCGTATGTGGCCAATATGACGCTGGAAGACCTGATTCTGCGGGCGGGCGGATTAAAAGAATCAGCCGCAGCCGCTCAAATTGAAGTAGTCCGGCGGAAAAAAGATGTCGACATTACCTCAAAAACCGCCCAGGTGTCCGAAATTTTCCGGTTCAATGTCGACCGCGATCTGAGCATAAAGCCAACCGACAGCAAGTTTGCGTTGTTCCCGTATGATCAGGTAATTGTCCGTCGGTCACCGAATTACCAGGAACAAACGTTTGTTAATGTTGACGGGGAAGTACTGATTCCGGGAGAGTATCCGATTATTACCAAAGATCAGCGAATTTCGGACCTGGTTAAAATGGCGGGGGGGCTTTCTCCGTTTGCTTATGTAGAAGGGGCCACGCTGGTCCGGACGATTCAACTCAGTGAAGCGGAATTACAGATGCGCCAGCAAGCAATTACAGAATTGGCCGACGACAGCCCAAATGCGGTTGTGAAAGAAAATGTTGTTCAGGAAGGCAAAGAGCAACAGATTGGCATCAGCCTGCGGAAAATTCTGAACAATCCGGGATCACTCGAAGACATGATTCTGCAACCGGGCGACATTTTACGCATTCCGAAGCAACTGGAAACGGTGCGCGTGGGGGGCGAAGTGTTGTCGCCGACTACGGCTAAATACCGCCGGGGCCAATCGTTTCAGGATTATATTTCACAGGCGGGTGGTTTTACCAGCCGTTCAGCCCGCAAACGGGCCTATGTGGTTTACGCCAATGGATCAGCCGATCGGACGCGCCGGTTTGCCTTTTTCAATGTCTATCCCCGCGTTGAACCTGGCTCAGAAATTATTGTTCCTCAATCTACCAAAGGGGAACTAACGCCCTTACAAATCATTCAAAGCACCACCGGAATTGTAGGTTCAGTAATGACCTTAATCACAGCCGTATTAGCCTTCAGAGCACTTCGTTAAATTCGATCTCATTTGTGAGCTTATGGAAACCATCGATTCAAGAAATACCGGTAAAAACCAGCTCCCGCCCGATCAGATTTCGCCCAAGGAAGTGGTGAACCGGGTGGTATTGTTCAAAAACCAGTTATTGCGAAGCTGGAAACTGGTAGCTGCCTGCATAGTTGTCTGCGCGATCATCGGCTTTTTCGTCGATTTAAACCTCGACAAGCGCCCCACTTATACCGCCTGGATTACGTTCAACCTCGGCGGAGGTTCCGCATCGGGTGGTATGGGCGATCTGGGGGGCCTGGCCAGCATGTTCGGGCTGTCGGCCGGCGCTCCGGATGCCAACATCTTTACCGGGGAAAACTTTCTGTATTACGTAGTTTCCCGCCCGATCATCACGCGGTCGTTGCTGAAGGAAGTCGACACAACTTCGACCAGTCTGCTTAAGCCCATTGCCAATTCGAAGCACAAGGATCTGATGATCAACTATTATATCTGGCACAGCGGGATTCGGGATGATGAATGGGAAGAAAATGACACCTTGCGCAACTTTCGGTTTGTTCCCGGAAAAAATCCGAAGGATTTTACCCGGTTGGAAACCCAGGCGCTGGATGATGTCTTTAACCGGATCAAGGGCGAAACCAGCATTGCGCAGCTCGACCGGAAATCGTCGTTCCTGACGTTAAAAACCGGCTTGCATTTCGAACGTCTGGCCGCGATCTGGGTAAACGTACTGCTGGAAACCGTGCAGGAAGACTATACCGAGAAGCAGAATAAGAAAACCGATGAGATGTTGAAATTGATGGAATATCGGCGCGATTCATTAGCGACTGTGTTAAGTGGTAATGACGCCCGGCTGGCCCGGTATATGGATCAAAATCAACAAATTGTGGTGGCCGAAGGGCAATTGCAACAGTCGAAACTGACGCGTAACTCCACCTTTCTTCAGCAATTGTATTATGCAGCCGTACAAAGCGTAGACAACCTGAAACTCAGCCTGATCAAGGAAGCGCCGTTGTTTACGATTGTTGAACCCGTCGCGCTGCCATTGTATAAAGAATCCCACGAACCGTACGCCATGCAGGCAGGACTGGTGCTCGGGTTGATGTTAGGCATCATCATTGTCTTCCTGAAACAGACCTATCAGAGCATCATGCAAAGCTAGTTCGTTAATGAACAATGAATAGTGAACAATGAAAAGCTGACACCTGCCTGTTTGGATAACTCAGCCCTTCATCGTTCACTGTTCATTGTTCACTATTCATTGTTCATTCTACCTAAAGTACAGTTGTGAAAACACACGAAGTGGTTATTGAACCAGGCCGGTCAGAGAAGAATTACTGGCGCGATTTGTGGAGAAACCGGGAACTGCTATATATTTTATCGATGCGGGACGTATCGGTCCGCTACAAACAGACCATCCTTGGAACCTCCTGGAGTCTGATTCGTCCGCTGATTACAATGCTGATCATGTTCTTCGTCTTCAGCAAAGTTGCCAAATTGAAAGGGGATCCCGGTATTCCGTATCCACTGATGATTCTGGCCGGTCTGACCATCTGGACGTTTTTCTCCAATGCCTTTACCCAAATCAGCACCAGCATTACCACCAATGCCAACCTGGTCACGAAAGTATACTTTCCCCGGTTGATCATGCCGCTGAGCTCGTCCATCGTTAGCTTTATTGATTTTCTGGTATCACTGGGTTTGTTCATTGTGCTGGCCATCTGGTACCAATTCTGGCCCGACTGGCACATTCTGTTCCTTCCGGTTTTTATCATCCTGGCGTTACTGGCATCCTTTGCGTTTGGTCTTATCTTTGCGGTGTTGAATGTACGCTTCCGGGACATCGGCCAACTTATTCCATTTATCGTTCAGATCGGTTTTTATGCCTGTCCGATAGCCTACAGCAGTCGGCTCGTGCAGGAAAACGCCAGCGAATGGTGGTATCCACTTTACTACCTAAACCCGATGGTGGGTATTATCGATGGCTTTAAGTGGTCTTTGCTGGGTGAAAACGCTTTTTTTAACCCCAACAGTGTGATTAACTCCGTCCTGGTCGTCGGTGTGTTCCTGATCATCTCCCTGTATTTTTTCCGGAAGCGGGAGAATACCTTTGTAGACGATATCTAACAAAAGGTTGTTTGTTACCGGTTTTGGTCGTACCTAGCACCTCAACGCGTACCCAACCGAACAACAACCTGCAACCTGGCAAGCCATGGCGGTCATTACAGCAGAAGGCATTAGCAAACGATACATCATCGATCACAAACGCGGCAAGGGTAGCGGCAGTATCAAAGATGCGGTGACTGAGCAAATCAGTAAGTTCTTTGGTGGCAAGCAGGACCCGGAACGAGAGCATATCGAACACGAAGACTTCTGGGCGCTGCGCGATGTGAGTTTTTCCATCGAGCAGGGCGACCGCATCGGTATCGTCGGCCATAACGGAGCCGGAAAATCCACCCTGCTCAAAATCCTGAGCCGCATTACCGAACCGACCCACGGCAGCATTCACATCCGGGGCCGGGTAGCCAGCTTGCTCGAAGTCGGAACCGGTTTTCACCCCGAACTGACCGGACGCGAAAACATTTTCCTCAACGGCGCGATTCTCGGTATGACGCGGGAAGAGATTCGTCGACAATTTGATGAAATTGTGGCCTTTGGCGGGATTGAGAAATTCCTCGACACTCCCGTTAAACGGTATTCATCGGGGATGTACGTCCGGCTGGGTTTTGCCATTGCCGCCCACCTCGACCCGGAAATTATGATTATCGATGAGGTGCTGGCCGTCGGGGATGCCGAATTTCAGAAAAAATGCCTCGGCAAAATGCGGGATGTGGCCTCCAACGGTCGCACCATCCTGTTCGTCAGCCACAACATGACAGCGGTGCAGGCCCTCTGCAACCGGACGCTGTATTTCGAACGCGGCCAGTTGATCGAGCAGGGCGAAACCAATCAGGTGATCGCTTCGTATTTGAGCAAAGTTTCCAAAACCCGGTTGATTCGGGAATGGAATACACCGGAAGAAGCGCCGGGGAACGATCTGGTGCGAGTGAAAAAAATTGAGATTTTACCCGAATTACTTGACAACCAGCTTCATCTTGATGTCCGGACACCCTTCCGTATCCGGTTTGAGTTCTGGAACCTGATGGACCATGCGAACCTCAACCTGAGCCTGCACCTGAATTCCATGACCGGAGAGGTGATTTTCAACGTCGGTACACAGTCCCGGCCGTTTGGGAAAGGATTGATTTCGGGCGAATGCCTGGTTCCCGGCAATTTCCTCAATGACGGTACGTACAACGTTTCGATGATGATCGTAAAAGATACCGTGACGCCCCTGTTCAATTTGGAAGAAGGCCTTATCTTTGACATTGCGGATTACCGTGACGGTGTCGCCTGGTATGGCAAGTGGCCCGGTTTCGTACGCCCGCAACTCCAGTTCCACGCCGAAATGATGGAAGAAAACATTCTGAATGATTAACGTAACCAAATCATACCTCCCCCCCCTCGAAGAATACGTCAAGTACCTGGAGGGAATCTGGGAACGCGTCCACCTGACCAACAATGGTCCGCTTGTCCGCCAGCTCGAAGCTGGGCTGAAAACCTATCTGGGCATTGATAACCTGCTATTCTGCGGCAACGGAACCATTGTCTTACAGATGGCCATCAAGGCTCTGGGGCTAAGTAAGGAGATCATCACAACGCCATTTTCCTACTGCGCCAGTTCCAACGTCATTCTGTGGGAAAATTGCACCCCGGTTTTTGCCGATATTCTTCCGGATGACTTCACGATTGATCCGGCCAAAATTGAACCGCTGATTACTGAAAACACGGAAGCCATTCTGGCCACGCACGTGTACGGAAATGTCTGCCGGGTGGAAGAAATTCAGGCCATTGCCGACAAATACAACCTGAAAGTCATCTACGACGGGGCCCACACATTCGGAACCCGCTACAACGGTCTGTCGGCCCTGGCTTACGGCGACGTGAGTACGTGCAGCTTCCACGCCACGAAGGTGTTTCATACTGTCGAGGGCGGCCTGGTCACCTGCAAAGACCCGGTCGTGGCTGAGAAGATTCACTTGTACCGCAGTTTCGGACACCGGTTCGACGACTATTTCGACATGGGGGTCAACGGCAAGAACTCCGAAATCCACGCGGCCATGGGTCTCTGCAACCTGCCCCGGGTGCCGGATCTGATCACGGCCCGTCAGGAACGGTTTGCACTGTATGACGCCAAACTGGATCTTTCCAGGCTGGAACGTCCGACGTTGCGACCGGGTGTGGAGTACAACTACGCCTATTACCCGGTGGTGATGGAGTCGGAAGCCAAATTGCTGGAAGTCAAAGCGGCCCTTGAAGCGGTTCAGATTTTCCCCCGGCGGTATTTCTATCCGTCCCTGAACCAGCTCCCGTTCCTGAAATCGTACCAGCCCTGCCCCATTTCGGAAGACATCGCCCTGCGCGCGCTTTGCCTACCGATGTACCCCGATCTGGAAATTGAAATCATCGACCAAATCATCACCATCGTCAACCAAAACGTGTAATTGAAATGATGAGTTATGAATGATGAATTATGACGGGGCCGCCCGCGCGGTTAGTTGACGCAGCGCTATAATTCATCATTCATAACTCATCATTCCTCCCGCCATGTCCTTCTTTTACCTGCTCACGTTTGTCCTGTTTGTGTTTTACATCGGCAACACGGCAACCGGTATCAGTCGGCGGTCGCTGCCCGAATGGCTGCTGGTTTGCTTCCTGCTGTTCGCAGGAAGCATCATCTTCACCGGTTTTTGCCTGTCTTATTTTCGGCTGACGGCCAGCACCCCGGCCTGGGCGGTTTCGGTGTTCATCACCGCCACCGTTTTCCGGCTGGTTTTTGGTAAACTCATCGAGCGACGTACCTGGTCGGTCAACCGGCTGATCTGGGAAAACCGCCTGGCATTTGGCGACTGGTACAAAGCACTGAATCCGTTCCTGAAAGTGGTGTTTACGGCGCTGCTGGCAACACTGGGCGTCATTGCCGTGACTAACCTGCTGCTGATTCTGTTTACCCCACCCAACGAATGGGACAGCATGACGGGCCACCTCAACCGCGTGATGCAATACATCCAGCGCGGCACCATGCGGCATTTCGGCGGTACCAACTGGAACATGGACACCTACCCGAAGAGCGTCTGCACGATCCAGATTTATTCGTACCTGATTACGGGCCGGTTTGAAAATGCCTTCAAACTCATTCACCAGACTTCGTACTGGATGGCCATTGTGGCGGTTTTTGGCATCAGCCGTATGATCAGCCGCAACCTGACAGCCGCCTTTTTTGCCGCCCTGTGTTACGCCATGCTGCCGGATTTTCTGATGCAGGCCATCTCAACCGAAACTGATATCGTCCTGACGGCGTACCTGGGGACTCTATTCTATTTCCTGTTTGCTTTTTACGAAACCCGCGACATTCGGTATCTGTACCTGACGGGCATGGCGTTTGGCATTGCTTACGGCCACAAGGTCACGTTTACGCTCCTGCTGCCGTCGGTTTTTATGGTCATGGTCTACACGGTTTTCTGGTCGCCGAACGTGTCGGTTTTCCTGAACCGGCTGAAATACCTGACCCCGGCCATCCTCATCGGCGTCTGCCTATTCATGCTGCCGACGGGGTATCTCAAAAATATTGAGGTGTTCGGTCACCCGATTGGTCCGCCGACGGCCTTGAAACACCAGTCGGTCGAACGCGCCGGATCCCTGCCAAACCTGTTCGAGCAGGGCACCCGCAACGTCATTCGTTACGGCTACGACCACATCAACCTCGACGGCCTGCGCAACACCCAGTGGGGCCTTGACCTGAACCAAGCCATGCGCAAACCGTTGGTCAAGCTGGAGGAGGTGACCAAACTAAGGCTCGACGAAGAAACCGACTTTTCCATTCAACCTTTTTCGTTTGCCCGCCGGTTTGAGTTTTACAATGCCAATCCGTACTGGGGCATCATTGGTTTTGCCCTGATTCTGCCGTTGGTGTTGCTGTCGCTGCTGGGTCTGATGCGGTCACGGGTTCATTTTTTCCTGGCTGTTGCCTTTGTACTGCATTTTCTGGCGCTCTCCTACTCGGCCCCCTACGATCCATTTAAAGGACGATATTTCATCGAAACCGGGTTGATGGGTTCGCTTTTTCTGCCCCTCTTATTCACCAACCGTTGGTTTAAACTCGAAAAACCGGGTCGAATGGTGCTCAAAGCTTACGTGGGTCTGGTTGTTGCTGTCGGTTGCCTTTCAGCGTTATTTGCGGTTTTCCTGAACGAACGCTGCCTGCCCTTTCCGGCGTACGGACGTCCGTCGGCGTTCAACACCGAGCGCATGTACTTCCAGATGATGTTCCGGCCGGACAGCTACGTTCCGTACAAACGCTTTGACGAACTGGTCCCCGAAAACGCCACGGTGGCGCTGGGAACCATCAACGACGACTTCGAATACCCGCTTTACGGTAAACACCTGTCCCGGCGACTCATTCCGATCAATCCGTTCGAACAGGGCGTTCGGCCGATTCCGAAAGAAGCCGATTACCTGTTTTTCTCGAAAAACGTGATCAAACCGCAACCGGGCGACATGCGGCTGGGCACCGACACGACAATGAAAGGCCTGATTGTACCGGGCGAAGATTATTATTTACGCAAACTGAAGTAGGACGGCTTACGAATATGACTATCGCCATCATGCAGCCTTATTTCCTGCCGTACATCGGGTATCTCCAGCTTGTGAAGGCCGTCGATAAGTTCATTTTATACGACGATGTGGCCTTCATCAACCGGGGCTGGATCAATCGTAACCGGCTGTTGGTGAACGGGAAAGATCACCTGTTCACCGTACCATTGAAGGACGCCAGCCAAAACAAGCGTATCCGCGAGGTAGAACTGGGCGATGATCCGAAATGGCGCGCCAAATTGCTGAAAACCATCGAGCAGGCGTACCGGAAAGCGCCTTTTTACACAACGGTTTATCCCTTGCTGGAAAAAATCGTAAACTTGGAGGTCCGGACGATTGCCGAACTGGTGGAAGGCAGCCTCCGAGAGCTGAACGATTACCTCGGCATCCGGACGGAAATCGTGCCGTCGTCGACGGTATACGGCAACGACGACTTGAAGGCCCAGGAACGGATTCTGGACATTTGTTTGCGGGAAAAGGCCAGTCGCTACATCAACCCGATCGGCGGGCAGGAACTGTACGACCGGCAGCGGTTTGCCAGCGAAGGCATCGAACTGTTTTTCATTCAATCAAAACGGGTAGAATACCCGCAGTTCAAAAACGAGTTCGTGCCCTGGCTTTCCATCGCCGACGTGCTGATGTTCAACGATGTCCCGGCTGTACAGCAGATGCTCGATGCGTATGAACTTGTTTAATTGTGAATGCGTGAATGATAGAATGAGTGAATAGCTCCGCCATTTTCTGCTCCCTGCGGAGCTATTCACTCATTCTATCATTCACGCATTCACTCATTTATTTTCGCCATGTCTAAAGTTGTCATTTTTGGAGTGCTGGATACGGCCGAACTGGCCCATTTTTACCTCACGCACGATTCGAAGCACGAGGTGGTGGCGTTTACTGTAAACCGGGAGTATTTGAAAGAAACCGAATTTCGGGGCTTGCCGGTAGTCGCGTTTGAAGACGTTGAAGCCATTTATCCTCCGCAGGAATTCCGGTTTTTCGCGCCCATGACCGGTCGAAAAATGAACCGGAACCGCGAAAAAGTCTACCTCGAAGCCAAGGCCAAAGGCTACGAGTTCATTTCGTATGTCAGTTCCAAAGCGACGCTTTTTAATAACCCCATCGGTGAAAATTGCTTCATTCTCGAAGACAATACCATTCAGCCGTTCACGACCATCGGCAACAACGTTGTGTTGTGGAGCGGGAATCACATCGGTCACCACGGTCAAATTAAGGATCACGTCTTTTTTACCTCCCACGTCGTGCTGTCGGGCCACTGTGTAGTCGAGTCGTATTCGTTTTTCGGGGTCAACAGCACCATCCGCGACTACCTGACGATTGCCGAAGGGACATTGGTCGGTATGGCGTCGGCGGTAACCAAATCCACCGAACCCTGGGGGGTCTACATCGGCAATCCGGCCGAGAAAAAACCAATGCCAAGCCACAAAGTCTATTGAAAAAGATCCTTCTCATCGGCCACGATGCCAACCGGGCGGGTGCCCAGTTGGTGTTGTTGCAGATGCTGCACATGCTGAAACAACGGAATGTGCCGACCCACCTGCTGCTGGGCGACGGTGGTCCGCTGGAAGCCGAATACCGCCAACTGACGACCGTTTCGGTCTGGCCCCGGCCCGTTGAAAAGCTCTTTGGCCGCCGGATCGACAAACTGCTGTACCTGCTGCGGATCGGCCCGTGGTTGCACCGGCGCGAGGAAAACCGGCGCTGGCAAATTTTTGAAGACGAACTCCGGGCGCAGAATATTGGCCTGGTGATGGTCAACACCATTACGAACTCCCGGCTGTACCGGCAGATTCAGCCGCTGGTCGCACGGTTGCCGGTCATTCTGTTCGTGCACGAGTTGGAAATGTCGATTCGCATGTACACGCAGCCCGACCACCTGCGGTTTATGCTCGACCACACCGACCGGCTGATTGCGGTTTCGAAAGCCGTCGCCCGGCATTATGTTGACATGTACGGTTTTGACCCGGCGCAGATCAGTACGTTCCAGCTTATCGACATTCCGGCGCTGTTGCAGAAAATTGAGCAGGCTCGTCAGCTACCCGATGTGATGCTTCAGCACGGGATTCCGGCCAACGCCCTGATCATCGGCGGCTGCGGCAATGCCGAGTGGCGCAAAGGCAACGACCTGTTCAATGTGCTGGCCCGTCAGGTCATTAACGACCATTCCGAACGGCCGGTTTATTTTGTCTGGGTCGGAATGCCGCGCAACCACCTGTACGAAGACCTCATGCTGGATTTACAAAAAGCCGGGTTGAGCGACCGCGTCCTGCTCATTGAGCCGACACCCGAGGTTTTCCGGTATACCACCCGTTTTGATATATTTGCACTTTGTTCGCGCGAAGACCCCTACCCGCTCGTGGTGCTGGAAGCCGCTTTGAGTGAGACGCCGGTGGTTTGTTTTGAGCACGCGGGCGGAGCGCCCGAACTGGTCGAAACCGATGGTGGTTATGTGGTGCCGTACCTGGATACTGTTGCGATGGCCAGCCGAATCGGTGCGCTGATTGAAGATGCTACCCAACGCCGGGCGATGGGCCAGACACTCCGTCGGAAAGTCATCGAACGGCATTCTTCCGACCGAAGCATGGATTCGTTTATGGCCATTGTCGACCAATTGACCACAACTGCAATTTGATATGAGTGTGAGTAAACCGGCCGGCCATTTGCCCCAACTAGATGCATTACGGGCCTTTGCCGTGACGTTTGTCCTGATTTTTCACTGGATTCCGCAGGATACACTGATCAATCAATTACCCAACGGGTCCATTGGTGTCACGTTGTTTTTTGTGCTCAGCGGTTTTCTCATTACCCAAATCCTGATCCAAAACCGCAATCAGATACTTACGGGCCGTACAACGCATTCAGAGGTTTACAAGAATTTCATTATTCGGCGGGCGCTGCGTATTTTCCCGATTTATTACCTGTTCATCACATTCGTGTACCGGTTTCTGCCTGAAACGTCAGACATCAGCAACCACCCGGCTTATTACTACCTCTACGGCTACAACATTCTGCTCCACCAGACCGGCAACTGGGCCGACCTGCTTTCGCCCCTCTGGTCGCTGTCGGTGGAAGAACAGTTTTACATCGTCTGGCCGTCGGTCATTCTGCTGACTCCGCGCGCGCAGCTTCGGATTGTCATCATTTTCACTATTCTCCTTGGTTTGGGCAGTCGGTTGTGGTGGGCGTTTAACGGCAATTCGCAAGGCGTCTTGACCCCCACTTGCCTGGATGCGTTCGGCATCGGGGCGTTGTGGAGTTATGTCGTCGTGGAGCAGCCAGAACAGATACCGGCGTTTAAAAGACAGGTGCTCTGGGCTACCTTACTGGCACTGGCCGGTTTCATCTTTATCCTGATACAGCCCGGCACGAGCTTTTTCAAAACATTCCAACGAACAGTCCTGGCAGTGTTGTCGCTTTATTTCGTCGTTCACGCCAGCCTGGGTTTTCGGGGCCTGATGGGACGGATCCTCATGAACCCGGCCTTGATTTACATGGGCAAAATCAGTTACGGCCTGTATCTCTATCACATGATCGTATCGGGCCACTTGACGGGAACTGTGCTGAACAAACTGAGCCGATTTTCGCCGATTTCACTCCATAATCCATGGATTCACCTCGTCAGTAGTTTTGTGCTGCTCATGATCGTGGCCTCCCTGTCGTGGTTCCTGATCGAGAAGCCGATCAACCAGCTAAAGCGGTATTTTATGTATTCAAAATCAGCGGCATGACGTTAGCGTTCACCATCTGTTCCATCAATTACCTGGCCCAAGCCCGTACGCTGGGCGATTCGCTGCGGCAAACCAATCCCGACTGGCAGTATGTCATCGGGCTGGTCGACAAGCTGGATCAGGCCAATTTGCCCGCTTCGCTCCTGCCCGACTACCCGATGTTGGAAGTGGATCAGATCGAGATTGAAGATTTTGCGGGCATGTGCGACCGGTATGATATTACGGAATTGAATACCGCCGTCAAACCGTTCTACATCGACTACTTTTTCCGAAACTACCCGGACGCCACCGAAGTCATTTATTTTGACCCGGATATTATTGTTTTTCAACCCCTTACCCAACTAAAAAAGCATCTGGGCGAGTATAACCTGGTGTTGACGCCCCACATTTGCCAACCCATCGACGACTGGCTGATTCCCAACGAGTTGAATCACCTCAACACCGGCACCTTCAACCTGGGCTTTATCGGCTTACAGAAAACCGAAGAATCGAACCGGTTTGTGCAGTGGTGGAAAAAACGCCTGGTGAACGAGTGCCGGATCGACCTCTGCAACGGCCTGTTCGTCGATCAGCACTGGGTCAATTTCGCCCCAATCTATTATGATAAGGTCTGGATTGAGAAGCATCCGGGCTACAATGCCGCCTACTGGAACCTGCACGAACGCCAATTTTCACAGAAAGATGGGGTATGGCGGATCAACGAAACCGTCGATTTGCAGTTTTTTCACTACAGCGGCTACGGCATTCATAAACCGCAGGAAATTTCGAAATACCAGAACCGGTTTACGTTCGACGCCCGCCCGGATCTGGTGCCGCTCTTTGAGCATTACCGGCAGTGTCTGCTTAATAATCACAACGAAACGTACCGCACCTATCCGTGCTTTTACATCAAACCGCCGAAGATGCTGTATTACCAGAAAGTCCGCCGGGCGCTGAAATCTCCGCTCAATGCGCTAATTTCGGCCCTCGAAAAATAATAAAGCAGTATATGGTTTATTGTTTAAAGTTTATAGTGTAAACTCAGACACCTGGTTACACCAACTTTAAACTCTAAACGATAAACTGCCCCCGAAAACCATAAACTGAATCCTATATACTAATATGCCCTCTGCCTGTGTCGTCATTCCCGTGTATCAGAAGTCACTAACGGACTACGAGCAGATCGCGCTGACGCAGTGTTTGCGGGTTTTGGAGCATTATCCGATCATTCTGGTCAAACCGCAGTCGCTGGATGTGTCTTACCTGACCACACCTTACCCCCAGCTTCGGATTCAATCTTTTGACAGCGCCTACTTTCGGGATGTGCAGACCTACAACCGGCTGATGTTGTCGGAAGAATTTTACCGGGCGTTCACGGCGTTTGAATACATGCTGATTTACCAGCTCGACGCGTTTGTCTTTCGGGATGAACTGACCGACTGGTGCCGGAAGGGCTACGAATACATCGGTGCACCCTGGCTCCGCGACCGCGACTTTACCGGCTGGCGCGACGAAACCGTGTTCAACATCAAGAAAAAGGTTGCTTTGTTGTTCGATTTGAAAAAAGAAGATGGCGTAACTCCCCGCGAAATTACCTCGCTGAACGGCGTCGGCAACGGCGGTTTTTCGCTCCGGCGTGTTCCCTCACTGCTGCGCTGGATTCGTTTCTTTCAGAACAAGATCGCCAATTACGAAAAAATACACGCCCACCAGTACAACGAGGACGTTTTCTGGGGCATCGAGGTCAACCGGTATTTCCCGGTATTGAAGGTGCCGGACTTCCGGACGGCACTGCGGTTTTCGGTCGAATTTTACCCCGAACGCGCGATTCAGGTTTACAATCAGGGCCGGTTGCCCTTTGGTTGTCATGCCTGGAATATCCACGGAACCGAGTATTGGCGTCCTATCTTTGCATCGTATGGCTACACCATCTGATCTGACCCAACCGACGGTTTCGGTGGCGCTTTGTACGTATAACGGAGCCGCTTACCTCGACACCCAGTTGCAAAGCCTGCTGACCCAAACCCGGTTGCCCGACGAACTGGTGGTGTGCGACGATGACTCTACCGACCAGACGTCCGAGATTCTGAAACGATTTGCCGCGCAGGCTCCTTTTCCGACCCGGCTGATCAAGAACGAAAACCGGCTCGGTTACAACAAGAATTTTGAAAAAGCCCTTTCGCTCTGCACCGGCGATTTTCTGTTCATCTGCGATCAGGATGACGCCTGGCTCCCCGAAAAACTGGAGACTCTGACAATGTATTTGCTTCAGCATCCGGACACTGATCTGGTGTTTACCAACGCCCGCATTGCCGATGCGAACCTGGCGGATACCGGTCGTTTATTCTGGGATACGGTCCGGTTCACGGAGCCCATTCGGGAACGCTGGCGCCGGGGTGAAGCGATAGAAGTGTTGCTGGATGGCAACCGGGTGATGGGCTGTACATCGGCGATGCGTCGCCGGTTCCTGGCCGATTTGCTGCCCATTCCCACACTGCCGAATTACATTTATGACGGCTGGATGGCCCTGGTGGCTGCCGCCAAAGGCACAGTTGATTTTTACGAGAAACCGCTGATCCGGTACCGAACCCATGAAAAGCAGCAGGTGGGTACCCGCCCGCCGGAAGCCGGAAAGGCGGTGCGCCTGAAAGATCGGTTTTCGCGGCCACATAGTGAAAAACTGGAACCATTGGTACAAAAATACCAGCAGTTGAATCAATTGTATCACTTACTTCGCGAACGGGTTCCGGTGCCGACGCCCGGGATCCGGCAGTTTGACCGACGCCTAACTCACTACAAACGGCGAAGCACCATGCCCGGCAGCCGGTTTGCACGCCTTGGGCCAGTACTAAAAGAATTAGTGACCGGAAATTACCATCGCTATGCCGACCAGGATGCGAACGGATACGCGCCGTATCTGGCGGCTGTTGGCGATTTACTTGAATAACCACACGATGAACACGTTTTTAACGGTTTGCACAATTCGGCAACTTCCCCAGGCTTTTGCACTGGGCGAAAGTTTGCAGCGCCATCACCCCGCCGATTCCTTCACCATCGGCCTTTGTGACGATGCCAGCCGTCTGCCAGCCGGTTTTCAGTGTCCGTATCCGCTCCTCATGCTGGACGAACTACCGCTGCCCGACCGCGATCAGCTTTCGCAGCAATACACCCCGGCGGAGTTTGTGGCGGCCTGTAAACCGTTGTTCATTAAACACTTGTACCAAAACCGGGTCAAAAGCGACTGGCTGATTTATCTCGATCCGTCGGTATATCTGTACCAGCCCCTAACGGATTTATCGGCTCGCTACACGAAGGCAACGCTGCTGTTGACGCCACATTTGCTCAAGCAACTGGTGGACAAGGCGTTTCCGGATGAAAAATATGTACAGAATATTGGCTTGTACAGTTCCGATTTTCTGGGCCTGCGCCGGTGTGCAGAAACCACCCGGTTTCTGGACTGGTGGGGCAGCCGGGTTCCGGAGCGAGCTTTTGTCCGACCTTGTGAAGCCATGTATACGGACCAAATCTGGCTGGTCCTGACGCCGGGATTGTTTGAAGGTGTTACGATTGTTAAGAATCCGGCTTGGCACGTGGGAATCTGGAATCTACACGAACGGCCAGTTTCGGAGAACAACCCGCCGGTATTTCTGAACTTCAAAGGTTTGGCCGACCAGGAAGGTTTCTTTCAGGCCCAGACGCGGGTTCGGCTGTCGGCGTTTCCGGCTGTAAAAAAGCTTTTACGCGCCTACCAGAACCGGGTTCAACAAGGAGAGAAAAACTGGTTACTCCAAAGCGTTCTTCCGGCTTACGGCCAGCAACCGTATAAACCACCGTTGCGGGGCTGGCGCAAAGACGCCGTCGAAACGTTACGGCAAACGGTCAGATTTATCGAAACCGTTGACGTTCCCCGAAAGATGGCGTAAAGCTTCGAATGGTTATTTAGTATTCGATGTTTCGCTCCACACTGCCATCTCTGGACTTTTCGTTATATTTGTACGAGTATCAAAAAAATCCAATTGGAAAAGCGGTTAGACTAAATCATTAAAAAGGTTGAGACCGTTGAAATCCCAGAACGTATGCTGTCCTTATCAGAATTATTTTCGTGGCGCAACCTGAATTTAATGCGGTATGTGGTCGGTATTATGATTGTTATCGACGGCTATCCCCTGATTTTCTTTTTTAAAGAAACGCTACGCCTGGCACCTGGCAGTACAGCCTTTACGGCGGCTTTTCTGGCTCTGGGATTCATTATGATGATCCCCTTTCATTTCCTGTACAAGTTATACCGGCTCAATACGACCCTACTAAAACAGGCGTTACTTTTTTTTGCCGTGATTATTTTCCACATGGCGTTCTTTCGCGATCAATGGTTTAAAGATGCGACCATGGACACGATTTACTACATCTATGTGGTTCTGTTCCTGTTTTTGCTGGTAAATATCCCCAATGAGATTATCAAGGTATTTATTCCGATAACCGTCGCGTTCACCGTAGTTTCCAACCTGGCGCTCGTGTATGCGCTCCTGACCGACCCCACCTGGAGCATCGGTCAACGGGCAGCCATTCAGTTTGGCGAGGGCGAATACCGAACGGGGAACCCCCACGTTTTTGCCAGAAATGCCCTGATGAGCGTCGTTGCCTGTGCCATCTGGGCTTTCCAGCCAAGCACCGGTTTTTTTGGCCGGATTCTGTCGTTTTTCGCCTGCGTGTTCGGGATGGGCATTCTGGTCATGACCCAAACCCGCTCCAGCATTGTGGCCCTGATTCTGATTATTGGCCTGTTTTTTGTCTTCAACGTCCGGCCGCGCCAGATCAAACAGGTTATTCGGGGGTTGTTTCGTCCGGCCTCGCTGGTTTTGATTGGTGTTGCCTTTGTCGGGCTTAGCGTGTTCATGCAGCGCAACGCCGACTTGATTGCCATTCTGTACGGATACGCGGTGGCCTTTATTGAACGAAACATGGAAAACGTGTACGCCCTGCTGGGGATTAAAGTCCAGAATCAGTTTACTGCCACATTCGATGCGTCGGCGGGAAATCGGGCCACTAGTTTTCAATACCTGAGTAACATTTTGGAAGGGCACCTCCATGTTGTCATCACCGGTCAGGGGTATAAATCGACCTACCTTGATGTACCGCTTATGGAAGCGTTGATTAATCACGGCATTCTCGGTTTTGTAACATTTGCGGCCTTCTGTTTCTCGTGTCTTTTTTACAGCCTGAAAACGATGCGTGACAATACCGATACACTTTCCATTTTTCTGGCGTACTTCTTCATCATGCTATTTGTGCAGTTATTTACCAACGGACGCCCTTACGAGATTTCGTTCTGGCACCCGTTCTGCCTGATGATCCGGTTTATCGGGATTAGTCACCTCTACGCTCCTGATTTGCGGTCGCAGCCGATGGTTTCACCGGCCGTCTGAGGCTGCTCCCTGATTGTATGAAGATACTGATTGTTCACAACATCCTGTGGGCACACTACAAGGCAACGGTTTTTAGTGAACTGCACCGTCTGTCCCCCCTCTACGAGAGCACCGTTCACGTATTGCAGATTGCTCAAAGCGAACAGTCTAGAGCTAAGCTGGGAAAACCCGATCAGTTGCCAGATCAGTACAGCTACGAATTGCTTTTCGATACATACATCGAAGAGGTAAGCACAGCCGCTAAATTTCGGGCTTTGTGGGAACGGATGCGGACCTACCAACCGGATGTCATGTTGCTGACGGGCTATTACGACCCCGCCCAGATTGCGCTGATGGCCCTTGCGAAAGCGCACGGCACTAAAGTTATTATTCAAAACGAGTCGACGCCCGTCGATCAGGTCCGGTCCGGTTTAAAAGAGTGGGTAAAAAGCCGGGTCATTGCGCTGGCCGACGGTTTTTTCTGCTTCGGAACCCCGCAGGCCAACTACCTGCTTCAATTGGGAGTTCGGCCGGAGAAAATTCTGGTGTCGAACAACGCCGTGGTCGATAATGCCCGCTTGCGGCACACCTATAATCAGGCCACGCCCCACCGCTTGGCCCGGCAAGCCGATATGGGGTTAAAACCGCACAACTTCATTTACGTGGGTCGTCTGGCCACCGAAAAGAACCTCACGGCTTTGCTCGCTGCGTTTCACCAGGCACGGCAAACGAAACCGGCTTCGGTCGACTGGGGTTTGCTGCTGCTCGGCGATGGCGACCAAAAACCGGCCCTGCAAGCACAGATCCAACAACTTGGTCTGAGCGATTCGGTCAAAATCTTGCCTAATCAACCCTGGTACCGGGTTCCTGAATCGCTGGCGCTGGCCGATGTGCTGGTGCTGCCCAGTTTGTCGGAGCCCTGGGGGCTGGTCGTCAACGAAGCGATGGCCTGCGGGATGCCAGTGGTCGTTTCTAACCGTTGTGGCTGCGCGCCAGATCTGGTGCAGGATGGGCAGAATGGTTACCGGTTTGATCCCCTTCGGCCCGGCGAGTTGGCTGAGCGATTAAGGCAATTCACCACAGGACAGGCGGATCTGTTCTTGATGGGACAGCGTTCTGAACAACTGATTGCTTCGTTTGATCCGTCGGTCGTGGCCCGGAAAATGATGGAAGGATTTGTAAAAGTGAGTCGCGGGTCGTTATTTCAAGCTTCCTTATGAACATTCTCCACATCTGCGCCTACTCCTGGAATATTGGTGGCCCACCCCGAATCATTTACGATTATACCAGCGTACTGGCCGCTCAGGGTGAGCAAATTACCATTCTGACACCGATGTCCGAAGGCGAGGTGCTGTACACGACGGCCCCCGGCGTGCGGGTGGTGGAAACCAAACGGCACTGGTTCGCCCGGTTTTTTCCTGAATTTTCACCCGGTTTATACAAATATCTCCGCGAGCACGGCAACGAATACGATATTATTCACATTCACGGCATCTGGCACTTTGGCTCGGTTGCGCCCTTTTTTGTATCCCTCCGCGCCAAAAAAGTTATCACCATTCATGGTTTGCTCGACCGTTGGACCATCCGGCAGGGCTATTGGAAGAAAAAAATCATGTCGTGGCTGCTCCAGAAACGACTGTTGTGGCAAACACCCCTGATTCTGATCAACAACAAACGGGAAGAAGAAGACGTCCGGCGGTATCTGGGAGAGCAGCATCCTAACGTGCAGATTATTCCGAACGGTTTACGGATTTCGGAATATCAGAACCTGCCTGCCCGGGGCACGTTCCGCCAGCAGCAGCACATCAGCGCCAGCCAGCCGATGATTCTGTTTCTGAGCCGGATTCATATCAAGAAAGGGCTGGACATATTGCTCCCCGCCTTTCAACAGCTTCTGAAAACACATCCGGATGCCATCCTGGTACTGGCAGGCCCCGACGACGGCTATTTATCTGATATTCAACAGTTTATTGAAACAAATCTGCTTCAAAATAGCGTTCGGTTGCCGGGAATGCTCATCAAGGAACAGAAACTGGCCGCTTTTGCCGATGCCGACGTTTTTACGCTGCCCTCCTATTCCGAAGGCTTTTCGGTGGCGGCTATGGAAGCGCTGGCCTGCGGAGTGCCGTCGGCCCTGACCGACAACGTCGGCTTCAGCGATTATTTGCGTTCGTACGAAGCCGCCGTGATCAGTGACACCACAGTCGAGTCGGTCCGCGACGGGCTGGCCTACCTGCTCGATCACCCCGACGATGCCGCCCAGATGGCCCGCAACGCCCAGCACATGATCCGCGAAGTGTGCGACATCAACGTGGTGGCCAACCAGGTTCTCGACGCTTATCACCAGCTTGTTCCGCAACAGGTATGAACGACGTTTCTGTTATTATTCTGACGCATAACGAAGAAAAACACATTGGCCGCTGTATCGGCAGCCTGTTGCCGTTTACTGACCAGATTTTCATCGTCGATTCGTTTTCCACCGATCAAACCGTTGAAATTGCCCGAGCCATGGGCGCGGTGGTTGTGCAAAACCCCTGGGTCAACTACGCGACGCAGTTCAATTACGGCATTCAGCACACGCCGTTCAAAACAGCCTGGCTCATGCGGATGGACGCCGACGAGTATGTGTTACCCGAACTGGCGGCTGAAATCAATAACCGGCTGGCGGGCCTTCCGACGGATGTAAGCGGGATTTACGTCAAACGGCGGGTGATGTTCATGAACCGCTGGATGCGGCACGGCGACTACTACCCCATCTGGCTGCTCCGGCTCTGGCGCAGCGGGCAGGGCGTTTGCGAAGAAACCTGGATGGACGAACACATCAAGCTCTCGACCGGGCGTTCCATCCAGTTCGAGCACGATCTGGTCGATCATAACCTCAATAATTTAACGTGGTGGACACAGAAACATAATTTGTACGCCATCCGCGAGGTCATCGATATTTTGAACATTCGCTATAACTTTGACCAGTCGATCCGGGTGGAACCGAAGCTGTTTGGCACGCAGGAACAACGTAAACGGTATCTGAAACTCCGGTATGCGTCGTTGCCGCTGTTCACCCGTCCGTTTTTGTACTTTTTTTACCGGTATTTCCTGCGGCTGGGATTGATCGACGGTCGGCCGGGGTTGATGTGGCACTTTTTGCAGGGGCTCTGGTACCGGTTTCTGGTCGATGCGAAACTCTACGAGGTCTATCACCGCGTAGGAACCGATAAACAGGCAATCATTGATTTCTTCCGAACAGAATATGGAAAAGACCTCCTGGCCCAACGGCCGGGCCAGCACTGATCTGTCGGTCTACGACAACAGCTGGTGGAAGCCCGGTCCAAAGTGGAAAATCATTCTCTGGTTTCTGGTCAGCCCGGTTTTCATCAATACGTATCTGCCCGTTCCAATGGCCCTCAAACGATTGGTCTTGCGACTTTTTGGGGCCAAAATCGGCGTTGGTCTGGCCATCAAACCGGGTGTTAACATCAAATTTCCGTGGCTGCTCACCATTGGAAATTACGTCTGGATTGGCGAGAAAGTCTGGATCGACAACCTGACCGAGGTAACCATCGGCGACCACGCCTGCATTTCGCAGGGAGCCCTGCTCGAAACCGGCAACCACAATTACCGTATCCGGACATTCGACCTGTTTGTCAAACCGATTCACCTCGAAAATGGCGTCTGGATTGGCGCAAACTCGGTGGTCTGCCCGGGTGTCACCTGCCATTCCCATTCCATTCTGACGGCCGGATCGGTGGCGACGCGCTCGCTCGATGCCTACGGTATTTACCAGGGAAACCCGGCGGTTTGGGTCAAAACCCGCGAAATTGCATGAAAGTAACGATCATTACCGTCGTCTACAACGGTGCCAAAACCATCCGCGACAGCATTGAATCGGTGCTCAACCAGACGTATTCGAATATCGAATACATTGTCATCGACGGCAATTCGAAGGATAACACCGCCGAGATCGTACGGTCGTACGGTTCGCGTATAACCCGCTTCGTTTCTGAACCCGACAAAGGGCTGTACGATGCGATGAACAAGGGGCTACGGCTGGCCACAGGCGATGTGATCGGGTTCATCAATTCCGACGATTTTTACAAACACAATCAGGTGGTCGAAAAGGTGGTCCGGTTGTTCGAAACCACGGATTGCGACGCGGTTTATGGCGACGAAATTTACGTCGACCCCGATAATACCGAGAAAATTGACCGCTACTGGAAGGTGGGCGAATACCGGGAAGGTGCCTTTCTGTGGGGCTGGATGCCCCCCCACCTGACCTGCTTCATCAAACGGTCGGTTTATGAACAATACGGCAACTATACCCTAAAGCTAAAAAGTTCGTCGGACTACGAATTGCTCCTCCGGTTCATCCATAAACACAGGATTAAACTTAGCTACTTGCCCGAAGTACTGGTGGCCATGCGGTCCGGCGGCATCAGCAACGCGGGGCTGAAAAACCGCTGGCGGGCCAACCGCGAAGACCGGGAAGCCTGGCGGCTCAACGGCCTGCGACCTTACTTTTTTACAGTTTTACTCAAGCCCCTGAGAAAATTGGATCAACTATTGCCGAAGCTATGAATATAATGCGTTTCTTGCACCGCCTAATAAAATTTCCAGCCGTATAGTCAATTTTAATTGTACTAAAGTTATAAAACGGTAACATTTACGCTCTGTTCAGTGAATTTACTATCTGACATATCATCACACCTACCGCTATGAATCTGGAATTACTTCTGGCTTATATCCAAAATAAGCTTACGGATGATTTGTTTCAACTGGGTCTTTACCAGTGTCTGTTGTCGTTCCTGGTTGCCTGTTTTGTTGCGGTTGTTTCTATTCCGGTTATCATCAAAATTTCGGAGCTGAAATTTCTCATGGAGAAGCCCGGCCACCGGAGCTCCCATAAAACCGCCACCCCGACGTTCGGCGGCATTGCGGTTTTTGCCGCTATTCTGATCAGTTACTTCCTCTGGCCCGCCATTGACCAGACGGATATTTACCGCACGAACCTGTCGGTGGTTGGCATGTCGATTCTGTTCTTCGTCGGGATTAAAGATGATATGGTCGGCATCGATCCAAATAAGAAAATCTTCTTTCAGGTCCTGCCGTCGCTGATTCTGATTTTTTTCGGTAAGCTGCGGATTGATTACCTCTACGGAATTTTCGGCCTATATCACATCAACGATGTGTTTGCCATTCTGATCACCTGCCTGATCTTCATCACGATCATCAACGCCATCAACCTCATCGATGGGATCGATGGGCTGGCGGGGGCTATTTCGACGCTGGCAAGTCTGACTTTCGGGAGCTGGTTTTTGCTGACGAATCACTTTGCGATGGCGTGTCTGGCGTTCACTTTGGCCGGAGCCCTGATCGGTTTTCTCCGGTTTAATTTCTCGCACACCAGCAAGATTTTCATGGGCAACACCGGCTCACTGATTCTGGGCTTTCTGCTGTCGTTTTTTGCCGTGCGGTTTATCAACCTGAACAATTCGTTCCGGTTCGATCCGACCTCGTTCTTCAACGCCCCGATCATTGCCATCGTGATCCTGATTGTACCGATTTTCGATACGCTGCGGGTTTTCCTGGTCCGGATTATGGCGGGTCGCTCCCCCTTTTCAGCCGACCGGAATCACATGCACCACATCATGATCGACAATGGGCTGTCGCACGCAGCGGCCACGGCGGTTCTATGCGGTGTTTCGCTGCTCAACACGGTCATGTTCTTCCTGTTCCACCGGGATATTTCAAACACGGCTTCGCTCTTCATTCTGATCGGGATGTTCTTTTTGTATATGGCGATCGGTGTTTTGTTAAAAATGCGGGCCCGCGTTCAGGCCATCGACAAACCGCGCCGGAAAGGTCTCTACCTCAGCCAGTTGGTCAACGCTTTTTCCGGACGAAATATTCTGAAATACCTATAATCAGCTTCCGGCGGTTTCCTTCTGCCAACAATCGATCCGTTTGATGGTTATGATTCCATCATCAGTTACGATTGTATTATGGAAAATCAAAACAAAGGGGCATCGACCGATGACGCCCCAAAACCCGATACCCGCTCCCGGCAACCTGGCCCGAACGATCAGAGCGATATTCCTCCGCTTTCAGAAGCCGATACGGCCCCGATGTACACGGACTTGGGCGTAGGCGGTGTAGAAGATCCTTACAACAAAGGCGAAGACGAAGCGATGGATACGCTGCTCTATACCGACACGCACACGGCGATCAATACCACCGAAAACCGTTCGAATTCAATCGCGTACGAAGGCGAAAACGACGACCTGACGCTGGAGATCGATCCGGAGGATTTGTAAACGGTTTACCGTGTTCGATATTCAATATTCGATGTTTAAAATATTGAATATCGAATATCGAACACCGAAATGTCGGTAAACTGAAAACCGTAAACCCGTCACGAATTCGGCTTATCCTCGCTTTTCAGCTTGCCGTGCATCGCCTTGCGGAGCTTGGCAATTTTAGGCATCGACACCGACCGGATGTACGGCTGGTTGGGGTGCAGTTTGACGTAATTCTGGTGGTATTTTTCGGCGGGGTAGAAAACTGAGAACGGCACAACTTCGGTCACCACCGGATTTTTGTAATGCCCCGAAGCATTCACCCGTTGGATGGCGGTTTCGATGGCCTTCTTTTCTTCGGGCGTCCGGTAAAACGCCACCGAGCGGTAGTCGCGGCCGACATCCGGCCCCTGGCGGTTGAGCGTCGTCGGATCGTGACCCGCGAAAAAAGCCGTTAACAGATCGTTGTAACTAATTACCTTGGGATCATAATAGACCTGGACGGATTCTGCATGACCGGTTTCGTCGGTTCCGACCTGCTCGTACGTCGGATTTTTGACGTTCCCGCCGGAATAGCCCGAAATAACTTCCCGAACGCCTTTGAGCTGGTCGAAGCCTTCTTCCTGCGCCCAGAAGCAGCCACCCGCGAAAGTCGCCACCGCTTCACCCGGTTTTAAAGCGGGCAATTTAGCCGGGTTCGTATCCTGCGTCTGCGCGGTCGTACAACCGGCCCAAAAAATCAGTACCAGCACTCCTATTTTGACACTGTTCATAGCCTTGATTGATTTATACGCTATGAACAAAATTCATCGAAAGCCTGTTCATTCAGGCCTGCAAATCACGGTTTTATCGCTTTTGCTTATTTCTTGTTGGTTAGAATATTGATGCTCTGGTTGATGCGTTCGGCCACCAGGGCGTAGCCTTTCGAGTTGAGGTGGAGTTCGTCGGCCCGGAGCGAAGCCGGTACCACATCATCCGTATGATCGATGATGTCGGCCATGCTGGTCGGGTCGTACTTCGAAAGCAGGTAAGCGTGAACGTTGACGTAGTGATCGCCGTATGTCTGGTAAAGATCGTTGTTCAACTGAGTGATGGCCTTATGATTCAGCCCAAAAACCTGCTCAGCCGGACCGTTATGGCCGTTGATAATACTTAGCACCAGATACCGGGAGTGGCCCAGCACTTTCACCATCGAGGCAATATCGGCTTTAATCTGGTCCGGTTCGAGGTAGTTGTTACGGCCCACCCAGATGATGGTATTGTAGGAATGTTTCTCTTTGTCGGCCAACATTCGCTCCGCAATCTGCTTGCTGGTCTGCCCCGCAATACCCTGATTGATCGTCTTGTACCCCGACAGGCGTTCAAGTTCGACCAGATACGGCGTTCCTCCCACGCCTTCGGTCAGGCTGTCTCCCCATCCAACGATGATATCCGACGTAGACCGGTCAGGCTCTACGCCCGTGCCGCTACACCCCCAGAAAGTAAAGACAAGTAAAAGAATTCCAAGACGCAGGAAAGAAGCAGGTATACAGTTCATTGACAAATTAATAGGCCGGATTCTACTTTAGGAGTGAAATTGGATTGCTGAGCTGGAATGATTTAGTAACGATGATTGAGTCCAAAAATTGCAAAATTACGGGTTAAACGTTACCATTAATTTTGCACCCTCTCGCGTTCATCGCCGACAGTCGCTCTCCTACCTGGCATGTCCTTGGATACGGTTTTTCCAAACGAGCGTGAATATGTTAGTCTGAACACCGGGGAAATCCGGGATTCAGTGTCGATCCTGACGTGGTTCCGAATTGCGAAAACCTCTTCGGTAAGCGATCCATAGCTGACGTTGATGCGCATCGTTCGCAGCAGGTCCGTCACCAATACCTGAAGGCTTCCGTGGTTGTTTTTCAGTTCCTTCTTGATACCGGCGTTGAGCGCCCCCATTCCGCCGACCCGAATCGTCCCGTTGTATGAAGCCGAATTATACCAGCTACTTACTTCAACCGTAAAACGCCGGGGCAATTTAATCGTCTGGCCCATAGTTAACGAATAACCTACGTAGCTTTTATCGACCGGTTTAGGCGTATAATCCACGCTGAATTGCCGAAGTCCACCAGTAAATCCATAATTCATCTCCCACCCGGTCGTCGGTTTTAAGGGCAGATTGATTTGCAGATTCAGGGTATTTTGCCAGCGCATGTTTTGTGGAGTAACATACAACAGGTTTCGGGCGGGGCCTTCCGAAAGCTGATACCGGGCAATCGGATTTTCATCCCGACTGACAAACAGAGCAAACGAAGCATTACGGTATGTCAGCCCCAGCTTGAGGGTGTTGGTAAGCGTTGGCTTCAGCATCGGATTGCCCGTGTAAACCGCCGAAGGATCACTGTATCGCACAAAAGAAGCCAAATCGGTATAGGAAGGTCGACTGATCCGTTTCGTATACGATACCTGCAGTTCCGATTCGCGCTTCAGTTTGCGGGTCAACAAAACACTCGGGAACAACATACTGAGCTTTCGGTCAACCACAGCCGCGCCAGTTTCCGGATTGTTCATCGTAGTACGGGAGAATTCGTACCGGACGCCGATCACCAGGTTGGTGGCTGGCCTGATCTGCGCAGTGGCCGACGCATAAACCGCTCCGATGCCCTCCCGCATGACCAGCGCAGTGGCGGTTTCACTCCGATTGACCCAATGGTCATCCAGCAGGCTCTCAAGACCTGCTTCGCTAATTGTTTTGGTAAAGGTGGCTTTCGCTCCCGCTTCAAGATTCAGTTTCGTGGATAATTTCCGGTTATAATCTACTTTAACCACCCCAATCCGAATTTTAGTATCGGCAAAACCGCGCTGACGGGGAGCAAAAAGGCTATCGTTGGTCCCGACCGGGCTTCCATCTTCATTCCGGAAAGAACCGTACACTTCGGTGGGACTCTGGTTGTTAAAGAGCAAATAATCCAGATTTAGATTCAGGACTTCACCTTCCCGATTCTTTCGTTCAGCGTAGAAAGAACTGACCAGGTTCCGCCAGCGGTTCAGACCATCGATAGTACCTCGAAACAACAAAAGGGAATCGCTGGGCAAAATGGTATACGACAACCGGTTGAAATTTGTAGCTTTTCGTATACTCTGACTCCCGTTTACACTGAATCCCAGCGTAGTTTTTGCGTTCAGTTTTCCATCGAGTCCGATCACAAGGTCATGGTTATTTTGCAAGGCCCGGGTGGTATCATAGGCCAACACATGCAGCGAACCGCCCAGGGCGGGCATATGCTGCCGGCTGTCGACAAACATCCTGGAATAAGTCCGGTCACGGAGCCAGGAATACGATGCATGGATGCTGACGTTTCCGGCCGTGTGCGACAGGGTTCCGCTCCCGCTGCCCTTTTCTCCCCATCCATACCCACCGGTCAACGAAACCGTCCCGTTTGTTCCGGGCTTTACGCTCTTTTTTAGGACAATGTTGATGATCCCAGCGCTACCCTCTGCATCGTATTTGGCACCGGGCGTTGTCAGAAGCTCTATTTTTTCGATGGCATCGGCGCTCATCCCGTTGAGCAACGCTACTACCTGTTCAATGGGCATACGCATGGGTTTCCCGTTGAGCAACACCGTCACCCCAGTTTTCCCGTTCAGTATCAGTCCGCCATTTCGGTAATCGATCACCACGCCCGGCGACCGCTCCAGAATCTGCAAAACGGAGCTTCCTTTCGACAAAACGCTGCTCCCAACGTTCACGACCAACCCTTCAAGGCTTTGCTGGTATACCGGTTTTTCACCCCGAACCACCACCTCGCCCAGTTGCCTGGCGTCTTCCGTTAAAAGGTGTTCACCAAAGGCCTTGCGCGGCTGCGCAGCACTCAACTCAAAAACCGGCGACTCCCAGCCTTGATAGCCCAGACTGCTCACCCGGAGTTTGTAAGCGCCCGGAGCCACCCGGTCAAGCAGGTACTGGCCCTGCTCGTCCGTTTGCGTAGCCAGTACCATGGTGCTGTCCGCAGTCCGAAGCAATAAGACGTTGGCAAACGGAACGGGTTGGCGCGTAGACGTCAAAAACCGTCCGGAGACCTGTCCCAGGACGTGGAATCCACCCCCCAAAAGTATCAACATGAGTAACAGCAGCTTCATCGTTGCGGTTGTTTAAGACCGGCAACAAAGAAGGGCAAGGGGAGAATGAATCGGAAAACGAAATGATCACCGGCCAGAACCTATTGACCAGTTGCTTGGAATACCTTTGAAATCAGCTTGTTAGAATTGAACCGGAAAAATTTACCGATCGTCGGCGGTGAGCTGACGTTGGTCAAGTATTTCAGCCGGTTCGTGTAAGAGATTAACATAAATGATCGGAATCCGTGTATTTTAGAGACGGATACGGTTTTACTAACCAATCGTGCGGAACAACGATGCGCGTATTACCCTACGACCAATCTTACACGAATTGGTTTTTCAGATACAAACTTTACCACCTGCCGTTCTGGTTTCTCTACCATTACCTCTGGTGGGTTATTGGGTTGGGCAATCCTGCCAAGGCGCTTAACACCCTGTTTGTTCTACCCTACGCCATCAAATACAGCTTTTACGTGCTTTTTCAGGCGCTGGCGGTGTACTTCAATTTGTATTACCTGATTCCGACGTATCTGGAAAAAAGCCGGTTTTTCCGTTACGGCTTCTACCTGGCCCTGACCATTTCCGTCGCTACGTTATGCACCGTTTCCGGGTATTATTTCAGCGCGTACGTTTCCGGCCGGACGCTGGCCGAACTCTACGGTGGCAGCACCGAATCGAATTGTTTTTACCGTTTTGTGGGCAACGCCCTGCCCTCCACTGTCGCCAGCATGACGCTGGCCATGAGCATTAAACTCACCAAAAACTGGATTCAGACCGAACGGCGGCAGCAACTCCTCGAAAAAGAAAAGCTTGAAACGGAGTTGAAATTTCTTAAGAATCAGTTTAACCCTCACTTTCTGTTCAACACGATCAATTCCATTTTTTTCCTGATCCATAAAAACCCCGACATGGCCTCGGCTTCGCTCGCCAAATTCTCCGAATTGCTGCGTTACCAGTTGTACGAATGCAACGATCAGCAGATTTCGCTCGACAAAGAGATTTCCTATCTTGAGAATTTTATTGAGCTGGAAAAGCTCCGCCAGAACCAGAACATAGAAGTCGTATTCGAATCACAGGCCGGTTTTTCCGATCATTTGGGCATTTCTCCTTTCATTCTGATGGCATTTGTTGAAAATGCGTTTAAACACGTTTCCCGACAACCGGATCGAACCAACTGGATCGAGATCCGGTTATCCGTCGTCGGACAACAACTCGACTTTTTTGTTGCCAACAGCACAGCCCCTCAGCAAACCCGGGAGTTGATCCACTACGGCGGCATCGGTTTGAAAAATGTGCAGCGAAGACTGGATCTTCTGTACCCCGCTCAACATGAACTGGTTATCCAGCCCAGCCCTACTGATTTTACCATCCACCTTCGATTGCACCTGAGTGCATCTGTACCGGCTCCTATCCTGCAACCCGTTTGACCTAACCCTGGCCTGATGATGAACTGCGTAATTATTGACGACGAACCGCTGGCCCGGGAGGGGCTGGCCAATTACGTACGCGAGGTCGATTTCCTGGACCTGGTTGGTACCTGCGAAAACCCGCTTGAACTCATCACCCTGCTCGACCGGCAAGCGGTTGATGTAATTTTTCTGGATATTCAGATGCCAAAGATGAATGGCATTGATTTCCTGAAAATTGTTCCAAAACCGCCCCTAGTGGTTATTACGACGGCCTATCCGAGTTATGCCCTGGAAGGGTTTCAGCTCAATGTGCTCGACTACCTGCTCAAGCCTATCACCTTCGACCGCTTTTTCAAAGCCGCCAACAAGGCCCGGGAATACCACCGCCTGCTGACCCAATCGAATCCGGAAAACGCTGCGAAAGCTGCGGGAAAAGCGGATTACTTCTTCATCAAATGCGGTAACAAATACGAGAAGCTTTACTTCGACGACATTCTGTTCGTAGAAGGTCTGCAAAATTATGTGACCATCTTCACTTCAAAGGGCAAATACATCACGCTGCTGAATCTGAAGAGTCTGGAGCAGAACCTGACCAGTCCGGCTTTTATTCGGGTACACAAGTCTTACGTAGTGGCTACGGACAAAATCGACGGCCTTGAAGGCAATGAAATTTTCATCGGGCCGCATCGCATTCCGATTAGCCGAAACTACCGCGATCAGGTACTGAATGACATTCTGACCGATAAATTGTGGAAAAGATGACCCCCCGTACGTTTTGATTCACCTACTATTCTGCTATAAACCTGTCAAAATTTCAGTTTTAACCATCGACCCATTAGAAATAAGCCCTAAGTCCGGTTTTTACTTCCGCGAAAAAGGCGTCTGGCATACCCTTTGCCAAGTCGGTTTCTGAAGGGGCGCCCCTTCAAAACGTTCATTCTACGTTTGTTTAACTTTAAAAAGCAGGTTAATTATGTCACTCATCAAAAGGAATGGGAACTTGCATCCCGCATTTCCGGCTTTGTTCGATGACTTTTTTGGCCGGGATCTTTTTAACTGGAACAACAGTAATTTCTCATCTACCCAGACGACCATTCCGTCGGTGAACATCCGGGAAACGACCGAGGCATTTGAGGTAGAAATGGCCGCGCCGGGTATGGAAAAGCAGGATTTCAGGATTGAGCTGACCGGTAATCAGTTAACGATTTCCTCCGTAAAACAGCATAACGAGGAAAAACAAACCGGAAACTACACCCGCCGGGAATTCAGTTACCAATCGTTCCAGCGTAATTTTGAATTGCCCAAGGATGTCGTTGATGCCGACGGGATTCAGGCGCGCTACGAAAATGGTTTGTTGCACCTGACGATACCCAAGAAGGAAGAAGCCCGTCAGAAAGCGCCCCGGCGCATTGAAATTGGTTAAGCTTTCTTTTTAAAACGGGACGACCTGCCCAATGGGCGGGTCGTTTTTTTAGTATCAGTTCTCTATTTACCAATTAATCACTTCTACAATTTAGTCTTTACTAGTATTTTTTCCTGAAGTAAATTCATCTACTACTTCCCTCTTGATCCTGGCTAAGTAAAACCCGGTATGCTAATTACAAATTAATTTGAACGCATGAGCTTTAGCGTAAAATATCCCTAAGTAGAAATTGATTGTTTATTTCGACAAATTTATAAACCCGCTTTCCGGAAGCCAATCTGCACGAATATACCGTCTGATAAATACGCAAAAACGACCCGCTCGATTGCATCAATTTAAATGAAGGTTCAAAAACGACTCGCCTTTTTTATTCTTATTCTGCTGGCGTTGGGCATTCTGCTCGTAAAGCCGGGGCGTTTTTTCCAAAAACCGCCAGACTCATTGCTTACAACTGATCAGGATTCGGTCGAAGCGATTATCGGCCTTTACGATCGGCAGCATCAGCTTGGTAATTTATCCGTCATTTCAATTAAACATCGGTATGTTACACTGGCTAAATCCGGACCAGATCTCACTGAAGACCTTTCTTCTTCCAAAAAACCTCAATTGATTACCCTTTTCCTGGCGAATTCTTCGCCTGAAAACTGCCTCGAAGACCTCCTGGCTGGGGATTACAACGCAGCCATTCAAACACTCTGTACAACCCTTTCCCGCACCGGACAGCCAGTTTACCTACGCTGGTGTCCGGAGATGGAAGTTCCGGTACACAGAGCTATCTCAAAAGCTCCGAACATCAAGCGGGTTTGGGGCCCCGTGGGCGACCGTGGGTCGATGGAGTGGTGGCCGGGAGCCGATGTGGTTGATTACATCAGCATCGCCATTTATGGCCTTCCGGATAAAAACATTACGGACCGGTTGGGAATAATCAGTAAGGCAGAACCTCAATTGTCAGACATAACTCTAAACAGAATCACTTGACTCACTTGCTCTTAATCGCGGGCTGGTCTTTCCGTCGGGGCGCATACGCGGCCTGGTGTTGCGGAAATGCCTGAACCGGGCGGGAAGCGCGCCCCATCGGTTGTGCAGTGACAAGGTTCCTCGGCCGTTTTTTGCGACGCCCCCACCAGATCAGAAAACCGGTAATGGGCAGGCTAGCCAGAAACAGGGCCGCGAACGAAGCCAGGACTTTGGTGGGCCAGCCATAAATGCTACCGACGTGCATAGCGTAATTGGAATTGCGCCAGGTAGCGCCCAGTGTTTTCTGCTCGTGCCGCACTTGGTGAATCGGAGCCCCGGTCTGGCGATTGTAGTAATAGTTGTCGCTGGCATCCCAGGCGGTGCCGTTGAAACGCAGAAAAACCGCAATTTCGCCGGCTTTACCCGCGTCCTCCGGTTTTTCAAACGTTAAACTAGCTTCCGTCCAGGTCGGTCGCTGGCGCTGGCACTGCCGCAAAGCCGCATCCATCGGGAAGGCTGTTCTTGGGTTAGTTAAAGCCGGTTGCGGGTGTTCGTTCTGTTGAAAGACGGTTTTCGGATCGTTGCCCAGGATGCGATAAATGCCATCGGTCCACCAGCGGAATGTCCAGACCAGCCCCGTGATGGCCAGAAACAGAATCAGCAGGTGGGTGTACAATCCTCCGACGTTGTGAATGTCGTAATTCACCCTCCGCCATTTGGCTTTCCATTTAATCGAAAACCGCTGCTTTAGGGCGGCTTTGTTTTTCGGAAACCACAAAACAATCCCGGTCAGGGCCAGCAAAATCACGAACAACGTGGAAAAGCCGACGATGTAGCGACCGATCTCGTAACGCAGCAAGAGGTTCTGATGCAACCGACGCGTCAGGTCGACCGGGTTGCGCAGCATATCCACCACGCCCAGCACCTTGCCCGTGTACGGGTTTACGTAAAATTTATCCCAATAAACGTAATCATCCCAGTGCGTCCAGCCCGGACCGGTTTTGTTGCGTTTGTAGGTCGTGAAAACATACGCCCGCTCCGGCGAATTCCAGACTTGTACCCCTTCCAGCTCCCGCCCCCGGGCGGCTTTTTGGGCATTGGCATACAGGCTATCGAGCGGAAGTACGACCCGGTTTTGGGACGCAACGAACACATAATCGCGGTAATACCAGTCGGTTAGCTCATCATCCCAGACGAATACGGCGGCAGCCAACATGCTGACCACCACCACCAGGCTCGTTACCATCCCGAGCCAGAGGTGTACTTTGCCGACGATTTTTTTCAGACTCATGAGCGAACGAAAGGTTGTAAAACCGGGGCAGCCTGCCGAAAGCGCCCCGGTTTTGAATCAAAATGTGTAGGCAACACTCATTAGGTAATTGCGGGGTGCTCCAGGGAAATTACGCTCAAAGTTGTAACCACCCGTAAAGTACACCTCGTCGGTCAGGTTATTGACGTTGAGCGACAGCCGCACCCGCTGAATCTGGTAATAGGCCATCGCGTTGAAGACCACGTAACTGGGCAGGATCACGGCTACCAGGTTGGCATCCCGAAAACCGTTCCGCACCGAGTTCTGGCTGTGACCGATGCCAAAGCCCAATCCGTTCAGCTTGCCGGTGAAAGTGTACTTGATCCACGACATGCTGGAGTGCTTCGGAGCATTTTCCTTGGTCAGACCCACTAGCCGCTCGTTATTGTCCTGACTGATGATCGCATCGTTGTAGGCATAACCCAGCAGAATACTCAGGTTCGGCACCGGATTTCCGGCCACTTCGAACTCGACGCCCCGCGCCCGCTCCTGGCCGCGCTGCGTGAGCTGATCGGGTCGGGCGGGATTGTTGGCATTGACGAGCACGTTCTCCTGTTCCAGATTATAGAGCGCCACCGTCGCCATCAGGCGCTTATCGAACCACTCGGTTTTGGCCCCCGCTTCCCACAACCGGCTGGTCAGCGGTTTGGGGGGCGTTACGTCCAGAAAGGCCCCATTGGCCGGGGCCGCTACCTGAAAGCCCTGGTTGTAAGTAGCATACAGGTTTACATTTTTATTGACGCTGTACACCAGCCCGACGCGGGGCAGAATAGCCTCGGTTTCAATGTCTTTCCCGTAGCTCCGGGCAACGGCTGCGGTGGTCGGAACCGTGTATTTTTCCCGACGCAGACTCAGCAGCAGTTGCCAGTTGTTCCATTTGATCTGGTCCTGAACGTAAATCCCGTGGCTGTTGTAAGCCTGGCGGTTGTTGGCCAGCGGGCTGTAGGTAAATGTGTATTTGGCCACGTCGCGCGGTTGGTAGGTCGGCCGGTTCAGGTTCATAGTAAACGCCGAACTGGTCGATTTCTCCGTGAAGTTGTAATCGTAGGCTGCGTAGTCGTAACCGCCCAGAATCAGGTGGCTGACCGGACCAGTTTGCGTCTGCCAGGTCAGGTAAAAATTTGCGTTGTCGTTGACATAATTGACAATCCGGTCGGTGTAGCTAAGCTGAATGGAGTCGCGGGTGATGTACCGTTGAAACCGGTGCTCCGTCAGGGTCTGGTCTTCGCGGAACCGCATGTAGGCCACGTTGAGATTCAGGCCCTTGGCCAGATTCTGGCTCCACGACAGCGCGGCCGAGAACAGTTTCGGATTCAGTTTGTCGCCGGGTTGCGTCAGGTTAAAATTGATGGGGGTAGCCCGCAGGTTCTGTTCACCCTGGAAAACCGTTCGGCCCCGGTCCAGGACGGTATTGACATCCTGCACGTTCAGATCCAGGTTGATCCGGGTTTTCGGATTCGGGATAAACGAGATGGAAGGCGCGACGACCAGCGAGCGGAAATACACATAGTCACGAAACGAACCCGAATTTTCGTAGCCGACATTGAGCCGGTACAGCAGGGTTTTGTCTTCGTTGAGCGGACCGGTGAAATCGGCCGTTGCCCGGGCGGTTTTAAAGCTTCCCAGACTAACCTGAACCCCCGAGCGCTGTTCATCGAGCGGTTTTTTGGTCACCATGTTGATGGTGCCGCCGGGGTTGGTATTGCCAAACATGGCCGATGCCGGACCCTTGACGACCTCTACCCGTTCGACGTTGACCAGCAGCGGACTCGACCAGAAGTTTCCGGCGTAGCGCAGGCCGTTGAGCAGACGGTTATCCTGATTCCGGAAGCCCCGGATCGAAATGTCGTCATACACCGAAAACTGGTTGACGCCCGCAATGCTTTTCACCACGTCCTGTAACCGGTACGACTGCTGGTCGAGAATCAACTCTTTCGTAACCGTCGAAATGGTTTGTGGAATGTCTTTGAGCGTACCTGCGTTTTGGTGGCCGAGAAGCTGTAATCGTTTTTATAACTGGTTTCCTTCCGTCCGGTAATTTCAACGGTTTGCAGTTGCTGCACCGCCGTCTTGATCTGAAAATGGGCCTGGGTGGTCTGGCCCGCTTCGACGGTGATGGTTTCGCGCAGGGTTTCAAACCCGACGCCGGTTGCCAGTAGCGTGTATTGCCCCGGTTTTACGGTTGCAATGGAAAAGCGGCCCGACTCGTCGGTAACGACTCCAATCCGGGTATTTTTCAACTGAACATTAACAAAGGGAGCCGGTTGCTGGTCCGTTGTCAGGATTTGCCCTTCGATCTTTCCGGATGACAAATCGACCTGAGCCAGGGAAGTGAATGCTAGTAAAAGAAACAAAAAGAGTTGTATGGATAGCTTCATGGGGTGTTGGTAGGTTGTACGTGCTTCAACGGTCCTCTCCGTGCTGTCTGGCAAACTGCCTTTAACCAACGGAAATGAACCCTATTCGCCCACAAACCTACCCCCTGTTTAGATTCAATCCAAATAAAAGCTCAATTATTTAGAATAGTTCTAAAGTATAAATAAAGTATCATTTTTACGAATTAGCAGCCATTGCTAAAAGCTCCCTGACATACAACTTCCTTGTCGATCATGGCAATCCCAGGGCCAGTTTGATATGCGCCAAATGGTGCTGCACATGCCAGACCGACATGGCAACGGCCTGCGCCTGATCGATCCGGATTTTCCGAACCGGGTGAAAATACGCTTTGGCCAGTTGGGCCTCGTCCAGCGACCGGATCAGGAATAAATACCGAAGGTTGATTGTCTCGAACATTTGTAACGAATCCTCGATTGGTGCCAGGGTAGCGTCCGGGGTAGCCGCCCAGCCATCCATGTTGATGAGCGTCGGCGTATCGTAATCCGGCTCGGTAAGGGCTTTTTTCATCCGAAAATAATGAAGCAGGTGAATGTCGGCGACGTGGTGAATGAGTTGCTGTACGGTCCAGCTCCCTTCCCGATACGTTTTGGCTAATTCATCGGCCGACCGGTTTTCAACCAATTGCCGGTATTGCGAAGGAGCTTCCACCAGAATGGCGATGTTATGGGCCAGTTCGTCCGAGGAGTACGTATCCTGTAGCGAAAGCGGACCAATCGGAAATTTGCGGGGATCAACAGTAGTCGGGCTCATCGGAGTGTTTGTGGTTTGAGGTGTATAACTGATAAATAAAAAGCCGCCCGTTTCAGTTCACCTTCCCGGCACTTTGTTCGCGTCTCCCACAAATCATCTACCTCACCTGTATCCGGCACCTAACCCTCCCAAATCATTGTACTTTTTGCTATATTTGTTCAGAATAATTTCCTGCCTGCAATTGAATGAGTACAATTTTTTGGAAAATCCCTCGCCTGACCTCAAGCGACTCCTACACGTTGTTCTTTCGGGAAAAATCCGGTTGTCACTCGTGGCAACCAGAAGAATAATGAATATTGAACACTGAATATCGAAGACAGTAAACCGTAAATCATATTAACAACCTTCTCGTGGAAAGACGAAAAGCATTACAAAGTCTGGCAGTTGCGATCGGCGGACTGGTCAGTCTGCCGGGTTGGGCCAACACCTGGAACCCGGCCACTATCCCGGCCGGACCGACGCTTTTGGCCCCCAAAGCCGATGCCCTGTTGGCCGACATCGCCGAAACCATCATTCCGGCCACCGATACCCCCGGTGCAAAAGCCCTGGGCGTTCATACCTTCATCCAGAAAATCGTAACGGATTGCCTGGAACCGTCGGCCCAGGAAACCCTGACGAAAGGACTGGCCGAAGTGGACACCCTCGCCCAGAAAACCTACAGCAAACCGTTTGCCTCGCTCGACGCCAGCCAGCGCACCGAACTCCTCAAGGCCATGAGCCAGTCGACGGAGCCGGTTCAGAAAGACTTTTTCTCACTCGTAAAGGGGCTCACCATTCGGGGGTACATGACCTCCGAATACGTCATGAACAATATCGTTCATTACCAGATGATTCCGGGCCATTACTACGGCTGTGTGCCGGTCGTGGCGAAGAATACAACCAATAAACCTCAACAAAACCGCTAATTGCTTCCAACTGATATGGCAAATTTTGCAATCGATGCGGTCAAAGCCACTACCTATGACGCCATCGTGATTGGCTCCGGAATCAGTGGGGGATGGGCCGCCAAAGAACTGACTGAAAAAGGCTTGCGGACGCTGGTGCTGGAACGGGGCCGCGACGTCAAACACGTCGTGGATTATCCGACCACCATGCTCAACACCTGGGAAATGGAACACCGGGGCCAATTGCCGCTGTCGGTTCGGAAGGAGAACCCGATTGTGGGCAAATGCTACGCTTTCAACGAAACATCAGCCCACTTTTTCGTGAAAGATGCCGAACATCCGTATGTGCAGGAAAAACCGTTCGACTGGATTCGGGGCTATCAGGTTGGCGGCAAGTCGCTGCTCTGGGCGCGGCAAACCCAGCGCTGGAGTGATTTCGACTTCGAAGGCCCCGCCCGCGACGGTTTTGCCGTCGACTGGCCCATTCGCTACGCCGACCTGGCGCCATGGTACAGCCACGTCGAAAAGTTTGCCGGAATAACCGGAAACAAGGATGGCATTCCGACCTTGCCGGATGGCGAGTTTCTGCCCCCGCATGAGTGGAACTGCGTCGAAAAATACTTTAGCCAGCAGATGGCGGCCAAGTACAAAGACCGGCCCGTGATTATGGGCCGCGCAGCCCACATCACGAAACCGATGCCCATTCACACGGCACAGGGCCGGGCCCAATGTCAGCACCGGACGATCTGCGAGCGCGGCTGTCCGTTTGGCGGGTATTTCAGCAGCAATGCCTCGACCTTGCCCTGGGCGGCCAAAACCGGTAAACTGACGCTGCGCCCCCATTCGGTCGTTCATTCGATTATTTACGACGAGAAAAAAGGGAAAGCCACCGGCGTTCGGGTCATCGATGCGACGACAAAGCAGATGATGGAATTTTACGCTCGCATCATTTTCGTCAATGCCGCGGCCCTGAACACCAACCTGGTGCTGCTGAATTCCACCTCCAACCGCTTTCCGAACGGTTTGGGCAACGACAGCGGTGTGCTCGGCAAGTACGTGGCCTTCCACAATTACCGGGCGGGCATCTCGGGCGAATACGACGGTTTTCCGGATTCGACCACGGACGGACGGCGCCCCAACAGCCCGTACATTCCGCGCTTCCGGAACGTCTATAAGCAGGAAACCGACTTCCTACGGGGCTACGCGGCCGGTTTTTCGGCGGGCCGGGCGTCGCGCACCAATTCGGACGGCATCGGGGTCGACCTGAAAAACAACCTGGCGAACCCGACTCTGGGCGGCTGGTACGTCGGCTCGCACATGATGGGCGAAACCATTCCGAAAGAAACGAACTACGTCGCCCTCGACAACAGCCTGAAAGATCCGTTCGGCATTCCGCAGTTGAAAATCTCGATTGCCTACGACGACAACGACGATAAGATGGTGAAGGATTACCAGGAGCAGATGACGGAAATGTTCACAGCGGCCGGTTTCAAGAATATTCGGGTCCGTGACGACCGCCGGAATCCGGGGCTCGACATTCACGAAATGGGCGGGGCTCGGATGGGCAAAGATCCGAAGACGTCGCTGCTCAACAAGTGGAACCAGATGCACCACTGTAAGAACGTCTTCGTCACCGACGGGGCTTCGATGACCTCGACCTCGACGCAAAACCCCTCGCTGACGTACATGGCCCTCACGGCCCGGGCCGTGGATTACGCGGTGAAGGAGATGAAGAAGATGAATTTGTAAGAAGGGGTGTTACACAGAGTTAATCAGAGAAACACTCCGATAAACCCTGATGTTCTCTGATTAACTCTGTGTAACAACCTCAATTTTCCTTCACCGCCGTCTCCCCGTGTGGGGTGTGCAGAAACTTCTTACTGGCGGTTTTGATTTTGAGCAGCGAACGGACCATGCGGAAGATCAGCAGAGGTAGTGTAAGCAGATCCCGGAAGGAAATTTTTTGCCACAGGTAACCGGGAATGGAGATCAGCAGCGCCAACGCCAGCCCCCCCAGCAACAGCCCGAAAAATTGAAAAACCGGTTGCAGACCCAGAAGCAGCCCGAAAACCGTTCCGGCAAATAGAAACGCCAGAAATAAGATGCGGGGAATAAGCAAACCTTTCAATAAGCCGTTGAACGCGTGAACGTTACCCTTGAATAACTGCTCGACACCACTCCGAAAATACAGCTTCACGAAATGCACTTGGGCAGCAATCCAGCGCGTCCGCTGCCGCTCAAACACTTCCAGATTCTGCACTTTTTCGTCGTAAATCAGCGCGTCTTTCAGGTACGCAATGCGGAGGCCCTGGGTTAGCAACAGCATCTCAAGTTCTTTGTCATACCCTCCTACCGACCGGATTTGCCCCATCGCCTGCTTCATCGTCTCGGGTTCAAATGCCATGCCCGAGCCGATCAGCGAAGCCGACAGACCGAGTGCCCGCTGCCCACCCCGGAACAGGTGGTTGTTCACTTCTTCGTTCATGGCATCGAAAACCGCCACGCTGGTGTTGGTGTTTTTGGCGACGCGATGCCCCTGCACGGCCCGCCAGCCCTGGTCGAAGGCCCGGTTGATGCGGTCGAGAAAATCCGGAGCCATGTGATTGTCGGCATCCGAAACCAGCACAATGTCGTAGACACCTTCGGACAGCAATTCCAGCGCTTTGGTCAGTGATTTCTGAACGGTTGATTGCTCAAAACTGACTACCAGCACTTTAACCGGCAAACGAGCCAACTTTTCGAGGGTTTCGGAACGAAACGAATCCGCAATCACGAAAATATCATACGCATCGGCGGGGTACGTCTGCCGGAGGTTGGCCTGTACGGAATCAAGAATGACCTGATCCTCCTTGTAGGCCGGGACCAGCACGGCAATCCGCCGAAGCCGCGAAGCCGTTTTTGACAGGGGCAAATCATCTTTACCCCCAAGCCGCCCGGCTACCGCAAACAGCAACAGATAGGCGACGTTAAAAACAAGGTATAACCCCAGCGGTCCCAGGATCAGATAACTCAGAACATCCATGATACGGTATACTTGTCGCCCTACAAACAGTCGATCAATTCGTCTGATAATTTGACAGGGTTATTAGGAATACGGTTTTACATCTTCCCAAATTCCCTGGCTAAATCATCGGATTGACCACCATTCGACAGCAAATAATATACCATTCAACCGTTTGGCGAAGCGACTTACAAAAAAAGGGTGAAGATTTGGTGATCAAATCCCCACCCCGGCACATTAATTTATGGGTAGAACAGAGGTAATTTTTGTCTGGTAAAACGACAAATACTTGTCGCTTGGTCAAAACCGGGTAAATCGGACCGTTTGAAAATCGGCACTTCCGGATTTAGTAATCCGGGTCAGGGCATTTCCTGACCGTCGGAGCATCGCCCGGATTTTGGCCCGGACTTCGAGCGGATTAAAGGGCTTGGCCATGCAATCGTCGGCACCGTTTTCCAACGACTGGATCCGGGTGGCGCTATCGCCCGAATCGGACAATGCCAGAATGGGAACCGCCTGATGGCGCCCTGTCTGGCGAACCATCCGAATCAACTCCAAGCCATTAAATTTAGGAAGTTTCAGATCGGTAATAATGCAGTCGACCGGCAGCCCCCGCTCCAGCAAATCCATGGCTTCCAGCCCATTGCTAGCCAGGGTCACATTCCAGTCAGACTTAAAGGTTTCCTGTAAAATCGATAAAAGAAAGCGGTTACTCTCAACGATGAGGACATTTAACTTTTGGACTTTCATGGTAGGACATATTTGGGTTATAATTGAAATAATATCTACTCAACACCCTGATTACTTATACTAAGTAAAAACACTTATCAAATATTTCAAACAACGTTTCCACCAATTATATCAGTCAGTTTTGGAATTTCTAAAAGGTTGGTTTCAGAACGGAGAAGAAAGCTGAAATTGGATTAAATAGTGTGAAAATTAACTCTTTTCAACATCTTTTCCGGACTTAATTCTGCTGTATATAGCCTGAATTATCCAACACTCTACAAAGGAAAACACTTAATTTTAAAGCGGCAAAAAAATGTGTAATTATTTTTGCCACTTTGCCGAATTTAACCTATGTATGTTGTTATTTCCAGATAACTTTGTATTGGTACCGCAGAAAATGTTAAAACCATCTCAATATTGTTACAAACCGGAGTAATTACACCCAAGACCAATCCAGTCTAGCCGTCCCTTGGCACGATATGTGTTGGATTTTCAGTTGCACAACCCGGTTTGCCGGGAAGTCATCCGGGGTATGTTTATCTTTCGAAGCGTGCGAACCGGAGCCAGTGCCCGCTTTCAGTTGATTCTATGCAACATCAGGTGTCGTCCGTCGCCCAACAAATTCAGAAACAGTACTGGTTGTTCAGCGTCCTGGGAACGCTGCTCGCTCTGGCATCGGGCTTCCTGATTGCTAAAGTAGGTGTGTTGGCGCTAGGCGCAATTGTGGTCCTTCCGGTGGGGCTGATGCTGGTAGGCGGTATCCTGGCTGAGCCCAAAGTAGGGTTTATGGTGTATGTCCAGATGAGTTTTCTGATCAACGCCCTGTCACGGTTTCTACCGATCAGCATCCCGTTCGGCTTAATCATCGATGGCATTCTAGGGTTAACCATCGTGAGTCTGTTGTTAAACAACCAGCGGCTGGAATGGAAGCGCCTACATCATCCGGCTTTTTACCTCGTCGGCATTTGGCTGATTTATACGGTTCTGGAGTTTTTCAACCCCGAATCGCCCTACCGGCCGGCCTGGTTTTTTCACGCCCGCTATTTCTCGTTGCATTTTTTCATTGTAACCTGCACGATGCTCCTGATTGACATCACCCGGTCTGATATTTGGATCATTCTTCGAACCTGGTTGATCTGGTCGCTACTGGGCGCGCTCTGGGCCTTTAAACAGCAATACATCGGCCTGACCGTCAATGAAACGATCTGGCTTAACTCCGGGGCTGCTTCCACGCACGTTTTATTTGGTCACTTGCGTAGCTGGTCGTTTTACAGCGATGCTTCCCAGTTTGGGGCCGAGATGGCGGCCGCATCGCTGGTTTGTTTTATCTGGTGCTTCGAAGCTAAATCGAACCTGCGTAAACTGGGTGCCCTCCTGCTACTGCTAGTGTATTTCTGGGGTTATGCGGTTTCGGGAACACGCTCTGCGCTTTTTGTACTTATTGCCGGCTACGGTTTTTACCTGTTCATGAAGCGGGATATTCCTAAAATTGTCCTCGGAATCTGCCTGGCGGCCCCGCTCCTTTTTATTCTGAAATACACCACCATCGGTAGTGGCAACTATCAGATCGAACGGATGCGCACCGCCCTGAATCCGATGGAAGATGCTTCCTTCCTGCTGCGGTTACAGAACCAGGAGAAACTGGCTAATTACTTGAGACACTTGCCATTCGGTGCCGGAATCAGCACGTCAATGGATACCGGCCAACGGTTTACTCCCTGGCACTGGGCCTCGCAGATTGCGCCGGATAGCTGGTATGTCGAACTTTGGATTGAAGTGGGCGTGGTGGGCTTGACGGTGTACATCCTGATGCTCCTGTCACTGATCGGCATTGGCGTGTACCGTGTCTGGAACCTCAAGAATCCGGAGCTTAAATCATTGATGCGGGCATTGCTGTCGGTGTTTGTCGGCATCGTGGTCATGGGGTATTCCAATCCGGTCCTGGGCCAATTCCCGACCAGTGCGATGCTCTACATCAATGCCCTGCTGTTCACCTCCTGTTACCGCTGGGAAACGAGTTTTTCGAAACCGGTAGAGGAAAAACCCTTCTAAGCTGCTTTCAGATCATTGCAGAAATATCAAAATCACTTACGGAAACCAGAAGAAAGGGATTGCAATGAAAGGAATCCGGTTCGGGTGGTTTTACACCCGGACCGTTGGTTTTACCCACGCTTTCTCGCCGGGGTCGTATTGTTTCAACAAGCGGGCCGGGTTTCCACCCACCACGGAATAAGGTGGCACATCCCGTGTTACGACACTCCCGCCGGCTACCACCGAATGGCGTCCGACAGTTACACCCGCCGTGATGACAACATTGGCACCAATCCAGCATTCATCTTCGATCACGATCGGGCGGGTTACGACCGGCTGCTCCCGGATCGACCGGCTAACGTCCTCGTAACCGTGATTCAACCCGGACAGAACGACGTGCTGGGCCATGATGACATCGTTTCCGAGCGTGACCGGACCAATGACTACCGAGCCGATCCCGACCGTACACCGGGCACCGATCCGGACTGGCCCCACCCCGTTGTTGACGACACTGAAAGATTCAACTACGCTGTGTTCGCCCATTGAAAACGGATTGAACGGCAACACGTCAAGGCGAACCGAAGCCCGGACTTTCGAGCTGCGATGCCGTTGATGAAGAAAAGGGTTGACCAGCCAGCTCACCCAGAGCCGGGGACGGGCCTCGTTCCGGGGAATTAACAACCAGTGAACAAACTGTTTCAATCGTGGATTCTGATCCAGATACGCTTTCATACGGTTTCGGAGGGGTCAGATCGTCTGGGGCTGCGAAACCAATAACTGGTCGATGGCGTCGGTCAGCATCCCGACCGAATTGGCCCAGGTGTGTTCCCAGGCGAAGGCAATCCGTTCTTCGGGCGTCGACAGTACCTTACCGTTCAGAACATCGGCAATCCGGGCAATAAACTCTTCGGTGTTGTCGGCCAGGTAAACATGCTGCTCGAAGAGAGCCATTGTTTCGGTTTTACGGGCCACCACCGGTTTTCCCATCGCCAGGTATTCATCGATTTTGCGCGGATAATTACCGATGGTTACTTCGTTGAAAACCTGTGGGTTAATCAGCACATCCATTGCAGCCAGGTACGCCGGAATCTCGTGCGGAGCTTTCGACCCGAGAAAAGTCACGTTTGGCAGGGCCTTCAGCCGATCGGTCGGAAACGAATCGTCAGTTGCCCCGATCAGCACAATCTGCCAGTCGGGTCGGCGGGTTGCAATGGCACCGATCAGATCTCCGTCGAGCCGCAGCCCGGTCAGCGCTCCGGCATAACCGATACGCGGTGTCGGCAACGCAGCGATGTCGGCCGGAATTTCTTTGATCGCCGAGGGGGTAAATAGTTTCAGATCGCAGCCCTGACCCACATAAACCGAGCGCTGGCTGTAGCGAGCCGCCTGATTAGCCAGGTACATTGAATTACTGGCCACGATATCCACCTTGCTCATCAACAGCGGTTCGAGCCGCTGGCCGTGCCGTTTCCAGAAATCCACCGCCAGAAAGTTATCGCGCAGATAATAGACGTAAACCAGCGGATTCAGCAACTCTTTCAGGTAAAAGCCCTGGAGCATGTCGTTATCGTTGATCAAAACGAAGGATTTCCAGCCCAGTTGCGCGACGGCCTGTTTGATTTCATTAGCCAGAACGTTACCGTTGAACCGGTTGGCCCAGTCGTAAAGCACCGAATCGGGCAGCCAGTTGAACGAACCGAGTAATGTACGGGGCGACAGCACCCATAAATTATTTTCCGCTTTAACCAGGTGCTGCCCCTGATTTTCAGCGAGGAATTCGTCCCGGCGCTGCGCCCGACCCGATTTCTTGGACAGCCGTGCCGACCAGTCCAGGGGTTCATTCACAAACAAAACCGGGTTGCTCCCCGCCAGGGTTCGCGCCATATCCCGGATGTTACTGCCCAACTGCTTTTCTTCCCATGGTTGCCGAGATGTAATAACATAATTTATTTCGCCAGACAGTTTGTTCATGATCGTATGAGAATGTATTGCAAACCTATTTTTTTGTTGTAACATTACGCCACTCATTGTCTGATAAATTATCCATTGGCGGCTTTCCTTCCGGTCAGGTAAAGCAAATAGTATGCTTAATTTTAGAAATCGAAAACCGGTTACTAACTTGTCTGAGAATACCCCAACTTTTGAACAACATTTTCAATTCCGTTATAAATATGTCACTTAATATTCACATTTGTAAAGGACGCGACCAATTTAATAAGCTTACTATCAATATTTTAAAACAAAATAGGGCACAACTCATCCAAAAAACCGGCTAAACACCTCCGGTAGTATGGTATTATTTTTGCTAACTCAATTCTGATAATAGCAATTTAGGATATTCGATTGGCGATTTTTCTGTGATGATAGCGAGATTTTGGAATCTGTTAAATGAGACATTTCAAAAAGGCAACATACTGCCTTTTTATTGGCTTCTGTCCCCTTCGCTCCTTTTCGCCCAAAGTCCTGAATCGCGCTCCACCGCGGCTGCCATTTCTACGGCCAGTGATACGTTATATCTGGATGTTTCACGGGATTTGGGAGCACAACTCGTGTCCTTTGACGAAATTTATAAAATCGCCGTGAGCAAGTCTCCTCTCGTTCGGCTGGAAAACGAAATCATCACGACCCAAAACGTAGATTACAAACTTTCCAAAATCGCGATCCTCCAAACAGCCACCGGTTTTACAAACTATTCCTTTGGTAATCAAGCCATTCTGTCGAACACTTCGTTTGGGTCCGATGCTCTCGGTCAGATTGCCAACGGTTACCGAACGGGGGTGGGTCTGCAAATCAGTCTTTATGATTTGTTCAGTCGCGGGCATAAAATCCGCCAGGCCCGCGCCAATTATCAGACAGCATTAATCCGAAAAGAGACGGTTGAGCTTCAACTGAAGCGAGACATCTTCACCCTCTACCAGGATTTGCTGACTGCTCAACGGATTCTGCGAGTCCGGCTACAGGATGAACAGGCCGCCTATGCGGTGTATCGGATTGCCGAGGCCAACTCGCAACAGGGCCGCCTTGATCCGACTACACTGGCTTCGGCCAGCAATGCATACGCCCAGGCGAAGACCATTACCGAACAAGCCCGGGGGGAATTTCTGAAAAACATTTATTACCTCGAACTGGCCGTTGGGGTGCCGCTCCAGGAATTAAAACGGAAATAAACTGAGCGTTTCTGACAAAAACCGAAACGGCTCATTTTCACACAGCCTAATCAAAAAGTCAATGACACCACGAGTTTTTTTGCGTCTTCTCAAACAGCACGCACTCTGGTTTATCCTGATTCCCGCTGTCACCGCGGTTTCGGTGTATTTTTTTACGAAAGACGATCCGCGGCTTTATAAATCACAGGCCACCCTCTACACGGGGCTGGCGTCGGGTTATTCGTTACTCACAGATCAGCAGGCCGGTTTTATCGATCACTCGGGCGCAGCCTTCGAGAACCTCCTTACCACCCTCAACTCGCGGGAAACGCGGCTCCAGATTGCGGTTAGCCTGTTGACGCAGCACCTGCCACTGGAAAAACCGGACGGCAAGATTTTGTCGGCACCGGGTTTTCAAGCCATTCGCCAGGCGATTCCGGAAAACCTGCGCCGGTCGCTGATACAAAATGCGGATTATGTGACGCTTTACCGACGGATCGATAGCCTCACGCGCTCCCCGCTCGACAACCCGGTTCAGCATTTCCTGCTCAAATCAGAGTCTTATTGTTCGGTTTGGGTGATTGGCAAAAAAATGAAAGCATCCCGTCGCAACCCCAGCGACATGCTCGACATGGAGTACGAATCCGACGATCCGGCGGTGGCCAAACACACACTTGATTACGCCATTTCGATTTTGAACAAACGCTACACCACGCTCAAAACCGCCGAGACCAATTCCGTTGTCAGCTATTACGAAACGCAATCGGCACAAGCGAAAAAGAAGCTGGATGAGGCCGAGAGTAAACTCAGAGCCTTCAACGTCCAGCATAAAGTCCTGAATTTTGAAGAAGAAACCAAAAATGCTGCGGCTTCCCGGGAGTTGTTTACGAGCGACTACAACAAGGAGCTGATGCAAAACCGGGCCGCCAAAGCCGCAATGGACGCCCTGAATAAACGAATGGGGCAACAGGGCGTTCTGCTGGCAACTAACAGCGACCTAAAAGCCAAACAGGCTGAGCTGACCGAGGCTCAGAGCCAGCTGATCAATGCCCAGGCTTACGGACAAGCTCAGAATGTCATTTCCCGGCTGCAAAACCGGGTCGATCAGGCTACGGAAGCCCTGAAAACGACGGCGCGTAATTATTCGACTGCCGAAAATTCGCCCGAAGGAATTCCGCAACGCACCCTGCTGAACGAATGGCTGGAAAAAGTGATCGATTTTGAAGAGTCCTCAGCCCGGCTGGAAGTCTTCAAATCGCGGATGAGTGAATACCAGACCAAAACCAACGAATATGGCCCGCTCGAGTCGCAGTTGCGGCAGTTGAAGCGGGAGTTGGAACTGGCCGAGAAGGAGTATATGGCTTCGGTCCAATACCTGAACCAGGCCATCACCCACCGGCAGGATATCGCGGTGGATGGTGCTTTGACGGTCCTCGATGCGCCGAATTTCCCGTACGAAGCCCAATCGAAACGCTGGCTATTCGTTGCCCTCGGCTTCGGGGTGGGGCTGTTCCTGGCGCTGGTGCTGACGGGGCTCCGATTCTGGTTCGACCGCCGAATCAGCTCGCCCGAACAGGCCGAAAAGCTCATTGGGCGGCCTATTTCGGCTGTTTTCCCGGTTGTTAAACAGTTTTCCATCAACTCCAAAGCGGGTCGTACGGCGCTCAGTATGCTGGAGCAGTTGTGCAACGCCATCAACTTTGAAATAGTCCGATCGACGGGGACCAAGTCTTTCCCGCCCATCATTACCCTGTTCAGCGTCCGTTCCAAACAGGGGAAGACCTGGACCGCCCACAGCCTGAGCCGGGTGTATGCTGAAGCGGGCCAGCAGGTTGCTTATTGTTACCCCCGGCTGGCCGACAACCAGGAAAAAATCGAACAGGAAGGCGTCACGTTCTTTCCCTACACCCGTCGCTCCGACCTGATGAATGTGACCGAAATTGAATTTCTCTTCGACGAGGAAACCAAGTTCGACGCTTCGCAGTATGACCGGATTATTCTGGAAATACCGGCGCTGATCAGCAACCCGATTCCGCTCTACCTGATCAATCAGAGCACTGTGTCGATCCTGGTGACGGATGTCAACAGCTTCTGGAGCCAGACGGAAAAGAAAGTGTTGGAGATGTACCTCAAAGTGGCGTCGCACCCGGTGCTGGCAGTGCTGAACCGGGTTGACGGCAGCTACCTCGATGCCCCAACCAAGCTGGATAGCGAGCAACGGCCGGTTCAGCCCGAGCACTCCCTTGCGGTGCAGCGGACACTTCGTTCGCTGGAAAATCAACGCACCTTCCAGTACGGAAAAATAAGCTAACAGACCTCCTGACCCCGGCACATGAGTACGAAACAACAGGCCATCAGTGGCGGAAAATGGATCACGGTTTCGACCGTTATTTCGACGGTTTTCCAATTCTTGCAGGTCTCCATCCTGGCCCGCCTGCTCGACCCGTCCGTGTTTGGGGTTGTCAGTGTCAGTATGCTGATTATCAATTTCTTTTTCATTTTCAGCAACCTCGGTTTTTCCAACTCGATTATTTCGAAGCAGGAGAGTGATCCCAAGGTTCTTTCCACGCTCTATTTTCTGGGCTTGATACTCGGCGGGACGGTTTTTTTGATTGTGTATTTCAGCGCCCCGCTCATTGTTGATTTCTACGACGAGCCCCGGCTGGATAAAGTCATTAAACTGGCCTCGCTGTACTTTATCATCAATTACCTGGGACAGATTTTCCTGTTCATCCTGCAAAAAGAGCTTCAGTTTAAATCAGTAGCCATTATCGAAATTATCGGCACATTTACCGGCACATCGATCGCCATTACGCTGGCTTTTAACGGTTTTGCCGAAACCTCGCTGATCATCGGCTACCTGATTATGCACCTGGTTAAAAGCACCTTGTCCTTTCTGCTAGGGCGCAAGTATTTTAAACCGAGCCTTTATTTCAACATTCGTCTAATCAATGATCACCTTCGGTTCGGCTTATTCAACGTGGGAGACGGTTTGCTTGGGTTTATTCAGGCCAATGCGGATAACATCATTGTAGGGAGTTTACTGGGGGTTACGCCACTGGGTTATTACACCATTGCCTACCAATTAGCGGTTTTTCCAATCAACAAATTAAACCCGATCATTCTTCAGGTTGCCTACCCGGTTTTGGCAAAAATGAAGGGTAATAACGAAGAATTAAAAAATTCGTACATCAAGATTCTCGACATCATCAGCTACCTGAATCTTCCGTTGCTCGCCGGATTGTTTATCACCGCCGAGAGCGTTGTTCCGCTTTTCTACGGGCCGGGTTGGGATAATACCATTCCCCTGATCAAGATTTTCGTGTTTCAAAGCTTCTTCGGTTGCCTGGCCCACCCGCTGTTTACCCTGGCTTTTACCAAGGGGAAACCAAATCTGCTGTTCTATTTAAACCTGGCGACGCTGGCGATAAAAATACCGCTTTTGTACTTCTTCGGAACGTATTGGCAGGTGACGGGTATTGCGTTCTCGTACCTGACCACCACGTTCCTGAGCCTGATTTTAAACTTTTACATTGCGCATTCCCTGATCGGCAGTTTCTTCCGGGATTTTCTGGCAAACATCATCAAACCGCTTAGCTTCTGTCTGCTGATGGTCGCCGTTATTTTCGCCTACAAGGAGCTGATTGGTTACGTCGGCGTGGTCAATACCGGTATTCAAATTGTACTCGGTGGCGTAATTTACCTGGCATTAACGCTGAAATTTAAAGTGTCACTCCCGGAGATTAGAACGTTTCGACAATCCTTATAAAACTGTCGATATAAACTTGTTATGGCGTCCGTGTTTATTCAAAACCGTTCCGGAAAACAAGATCACCTTTCGTATTCAACATACTGGTAAAATAAAAATGAGGCCGAATAGTATTCTTAATAGATTTTTATTGCTGATCGCCCTGATCACGGTTACGCTCAGTTGTCAGCCCGACATTACCCCTCAGCCTATCGCCGAATTTTCGGTAGAAAAAGTGCAGGGTTCGCCGGGCAAAATCAAGCTGACGAACAAATCCCAGAACGCCGACCGCTACCAGTGGACGTTCGGCGACGGACGCGCGTCGACCGAGGAGTCGCCGGAAATTGAATATAAAACCGACGGAACGTTTACCATCGTCCTGACGGCCAAAAACGGCGTCGGTGAAGACGAAGTGTCGAACAGCGTGGAGATTACCGGCCTGGTCAAATACGTGACGGCCGCGTTTGACTTTGCGCCGGTGAGCGCAGTGCCGGGCCGCATTCAGTTTACCAACAAATCCGTCAACGCCGACCGCTACCAGTGGGAGTTTAGCGATGGACAGGCATCGACCGACGCCAACCCTCTGATCGATTTCAAGAGTAACGGGGTTTTTACAGCCCGGCTGATCGCCAAAAATGGCAACAGCACCGACCAGGTTTCGCGCAGTATGTCGGTTTCGGGAATTCCGACCACGGGCAGCGTCATGTTCTGGACCAACGGTCGGAGCAGCGATATTGAAGTGTACGTCGGTAGTACGATGCAGGGCGTCATCAACACCTTCCAGGCATCCGGTACCCCGGCGAGTTGCGGACAGGACGGTTATGTAACATTCCAGGGGCCCGAGGGGACCTACAATTTTCACGCAAGAACCGCCAGCCGTTCGTGGTCTGGGGTCATCACCGTGAAAAATGGCGAGTGCCGGATGAAATTATTACCCCAATAAATCAGCCTTAAAGCTTCAAAGCCGTGAGCAATTTTCTTTTACCGAACTGGCTCTCTAAACATTCGTTTGTTTATGATCCCAAGCATGTAGCGGTGGGGCAGCTCCAGGAACTACGCGCTCGTCTGGCTCGCTTTACGGTGGATAAGCCGGAAGTATCCATCGTGATTCCGGCTTATAACGAAGAAGCCAATTTGCTGCACACGCTGTCGTCGCTGGCCGAACAGCGGATTTCCCGCCCGACGGAACTGCTGGTGGTCAATAATAACTCGGCCGACCGCACCCAGGAACTCCTCGATTACTGCGGGGTTCGGTCCATTCTCGAACGCCGACCTGGCGTTGCGTTTGCGCGGCAGGCCGGTCTGGAAGCCGCCCGGGGCATCTACATGGCCAATGCCGATGCCGACTGTCTGTATCCGTCGGGTTGGGTGGAAGCCCTGACGGCCCCCCTGCAAAACCCGGATATCGCCTGTACGTACGGGCTGTATTCGTTCCTGCCCAGCCCACGCTCCTCCCGACTGGCGCTACTGGGGTACGAAAAAACGGCGCAGTGGATCAACCAGATTCGGTACAGCGACAAGGAATTCATGAACGTGTACGGGTTCAATTTTGCCTTCCGGCGAGCCGACGCGCTGGCGGTCGGCGGTTTTGCGCTCGACAGTGGTCGTGAAGGCTCGGTGGCCGAACTGATTGCTGCCGGGATCAAGCCCCCGCCGTCGGGCAAGTGTGAAGACGGGTGGATGGCGCTTTCCCTGCAACAACAGGGCAAGGGCCGCACGTTGCGGGTGACCGATCCGGCGGCCCGGGTCTGGACGAGCGACCGCCGACTGCTGGCCGACGGCAGCCTGGGCAAAGCCTTTACGAGCCGCGTTCGGCAGGCCATTCGGGACCTGGGTTTCTCATTTTCCGCGTCCGGTTCGACGCCTTCGTGACGGATTTCCTATGGCTGGTTCCGATGCCCGTTTGCTAATTCCATTCCTGTTGCTAACGGCCCTGTTAACCCGTAGCCTGGTTGGTTTTGCGCAAACCTGCACCGGCACCTTAGGCGAACCCATCATCAACGAAACCTTCGGAAACCGCATCGCCACACCCCTTGAACCGGGCCAGACCACCTACCGGTTTGTCTCGGACCGCTGCCCCGGCGACGGAGAATACATCGTCGTGCATTCCACGGAGTGTTACGCCACAAGCTGGCACCCGATCACCGAAGACCACACGCCCGGCGATCAGAACGGAACCATGCTCGTCGTCAATGCGTCGTTCGAGCCCGGCGAATTTTACAGCAAGTCGGTTAGCGGATTGTGCAGCGGCATCACCTACGAGTTTTCGGTGTGGGTGATGAACCTGATGAGTCCCATGCAAACTGACGGCTGCAACGCCATCGAACCGGTCCCGCTCAACCCGAACATTACCATGACTATCGCCCGAACCGATGGCCGACCCCTGCAAATGTTTACGACCGGTTCAATCGGCCGGTCGGCAAGCCCTACCTGGCTGCGGTATTCGATTCTGTTTACGATGCCTCCTGCCGAAAATACGGTAGTGGTCAAGTTGATCAACCAGGGGCCGGGCGGCTGCGGGAACGATCTGGCGCTGGATGATATCCAGTTCCGGCCCTGTCATCCTGCCCTCGGAATAGCCTATGAGGGCACGGAACAAACCAGTCTGGAAATTTGCCAGAATTCGTCCCAGTGGCTACAATCTGAGCTGGGCGCAGGCTATACGAACCCGGTTTACCAGTGGCAGGAAAGTGAAGACGGAAGCACCTGGCAAAACTTGCCCAACGCGACTAATGCCACTTACCGGCTGGTTGCTACGTACACCGGCCAGCGGTTTTATCGCTTGCTAAGCACCGAATCGCCGAATGTCTTATCCGACCCGGACAGCCATTGCCGATCGGTTTCCAATACGGTAAGCCTGACGGTTTTATCACCGGAAGAATGCACCAGCCCAAGGGTTTTTATCCCCGATGTTTTTACGCCCAATGACGACGGGATTAACGATGACTTGTCCCTTTACTTGGATGAAACGCTCACGTTCGAATTCCGGCTTTTCAACCGCTGGGGCAGCGTCATGTTTTCGACCACTTCACGGGAACTTACCTGGGATGGAACATTCCGGGATAAACCATGCCCGGAAGGCATTTATACCTGGGAAATAACCTACCGAAGCAGCGATGTTACGCGCGAAGTAAAAAATTACCGAAAAACCGGGCAGGTGCTGTTGCAACGCTGATTAAATAGGTCAAGAGTGATTGATTTTACCTACTAGTTGATACCACGATGGAAACGCATTTTCCGGAAGTAACCTTACTGATCACGCATTACAACCGCAGCAGTTCACTGGAACGGTTATTGCACGCTTTCAGGGAGTTAAACTGTACCTTCGGCGGCATTGTCGTTTCGGATGACGGGAGTCGCCCGGAGCATTTAAATGCGCTTCAGGCGCTAAATAACCGGTTTGATTTTCAATTGGTGACGACGCCCAAAAACAGAGGACTTGCCAATAACATCAATAAAGGGCAAGAAGCCGTCAAGACACCGTATACGCTGTATGTACAGGAAGATTTCGTACCGAAAGCGACGTTTGCTGCTTATTTCAACGAAGCGCTGGCCATCATGAACAGCGATAACGCACTGGACATTATCCGGTTTTATGCCTACTTTCCGTACCCGTATGTGACACCATACAACCAGAACTTTTCGAAAATGATTTTCAAATCTTGGCCGGTTTATGCCAATCATTTGAAGTTCTACTATTACAGTGATCATCCGCACCTGCGCCGAAGTTCGTTTTTAACCAAATTTGGTCGCTATATCGAAGGCATTCATTCCGATAAAAGTGAATTTATGATGTGCCTGTCGTTCATTAAAAAGAAAGGAAAGGGACTCATTCTGAACGATTTTACGAGCATGTTCGACCAGAAGAATACGTCTTCCGAACCAAGCACCCTAAACCGCGCTAACTGGCGGGAAAGCACGAACCCCATGATGCTTTTTGCCCGCTGGTGGTATTTAAAATACCGGCTTTTAAAAAACACCTTTGAATTGGCCATGCTGAAAGAGTAACCACCTTTCTATCCCGCGTTCCCCACCGCTTTTTTCCGAATACCATGACGACCGACTCAACGCATTTTCCGGGTGTAACCCTGCTCATTACGCACTATAACCGCAGCAGTTCGCTGGAACGATTGTTACGTACGTTCCGAGAATTAAACTGTACGTTCGATGACATTGTTGTTTCCGACGATGGCAGTAAACCCGAGCATCTGACGGTCCTTCGATCGCTGGCAAAACCGTATAAATTCCGTCTGATTACAACCCCCCAGAACAAAGGCCTTGCCAATAACATTAACAAAGGCCAGGAAGCTGTAAAAACACCCTATACGCTATACGTTCAGGAAGATTTTATACCAAAATCGGCATTTGCCACACATTTCCGGGATGCTTTAGCCATGATGAATGAAGACGATACGCTGGACATTGTCCGGTTTTATGCCTACTTCGCTTATCCGTATCTGGAACCGTACAAAAATGGCTACTCCCGGATGTTATACAAACCCTGGTACGGCGATTATAACAAGATTTACTACTACAGCGACCATCCGCACTTACGGCGAAGCTCGTTTCTGGATAAATTCGGCCGGTACGTCGAGGGGATCAAGTCAGATAAAACCGAGTATCGAATGTGTCTGTCCTTCATTAAAAAGAAGGGTAAAGGGCTCTTTCTAACGGATTTTAATGCCATGTTCGAGCAGAAGAACTCCGAAGATGAACCGAGCACGGTAACCCGCAGCAACTGGCGACACCAAAACACGAACTTCTTTGTGATCTGGGGCCGGGCGCTTTACCGACAAATTAAATACAATTACGAATTGCTCTTTTGAGTAATCAGACAAAAGTAGTTTATAGTTTTTAGTATAAGGTTATTGTTTTTCGGGCTATTGATTTGGTTTATAATGAGCACAATAGATTTTTAAACGATAAACTTTATACTTTAAACCAAAAAACTTGTTCTAAGCCGGAACGGGAGCCACGAACTGACCAAGCAGGGTCAGCAACTCCTCCATTTTAAACGGTTTGGCCAAGAAAGCATCCGGCGAAGCCTGCCGCACGGCTTCGCGGGCAATGGGCATTTCGGCCTGTGACATCAATATAACGGGCATTTTCTGGGCCATCGATTTGATTTTAGCCAGAACATCCAGCCCGCTGTAGATGGGCATAAATATATCCAGCAGCACCACATCGGGAGCATGGCCGGGGTTGCCAAGCCAACTGACGGCTTCCAGGCCATTCTGAGCGGCCATCACGCCGTATCCGGCGATGGAAAGACGATGAATGAGTAAACGGCGCAGAGGAGCATCGTCTTCCACGACCAGAATGCGGGGTTTAAGTGAAGCGTTTTCCATTGTTGAGGATAAAAAGAGGTACGGGGTAACTACCCATTAGCTGAAATGGTACTCTGGCTGAACATTAGCCCGGTTGTTGTTCCAGAACCATCTCGCTAATGGCCTCTTCAACCTCTTGTACAAGATCTGCCCAGCGGACGCTTCGCTCAATAGCCGTTAGCTGGTCGAAGCGCTCACTCAAGAGCTTCAACCGGTCGGCCGTTCTTGTTATTCCCAAAGCAAAAAGGGAGGAAGAGAATTTGTGAACCTGCTGCCCAAATATAATAGACTGGCCGTTTGTCAGACTGGTAGTCATTTCCTGACGATATACGGGCCACTCTTCCTGAAAGTAGGCATACTGTTCCTGGATAAAAGGCCAGTCACCTCCGTATAAATCCGCCAGAAGGACTTTGTCTAATCGACTGGGCGGTCGGTCTTTTTCAGGTAATTCGGTCGGGGGTACTGGGGAGTTCTGCTGTCGATCAGCGTTCGCGGAAATGCTCATGCTTAGTACGGTGGTAATATCTTTACTAGCAACCTGATTATCAAATTTCTATCAGGCAATTATCAGGCGGAAATAACTATTTTTTTTCTTATCTTCAAAGCATTCCGTTAAGTAATTTTCCGGATGGCTTTTTTCACGAAGTAATTTCCTAAAAATGACAAAAACCGACCAGACGTGGTCGGTTTTTGTCATTTTCTAACCGTTGTTTTGCCTTATTTATCTGCTTTAATCACTTTCCGAAAAGCCCGATCGTTCCCCTGCTTGACTTCCAGAATATACATTCCGGCGGGCAAGCCCGCCAGGTTGAGCGTCCCGGAATACCGGGCCGATGTTTTCTCGGACGTTACCTGTTTGTGCAAAGTTCCCAGGCTGGCATTGAACAGGTTGATCTCCAGCGGCTGCGTATTGTCATTTTCCAGATTGATCGTTACCTGATCAACCACCGGATTGGGATACACCCGAACGGTTTGGTGCAGAGAAATCGCCGTCGTTTCGGCAGAACCAAGCCGGGACGTAGCGGTGGTCGACGCAGATGAAGTAACCACCTGATCGGACGCAATTACAAAAATGGGCGTTTCCGTCACTGTCAATGTCAGTTTCCCGCCAACCGTAGTCAGCGTCTGCACATCAGCCGTGTCGCGCCCGGCCTTCGGTGTGTAAACCTTCGCGGATGTCGCCGTACCCAGATTCAGCGTGTACTGCGCCGTCCGGCCTACCTCGTCAGGAACCACGAGCGCAAACGCGGATTTTCCCTGATACTCATACCGGTCGACAATGGGATTGGTACTGATCGTCTGTTTGTAAGTATACGCACCCAGCAGTTTCGTGGCCTGAAGGATAAAATCGGCAGCCGGTTTGCGGGTAAAGTTCGCGTTGATCAGCCCCGACGAACTGAACTGAACCGGGCTCTGGAAGTTGTCGTCGTACATCTGGTAAAAGAATACCCGCTCCACACCCGAACGAGCGTAGAACAGCGCCGTCCGGAGAATCCAGTCGGCCTGGGTGTCATACTCGTTTTTAGTCCCGATCGGAATGGCTTTGATCGGGCTACCCTGGTTGGCATCGTAACCGGTTTCGGTGATCCAGACGGGCATATCATAGGAATACTTATGGGCGGTTTCGACAAACTCCTTCGCCACGTTTACAGCCGCTGAAATCTCCGGCGCAACGCCCCGGCTTGCAGTTCCGCTCTGCGAGGAATTGGCATTGTCGGGATACAGGTGGTAGTTGATCACATCCCAGCACAAGTTGACGGTTCCGTCGGGATTGTAGCCCCGGTATTGCTTACACCAGTCGATCATGCCCCGCAGGTAGTCGGTCCCGGCGTAGGCCGAAGCCAGCCCGCCGATCACCACTTTCATGTTTGGGTCGGCATTTTTAACCCCGACGCCCGGCCCCATTGTATTTTTATGACCGTCGTAAAAAGCTGAGAGATTGGCCGCATATTCACGGGCGGTCTGGTACGCTTTCCGGCCTTTCCACCATTTGTCGCGCTCGTTTTCGCACTCGATGTACTTGATCAGCCCTAGCCCGATTTTGACGGTGTTGATGCCGTCGCCGTTCCAGCGCTGGGCGCTGTTGACGGTTACCAGCGCCGGGTTGACGTTCGGATTAGACCCGTAACGAGCTGCGTACTGGAATCCCACCTTGGCCTGTTCGAGGTACGAAAGCGGATCGGAGAAATCTTTGCCATAACGCACCGGTACATTTTCTGAGTCTCGCTGATCGGCCGGATATGTCGCCTGCATCCAGGCGGGTATGGTTTTCAGACAGGCCAGCACCTCGATGCCCTCGGCTTTGCAGCGTTCATAGATGGCGTCGTAATTCCAACCTCCGCTGTGCGTCGGGTTATAGGTGTACTTCCCTTCATTCGCTTCCAGCTTTTCCCAGTCCATGTAGTGCCGAATACCCCGGAAGGTTTTGACCATCTTCATCCGGGTTTCATCGATCAACTCCGGCGTCCGGCCGTCTTCAAAATCCCACTCGAAAGCATTGACGCCCATCATGTCTTTCAGTTTGATGGATTTCTGCGGAACCGGTGTCGTCGGAACGGTTGTCGGAGTATAACTACCGTACAATTCAATTTCCGTCGGGTAGCCCCACCAGGCGTTGATCACCAGGTAGCGGGCGTTGCTGATCGGCACATCAAGCTTAAATTTGGCATCGCCGGAAATGGAGCGGTTCGGATACGGTCCTACCCAGCCGTTGTATTCCTGTCCGGTGAACGTCGCAATCGGAATGCGTTGCCATTGGTCGGTAATGACCGATAAAGTCATGGGGTTATCACCCAAGGTACCGGCTCCATCAAAAAATTTAATGCTTTCAATCGTCATCGTTTCGCCCGGCAGCAGCGGATAATACGCATCGAAGTTGCTCAGCACCTTCCCATAACCGGTGTTGACATCGACGTTCGTAATGCCATCGAACAGCCCTTCCAGCCCGTTGCTCACGTTATTGAGCTGGTACCAGCGTTTGGCTTCGATCGGAATTTTCACGGCGGTCGACGAAGTTGGGGGCGTCGTCGGGGTCGGATTTACCAGCAGCGTCCGGGCCACATTCTGAGCGGCCAGATAATTGGCGTTTCCGGTTTGCGAAGCCGTAATCGTTGCCGATCCCGCCCCCGTCAGCGTCGCCTTCCAGGTTCCGGTTTGATTTGAAACTGTTACCACTGCCGGGTTCGACGAGGCAAACGTAATGGGAGTCTGAGTGTTGTTGCTGGTGGCGACCAGATCAAACGGCGCATCGCCCACGGTTTTGTCGGCCACGGCGGCAAACGTAATGACCGACTGAACGGCTACAGGAGCTACCGACTTGACCTCGAACCAGTTGAAATTCCAGTCACCTTTTGCCGCGTGGATGCGCAGGACCTGACTGCCCGCCGGTAACGAAACCGTATCGGCCACCGTCGCCCAGCTTTGCCAGCCCCCGGTGTACGGGATGCTGACGGACCCTAAAACCGTTCCGGCGGCATTGCGGATTTCAATCTTTCCATCGCCGTACTGCTTGGCAACCCGGAACTGGAAAGCATACGATCCGGCCGACGAAACATTGACGGCGTAATCCAGCCAATCGTTGTCATTGATCCAGCCCACATTCTTTCCTCCCCCGGTATCTGTCGTATTCTCGGTCTGAATGCCGAACATGGCGGAATAGTTTTCAGCTTCAATCTTGCCGGGTATTGGTATGGGGCTTTCCACCTGAAACCAGTTGAAATTAAAGTTTCCGGCAATGGCCCGCAGCCGCAGGATCTGTTCGCCCGCATTCAGGCTAACCGTCGTAGAGATTGTTTGCCAGCTTTGGAGGCCACCGGTTTGCGGCACATTGAGCATGGCCAAAACCGTACCGTTGAAGGTTTTCAGCTCGATCTGCCCGTTCCCCCAGCCGTTGGCAATCCGGAATTTCAAGGTATAAACTCCGGCCGAAGCTACGTTGACGTGGTAGTCCATCCAGTCGTTATCGTCGATCCAGCCCACATTTTTTCCACCTCCGGTATCGGACGTATTCTCGGTCTGAATCCCGCTCATGCCCGCGTAATTCTCGGCTTCCACTTTGCCCGGAACCGGCGTAAAGGCCGCCATTGAGGTTATGGGTTTTCCAAACGCCTTGATTTTCTGGGGAATGTTATTTGAATATTTGTGAATGACGATGGCATCGGCAAAAACCGCTTTCGTGAGCGGCATATCGATCCAGGTCATATAGGTCGGGCCTTCGAACGTGCCCAGGAGAATCTTTTCTGTTCCGTTAATGGCGTAGATCGATGCTGGTTTGTCGGTAAAAACCCCTTCACCGTCGTAAAATGATAGACGGGTTAAAATCGTTTTCTTTTCCAGTTTCAGAGTCACATCGACCCATTTAAAATTATTGGTCCAGACCGGAGCCACCAGATTGGCGGTATTATCATCGAGCCAGGGCGAATAATCTTGTCCGGTTTCCTCACTGGGTGTTACCGATACAAATTGGACTCTTTCTTCATTTTGTGCGAACGTTAGGTAGGAAGAAAGAATACACAGTAGAGACAGTATAATTCTTTTCATGTTTTGTGATTTTGAGTGGTAAGCTAGACGATTAAATTTTAGAGTTATTGAATAAAAAATTGGTACGGCTATTCAAATAACCTATCAGACATACCTCAAAATCAGGGCCATACTTAATTGATTTTGATCAGGATTTACCCTGACAAAATTTGGTCTTTCAGGAAAATATTTTTGCTTTTTTTAAGTAAAGTTAAACAAAACAGCGTCAAATATTAAAATTAAAAAACTATACTTAATTATAAAATGGTAAATTATTTCCGCTTCTTTTTAAAAATAAATTATAATAATCCTATTTTTTCCTTAAGTAACCGAAAAGTTTCATCTAAAAGTACATTTTAATTGGAAATCATCGGAAATAGTGACCTATTAAACCAACTAATTTGTCTATTAAAGTCGATGTCTGTTCTGCATGGTTAAAAAAAATAGTCTCCAAATCCGGAGACTATTTTTAGAAGATCAAACAATAGTATCGAAGAAGCATTCTGAATGCTGTGGGTTGTGCGGTTATTACTCACGGCCACCCGGAAAATTCCCTATTTAATAGCCAGCCTTCTTATGACATTTATACTAAGGCGCTTTCAGTTCTACTTCACCTGCCCGACGAACTTTCTCCCAGGTTCCCGACTGGTTTCCCTTCCAATACCGAACCAGCCCCGCCAGGGCGCAGACATTCATGAACGTAAAATAAAACGGAACAAACAGCAGTTTCCAGCGCAGATTTTTTTGTTCCAACCGATATCCCAGCCAGGCAGCCGCGTAGAATAAAACCTGAAGACCGAACAAAACCGTCCAGCCATAGCCGCCCGACGACTCAGTCATCCACTCACGAATCGCCAGACCGGCGTTGGCCAGAAAAATTAGCGGCAGACAAGGCGGAGCAACCGCCCAGCGCATCACCCGGTGCGAAACGTATTCGAACGTTAGCCAGCCGTACCGAAACGGGTTCAGCAGGTACTTCAGCCGCGCGATGGACTGAAAACCGCCGGCTGCGATTCGGACTTTGCGCTTCTGTTCGTCCAGAATCGAAAACGACGGGCGTTCCATCGCGTAGGCATCCGGTTCGTAAGCCACCCGGTAACCGCGCCCGGCAATGCGCAGGGAAATGATGAAATCGTCCAGGATGGTATCGGTTTCGACGGGTTCGTACAGTTCGGTCCGGACGGCAAACAACTCACCGGCCGCGCCCACAATCGTGTGCAGTTCCGAATCCAGCCGCTTCAGAAACGACTCATACTTCCAGTACAACCCTTCGCCCGAACCAGCCGCCGACTCGCTGTCGTTCGTCAGAATGCGTTTTTCACCCGCCACCGCGCCCACGTTCGGATCACGAAAATGGCTGACCAGTCGCTGAACGGCCTGGGTGTTCAGAATGGTGTTGGCATCGGTAAAGATGGCCAGTGGCGTTTTCACCTCCAGCATGGCCCGGTTCATGGCGGCTACCTTGCCCCGGCGTTCGCTGCCCTCGACCAGACTGACCCGGGAGCCGTAGGTTTTCCGCAGATACTCCGCCGAGCCATCCGTCGAGCCTTCGGTAACAAACATGAACTGAATCCGGTCGGCGGGGTAATCCTGCCCGAACGAGTTGGCGACTTTGTCGGGTAAACAAGGCAGTTCGTTGTAGGCGGGAACGATCAGCGTAACGTCCGGTGTAAATAGCTGCCCGGAATTTGGCGTTGGCCGGCGCCCCCGGATTTTTACCAGCAACCAGACGAGGATGCCGTACCCAAAATAGGTGTAGAACACCAATCCTACGCAAACAATCAGAATGATTTCCATAATGATCTGAATTAAGAAACCGCCACGGCAGACGGGGTAACGGCCTGGACGGGGCGACGAATTTTATGCTGAAAATGCCACAGAACGGCATTTTTCAGGGCTACCAGGTACGGTGTCTGCCGGTTTAGGGCGTAGACCAAAGCCGCTTTCGGAATGGCCATGCAGAAGTAGTACAGCACAAAGACGTACAGGGGAAATCCGCTTACGTTCCTCCGCATGAGCAGGAGCCGGTTGCGGGTTTGGTAATAGACTTTCATTGGGCTGGCTTTCCCAACGCTGATCGATTCCTTGTGATAAATCAGGGCCGAGGCCTGGTAATAAATCAGAAAACCGGCCCGCTGAATTTGCAGCGACCAGTCCAGTTCTTCGTAATACAGAAAGTACGATTCATCCATCGCACCACCCTGTTCGACCGCCCGGCGGCTGACCATCATAGCCGCTCCGTGGGCAAAGTCGGTCGGGCCGGACTGATCGTACTGTCCCCGGTCGGTTTCGCCCAGACCAATCGCCCAGGTCCGTCCGGTGTATTTGTTGAGCGGGAAATAACCCGCGTATTGCAGCACGGTCGGGTGGCTGTAATAACGAATTTTGGGGCAAACGATCCCGATGCGGGAATTGGTCTGAAACGGAGCCAGCAACTGATCCACCAAATCAGGCGTCACTTCCGTATCGTTGTTCAGAAAAAAGAAATATTCCCCCGCAGCATGTTTCATGCCCAGGTTGTTGCCGCCCGAAAAACCGAGGTTTTCAGGGCTGACCACCACTTTCACATTGGGGTAATTGCCCTGCCGGATGCGCTCGGTCGGATCTTCAGCCGATGCATTATCGACGACAATCACTTCGAAATTAGGGTATTTCAGCCGCCGGGTCGATTCCAGCATTTCACAGGTGACGGCAGCCTGGTTGTAATTGATGGTAATCAACGAAACCAGCGGTACGTCCCCTACACGTTTTCCTTCTGCCATACCGCTTTGAGGGTTCGAATCACAATCATCAAATCCGTTTTAAACGAGAATTTTTTGGCGTACAGAACATCGAGCTGAATCCGTTCCTGATCCGAAACAGCCGCCCCCCCCCTTTTGGTGACCTGCCAGAGGCCCGTCAAACCCGCCGGAGCAGCAAATCGCCGGGCGTAACCGGCGGCCGTGAGCTTTTCGGCTTCATAAGGTGGCAAGGGTCGGTTTCCAACAAACGACATATCCCCGCGCAGGATGTTATAAAACTGCGGGAGTTCATCGATGCTCGTGTTGCGCAGGAACTTCCCCAGCCGCGTGACGCGGGGATCTTCCTTGAACTTCGAGAACATGGCTTTGGCCTTCTCGTTACGGAAATGGATTTCTTCACAGACCTGTTTATCGTCCAGAAAAAGCGGCCGCTGGCAGGCAGTCCCGGCTTGTCGGCAAGCTTCGCAAAGCTGGTCGGCCGGTTCTTCCACTTTCTGCTTGTTGTACATATTCTGCGATGCCATGCTGGCCAGCATCTGGTCGGCATCGGTCCGCATGGTCCGGAATTTGTACATATTGAATACCTTATACCCCATTCCGACCCGCTTTGAGCCGTAGAAGATCGGCCCTTTCGAGTCTAGTTTCACCAGGATGGCGACAACGAGCAGGATCGGTGAGATCAGCAGCAACAGGGTAAACGATACCACAATATCGAAAAGCCGCTTGCCAAATGGCATTCGAACCGGAGCCGATTTGTGGATATTAGCCCCGCTCTCGGTATACTGCTTTTTCCGTTTCAGGTACGAAAGCCGCGTCTGGAAAGCCGCTTCCGAATAGCCATACTGAAAGACATCGATTACCCGCCCCCGATAAGGTTCGGCGCTGATGTCGATTGCAGGCTGGGCCGTCAGCAGGATAGTTGCCAGTTTTTCAGCCTTCGGATTGTCCCGGATTGCGTTGAGAAAGGACGTACTGTTCAGGCGATCATTAAAAACCACCAGATCAATATCGTGGTCGGCTTCCAGGCAAAAAAGGGCTTCTTCTAAACTGTTAACAACCGTAATCGACGCCGTTTCGCGGAAGGCCTGGTAAAACGTCGAGGCCATTTGGGGGTCGTTCTCAACGTATAAGACCCGGTATGTGGTTTCATTCACTAAAGCCGTCATCATGGGCGTTGAATGCTAAGGATCAGAAAGACGTAGGCAGGGCCGGGCTGTTTTTATCACCCATCCGGCGCAGAATGGCGGTAATTTTAGCCCGTACTTCCAGCGGATTAAAGGGTTTGATCATGTAATCATCCGCTCCCTGTTCCAGACAAGCAATTTTAGTAGCACTGTCGGTAAATGTCGATAGAACAATGATCGGAACCTGCCGGAACAGGGTGCTGGCCCGGATGGTCCGGATCAGATCCTGGCCGCTCAGGTACGGCATCTGCAAATCGGTGATGATGATATCAACCGCGTTGCCCGACTCCAGCCAATCCATGGCCTCAATCCCATTAGTCAGGGTCGTGACTTCAAAATCCGACTTTAACGTATGGCGCAGAACTTTCCGAATGTAAGTATCATCCTCGACAACCAGGACATGGTATTGGTTTTCCATAAACGTATCAATGCAATGAATAAAGATGGGATAACAGCGTTAAAGATGGCCAATCACAAACCAGTTTGATAAATTCATTCCTCGTTGACTGTGGGCCGATAGGACTACTACAAAAACTGTACTACACTTCTAAACCGAGCGACTTTTTGTCTGATAAATTTACCAATAATTTTGAATAATAGTAGCAGGAAGCTATTAAATGGGGCAATTAAAAATTCACCATCTTTTTTGCCGTTGATTTATTCAGCGAATCAGATGGACCTCGAAGGGTTTTGAAAGGCCGGCAGAAAAGCTGCGTTACCGCCGGTTCAACCGCTCGACCTCCTGGATCAGGACTGGAATCATCTGGTTGAGTTGCTCCCTGAAGGTGGTGTATGTCTGCCGGATGCCGCACTCATCCGGGTTGTTACGGGCCTGTTCCTCGATGTGAAGTAACTGGTTCTCCAGTTTTGTCAGCCCGACCATCGCCAGCCAGGACCGGAGTTGATGAGCCCTCTCGGCCAGCGCTCCCCACTCCTTCCCGATAAGCTCGTTTTCCAAGTCTGTAAAATGAGGAATCACGTCGCTCAGGAAGAGCGCAATGAACGATGCGATGGTGTCGGTATCGTCGCCATACACCTGGTACAGCCGTCGCCGATCCAGATCGTCGGATCGGGGCGTGACAGAAGAGTCCATTTTAGGAAAAGGTGTGTTGGCAGAACGTTAGTTTAGCCGGTGGCAATACTTGGCAATTTTCTGGAACAGATCGTTCGGATTAAACGGTTTCGTTACATAATCGTTGATTCCGGCGCTAATCGCCCGGTCGCGGTTGCTGTAGGTGGCCGATGCCGTCAGGGCGATCACCGGAATGTTGGTGTTCGTTTCCCGAATTTGTTCCGTTGAGGTATACCCGTCCATGATTGGCATCTGCAGGTCCATCAGAATCAGGTCGTAGGTACCTGATCGGAATTTGTCCAGGCCAACCTGCCCGTTCTCGGCCACATCCACCAGGACGCCCCAGCGGTGCAGAAATTTAAGCGCCACCTTGACATTCACCGGGTAATCCTCGACCAGCAAAATCCGCACACCCCGTAATGTATGCTCATTGATGACATCGACAGTATTGAATACCGTTTTTTGCAACGAACTGACCCGTAAATTGAGCGTAAAATAGAATTTGGCCCCTTTCCCCTCTTCACTCTCCACCCCAATTTCGCTGCCATGCAATTCCAGCAATCGCTTGGTAATCACCAGCCCCAGGCCCGTACCGCCAAACTGACGGGTGGTCGCGGAATTCGCCTGGGTGAACAATTCAAAAATAGCTTTCTGTTTTTCAAGCGCAATCCCAATTCCGGTATCCTGCACCGACACATAAATCGATGCATAATCATCGTCTTTGTATTGCAATGACAGTTCAATCGTTACCGTCCCTTTTTTGGTAAACTTGATGGCATTGGAAACCAGATTCGACAACACCTGGCCGATCCGCAGGGAATCGCCGATGAGCGAATCCGGGATATCGTCGTCAACCATCAGTTTGATGCGTGTACCGTTCTCTTCCGCTTTAAATTGATGAGCCCGCTTGATGTTAGACACGAGGTGCTTGAAATCAAAAGCGGCTTCCTCCAGTTCCACTTTTCCGGCCTCAATCTTGCTAAAATCCAGAATGTCGTTGATCAGAGCCTGTAAATGTTCAATCGAAAATTGCAGGGTTTTGATGTTTTCGGCCAGCGACGGCGGCACCTCTTCCTGGCTCATCAAGTACGTCATGCCCACAATCCCGTTGAGGGGCGTCCGGATTTCGTGGCTCATCATCGATAGAAAATCCGATTTGGCCAGGGTGGCGCTTTCGGCAATTTCCTTGGCCGTCCGCAGTTCCTGTTCAATCTGTTTGCGGTAATCGATCTGCTTTTGCAGGAAGTCGACCAGCGTCACGAGGTTTTCAGGGCCAAACTCCGGCATTTCCTCCCCTTCCGGAATCTCCATCGATTTGATGGCCTCGATCAGCTTTTCTTCCGACTGCCGACGCTGGCTAATCTCTTCCTTCAATTTTAGATTGATCGCAGCATACTCGCGTTCGTTCAGAAACGACGAATGTTCAAACAGCTCCTTGTCGCGGTCAAAATTGTGGTACGATTCATTGACGGCTTTTACAAATTGCTGAAAACGATCATGCTTCAGACAATCCTCCGTAAGGTACCGGTTAATCTGGCGGGCAAGCAGTTTGTGGAGGTTATTAGCGTCCATTGAATCAGTTCTCAGAAAAGACCGTTACGGTCATGGTTTGATTGTGCAGTTCACAGCGGGCATTGGATTGCAGGGGCGAAATCTCGCCGTAGGAGTAAAAGCCCGTTATGACCGCATCCTTTCCGAATACCTCCCGGGCTACTTCCACTTCTTCTTCCGTTCGTTGCCCCAGCACGAGTTTTCGGCCTACGCAGCTAATCAGGATCGCCAGTTCGGGGGCAAAGTTCAACTGGCTCAGGGAGGTATGAGCCGCCGTTGCCGATGCATCGATGAGCCGGTCGAAATTTGCTTTCATAAACCGGACGAGGGCCTTCTCGGGCATCTCTCCCGCAAACGTCATACTCCGGGCTTCTTCATCAATCGTCAGAATGGTGCGTACGAGAGGCTCTGAATCGGCCGTTGTCCGCATCGAAAGCGGAAAGAGCAAGGCCGCTCCGGGCAACCGCTCCGTGTATTTTCCCAAATACTCTTTGTATAAATCCAACGCGGGTTTATCGTCGATCCGATAAAGGACATTATAGCTGGATTGGGTTACTTCGCGCTCCGGTCCAAATACATCCCAGCCACCCATCGACCCATGCCCAACCTTTAAATGTGCCCCGTAAAAGGCAATCCCGACAATTTTGCCCACCGCCGGATTTTGGTTCAGGCCCACCACTGTACGCTCGAACCGGTCCCCATCGCCCGCCAGGCCACCCGAAATCGGAATAGGGCGGTGTAAACACTGGTTCAGTGCGCTGGTCAGTTCGCTCCCATTGACCCAACTGCCGTCCGAAATCAGGAACAGGGCTGCCAGGTCCGGTTCATCAAGCAATTGCGCAATCGTTTCTCCAGCCTGATAACTTTCGGTATATTTCTGAATATCAATCTGTACGGCCCGTACGCGGGTTTTCTCAAATTCAATCGCCGTCACGATCACCGAATCGTCGTGCACCTTATCGAGGTAAATTTCACCCGAGGTCGAATTGACAATGATATCCGCCATTGGGTAAGTCAAACGGAGCTGCCCGTAAAAATCACCGGTTTCCAGTAAATGCCGTTCACCGAAAGCCAAAACCAACTGAGCATTGTCAGTCCTAAAACCGGGGGTCTCCGAAAGCGACTTCCACGTCTGGCCGCTATACATTGATTGATTAACCTTCATCTTTTTTTGCAAAAAAAGCTACGGTGGGCCTAAGAAATTATACTTATTGCAAGACAAAAAATAATAAGTATTTCCAAGCAAAAAATATACTAGTTGATACTTTTTGGTAACATCATCTAAGAAAAAAATACTATATGCCCCTTAGTATGATTAAATGAAGAACTTTAAAGCAGCGAAAAGTCTGTCTTTTTGCAAAGAAAGTAAAATTATCAGACAAAAATCAAAAAGAATTTCCCAAGAATGGAGACCCTAATCCAATGCCTTATCGAAGACTAAAAATCTAAACGGGAAAATGGCAAAACCGAAACGGAAACTTCAATTACCAGACAATTATTCAACTAACAAATATCGTGCTATTTTGTAGAAACAGCTTTCAGGAGCTTTTCCAGGAGTGGTATGGGTGGGTCAATTTATGATTCGGGTATCCAACGGTGATTCCGCCTGATTCATGTCGGCCAAGTATTCCTGCAATTCATGAACATAGTACAGATAGCGTCGGGTGCTGACACACAGCCAACAGTTCAGTCCCGGCACGAGCTTCAGGTCCTGATAATACCAGAAATGGCGGAAAGCATCCGGCTGGAAACCAAAATTCGCCAACCACTGCTTCGTCAGGCGAATAGGCTGCGGTTTATGATGCGGTAAAATCTCCCGCAGCAGGCTTTCGGTGAACAGCGTCGGTTCATTGCCGACGTAGTAATAGCGGCCAACCTGGGGTGAGCTGACTTTCATGGCATGGAAGGGGACAACGAACAAGTCTGCAAGATAAGCGGAATTTTGGTTTCTGCCACCGGTTTTCAGCGAAAACGCGCTGAATCGAACGGTTTCAGGTCCAAAATGGGGTTTTGATGGGTCAACATATCCGCCACCAGTTTCCCCGTCGCCGGTCCCAGACTTACGCCCATCATGCCGTGGCCAGTGGCCAGCGTCAGGTTATCAAAACCGGTCAACCGGCCAATATACGGCAGGCCGTCGGGCGAACAGGGTCGTAAGCCGCTCCAGACTTTCGACACTTCGGGCAGGTCGGCGGGCAGGTCCGGGTAATAGTTTTGAATGGAATTGACAATGCCGCGCACCCGGTTCATGTTAACCGACAGGTCGGTTCCGGCCACTTCGAGCGTTCCGGCAAACCGCAAATCCGCTCCCATCGGCGTCGCCGTCGCCCGGGCTTCGAGCATAATGGCCGGCACCCGGATGTTCGGGCGCTGGTTCCGCAGCATAAAACTGTAGCCTTTCCCGCCCTGCAACGGCAACGATACGCCCAGCAAGCGCGTCAACTCGGGTGACCACGCCCCGGCCGCAACCACCAGTTCATCAACCGTGTGTTCGCCGGTAATAGTCCGAACAGACGTAATTCGCCCACCCGAACGGCTAAAACCGGTTACTTCCTGCTTTTCCAGCAACGTCACATTGTGTTTCTTCAGGTAATCTACCAAGGCCCGAATAAACGAACCAGGGGTCAAATGAGCATCGCCGGGGTAGTAAATGCCCCCGCGCACGTTGACGCGCACCTCAGGCTCCAGATCCTGCACCTGTGCGCCCGACAATTGCCGCGCTTCAATCCCGGCCCGATTGGCGACCTCGGCTTCTTCGGCCATTTCGTGTTCGGCCGTGGCGGTTTTGTACAGCATCAGCAACCCGACTTCTTCCCAGCCAAACGACAATTCGGCGGATTGGGCCAGTTCCTGATACAGCTTTTTACTGAGCAAACTGATGTCCCGCAGGGCCGGAATCGACCGCTCGACGTGCTCCGGCGTCGAATGTTTGTAAAAAAGCCAGCCCCAGCGCAGCAGATCGGCATTCAGGCGCGGTTTGATGTAAAATGGGCTGGTCGACCTCAGCAGCATCCGCATCCCTTTGGCAACCATGCCGGGCTGCGCCAGCGGGATAATGTGGCTCGGCACAATCATGCCGGCATTGCCAAACGAACAGCCGTCGGTCAGCGCGTTTCTGTCGAAAACCGTTACCTGGTACCCGGCTTTTTCCAGGTAATACGCGGAACACAGCCCGATGACTCCGCCCCCGATGATGCCAACGTGTTTCATATAACCTGAAAACCAAACCGGTACGGATCGTCTTCGTCCAGTATGATGTGATTGTACCCGTGAATAATGGCCCAGCCTTCGATGCTGGGCACGATGGCGGCTTTCCCGGCCAGCTCGGTTTCCTGCTCAATGCGCCCCGTAAAAATGGAACCGATGATGCTTTCGTGCACAAAATCCTGCCCCGGTTTTAACCTACCCTTGGCGTACCACTGCGCCAGCCGCGCAGAAGTGCCGGTGCCGCAGGGCGAGCGGTCGATGGCCTTGTCACCGTAAAAAACCGCATTCCGCGCCGTCGAGGTGGCCGCCAGCGGTTCGCCCGTCCACAGCACATGGCTCAAGCCGTTGATGGTCGGGTTGTCGGGATGCACAAATTGGTGCTGTTCATTCAGTCGCTCGCGCATTACCCGCGCCCAGGCAATAAGCTGTTCCGCTTTGTAATGCTGCAAACCGGGGAAATTGGGTTGCGGATCGACAACCGCGTAGAAGTTTCCGCCGTAAGCCACATCCACCGTCAGCGTTCCCAGGTCCGGGCAGTCGACGGTCAGGCCCTCGGCCGCCAGGTACGACTTCACGTTGGTAATTTTGACGGATTTCACCTTACGTCCTTCCTGCCGGTATTCGGCGCGCACCAATCCGGCGGGAACTTCCAGATTCAGTACGCCCGGCGTTTTGGGCACCACCAGTCCTTGCTCGATGGCTACCGTGACGGTGCCGATGGTTCCGTGGCCGCACATCGGCAAACAGCCCGAAGTTTCGATGAACAGCACGCCCACATCGTTGGCCGGGTCCGAGGGCGGATAGAGGATGCTGCCCGACATCATGTCGTGGCCGCGCGGCTCGAACATCAGGCTTTTCCGAATCCAGTCGTACTCGCGCAGAAAATGTTGCCGTTTTTCGCTCATCGTTGCCCCCACCAGGTGCGGAATGCTCCCGCCCGTGACGACCCGAACCGGGTTGCCGCAGGTGTGGGCGTCGATGCAGAAAAAGTGATAATTCATACGGTTGGGGTTAGGAATAGTCTGCGATCAGGCCGGTTGCAAAACCGGTCGGACCGCCAGAGCCGCTTCAATGATGCCGGTAATCCGCGTCCGTTCCTCGCCTTCCAGCGTCAGCCGGGGTGCGCGAACATACTCGGAGCCAATACCGGTAGCGGCAGCGGCCAGTTTGATGTATTGAACCAGTTTGGGCTGAATATCAAGTTCGAGCAGGGGCATAAACCAGCGGTAGATGCTCAGTGCTTCCTCCACCTTCCCGGCTTTGGCTAGTTCGTAAATAGCAACGGTTTCCTGGGGGAATGCATCCACCAGACCGGCCACCCAACCGTCGGCACCCACCAGCAGGGCTTCGAGGGCCAGCGTGTCGACGCCCCCCAGAATCCGAAACCGGTCGCCGAAGGCATTCCGCATCCGGGCAATGTTGGTCAGGTCGCGGGTCGATTCTTTCACGGCCTGGATGTTGGCCAGAGCCGCCAGTTCTTCGAACATCGCCACGGTCGTCATGATCTTATAGTCGACCGGGTTGTTGTAAATCATGATCGGCAGCGAAGTTTCTTTCGCAATGGCGCTGAAATAGGCAACGGTTTCGCGTGAATCGGCGTAATACCGCATAGGAGGCAACAACATCAGGCCATCGGCCCCGGCGGCTTCCGCTTCCTGCACCCGCCGGATGGCTTCGCGGGTGACGGATTCGGCCACGTTCATGATCACTGGCACTCGTCCTTCGACCGTTTCGATGGCGGTTTCGAGCAAGGTCAGCTTTTCCGGTGCAGTCAGCGTACTGACTTCACCTAATGATCCGGCGATGATCATTCCGTGAACCCCGGCACTAAGCTGGGCGTGTAAATTCTTGACAAACAGCGGCAAGTCAAGTTCATCGGTAGCCGTAAATGGCGTCAGAAGGGCAGGATACACGCCTTTCCAGGGTACGGAAGTTGCCATAGAATGAATAGTAATGAAGGTGAAACAAACGGAAGAAACCAAATTTATCGATACTACAAATTTGGGGATTTACGAAAGCTTCCACTTCCTACACGTTGATTAATTCTAATACTTTTTTTTCCAATTTGTTGAACACCGAACATATTGTTCACCAATTCTGTACCATTTTTCATTTCTTTTACTAATTTGTCTGACTCGTTAGGACCATCAACCAACCTGAGCATTATGAACCAACCGCTTCACTACGCTACGACCTACCTCCGCCTTTGGGTGCTATCGACTACCAACCGATGAAACCGCTGCTGTTTCGGGTCCCGACGGTTACCGATCGCTCGTTCCGGGTACAGGTCGACGATGGGCCGCATTTCTACGATCGGCTGCATTTCCATCCGGAATTGCAACTGACATTGATCAAAGAAAGCGTAGGAACCCAGGTTGTCGGCGACCGAATCGACCGGTTTCGGCCCTACGATCTGCTGTTGCTGGGGGCTAATTTGCCGCACGTTTTCCGGAATGATCCCGCCTACTTTGTTCCCGACTCTCCGGAACGCGCCCTGTCGTATTCGGTTTATCTGCGCCCGGAACACCTTCAGCAAACGGTTTTCGGAATGCCCGAGTTAAACCACCTGGACCAACTCTTTCGGGAAGCTCGGCACGGCGTTCGGATTCGGTTCAATGAAGTGGGTTCGGTAACGACCTGCCTGGAGCAACTGCCAACCCAGCGCCCGTTCGACCAGTTGATGACCTTGCTGTCCGTACTCGATCAGATGGCCTCCGATCCGCGCCGGGAGCGCTTGTCTATCACGGCCTACGAACTGCCACGCCGACCCGACGATCACCAGCGCCTGGATAATGTGTTTACCTATATTTTAAACAACTACGCATCGCCGATTACCCTGGAGGAAGTTGCCAACCAGGCGCACCTAACGCCGAGTGCGTTTTGCCGGTTTTTCCGGCTGCATACCCGCAAGACATTCTCGCAACTACTCAACGAGGTACGCATCGAACACGCCTGCCGGTTGTTGCAGGAATCGAAATTACCCATCAGTCAGATTGCTTTTTCGTGCGGTTACACCAATTTATCCAATTTTAATCGCCAATTTAAGCTCATCACCAGCCTGACACCGGGTCAGTACAGTAAAGCCATTTTCTAACGCATGAACTCAACCATCCGAACTTTAACGCTGTCTGCTTTTTTCCTGGTAATCTTTTCCTGCGTTGCCCGAGCACAGTCGCAGGGCATTCGCTGGCTCCCCGACGGCCGAACGTATCTATCGATCACCCGCGAATCCATCGTCCGGACAGACGTTGTTTCGGGTCAGGAATCAACCTTTCTCAGCAAAGAACAACTGACCCCGCCCGGCGCTCCCAAGCCACTGACCGTGGCTGGCTTCGCGCTCAGTCAGGATTCTTCCAGGGTGTTGATTTTTACAAATACCGCCCGAGTCTGGCGGTATAACACCCGGGGCGATTATTACCTGCTCGACCGAAAAAGCAATCAGTTGCGGCAAATCGGCAAAAACCAGCCCGGCCAGTCGCTGCTCTTCGCCAAACTGTCGCCCGATGGGACGAAAGTGGGTTACGTCAGCCGGAATAACCTTTTTGTCGAAGATGCTGCAACGGGTCAAACCACCCAATTGACCACCGATGGCACCCGCAAACGGATCAACGGTACGTTCGATTGGGCCTATGAGGAAGAGTTCGGATGCCGCGACGGTTTTCGCTGGAGTCCCGACAGCAAACAGATTGCCTACTGGCAGATCGACGCCAGCGCCATCCGCGACTACCTCATGCTCAATACCACGGATTCGGTTTACTCACGGGCCATTCCGGTCGAGTATCCCAAAGTAGGCGAATCGCCCTCGCCCGCCCGCATCGGCCTGGTTCCGGTTTCGGGTGGTGCTACGCGTTGGCTGGCAATTCCGGGCGATCCGCAACAACATTACCTGGTCCGGATGGAATGGTTTCCTAGCTCCAACGAACTGATTATCCAGCAATTAAACCGCAAGCAAAATCAAAGCATCCTGTTCGTGGCCCAAGCGTCGGACGGGTCGCTTGCTCCCATTCACCGCGAAACCAGTGACACCTGGATTGAGACCAAGGAAAGCTGGAACAACGGCAATCCGGACGGCTGGGAATGGCTCGACGGCGGAAAATCCTTCGTTTGGGTATCCGAAAAAGATGGCTGGCGGCACCTCTACCAACTCAGTAGCGATGGCAAAAAGGAAATCCTGCTGACGCCCGGTTCGTACGACATTGCCACCATCAGCCACATCGACGGGAAAAACCGGTACCTTTATTTCATCGCTTCGCCGAAAAATCCCACCCAGCGGTATCTGTTCCGGACCAAAATGGATGGCAAGGGAAAGTTGGAGCAAGTCTCGCCCACTAACCAGGTTGGTACGCATTCCTACACCATTTCGCCGACCGGGCAGTTTGCGATGCATTCGTTCAATAGCCACCGAGTGCCGCCCTCGAGCCACTGGATTCGGTTGCCCGACCATCAGGAAGTCAGGAGCGCAGCCCGAACCACTCCCAACGCACCGGAACCGCGCAACGTCGAGTTTTTCACCCTTACGACGGCCGACGGCATTACGCTCGACGGCTGGATGCGAAAACCGGCGAACTTCGACAGCACCAAAAAATACCCGGTTGTTTTTTACGTCTACGGCGAACCCGCCAGTACGACCACCGGCGATGTCTTTTCGGCCGGGTCCAATTTTCTCTTCGAAGGCGACATGGCCAAGGCTGGTTACTGTTACGTGTCGCTGGATAACCGGGGCACGCCGACACTCAAGGGTACTGCCTGGCGGAAAGCGATTTACCGGCAAATTGGCCGCATCAACGTCCGCGATCAGGCCATGGGGGCTAAGAAACTTTTTGAGCAACGGGCTTATCTTGACACCAGCCGGGTGGCGGTCTGGGGCTGGAGTGGGGGCGGCTCGATGACGCTAAACCTATTGTTCCAACATCCCGAGATCTATAAAACCGGAATTTCGATTGCTGCCGTGGGCAACCAACTCTTTTACGACAATATCTACCAGGAACGGTACATGGGCTTGCCGCAGGAAAACCGGGAGGATTTCCTGGCCGGATCGCCGATCACCTATGCCAAGAACCTGCGCGGGGATTTGCTGTACATTCATGGTACGGGCGATGACAACGTGCATTATTCCAACGCCGAAGTGCTGATCAATGAATTGGTCAAGCACAACAAGCAATTCCAGGTCATGCCCTATCCGAACCGGACACATAGCATTTCGGAAGGTGAAGGCACGACGCAGCATCTACGGTCGCTTTACACCAAATTTCTGCTGGAACACTGTCCGCCGGGTGCCCGCTAATTACCTAAAACCGGTTTTTGATTTGACTTTTTATCGCATGATCAACAAACGTTTTAAAACCATCGGGCTACTAATCTGCCTGTTCGTCAGTCTGACCGTTTCAGCCCAAAAATATGCGTTCACGCACGACGACACCCTGCGCGGTTCGATCACGCCCGAACGCATCTGGTGGGATCTGGCCTATTACCATTTGCAGGTCAAACTCAATCCGGCCGACAGCGCCATCAGTGGCAGCACCACCATTCGATACCGGGTGCTACAACCCAAACAGATGATGCAGGTGGACTTACAGCGTCCGTTAAAAATTCAGAAAATCGTGCAGGATGGGCGGGAGTTGACGTTCCGGCAGGACGGCAATGCCTGGTTCGTGACACTGCAAAAACCGCAGGTAACCGGCAAAACCGAGTCGTTGGAGGTGTTTTATGAGGGACAACCCAAGAAAGCCAAGCGTGCGCCCTGGGATGGCGGTTTTGTCTGGCGACGCGACAAAGCGGGGCAGTGGTTCATCGCAACGGCCTGTCAGGGCCTGGGTGCCAGTGCATGGTGGCCCTGCAAAGACCACATGTACGACGAACCCGACAGCATGCTAATCAGCGTGACGGTTCCGAAAGGGCTGACAGACGTTTCGAACGGGCGATTGCGCCGGGTCACCGAGCATAACGACGGAACCCACACCTTCGACTGGTTCGTCGGCAATCCGATCAACAATTACGGTGTCAACCTCAACGTGGGCGACTACATTCACTGGAGCGATACATTACAAGGCGAAAAAGGCCGTCTGACGATGGATTTTTACGCTCTGCGCGAACACGAGGACTCGGCCCGGCGGCAATTTCAGCAGGCAAAACCGATGTTGAAAGCCTTCGAACACTGGTTCGGCCCGTATCCATTTTACGAAGATGGATACAAACTGGTTGAAACACCCTACCTGGGCATGGAGCACCAAAGCTCGGTGACGTACGGCAATCGCTTTCGAAACGGATATTTGGGCAAAGATTTGTCGGGAACCGGTTTTGGGCTTTTGTGGGATTTTATCATTATTCACGAATCCGGCCACGAGTGGTTTGCCAACAACATCACGTACAAGGATGTAGCCGATATGTGGGTGCATGAAAGCTTCACGAATTATTCCGAAAACCTCTACACGGAATATTATTATGGCAAGGATGCGGGTGCGGCTTACGTAACGGGTTGTCGGGCTTTAATCCGCAACGACCGTCCGATTGTCGGTATTTACAACGTCAACCATTCGGGTTCCGGTGATATGTATTACAAAGGCGGCAACCTGCTACACACCATTCGCCAGATCATCAACAACGACGTGAAATGGCGGGCCATCCTGCGCGGCATGAACAAAACCTTCTATCACCAGACCGTCGACGGAAAGCAAATCGAAAAGTACATCAGTCAACAGTCGGGTATTAACCTTCAAAAAGTTTTTGACCAATACCTGCGCGATACGCGTATTCCCACGCTGGAGTATAAAGTGGTAGGCAACAAACTGCAATACCGCTGGGCTAATTGCGTATCCGGTTTTGATATGCCTCTACAGGTCTGCTTGAACGCATCGGGGCCAAATCAACGTCTTATGCCAACCACCCAATGGCAAACACTCGAGAAAACCGGTGTTAAGTCGCTCACCAGTGATTCGGATTACTATGTGTATGTGAAGCAAGTGAAGTAACAGGCACAAAAAAAGCCCCTCACGGTAAGGTGAGGGGCTCATAAATCTGTGGTGGCGGCAACCTACTCTCCCGGACATGACTCCAGTACCATCGGCGTAACGGGGCTTAACGGCTCTGTTCGGTATGGGAAGAGGTGGTCCCCCGCACCCTTACCACCATCCCA